>NZ_JAYJLI010000004.1:0-414835 GCF_051948675.1 Enterobacter sp. Lyrl_3
GGCCTCCGGGGAATGACAAGCGGAAATATGCATTTTTATTTCAACCGCTCATCTTTTCACCAAAAAGCCTATTTTTGGTGCTTTTTGATCGCTTCAGGCAGCTCGGCCAGGCTATTAATCACCCAATCCGCTGCAGTCTCTGCTTCTGGCGTCACGGGTTTGCCGGTGCGAACTAATACTTTGGTACCCACACCCGCCGCGGTTGCCGCCTGCATATCTTCCATTTTATCGCCCACCATATAAGAAGCGGCCATATCAATATGCAAAAATTCCTGCGCCGAGATAAACATCCCCGGGTGCGGCTTACGGCAATCACAGGTCTGGCGATACTCTTCTACCGTTCCCTGCGGGTGATGAGGACAATAATAGATGCCATCAAGATCAACACCGCGGTCGGCAAGAGACCAGTCCATCCATTCCGTCAGCGTTTCGAATTGCGCTTCGGTAAATTTGCCACGCGCGATACCAGACTGGTTGGTGACAACCACCAGCGCATAGCCCATCTCTTTTAGCTGGCGCATGGCATCGATAACGCCTTCGATAAATTCGAACTCGTCAATCTCGTGAACATAACCGTGATCCACATTAATAGTGCCATCACGATCGAGAAAAATTGCGGGTACTGATTTTGCCACCGGTTTGCTCCTGAAAAAGGCGTGTTCAGCTAGTATCTCATGAATCGCAGCGCAATAAAGTGCTCATCGCACAGAGTTGGATTGATTTAGACGTCTGGATGCCTTAACATCCGTTTTGTTTACGGGCATCACCCGTATCTGGCAGACGAAAATGCCACGGCTAACTTACATACGATAAAAATAATCTAATGATTAAACTTTCCAATATCACCAAAGTGTTCCAGCAGGGGAACCGAACCATTCAGGCGCTGAACAATGTCAGCCTGCATGTTCCTGCTGGTCAGATTTATGGCGTCATTGGCGCATCGGGTGCAGGTAAAAGTACACTGATCCGTTGTGTTAACCTGCTTGAGCGCCCAACCCAGGGCAGCGTAGAAGTTGGCGGACAAGAACTGACCGCGCTCTCAGAAAAAGAACTGACCAAAGCGCGTCGCCAGATTGGCATGATCTTCCAGCACTTTAACCTGCTGGCGTCACGCACGGTGTTCGGCAACGTCGCCTTACCGCTGGAGCTCGACAACACGCCTAAAGATGAGGTTAAGCGTCGCGTAACCGAGCTGCTGGATCTCGTGGGTCTGGGTGATAAACATGATAGCTACCCGGCCAATCTGTCTGGCGGACAAAAACAGCGTGTAGCCATTGCCCGTGCGCTGGCAAGCAATCCCAAAGTGCTGCTGTGCGATGAAGCCACCAGCGCATTAGACCCGGCCACCACCCGTTCTATTCTGGAACTGCTGAAAGACATTAACCGTCGTCTCGGCCTGACGATCCTCCTTATTACCCACGAGATGGATGTCGTAAAACGCATCTGTGACTGTGTTGCCGTGATCAGCAACGGTGAACTGATTGAGCAGGACACGGTAAGTGAAGTGTTTTCACATCCCAAGACCCCGCTGGCGCAGCAATTTATTCAGTCCACACTGCATCTGGATATTCCGGAAGATTATCTGGAACGTTTGAAAACCGAACCCACGACGGACAGCGTCCCGATGCTGCGAATGGAGTTCACCGGTCAGTCCGTTGATGCCCCGCTGCTTTCCGAAACCGCGCGCCGCTTCAATGTGAACAACAACATCATCAGCGCGCAGATGGATTACGCCGGTGGCGTGAAGTTCGGCATCATGCTGACGGAAATGCACGGCACACAAGAAGAAACCCAGGCGGCAATTGCCTGGCTGCAAGAACATCACGTAAAAATAGAGGTACTGGGTTATGTCTGAGCCGATGATGTGGCTGCTGGTTCGCGGCGTTTGGGAAACGCTGGCAATGACCTTTGTATCCGGTTTCTTTGGTTTTGTGATTGGCCTGCCGGTCGGCGTACTGCTGTACGTGACGCGTCCGGGTCAAATCATTGAGAACGCGAAGTTGTACCGTACGCTCTCTGCGCTGGTGAATATCTTCCGTTCTATCCCGTTTATTATTCTGCTGGTATGGATGATTCCATTCACCCGCGTGATTGTCGGCACCTCTATTGGTCTGCAGGCGGCCATTGTTCCCCTGACGGTCGGCGCCGCGCCGTTTATCGCGCGTATGGTGGAAAACGCCCTGCTTGAAATTCCAACCGGGTTGATCGAAGCTTCCCGCGCAATGGGCGCCACACCGATGCAGATCGTGCGCAAGGTTCTGCTGCCGGAAGCACTGCCAGGCCTGGTGAATGCGGCAACCATTACGCTTATCACCCTGGTCGGTTATTCCGCGATGGGCGGTGCCGTTGGCGCTGGCGGTTTAGGCCAAATTGGTTACCAGTACGGCTATATTGGTTATAACGCTACCGTAATGAATACCGTTCTGGTATTGCTGGTTGTACTGGTTTATCTCATCCAGTTCTCTGGCGATCGCATCGTCCGGGCTGTTACGCACAAATAACGTTACACACAACACAAACTCGACGAGTTAAGGATAAAAACATGGCGTTTAAATTAAAGACCTTTGCTGCAGCAGGCGCGCTGATCGGCTCTCTGGCACTGGTGGGTTGTGGTCAGGACGAAAAAGATCCAAACCACATTAAAGTGGGCGTTATCGTGGGTGCAGAACAGCAGGTTGCTGAAACTGCTCAGAAAGTGGCAAAAGAGAAGTATGGCCTTGATGTTGAGCTGGTGACCTTCAACGATTACGTTCTGCCGAACGAAGCGCTGAGCAAAGGCGATATTGACGCCAACGCCTTCCAGCACAAACCGTACCTGGATCAGCAGATTAAGGATCGCGGCTACAAACTGGTTGCTGTGGGTAACACCTTCGTTTACCCAATCGCGGGCTACTCCAAGAAGATTAAATCGCTGGACGAACTGCAGCCAGGCTCTCAGGTTGCTGTGCCAAACGATCCAACTAACCTGGGCCGCTCCCTGCTGCTGCTGCAGAAAGTGGGCCTGATTAAACTGAAAGACGGCGTTGGCCTGCTGCCGACCGTTCTCGACGTGACCGAGAACCCGAAAAATCTGAAAATTGTTGAGCTGGAAGCGCCACAGCTGCCACGCTCTCTGGACGATGCGCAGATCGCCCTGGCTGTTATCAACACTACCTACGCCAGCCAGATTGGCCTGACCCCGGCAAAAGACGGCATCTTTGTGGAAGACAAAGATTCCCCGTACGTTAACCTGATCGTGACCCGTGAAGACAACAAAGACGCGGAAAACGTGAAGAAATTCGTTCAGGCTTATCAGTCTGAAGAAGTTTACCAGGAAGCCAACAAAGTGTTTAACGGCGGCGCGGTTAAAGGCTGGTAATCTGACCTCAGTGTAATATCATCAAGACGGGCTTCTGCCCGTCTTGTCATTTGTGCAGTCAACTGATTCAATATCTGACGTTTTGATTATCCACTGAGGAATTATTATGCGTGCTTTACCGATCTGTCTTTTAGCACTGATGCTGAGCGGCTGTTCTATGCTAAGCAGATCTCCAGTTGAACCCGTTCAAAGCACTGCAACCCCGCCAAAAGCAGAGCCCGTTAAACCTAAAGCGCCTCGCCCTGCGCCGGTACGTATCATTACCAAAGCCGACGAACTTGTGGGCAAGCCTTTCCGTGAGCTCGGTGAGGTGAGCGGTGAATCCTGTCAGGCTACCAATCAGGACTCCCCACCCAACATTCCGACAGCCCGTAAACGTATGCAGATCAACGCGGCCAAAATGAAAGCTAACGCGGTACTGTTGCACAGCTGTGAAGTCACCAGCGGGACACCCGGCTGCTATCGTCAGGCGGTGTGTATTGGTTCGGCGCTGACCATTTCGGCGAAATGAGTGCCTTTCATTTCGAACAGATAGGCGTTATCCGCTCTCCTTACAAAGAGAAGTTTGCCGTACCACGCCAGCCGGGTCTGGTCACCAGCGGCAGCGGTGAACTTCACTTGATTGCGCCCTATAATCAGGCCGATGCGGTGCGCGGGCTTGAGGCGTTCAGCCATTTATGGGTTGTTTTTGTGTTTCACCAGACGATGGACGGTGGCTGGCGTCCTACGGTGCGCCCTCCTCGTCTGGGCGGAAATGCCCGGATGGGGGTATTCGCGACCCGCTCAACCTTTCGTCCAAACCCGATCGGCATGTCGCTGGTTGAACTGAAAGATATACGCTGTCAGAAAGATCAGGTGATACTGGAGTTAGGCAGCCTTGACCTGGTTGATGGCACCCCGGTTATCGACATTAAACCCTATCTGCCTTTTGCCGAAGCGTTGCCAGATGCCCGGGCCAGCTACGCCCAGCAAGCACCGCAGGCGGATATGCCTGTTCACTTTACGCCAGAACTGCTTACGCAACTTGGCCAACTGGAAAAGCGCTATCCCCGTTTGCGGGACTTTATCGTAGATGTTCTGGCGCAGGATCCGCGTCCAGCCTACCGTAAAGAAGAGGAAGCCGGGAAAACCTACGCCGTCTGGCTGCTGGATTTTAATGTCCGCTGGCGCGTGACAGAGACCGGTTTTGAAGTGTTTGCCCTGGAACCCAGGTAATTTTCTTCTCCTCTCTTTTGGCATCTTTGCCACACTGGTAAACTAAACCACTTTTTTTGTGTCAGGCTGGCGTTTCAGCCTGTTCCAATCGTCGAAATGGAACCGTAACAACATGCGTACTAGCCAATATCTGCTCTCCACACTGAAGGAGACACCTGCCGACGCCGAAGTCATCAGCCACCAGCTGATGCTGCGCGCCGGGATGATCCGCAAGCTGGCCTCCGGGTTGTACACCTGGCTGCCGACCGGCGTGCGCGTCCTGAAAAAAGTCGAAAACATCGTGCGTGAAGAGATGAATAACGCCGGTGCTATCGAGGTGTCCATGCCCGTGGTTCAGCCCGCTGACCTGTGGCAGGAGAGCGGCCGTTGGGAGCAATATGGCCCTGAACTGCTGCGCTTCGTTGACCGTGGCGAGCGTCCGTTCGTCCTCGGCCCGACGCATGAAGAAGTGATCACCGATCTGATTCGCAATGAGCTGAGCTCTTACAAACAGCTGCCGCTGAACTTCTTCCAGATCCAGACCAAGTTCCGTGACGAAGTTCGCCCACGTTTCGGCGTTATGCGTTCTCGCGAATTCCTGATGAAAGATGCTTACTCTTTCCATACTTCTCAGGAATCTCTGCAAGAGACCTACGACAAAATGTACGAGGCTTACAGCAAAATCTTCTCCCGCATGGGTCTGGATTTCCGTGCTGTGCAGGCCGATACCGGCTCTATCGGTGGTAGCGCGTCCCATGAGTTCCAGGTTCTGGCGCAGAGCGGTGAAGACGATGTGATCTTCTCTGACTCCTCTGACTACGCGGCAAACATTGAATTTGCTGAAGCTCTGGCACCAAAAGAACCACGCGGCGCGGCAACCCAGGAAATGACGCTGGTTGACACGCCAAATGCCAAAACCATTGCCGAGCTGGTTGAGCAGTTTGCGCTGCCGATCGAAAAAACCGTTAAAACGCTGCTGGTGAAATCCACAGAAGGCAGTGCATACCCGCTGGTTGCCCTGCTGGTACGCGGTGATCACGAGCTGAACGAAGTGAAAGCTGAGAAGCTGCCACAGGTTGCCAGCCCACTGACCTTCGCAACGGAAGCGGAAATCCGCGCCGTCGTAAACGCAGGCCCAGGCTCTCTGGGTCCGGTGAATATGCCTGTGCCTGTTGTGATTGACCGCACGGTTGCGGCGATGAGCGACTTCGCTGCAGGCGCTAACATTGATGGTAAACACTACTTTGGCATCAACTGGGATCGCGATGTGGCAACGCCAGAAGTGGCGGATATTCGCAACGTCGTTGCAGGCGATCCAAGCCCGGATGGCCAGGGCACCCTGATGATTAAACGCGGCATCGAAGTGGGCCATATCTTCCAGTTGGGCGATAAATATTCCCGTGCGCTGAACGCTGCCGTTCAGGGTGAAGATGGCCGTAACCAGATCCTGACCATGGGTTGCTACGGTATTGGGGTCACGCGCGTGGTAGCTGCGGCGATTGAGCAGAACTACGACGAGCGTGGCATTGTCTGGCCGGATAACATCGCGCCGTTCCAGGTAGCGATCCTGCCAATGAACATGCACAAGTCTTACCGTGTGCAGGAGCTGGCTGAGAAACTGTACGCAGAGCTGCGCGCGCAGGGTATCGAAGTGCTGATGGACGACCGTAAAGAACGTCCGGGCGTGATGTTTGCTGATATGGAACTGATTGGTATTCCTCATACCATCGTTATCGGTGACCGTAACCTCGACAGCGACGAGATTGAATATAAATACCGTCGTAGCGGCGAAAAACAGATGATTAAGACCGGTGATATCCTTGATTACCTGGTAAAAGCCATCAAAGGTTAAATAAAAAACCCCGCTCAGGCGGGGTTTTTTCATGGCGCAAAGCCAGCGTTATTTACTGTTACAGTCTTTGCCTGCCGCGAACTTCGCATCTTTATCTGCCACAAGGGTTTTCACCAACTCGCCGCTATCCGGGTTTGGCTCCAGCGTAAAGTGACCGTCGACCGTCAATAATACCGGCTTACTGTCATTTCCGCGTGCGACCGCATAATCCCGTTCCAGCTGGGCATTGTTCGCCACGCTCACTTTCTTACCCGTTGCGCATTCTGTAAAGATGGCCGCATCAGCCATATAGAAATACATGCCCCGCATCGGCATCGGCGTGGCCGGCAGCGCCGCTTTCACCGGAGCCAGCGTGTAGTTGAACTGGGATTCAATCGGGTTGCCTTCACGGTCGAGCATCTCCATCCCCTCGCCTTTGGCGCGGAAATACGTTTTCTCGCCGCTCGTATCGGTCAACACCAGCTTCTCGGCCGTGCGTGCCCATGTCCCGTAAGTCGCAAAAGAGGAGGGTTCTTTCGCGCCCTGATACCGCTGATTCATGACCCACGTACCGTCTTTTTGCAGGAACAGCGACGTCTCAATGCCTTCACAGTCGGCACAAGGCAGTACGCCGCGCCAGCTCTGCTGCATTGGCTTTAACTCTTCATTCTGCGTGGGCTGCAGGATCTGCGTTTCCGAACGGTTGTTACATCCGAAAAGCGCAAAGAGCGTACTCACTGCCAACGCTGACCATAATGCTTTTTTCACAATGAATTCCTTATGAAATAGTGTTCCTTTTCGTCAATCCAAAGGGCGACGAACTTTACCGCGTAGTGCTTTCACTGTGGATTTCTGAGCCTTTGACGACAACCGACGCTCTTTCGATGCGCGGGTTGGCCGCGTTGCCCGACGGCTTTTTTGCACCGCAGTTAATTCTTTTATCACCGCCACCAGTCTGGCAATTGCCGCTTCCCGGTTTAACTCCTGGCTACGGTACTCCTGCGCCTTGATCACAATGACACCGTCGCTGGTGATCAGATGATGGCTGGCAGCGAGCAGACTTTCCTTATAATACTCTGGCAGGCTTGAGGCCCGAATGTCAAAGCGCAAATGGATAGCGGTTGAAGCCTTGTTAACGTGCTGTCCCCCCGCCCCCTGCGCACGGATGGCGGTGATCTCCAGCTCATTGTCCGGGATGCTGACGTTTCGGGACAACACGATCATGAAGCAGGCTGCCACGCCGTCAGATGAATTTCCAGATTATTCTGAGAGTCAGAAAGCCAGATAGCGCCGTCCTGGATCGTCGCCTGCAGAGTCATCGTCCGGCTGGCGAATTCGCTCAGCTGCGCCAGTTGTTCATCATCCAGATACCAGACCGTGAGGTTTTTAAACTGACCGCACTTGCTCTTGTTTTGCTGCCACCAGATTTCCGCAGCGCGTTGGTTGTACGCGAATAGCGCCACTTCCGCAGACTGGGTACACGCCTTTTTGAGGCGGCGCTCATCCGGCAGACCAAGTTCAATCCATAAATCGATACCCAGATGATCGTTACGCAGCCAGGCTTCCGGCTCGTCTTCTGCGCTTAAGCCACGGGTAAACTGCAGACGCTCGTCGGCATATTTAATCCACGCCAGCAGGCGCAGCATCATGCGCTCCTGGGTTTCAGAGGGGTGACGCGCCAGCGTCAGTGACGCATCCAGAAACTGGTTGCGGTCAAGGTCAGCCACATTGACCACCGCTTTATAAATTGTCGCTTTCAGCGCCATGGGAGAACCCCTTTCGAATCAGGCGCACATTGTAGCGAAAACAGCGGCAAAAGGCTGTTACGCCGTGATGAATACGGCGCCATCAAGGCTCTGATATTGCTTAAATGAGTATGGTATAGTCACCTTGCTAAACCGAGTTTATCTTCGTAGGCTTAATGATATCTCACAGTAAGTCAGTGCGCTGGCGGGAGGGGATGTGAATAATTATTGTGAGCTAATTCGCAAACGGTATGCGGAAATCGCCAGCGGAGATCTGGGATATGTCCCGGATGCGTTGGGCTGTGTATTGAAAGTGCTTAATGAAGTGGCCTCTGATGAGAGCCTTTCAGAATCGGTCAGGGAAAAAGCAGCGTATGCTGCGGCGAATTTACTGGTGAGCGATTATGTCGATGAATGATACTTATCAACCCATCAATTGTGATGACTATGACAACCTCGAACTCGCCTGCCAGCATCATTTAATACTGACGCTGGAGTTAAAAGATGGCGAAGTGTTGAAGGCGAAAGCCAGCGACCTGGTTTCACGTAAGAATGTGGAATATCTGATAGTGGAAGACGCCGGTGCGACGCGTGAGCTACGCCTGGACAAAATTGCCAGCTTCAGCCACCCGCAAATCGGCACCGTCGTGGTGAGCGAATCCTGATGACACTAACGGGCAGCCTGGCTGCCCGTTACGTTTTCCACTCCAGACTCACGCCCGATTCTGCCCAGCCCTCTTCTGTAATGAATACCCCTGCCGCCGCAATCAGTGTTTCACCGTAAAAAAGTAACGGCGTGGTATCGCGCAACCAGGGCGGCACATTGCACTCCTGCCAGATTTTTTTGAGCTTCCTTCCACCGTTACGTCCGACAATGTGCAGCATACCGCTGGCCTTAAAGCGCACGGTGACCGGTTCTTCGGCTTTCGGTAAACGCACATGGCCTGGCGTCTCCAGAGACAAGCTTCCCATATCCCAGGGCAACAGCAGCGGTTTCGCAGGCGATGGCCAGCCGAGCACCACATCTGCAAGCGAGGGGGCCGATTTCACCCACCACAGCTGGCCTTTATAGCGCCTGACGTCAAAACCGTTCAGGTGCACGCACGGCGTTGCATCCTCCCGCGCCTGGGCGACTTCGTCCCAGATACGTCCCAGCATGGCACGCGATGGCATCGTTGCACGGTGAGAGGCCAGCCAACGGCGCAGCAGCGCGGCCCGACGAACCGGACTCATCGCCTCCAGCGGTGCGATCGCCAACGCCCCGTTTACCGAAATCAGTTCAGCCAGTTCTTCACTCAGCAGTTCATCCAGCAGGCTCTCCTGTTCGGCACACAGCAGGGCGCTTCGTGCTGTTGCGTCTGCAAAGTGCGGCCAGCGTGCGGTCAGTAACGGCAAAACACGCAGACGCAGGAAATTACGATCGTAGCCATCGTCCTGATTGCTCTCATCTTCAATCCAGCTCAGCTGATATTGCTGCGCCCAGGCTTCCAGCGATGCGCGCGACTCGCCAAGCAGCGGACGCAATAATTGCGTCCCGGCAAAATCAGAGCGTTCAGGCATGGCGGAGAGCCCCGCCGGGCCACTTCCCCGTTTTAACGCCAGCAAGAAGGTTTCGCACTGGTCGTCAAGGTGCTGTGCCGTGACCAGCGCTTCGCCGGGTTGTAATGCCGCGGTAAATGCGGCATAGCGCGCTTTACGCGCGTGCGCTTCAATACCGAGCCCTTCATCTCTGAGCACCACCCGTTTAATCTCAAGCGGGATCGCCCAGGCCGAGCACACCGCTTCACAGTGCGCAACCCAGGCGTCGGCATGAGGACTCAGCCCATGATGGATATGCATCGCCCGGAGCTGAACGTCAGGCTGTTGATCGCGCCAGAGTTTGAGGCGATGGAGCAACACCGTGGAATCCAGGCCACCGCTAAATCCCACCAGCAGCTGGCGGTACGGTGAAACGGCTTGCGCAATAGCGGGTAGGGTCATAGAGAATTACACATAAAAAATGCCCGAACAGAGCGGGCATTATCACACAGGATGGCGCTTACTGCTGGTAAAGCTCCAGCGGAAGACCGTCCGGATCGTTGAAAAAAGTAAAACGCTTGTCGGTAAACGGATCGACACGAATCGCTTCGCACTTCACGCCATGCTCTTCAAGATGTTTTACCGCACGGTCAAGATCATCCACGCTAAAAGCCAGATGGCGCAGGCCGCAGGCTTCCGGACGGGACGGACGCGCAGGTGGGAAAGGAAAAGAGAAAAGTTCAATGACATACTGCCCGTTTAACGCCAGATCGCCTTTCCAGGAGTCGCGCTCCACACGATAGGCCTCGCTTAACAGCGTAAAGCCCAGAATGTCGCAATAAAAGGCCTTACTTTTGGCGTAATCGGTGGCAATGATCGCAATATGATGAACCTGTTTTAAACCCAGCATAGCTTCTCCTTTTTATGATGCCTGAACGTTACAACCGAAAACCCGCCACTGGCAAGCAGCCACCTTTATTTTAGGACTCGCACCCAGTAAACCCCATTTTCATCACGTTTCGCACCGTGGATATCCGTCTCGAAGCCCGGGTAGTGACGCCCCACAGAACAGAGCATCAGCAGAAAATCGAGCACCGCACGGCTCTCTTCGGTGATCATCTCTCCCGGCATCAGCAGCGGTACGCCCGGTGGATAAGGCAGGATCATATTGGCCGAGACGCGTCCCACCAGATTTTCCAGCTCAACGGTTTCTACCTCCCCTTTCACCTGTCGCTGCCAGGCTTTGTGCGGCGTCAGTTTCATCTCAGGCAAGACGTCAAACGCCTGCAGCATCAGGCGCGGCAGATCGTGCTGGCGGATCAGTTTGTGGATCCCCTGGGCCAGATCCTGTATACGCATATTGCGATAAAAATCAGGATCCTCCGCATAGAGATCCGGCAGCATGTTCTTCACGCGCAGGTTCAGATCGTACGCACGCTTAAACTCCATCAGCCCACGTAGCAAACCCATCGCGCGGGTTTTATCAATCCCAATGCTGAACAGGAACAACAGGTTATACGGTCCGGTTTTCTCCACCACCACGCCGCGCTCATCAAGGAATTTCGCCACCAGCGCGGCCGGAATACCTTCGTCGCTCATGTTACCCTGTTCATCCATGCCCGGCGTCAGGATTGTTACTTTTACCGGGTCGAGGAACATGTGGTCGGCATCGGCATCACGGAAGCCGTGCCACTCTTCACCCGGCGCGACCGGCCAGCACTCCGCCTCGTCAATCTCTTCCGGCTGCCAGATATCAAAGAACCAGCCCTCAGCCTCATCTTTTAACCGCTGAACCTCTTTGCGGAAATGCAGCGCGCGCTCTACAGAGCGATTGATAAGACGTTTACCCGGATTGCCGCGCAGCATCGCCGCAGCCGTTTCAATGGAGGCCACCAGCGGATAACTTGGTGAGGTGGTGGTGTGCATCATAAACGCTTCGTTAAACGTCTCTTCGTCGTACTCACCTTTGATATGGATAAGCGAGGCCTGGGAAAACGCAGCCAGCATTTTGTGCGTCGATTGCGTTTCGAAAAACACTTTGCCCGGCACACGTTCGCCACTCATTCCACTTTTACCCGCGTAGATGGGGTGAAAATTGGTATAAGGCACCCACGCGGAATCAAAGTGGATCGAGGGGACATCCAGCGTCTGTTTGATCCAGTTGGTGTTATACAGCAATCCGTCATAGGTGGAGTTGGTGATCACCGCGTGGATCGGCCAGCTTGCGCCGGGGATCGCCGCCACCTTATTTTCTATGGCTGAATGGGTGAATTCACGGCGCGGAATTCCCCCCAGGATCCCCAGCGCGTTACGCGTGGGTGACAGCCAGAGCGGTACGACATCGCTCATCATCAGCAGATGCGCCAGCGACTTATGGCAGTTACGGTCGATCAGTAACGTACTTCCGGCCGGGGCGGCATACATGCCGACGATTTTGTTTGACGTCGACGTACCGTTGGTCACCATATAGCTCTGCTCGGCCCCAAAGGTGCGGGCAATGTACTCTTCGGCTTCAAGGTGTGGACCGGTGTGATCCAGCAATGAGCCAAGCTCGGTAACCGAAATCGATACATCCGCTTTCAGGGTGTTGCCGCCGAAGAAATCATAGAACAGGCAGCCAACCGGGCTTTTTTGATAAGCCGTCCCCGCCATATGACCAGGCGTGCAAAAGGTGTACTTCCCTTCCTTCACATAGGTAAACAGCGCCCGGGTAAACGGCGGCGTGATGTTATCCAGATACTCGCCGGTATATTGCTGAATGCGGGCCGCAATATCTTCGGCCACGCCGAGTGAGTATTCGAAAAACCACAGCGCCATCCGCATATCCTGGGCACTGACGTCCATGGTCGAGTGGGTATTGATAAACGCATACAGCGGGAGATATTCATTCAGCTTGTTGATATCGCTGCACAGCTCCAGGTCGTACTCATCCCAGTCGAAGATCACGCCACAGATCCGCGGGTTGTGCTCAATGAACTTCAGCAGGTCAGCGCTGTTGTGCGGCCAGATCAGCTGATAGCCACGTGACTGCAGGGCCTGCTCCAGCTCCTTGATGGGCTCATCTTTATAAAAGACGCCGTGTGGCCCCATAATGGCAATAATATTCACGGGCTTCCTCCTTAAAAAACATTAGCTAAGCATAGCCAGGGTAAACCGCAGGTATAAAAAAAGCCGCAACAGTGTGCGGCTTTTCAGATAATTGTGAAGCTTACGCGTAACCGTAGGTCATCAGACGCTGGTAACGACGATTGAGCAGATCTTCTTTGCTCAGCACATCCAGGTCCGCCAGATCGGCCAGCAGCTGCGCTTTCAGGGAAGCGGCCATCACTTCCGGCTTACGATGCGCACCACCCAGAGGCTCAGGGATGACGGTATCGATCAGCTTCAGCTCTTTCAGGCGTGGGGCAATGATGCCCATCGCTTCTGCAGCCAGAGGCGCTTTATCGGCGCTCTTCCACAGGATAGAGGCACACCCTTCCGGAGAGATAACGGAATAGGTGCTGTACTGCAGCATATTCACTTTATCGCCCACGCCAATCGCCAGCGCACCACCGGAACCACCTTCACCAATAACGGTACAGATGACAGGCACCTTCAGGCGAGACATCTCACGCAGGTTACGTGCGATGGCTTCAGACTGACCGCGCTCTTCCGCGCCCACGCCAGGGTAAGCACCCGGGGTGTCGATAAAGGTGATGATGGGCATATTGAAACGCTCAGCCATCTCCATCAGACGCAGGGCTTTACGGTAGCCTTCTGGTGCCGGCATACCAAAGTTACGACGGATCTTCTCTTTGGTTTCACGGCCTTTCTGATGGCCAATGATCATCACCGGACGTCCATCCAGACGAGCGATACCACCGACGATAGCTTTATCGTCAGCGTAAGCGCGGTCGCCTGCCAGTTCGTCAAATTCGTCAAACGCCAGGCGGACATAATCCAGGGTGTACGGACGCTGTGGGTGACGCGCCAACTGGGCGATCTGCCATGCGCCGAGATCGGCAAAGATTTTGCGCGTCAGTTCTACGCTTTTTTCGCGCAGACGATGCACTTCTTCGTCGATGTTAATATCCAGTTTTTCATCCTGACGGCTTACCGCTGTCAGAGAATCGATTTTCGCTTCCAGCTCAGCAATCGGCTGTTCGAAATCAAGGAAATTCAGACTCATAGTATTCCTGTATTAGTCAAACTCCAGTTCCACCTGCTCCGAACCAATGAGGCCACGGAGATCGTTCAGTAAACGATCGCTCGGAGAGACACGCCACGTTGCACCAAAGCGCAACCGCGCACGTGCATCCGCCCTCTGATAGTAGAGATGTACTGGAATTGTCCCCGAGCGGTGGGGTTCCAGAGACTGACGGAGTCGGTTTAAAAGCTGGTCATCAATTTGCCTGTCCGTCAGCGAGATAGCAAGCCCGCGAGCATATTTTTCCCGGGCTTCGTCAATGTCCATCACTTCGCGGGCGGTCATTTTAAGCCCCCCGCTGAAGTCATCAAAGCTGACCTGTCCGCTGACGATAAGTATGCGGTCTTTTTCCAGCAATTGCTGGTATTTATCCAGCGCGTCGGTGAATAACATCACCTCCAGACGCCCGGAACGGTCATCCAGGGTACAGATGCCGATACGATTGCCGCGCTTGGTGACCATAACCCTTGCAGCAATCACGAGCCCCGCAGCCGTGGTGATTTTACCACGTTCTGTCGGATGCATGTCTTTCAGCCTGTAGCCTCCGACATAGCGCTCAATTTCTTTGATGTACTGATTGATCGGGTGCCCCGTCAGGTACAAGCCTAACGTTTCACGCTCACCATCCAGCACCACCTGTTCTGGCCACGGCAGACAGCTGGCGTAAGACTGCTCGATCTGCTCTGGCTCTTCCGCCAGCACGCCGAACATGTCCGCCTGGCCAATGGCTTCCGCTTTTGCGTGCTGATCCGCGGCTTTCAGCGCGTCGCCAAGCGAGTTCATCAGCGCGGCGCGGTGCGGCCCCAGCCTGTCGAACGCACCGGACATGATCAGTTTTTCCAGCACGCGGCGGTTCAGTTTTTTGGTATCGGTGCGGGCGCAAAGATCAAACAGCTCGCGGAAATAACCACCGTTATTACGCGCTTCGATGATTGCCTCAATCGGCCCTTCACCTACGCCTTTGATCGCGCCGATCCCGTACACAATCTCCCCGTCGTCGTTAACGTGGAAATGGTAAAGACCCGAGTTAATGTCCGGCGGCAGGATCTTCAGTCCCATGCGCCAGCACTCATCCACCAGGCCAACCACCTTCTCGGTGTTATCCATATCGGCGGTCATTACCGCCGCCATAAATTCAGCGGGATAGTGCGCCTTCAGCCACAGGGTTTGATACGACACCAAAGCATAGGCGGCAGAGTGCGATTTGTTAAATCCGTACCCGGCGAATTTCTCCACCAGGTCGAAGATTTTCATTGCCAGCTCGCCGTCAATGCCGTTTTTCTTCGCGCCATCTTCAAAAATAGAGCGCTGCTTGGCCATCTCCTCCGGCTTTTTCTTACCCATTGCACGACGCAGCATATCCGCACCGCCGAGGGTATAGCCGGAGAGCACCTGAGCAATCTGCATGACCTGTTCCTGATACAGGATGATGCCGTAGGTTGGCTCCAGGACCGGCTTCAGGCTTTCGTGCTGCCACTGAACGTCCGGGTAGGAAATCTCTTCCCGACCATGCTTACGGTCGATAAAGTTATCTACCATCCCTGACTGCAGCGGTCCCGGACGGAACAGCGCCACCAGTGCGATCATATCTTCGAAGCAGTCAGGCTGCAGACGTTTAATCAGATCTTTCATGCCACGGGATTCAAGCTGGAAGACCGCGGTGGTCTCCGAGCGCTGCAGCATGTCGAAACTTTTCTTGTCATCCAGCGGGATAGCCGCGATATCCAGCGGCGGCTCGCCGTTCTTCTCGCGGCGGGCGTTGATCATCTCCAGCGCCCAGTTGATGATGGTAAGCGTACGCAGACCGAGGAAGTCGAACTTCACCAGCCCGGCGTATTCAACGTCGTTCTTATCAAACTGGGTAACCGGGTGCTGCCCCGCTTCGTCACAATAGAGCGGCGCAAAGTCGGTAATTTTGGTCGGGGCGATAACCACACCACCCGCGTGTTTACCGGCGTTACGCGTGACGCCTTCCAGCTTACGCGCCATGTCGATCAGCGCTTTGACTTCTTCGTCAGCTTCGTAGATTTCCGGCAGCTGCGGCTCGGCTTCAAACGCTTTTGCCAGCGTCATCCCCGGATCGGGCGGCACCAGCTTAGAGATACGATCGACGAAGCCGTACGGATGCCCCAGCACGCGGCCCACGTCGCGGATAACCGCTTTCGCCGCCATCGTACCGAAGGTAATGATCTGCGATACCGCGTCACGGCCATACATATCCGCCACGTGCTCAATAACCTGGTCACGTTTTTCCATACAGAAGTCGACGTCGAAGTCGGGCATGGAAACACGTTCCGGGTTAAGGAAACGTTCGAACAGCAGGTCAAATTCCAGCGGGTCGAGGTCAGTGATCTTAAGCGCATAGGCCACCAGTGACCCGGCACCGGAACCACGTCCTGGACCAACCGGCACGCCGTTATCCTTCGACCACTGGATAAACTCCATTACGATCAGGAAGTAGCCCGGGAAGCCCATCTGGTTGATAACCTGAAGTTCAATATCCAGGCGCTCGTCATACTCCGGACGACGTTTTTTACGCTCTTCTTCATCCGGGAAAAGGAATTCAAGACGTTCTTCCAGACCTTCTTTGGATTTCATGACCAGGAAGTCTTCCGTGGTCATTTCCCCGGTCGGGAACTGCGGCAGGAAATACTCACCCAAACGCACGGTAACGTTACAGCGCTTGGCGATTTCAACGCTGTTTTCCAGCGCTTCCGGGATGTCAGAGAAGAGTTCACACATCTCCTCTTCGCTGCGCATGTACTGCTGAGCAGAATAATTACGCGGGCGCTTGGGATCGTCGAGGGTGAAGCCATCATGGATCGCCACGCGAATCTCGTGAGCGTCGAAATCCCCGGCCTCAAGGAAGCGTACATCGTTGGTTGCCACCACGGGCAGCCCGCGCGCTTCCGCAAGCGCCACAGCGGCATGGAGATAACTCTCTTCATCCGGGCGACCGGTGCGGATTAGCTCCAGATAATAACGATCCGGGAAGTACTCTTCATAGAATGATACGCACTGATCCACCAGCGCACTATTGCCGCGCAGCAGGCATTTGCCCACATCACCCATGCGGCCGCCGGAGATCAGCAATAACCCTTCGTTCAGCTCCGCCAGCCAGTCCCGGTCAATCCATGGCCCCAGGGCGCCGTAGCCTCGCTGGTAGGCTTTGGAGATTAGCAGGGTGAGATTCTGATAACCCGTGTTGTTCATCGCTAACACGGAAATTTGCGTCATTTCGTCGCCGAGCAGTTCGCTCTGCACATGAAAATCAGCTCCGACGATGGGTTTCATCCCCGCGCCATGCGCCGTTCCGTAGAACTTCACCAAACCACACAGGTTGGTAAAATCGGTGATCGCCAGCGCAGGCATACCCAGTGAGGCCGCCTTTTTTACCAGCGGCCCGGTTTTCGCCAGCCCATCGATCATGGAGTAGTCGCTATGCACCCGCAGGTGTACGAAACGTGGTTCAGCCATCTTCAGATTCCGCGTTACTTAATTGCTTGCGTATTGATTCAGGACACCAGTCCCAGCGCGCGTTTCACCGGGCCAAAACTGCGCCGGTGGTGCTCGGTTGCGCCATGTTCAGCCAGCTTTTCAAAGTGGAAGGCTGTAGGATACCCTTTATGCTGAGCGAAGCCATACTGAGGGTAAGTGAGATCCAGCGCGGCCATTTCAGCATCGCGAGTCACTTTGGCAATAATAGAAGCCGCACTGATTTCCGCGACCCGGCTATCCCCTTTTACTACCGCCATGGAAGGCACAGGTAATGCAGGGCAACGGTTGCCGTCAATAAGAACATACTCCGGGGCAATTTTCAGCCCCGCCACCGCACGCTGCATCGCCAGCATTGTGGCATGCAGGATGTTCAGCTCGTCAATTTCATGCGGCTCAGCACGCCCAAGGCTCCAGGCTAATGCTTTTTCCTGAATCTCATCAAATAACGCCAGTCGGCGCTTTTCTGAAAGCTTTTTGGAGTCATTCAACCCGATAATCGGACGGGCCGGATCGAGGATCACCGCCGCGGTCACAACAGCGCCCACTAACGGGCCACGGCCCACTTCGTCCACACCCGCAACAAGGTGGGTGTGAGGATAAATAAATTCCATCATCTTGCTAACTCCAGCACCGCATCAGCCGCTTGCTCATCGGCATTACAGCGGATCTGCTGATGCAGTTCGCGGAACGTATCATGCATCTGGTGGCTAGTCTTGCCGTTGGCAAGCAGCGGTAGCAGCGCATCGGCCAGCGCCTGAGGCTGACATTCGTCCTGCAGAAGCTCTTTCACCAGTTCACGCCCGGCGAGCAGGTTTGGCAGCGAAACGTACTCCGTCTTCACCAGGCGTTTGGCCAGCCAGAAGGTGAACGGTTTCATGCGATAGCCTACCACCATCGGACATTTCGCCAGCATGCACTCCAGGGCTGCCGTACCGGAGGCCAGCAGCGCGGCGTCGCTCGCAACCATCGCCTCACGGCCTTTTCCATCCAGCAGATGGATGTGAAGATCCGGTGCAACCTCGGCTTTGATACGCTCAAACTGCTCCCGGCGCTTGGCGTTCACCAGCGGCACAACCACTTCGAGATCGGGATAGGTATCGCGCAGAATTTGCGCGGTTTTCAGGAAGTCCGCGCTAAGCATCTCTACTTCTGCGCCACGGCTACCCGGCAGAAGAGCCAGACAGTGCGCATCGTGAGGGATCCCCAGCACGTCACGCGCTGCGTTTTTATCCGGATCCAGCGGCATCGCATCCGCCATGGTATGCCCGATAAAACGGCACGGAACGTTAAATTTGTCGTAAAACGCTTTTTCGAAAGGCAGGAAAGCCAGCACCAGATTGGTTGACCGTCCGATTTTGAAAACGCGTTTCTGTCGCCACGCCCAGACGGACGGACTGACGTAGTGAATTGTTTTAATGCCCTGCTTTTTCAGATTCCCTTCGAGGGTAATGTTGAAGTCAGGCGCATCGATACCGACAAAGACATCGGGTTTGAGCTCGGTGAAGCGGCGGGTAAGATCGGCGCGGATATGCAGCAGACGACGCAGTCGCCCCAGCACCTCAACAATGCCCATCACGGCCAGCTCTTCCATTTCGTACCAGGCTTCGCAGCCTTCAGCCTGCATTAGCGGGCCTGCAACGCCAACAAAGCGAGCATCAGGTACGCGAGCCTTAAGCGCGCGGATAAGACCGGCACCAAGAATATCGCCGGAGGTTTCTCCGGCGACCAGGGCTATCGTAAGCGGACGACTGTCGACCATTAACGAATCAGACCCCTTGTGGAACGGTCAAAGAATTCCATGAACGCGTTCACTTCAGGGTGCTTTTCCGCCAGTTCGGCAATTTCCGGCTTCGCCTCTTCCAGCGTTTTGCCGCTACGGTACAGTAACTTATACGCGTTGCGGATAGCCGTAATCGCTTCGCGACTAAAGCCACGACGCTTGAGGCCTTCGATGTTCACGCCGAATGGCGTGGCATGGTTGCCCTGCGCAATTACATACGGTGGGACGTCCTGCGCCACACCGGAGCATCCGCCGACCATCACATGTGCACCAATGATGCAGAACTGATGGACTGCGGTCATACCGCCAATAATTGCGAAATCATCAACCGATACGTGTCCTGCCAGCGTTGCGTTGTTGGCAAGAATACAGCGGTCACCTACGGTACAGTCGTGCGCGATGTGCGCATTAACCATAAACAGGTTATCGCTGCCCACCTTCGTCAACCCACCACCCTGTACTGTTCCACGATGAATGGTGACGCTTTCGCGGATACGGTTACGATCGCCAATTTCCAGACGGGTCGACTCACCAGCATATTTTAAATCCTGGTTAACTTCGCCGATGGAGGCGAACTGATAGATCTCATTGTTGCTGCCAATGGTCGTATGACCATTCACGACAACGTGAGATTTCAGTACTGTACCCTCACCAATTTCGACATGGGGACCAACAATACAGAACGGGCCAATGTGGACATTAGCACCAATAATGGCGCCGGTTTCCACAATAGCGGTAGGATGAATAAAGGCAGATTTATCAATCACGTATCAGGACTCCCGGCTACGAGCACACATCATCGTCGCTTCGCAAACAACTTTGCCGTCAACCAGCGCTACGCCTTTAAAGCGAGTCAGGCCACGACGCGTTTTTTCAAAAGTGACTTCCATGATCATCTGATCACCAGGCACGACAGGACGCTTGAAGCGCGCTTCATCGATACCCGCGAAGTAGTACAGTTCACCCGGCTCCAGTTTGCCTACGCTTTTAAACGCAAGAATACCGGTAGCTTGTGCCATCGCTTCCAGGATCAACACACCCGGGAAGATGGGTTTACCAGGGAAGTGCCCCTGGAAGAATGGCTCGTTAACGGAGACATTTTTCACTGCGCGCAGAAAACGACCTTCTTCAAAATCCAGCACACGGTCTACCAGCAAAAACGGGTAACGGTGCGGCAGAAGTTCTAAAATCTCTTCAATATGCAGAGTATGAGTGTCGGTAGTCAAAATACTCTTCCTGTCAAAATGTACTGATTAGCAATAATAACACGGCCTGCCGGTTTAAAAGAAAGCCGACAGGCCGGGAAATTAAGCGTTAAAAAGATGAACGCTTAGTCTTGTTGATCGATCTTACGCTCAAGGGACTTGAGTCGCTTGCTCATATCATCAATATTCATCACCAGAGCTGCTGTTTTACGCCATACCTTGTTAGGTTGCAGCGGGATGCCTGAGGAATAGACGCCTGGCTCAGTGATAGGACGCATTACCATGCCCATTCCCGTCACGGTGACCTTGTCGCATATTTCCATATGACCATTGATCACGCTGGCACCGCCAATCATGCAGTAACGGCCAATTTTCAGACTGCCTGCCATGATGACGCCACCTGCAACCGCGGTATTGTCGCCAATCACAACGTTATGCGCAATCTGGCACTGATTATCGATAATAACACCGTTGCCGATAATGGTATCGTCAAGCGCACCACGGTCAATGGTGGTACAGGCTCCGATCTCAACGCGATCGCCAATGATAACGCGACCAAGTTGCGGGATCTTAACCCAATTACCACGATCGTTAGCGTAGCCAAAACCGTCAGAACCAATCACTGTGCTGGACTGAACGAGGCAATTTTCGCCGATTTCAACTTCGTGGTAGACGGACACATTGGCCCACAAACGGGTCCCGGCGCCGATTTTTGTGTTTTTCCCAACGAAGCAGCCCGGGCCGATGACGACGTTATCGCCCAGTACGACGCCAGACTCGATCACGGCATTTGCGCCGACTGCTACGTTGTTACCCAGCTGAGCCGTCGGATCGATTGCTGCACTGGCAGCAATGTTTTGCGCCGGCTGCGGCGTGGTATCAAGAATTTGTGCCATGCGAGCATACGTCAGGTAGGGATTTTTCACTACCAGTGCCGCACCAGTGGCAAACGGAAGATCGTCCTGCGTCAGAACAACAGCCGACGCCTGGCATTGAGCCAGATGTTCACGGTACTTAGGGCTTACCATGAAGGTAATATTGCCAGCTTTAGCAGATTGCATGGACGCAACAGCGGTGATGACGATATCGCCATCACCGTGTAATTCTGCATCCAACTGCTGAGCTAAATCAGCCAGTCGAATTGAAGGCATTACTTATTTAACCTGTTTCAGAACATCAGCGGTGATGTCTTTAACATCGCTGCTGTTGAAAGCAACGGCGTTCGCATCAACAACCAGATCGATGTTCTGATCGGCAGCAACTGCTTTAACAGCAGTCTGAATGCGAGTCACCAGCTTGCCACGCTCTTCGTTAGAACGACGCTGACGATCCTGCTCGAAAGCCTGCGCTTTCTGGGAGAACGTCTGGCGCTGAGCCATTACGTCTTTTTCCAGTTTGCTGCGCTCGCTTGATTTCATGGTAGAACCATCACGCTGCAGACGCTGCATTTTGGACTGAAGATCGTTTTCCATACCCTGCAGTTCGCTTGCACGGCCTTTGAATTCGTTTTCCAGAGTCGCAGAAACGCCAGTTTTCTGTGCAACCTGCTGGAACAAATTACCCATGTTGACGATTGCAATTTTGTCTGCTGCCTGAGCAGAAGTTGCCATCGCTAAACCGAGACCTGCAGCTAATAACCACTTTTTCACAATTAACTCCTTACCATCCCATTGGCACCAGAAGGTACCGTTCTTTGCGTGGCAAGGCGATCGTTTTACCGATCGCCGGTTGTCAGCGCTACACTGCCAACGCATTCCTTTGCAGCGGAGAATTACCAGGTTTTACCAATGTTAAACTGGAATTGCTCCGACTTATCTCCATCATATTTCTTAAACGGCTGGGCGTAAGAGAAGACCAACGGCCCCAGCGGTGACATCCATTGTAATGCGATACCTGCAGACATGCGAATATTGCCCGGATCGCTGTAGTCTGGAACACCTGCCGCACGCATCTGGGCAGTGTTCTCCCAGTTGGTATCCCACACGGTACCGGCATCCCAGAAGAAGGACGTACGGACTGAGTTGGCGTATTTATCACTGATAAATGGCGTTGGCGTGATGAACTCAAGGCTCGCCACGGCCATGGCGTTACCGCCTACCGCATCATCAGAGCTACAAACCTGTTTTGGATCCCGGCTTGCGCAATTATCTTCGTCATTACCGCCGTAATAAACCGCTTTCGGACCAATGTTATTGGACTGGAAGCCACGAACGGTACTGGAACCACCGGCGTAGAAGTTCTCATAGAACGGCATCTCTTTGCCGCCTAAACCATCGCCATAGCCCCAACGGGTACGACCCAGAACCACCCACTTATGATCGTCATCGATCGGGAAGTACGAGGCAGTATCGAGCGTTAACTTGTAGAACTCGTTATCAGAACCAGGAATAGTCACTTTACCATTCAGGTTGACACGAGAGCCCTGCGTTGGGAAGTAACCACGGTCAAGGCGGTTATACGTCCAGCCGTAGTTGAAGGTGAAGTCATCCGCCGCAAAACCGTTGTTATCGCTCGAGGTGCTCGCCGACTGGCCGATAGAGTCGAGATAACGCCACATTGCCACCTGCGGTTGCATATTGGACAGGTCGTTATGCACGTAACCTAAGCCCGCACGCAGGGTGTTGTATTCGTTAACCGGGAATCCAAGCGTACCGTCTACACCGTAGCTCTTGTTGGTGTACGAGGACAGATCCGCGTCGTCTGCTTTAAAGTCGTTATAGAAGATACGACCACCCAGGCTCACACCGTCAACGGTGAAGTATGGGTTAGTGACAGAGAACTCAGAGTAGGTCTGGTAGTCGTTTTTGGTACCGTTGATACCCACCGAGTAACCCGTACCCAGCCAGTTATCCTGCTGAACGCCAACCTGGAAGCTCACGCCGCTTTCAGTACCGTAGCCCACACCGAAGTTAAAGCTACCGGTATTACGCTCTTTCACTTTGTACACGACATCAACCTGGTCCGGGCTGCCCGGCACACGCTGGGTATCGGTATCAACCGTTTCAAAATAGCCCAGACGGTTCAGACGCTCTTTACCCTGGTCAACGAGGTCGCTACCCAACCATGCCCCTTCCATCTGGCGCATTTCGCGACGCAGAACAGAATCTTTGGAGGTGTCGTTACCTTCGAAGCGGATCTTACGCACGTAGAAACGGTTGCCCGCATCAACGTTAACGTGAAGCTTAACGGTTTTATCCGCGTCGTTGATTTCCGGCTGAGTTTGCACACGCGGATAGGCATAACCATAACGGCCGAGCAGCTTTTTAATGCCGTCTTCCATTTTGGTTACTTTAGAACCGCTGTACAGATCGCCTGGCTGAATTTTGGTCAGCGATTCGATCTCGGCAGAATGCCCCGCCAGGTTGCCACTTACTTCAACACCCGAAAGCTTGTACTGATCGCCTTCTGTGATGTTAATCGTAATGTAGATCCCTTTCTTGTCCGGGGTCAGACTCACCTGAGTCGAGTCGATGTTGAAACGGGCATAACCGCGATCCAGATAGTAGCTGCGCAGGGTTTCGAGGTCGCCCGCCAGTTTCTGTTTCTGGTATTTGCGATCGCCCACAACGTTCCACCACGGCACTTCGTCACGCAGCTGGAAGGTGGAGATCAGTTCGTCGGTAGTGAACGCGTGGTTCCCGACGATGTTGATCTGTTGGATCTTCGCCGAGACGCCTTCCTGGAAGACCAGCTTAAGGTCAACACGGTTACGCGGCAGCGGAGTCACCACCGCTTTCACGCTGGCGCTATACTTACCGACGCTGTAATAGAAGTCTTCCAGACCTTTTTCAATGTCTGAAAGGGTGGTGCGGTCCAGAGATTCCCCCACACGAACACCGGATGCTTCAAGGTTCTGCTTGAGCATGTCATCTTTCACCGACTTATTACCGGAGAAAGTGATACTGGCGATCGTTGGACGTTCTTTAACCTGAACCAGCAGCGTATCACCATCGCGCAGGACGCGGACATCCTCAAAGTTGCCGGTGGCAAACAGAGCACGGATGGTGTTACTGATGTCATCATCATTAACCGTATCGCCGGGGCGCACAGGCATACTGAGGAGGGCCGCACCAACGGCGACACGCTGAAGGCCTTCGAAATGAATGTCTTTCACTACGAACCCGTCAGCACCGTATACGGTGGCGCTGCTAAACAGCAGCGACGCTATGAGCAACTTTTTCATCGCCATCGTTATTATGCGTTCTTCCTAACTAACTCTCTTACAACCGAGAGAAATCATTGAAAAGTGCAAGCCCCATTAACAGCACCAGCAAAATCGAGCCAATGCGATAACTAAAGTCTTGAACTCGCTCGGATACCGGCCCGCCTTTTAGCTTTTCAATCGCTAAAAACAGCAGATGACCCCCGTCTAAAACGGGAAGCGGGAACAGGTTGATGATCCCAAGGTTCACGCTAATGAGCGCGAGAAACATGAGATAGTAAATCACCCCGAACTCCGCTGACATCCCAGCCCCCTGAGCTATCGAAATTGGCCCACTGAGGTTGTTCAGTTTCACATCACCGGTTATCAATTTCCCCAACATGTTTACCGTCAGCTTCATCAGTTGCCATGTTTTATCCGTGGCTTCAAGGATGGCGCTAAACGGCCCATACTGGCGTATTGTCTTGTACTCATCAGGCAGCGGGATCACTTTAGGCACAACGCCTGCAAACCCTTCTGCCTTTTTGCCGACCGATTTGCTATCCGGGATCAGCGTCAGCGAGAGTGGACTACCCTGCCTTTCAACTTCCAGCGCGAGCGACGTACCCGGATTATCGCGCACCAGAGTAACAAAGGTCATCCACTGTGTTAATGGCTGACCATCGACTTTAACGATCCTGTCGCCAGCTTGCAAACCCGCTTTGCTCGCCGCCGAATTTGCCTGAACTTCGGCTAATATCGGTTCGATCTGCGCACCACGTGGGCGAATCCCCAGCGCGGAGACGGGATCTTCTTTGTCTGGTTCGAAACCCCAGTGACGCAAATCCAGCACTTTATTCTGTCGCTGGTCAGAACCAAACGGTGACACGCTGACCATGGTCTGCTCATCACCGATTTTGGCTACCAGTTGCAGTCGCACGGCATCCCAATCAGGGGTTTCGATACCATCAATCGCTTTAAGTTCCATCCCCGGCGTAATTTGCGCACTCGCCGCGATGGAATTGGGGGCGATTTCACCGACAACCGGACGCACGCCCGGAACGCCGATGATAAACACCAGCCAGTAAGCGAAGATAGCAAAGATGAAATTGGCTACCGGTCCGGCAGCAATGATGGCGGCACGTTGTCCAACGGTTTTGTTGTTAAACGCGCTGTGTCGAAGCTCAGGGGCCACAGGCTCAACACGTTCGTCGAGCATTTTGACGTAGCCACCGAGCGGGATAAGGGCGATGACAAATTCCGTGCCGTGACGGTCGGTACGCGTCCAGAGTGATTTGCCAAAACCGATGGAGAACCGCTCTACGCGCACACCGCAACGGCGAGCAACCCAGAAATGGCCAAATTCATGCACGGTAATCAGTACACCCAGTGCAACAATGAACGCCGCCAGATTCCAGAGAATGCTCAGCATAAAACCTTCCGTTAAATCGTCCCGAATACCAGTAAAAGCAGACAAGCAAACACGGGAACAGCCGCTGTCAGGCTGTCAATGCGATCCAGTATCCCGCCATGCCCTGGAATCAGGTGTCCGCTGTCCTTAATCCCTGCTTCTCGCTTGAACATACTTTCGGTTAAATCACCGAGTACCGAGGCCAGCGCGGCAAAAATCGAACACACCAGCAGTATTGACGGTGCAATGTCCAGATTCGCCCAGACGCCATAGCCCCAGGAGATAATCGCTGCCGTAAACAGGCCGCCGATGAATCCTTGCCAGGTTTTACCAGGCGACACCTTCGGAGCCAGTTTATGTTTGCCGAACAGTTTACCAAACATATAGGCCCCAGAGTCAGCCCCCCAGACCAGAATCATCACATAAAGCAGCCAAATCGCACCGCTGTAGTGGTTTTCGTCGTAGTGCCAGGCGCGCAGAGCCACCATGCCCCAGAAAAAAGGCACGATGGTAAGAAGACCAAATATAAGGCGCAGCACTTTTGAGTTGCGCCATAACGCCGCGGAGCCTGGATAAAAAAGCACCAAAACAAGGGCGGCGATCCACCAGGCCAACGATACCCACAGGGACCCGGCAACCAGTGGTTGGTGAATATCATGGTGATATTCCGGCAAGGTAAACAGCATCAGGGCCAGGATCAAGCCACAGAGTACCGCCAGCCATACCCGCTGACTGCGCGATGTAAAGCCGCTAAACTGTCCCCATTCCCACGCGGCCAGCATACACACCACCAGCGTGACAATAGCAAATCCCACCGGGGGCAGTAAAAACAGCGCCGCAATGACAATGGGTATTAATACAAAAGCGGAAATCAGGCGATACTTCAGCAAAAGCTACCCCCATCAGGCTTTGTCGCCACCAGGCTCGGTGCCGCCGAAACGACGCTCTCGATTGGCAAAGGCATGCAGCGCACCTTCAAAGTCTTGTTCATCAAAATCGGGCCAAAGCACATCCGTAAAGTAAAGTTCGGCATAGGCAATTTGCCATAGCAAAAAGTTACTTATGCGATGTTCTCCCCCTGTCCTAATTACCAAATCCACAGGTGCCAGTTCATTCATGCAGATTTGCTTGCTCAGCGCGTCTTCATCAATTTGGTCGGGTCTCAACAACCCTTCCTGAACCTGTTCGGCCAGGTGCCGAACCCCCTGGATAATATCCCAGCGTCCACCGTAATTCGCCGCGATATTCAGCGTCAGACCCGTGTTATTTTCAGTCAGCGCTTCTGCTTTACGAATCCGTTCCTGCAAACGTGAGTTAAAACGACTGGTTTCGCCAATGACACGCAGGCGCACGTTGTGGCGGTGCAGGCTTTTTACTTCGCTGTCGAGCGCCCACACAAACAGTTCCATCAACGCAGTCACTTCCTGCGCAGGTCGATTCCAGTTTTCACTGCTAAAAGCATAGAGCGTTAACGCATCAATGCCGTTATTGGCGGCAAAAGAGACGGCGCGGCGAACAGATTTCGCCCCAGCTTTATGCCCAAAGGCTCGTATCTTCCCTTGTCTTTTCGCCCAGCGGCCATTGCCATCCATGATGATTGCTACATGACGGCAGCCATGAGCTGGCAAGTTTTCGCTTATTGGTTGATTCGCAGACAACATAACGCGTTTTTAGTCCCTGAAAAGGATTTAACGGTACTCAGGAATACTGAAGCCTATACGTAAAAAAGCCGTGTCAAACCACGGCTTACCTGACCACTTAAAGTCAAATACCTGCGATCAGGTGGCGCAGACTATATCACCGAAGCCCAACGCTAACAAATAGCACGACGACTAGTGCTTGCTTTATCACCAGCTTGCGAGACGTGTCACCTGTTTGCGCGCAATAATACGAGCCTGCTCATCCACCGCCAGCACCTCTTCCACGCTTTGTGGTTCGCGCAGATCCATCAACTCCAGTACCGACAAATTCAGCATAGCGATATCGGTGAAACGGATCTGCTGATTCAGAAATGCTTCAACGGTAATTTCATTGGCTGCATTGAGTGCCGTCGTCGCCGCCTGCCCCTGGTCAAAGGCATTCATTGCAAGCTTAAGACACGGATAACGATCGTAGTCAGGTTCACTGAACGTCAGAGAACTCAGCTTGCAAAAATCGAGTGGCTTTACGCCAGATTTCACGCGTTCAGGCCATGCCATTGCATGTGCAATTGGCGTACGCATATCCGGCTCTCCCAGCTGTGCCAGCACGCTGCCGTCCTGATAGCGCACCATCGAGTGAATCACCGATTGCGGGTGGATCAGCACTTCCATCTGTTTCGCCGACGCGTTAAACAGCCAGCGAGCTTCAATGTATTCCAGACCTTTGTTCATCATAGTGGCAGAGTCAACGGAGATCTTACGCCCCATTGACCAGTTCGGATGACGGCACGCCTGATCCGGCGTCATTGCGCTCAGTTCAGACAGTGGCGTTTCACGGAACGGGCCACCAGACCCGGTAAGCAAAATCGATACAACCCCATTCTGCTCCAGGTCAGCGTACCCCAGGTTCTGCTGAAAAGGTTGCGGTAAACTCTGAAAAATGGCGTTGTGCTCGCTGTCGACCGGCAAAAGACGTGCTCCGCGCTGCTTAACCGCCTCCATAAACAGACGTCCGCAGGTTACCAGCGACTCTTTATTCGCCAGCAGAACATCTTTACCGGCATCGATGGCGGCCAGCGTCGGCAGCAACCCGGCCGCGCCAACAATGGCGGCCATCACCTGATCGACCTCGTCCAGCGCGGCCATCTCACAGGCAGCCTGCTGCCCGCTCAGAACCTCAGTACGACTGCCCTTCTCTTGCAGAGCGGCTTTCAGCTGGTGGGCACTCTCTTCGTCATCCATTACCGCATAGCGGGGCGTAAACTCCAGACACTGCTCGACCATTCGCTGCACATTCTTCCCGGCCACCAGTGCTGTCACGGTGTAAAGCGCAGGGTTGTGGCGTACAACGTCGAGAGTGCTGCAACCGATAGATCCGGTTGAGCCAAGGAGAGTTAAATGCTTCATGAGATGCCCGAAAAAAGTTAGACCAGATAAAAGCAAAACGCCGCCAGCAAGACCCGAAGTCCCTCTGAACGGCGTTTATCAGTGTAAGACAGAAATCAGAACTGCATCAGTTCCGCTTCTTTATCTGCCAGCGCCGCATCAATTTTCTTGATGGCAGCGTCAGTCATTTTCTGAATATCGTCCTGTGAACGACGATCGTCATCTTCACTGATCTCTTTTTCTTTCAGCAGCGCTTTCACTTTATCGTTAGCGTCGCGACGGACGTTACGCACGGAAACACGACCCTGCTCAGCTTCGCCACGCACGACTTTGATCAGGTCTTTACGACGCTCTTCGGTCAGCGGAGGCAGTGGAACACGGATATCAGCACCCGCAGAGCTTGGGTTCAGACCGAGGTCAGATGCCATGATCGCTTTCTCAACCGCCGGGCCCATAGAGCGATCGAACACGTTGATTTTCAGCGTACGGGTATCTTCCACGGTCACGCTCGCCAGCTGGCGCAGAGGGGTAGGCGTACCGTAGTACTCTACGATGATGCCATCCAGCAGGCTTGGAGAAGCACGGCCAGTACGGATTTTGCTGATTTGGGTTTTGAACGCTTCTACGCATTTTTCCATGCGTACTTCAGCATCTTTTCTGATGTCGTTAATCACGTTACGAATCCTTGAAAACTTGTCTCAGGCAGACTATCCGCCAGCACAGTGCTACAGGTGTGCTAAGTATAGTCGCGTTTAATTCATGACAACGCCAATGGCGCGTCCGGGTAAGATACCACTTCAAAATAAAGCGGAATCTTACCTGTATTTATCGCCGACGGAAATTATTCCGTGATCAATGTGCCTTCTTTTTCGCCCATGACCACGCGGCGCAGTGCGCCAGGCTTATTCATATTGAAGACACGGATCGGCAGTTTGTGGTCGCGAGCCAGCGTGAAGGCGGCAAGATCCATCACTTTCAGCTCTTTTTCCAGCACTTCGCTGTAGGACAGCTGATCGTACATAGTGGCAGAGGGATCTTTTGCCGGGTCGGCGGTAAACACGCCATCCACTTTGGTTGCTTTCAGCACCACATCGGCTTCGATTTCGATACCGCGCAGGCAGGCAGCGGAATCGGTTGTAAAGAACGGGTTACCCGTACCGGCGGAGAGGATCACCACGCGGTTGTTGCGCAGCAGGCTGATCGCTTCTGCCCAACTGTAGTTATCACAAACGCCATTCAAAGGAATAGCGGACATCAGGCGGGCATTCACATAGGCACGATGCAACGCATCACGCATTGCCAGACCGTTCATCACGGTTGCCAGCATACCCATATGGTCGCCCACAACGCGGTTCATCCCCGCTTTCGCCAGACCAGCACCACGGAAAAGGTTGCCACCGCCAATGACCACGCCGACCTGAATACCCAGTTCGACAAGTTCTTTGATCTCCTGTGCCATGCGGTCGAGAATGCTTGCGTCAATACCGAAGCCTTCCGATCCCTGCAGCGCTTCGCCACTCAGCTTAAGCAGAATGCGTTTGTACACGGGTTTTGCATTGGTAGCCATGTTTCTTTCCTGAGACTGTCAACGATTAAGATGGGGGTTAATTCTGGCGACATAGTATGTCGCATACCAGCACAGCGATACGGGATCCTGTCTGATTTTCGTCTGACGGGTGACAAAAAGAAGCCGCCCTCAGGCGGCTCCTTTTTCATCATTAAGACTGCTTGGACATTGCAGCAACTTCTGCTGCGAAGTCAGTCTCAACTTTCTCGATGCCTTCGCCCACTTCGAAGCGGATGAAGCCAGTTACGTCAGCGTTGTGCTCTTTCAGCAGCTGAGCAACGGATTTGCTTGGATCCATAACGAAAGGCTGGCCAGTCAGAGAAACTTCGCCGGTGAATTTCTTCATGCGGCCTTCAACCATTTTCTCTGCGATTTCTTTTGGCTTACCAGACTGCATCGCGATGTCCAGCTGAACCTGGTACTCTTTCTCTACCACTTCAGCAGACACGTCTTCTGGTTTAACGAATTCTGGTTTGCTTGCAGCGATGTGCATTGCCAGCTGTTTAACCAGCTCTTCGTCAGCGCCTTTAGCCGCAACCAGAACACCGATACGCGCACCGTGCTGGTAAGAACCCAGAACGTCGCCTTCCAGGGAAGCTACGCGACGGATGTTGATGTTCTCACCGATTTTAGCAACCAGCGCAACACGTTCTTCTTCGAACTGTGCTTTCAGAACTTCAACGTCAGTGATTTTGCCAGCAACAGCTGCGTCCAGAACTTTGTTAGCAAATGCCTGGAAACCACCATCTTTAGCAACGAAGTCAGTCTGGCAGTTAACTTCCAGAATGATGCCGTAGTTGCCGTCGATTTTAGTGATGATCACGCCGTCAGCAGCAACGTTGCCTGCTTTTTTAGCTGCTTTGATCGCACCGGATTTACGCATGTTTTCGATTGCCAGCTCGATGTCGCCGTTCGCTTCAGTCAGCGCTTTTTTGCAATCCATCATGCCTGCGCCAGTACGCTCGCGCAGCTCTTTTACCAGGGATGCGGTAATTTCAGCCATTCTTAAATCCTCGGGAGATGTGAACTGCCCGGCCTGCGGCCAAACAGTATAAATTGAAAAAAGGGGCCGATAATGGGCCCCTATTCATACACGGTACTAATAAGGGGTGAAACCTTATTATTCAGCTTCTACGAAGCTTTCTTCCGCCTGAGAAGCCAGATCCTGGGAACGGCCTTCACGAACGGTAGCAGCTACAGCGCTCAGGTACAGGCTAACAGCACGGATTGCGTCGTCGTTACCCGGGATAACGAAGTCAACACCGTCCGGATCGGAGTTGGTATCAACGATAGCGAATACCGGGATACCCAGGTTGTTAGCTTCTTTGATTGCGATGTGCTCGTGGTCTGCATCGATTACGAACAGCGCGTCTGGCAGGCCGCCCATATCTTTGATACCGCCCAGGCTGTTTTCCAGCTTGTCCAGCTCACGAGTGCGCATCAGCGCTTCTTTCTTAGTCAGCTTGTCGAAAGTACCGTCCTGAGACTGGGTTTCCAGATCTTTCAGGCGCTTGATGGACTGACGAACAGTTTTCCAGTTGGTCAGCATGCCGCCCAACCAGCGATGGTTCACGAAGAACTGGTCGCAGCTGTTAGCAGCATCTTTCACAGCTTCGCTTGCAGCGCGCTTAGTACCAACGAACAGAATCTTACCTTTACGGGAAGCGATCTTGTTCAGCTCAGCCAGGGCTTCGTTGAACATTGGTACAGTTTTCTCAAGGTTGATGATGTGAACTTTGTTACGCGCGCCGAAGATGAAAGGCTTCATTTTCGGGTTCCAGTAACGGGTCTGGTGACCGAAGTGAACACCAGCCTTGAGCATGTCGCGCATGGAAACAGTTGCCATGTTTAAAACCTCTATATTGAAAGTTGGGGTTATGCCTCCACGTATCCCATATTACCGACCCCGAAGGGCACCCCGGAATATGTGCCGATACGTGTGTGTTGTTACACAAAGTGAGATATATCGCTCCCGTCCAGCCTGTGTATCTGAGATGGATCGGAAGTCCGGCGCGCTTTATACCACAAATCACGACCAGAAACCAATAATTGTTGGCGTAGTGTGCTGTTAATGATTCTCAGTTTGGCACGGGGTGCGCCTGACTGATACCATTGACGGTACTTAGACTAGTATTGTCGAAAAAATCGACACCGATGGACAGATTACATGGCTATCTCTATTAAGACCCCTGAAGAAATTGAAAAGATGCGCGTCGCCGGTCGTCTGGCCGCGGAAGTGCTGGAAATGATCGAGCCGTTCGTGAAACCGGGCGTCAGCACCGGCGAGCTGGACCGCATCTGTAACGACTATATCGTTAACGAGCAGCACGCGGTCTCCGCCTGCCTCGGCTACCACGGTTTCCCGAAATCCGTCTGCATTTCTATAAATGAAGTGGTGTGCCACGGTATTCCGGATGACGAAAAACTGCTGAAAGATGGCGACATCGTCAACATCGACGTCACCGTCATTAAAGATGATTACCACGGTGACACCTCGAAGATGTTTATCGTGGGCAAGCCAACCATCCTGGGCGAGCGCCTGTGTAAAGTGACGCAGGAGAGCCTCTACCTGGCGCTGAAGATGGTGAAACCGGGCATTCGCCTGCGCACCATTGGTGCCGCTATCCAGAAGTTTGTCGAAGCGGAAGGTTTCTCCGTGGTTCGCGAATATTGTGGTCACGGCATTGGCCGCGTCTTCCACGAAGAGCCGCAGGTTCTGCACTACGATGCGGATGACGGCGGCGTGGTGCTGCAAAAAGGGATGACCTTCACCATCGAGCCGATGGTCAACGCGGGTGACTACCGTATCCGTACCATGAAAGATGGCTGGACGGTGAAAACCAAAGACAGAAGCTTGTCTGCACAGTACGAGCATACTATTGTGGTAACAGACAACGGCTGCGAAATTATGACGTTGCGCAAGGATGACACCATCCCGGCAATACTGACGCACGATGAATGATAAAAAAGCCGGCAAATGCCGGCTTTTTTAATGGCGATAGCTTTTTCTTATGGGTGGCGCACGATGAGTAATCTATTACCCGAACAGTATGCTAACACAGCACTCCCCACCCTCCCCGACCAGCCCGATAACCCGGGCGTCTGGGCGCAGCACGAGCTGAGCTGTGCCGGCATCAAAGCCCATATGGATGTCTTCCAGCGCTGGCTGGGAAGCGCGTTTGATGCGGGCATTTCCGCCGAACAGCTCATTGAAGCGCGCACCGAATTTATTGACCAGCTTCTGCAACGCCTGTGGATTGAGTACGGGTTCGGGCAGGTCAGCGACGTGGCGCTGGTTGCCGTCGGGGGCTATGGCCGCGGTGAGCTGCATCCGCTTTCCGATATTGACCTGCTGATCTTAAGCCGCAAAAAGCTGCCGGACGAACAGGCGCAGAAGATTGGCGAATTACTGACGCTGCTCTGGGATGTGAAGCTGGAAGTCGGCCACAGCGTACGCACCCTGGAAGAGTGCCTGCTGGAGGGACTATCGGATCTGACCGTTGCCACCAACCTGATTGAAACCCGCCTGCTGATCGGCGACGTCGCGCTGTTCCTGGAACTGCAAAAACACATATTCAGCGACGGCTTCTGGCCATCAGAAAAGTTCTTCGCCGCTAAGGTCGAGGAACAAAATCAACGCCACCAGCGCTATCACGGCACAAGCTATAACCTTGAACCGGATATCAAAAGCAGCCCCGGCGGCCTGCGCGATATCCACACATTACAGTGGGTAGCTCGTCGCCACTTTGGCGCCACCTCGCTGGATGAAATGGTGGGTTTTGGCTTTTTAACCGAGGCCGAGCGAAACGAGCTCAACGAGTGTCTGCATCTACTGTGGCGCATTCGTTTTGCCCTCCATCTTGAACTTAATCGCTACGATAACCGTCTGTTGTTCGACCGCCAGCTCAGCGTGGCCCAGCGCCTTCACTACAGCGGCGAGGGTAACGAACCGGTTGAGCACATGATGAAGGATTTCTTCCGCGTGACCCGACGCGTTACCGAGCTCAACCAGATGCTATTGCAGCTGTTCGACGAAGCTATTCTGGCGCTGACGGCCGACGAAAAACCGCGCCCCATTGATGATGAGTTCCAGCTACGCGGCACGCTTATCGATCTGCGCGACGAAACGCTGTTTATGCGCGAGCCGGAAGCGATCCTGCGGATGTTCTATACCATGGTCCGCAACAGCACGATCACCGGGATCTACTCCACCACCCTGCGCCATTTGCGCCATGCGCGCCGCCATCTGACGCAGCCGCTGTGCTATATCCCGGAAGCGCGTTCGCTGTTCCTGAGCATGCTCCGCCATCCGGGCGCCGTCAGTCGCGGACTGCTGCCAATGCACCGTCATAGCGTACTGTGGGCCTATATGCCGCAATGGTCGCACATTGTCGGGCAGATGCAGTTCGATCTGTTCCATGCCTATACGGTGGATGAACACACGATCCGCGTCATGCTCAAGCTGGAGAGTTTTGCGAAAGAAGAGACGCGCTCCCGCCACCCTCTGTGCGTTGAGCTGTGGCCACGGCTGACCCATCCGGAGCTGATCCTGATTGCCGCCCTGTTCCACGATATCGCCAAAGGGCGCGGGGGGGACCACTCGGTGCTCGGCGCGCAGGATGTGTTGAAATTTGCCGAACTGCACGGTCTGAACTCACGTGAAACACAACTGGTGGCCTGGCTGGTGCGCCATCACCTGCTGATGTCGGTCACCGCACAGCGTCGTGACATTCAGGACCCTGAAGTGATCAAGCAGTTTGCAGAAGAGGTACAAACAGAAAACCGTCTGCGCTATCTGGTCTGCCTGACGGTGGCCGATATCTGCGCCACCAACGAAACGCTGTGGAACAGCTGGAAGCAGAGCCTGCTGCGTGAACTGTACTTTGCGACCGAAAAACAGCTGCGCCGCGGAATGCAAAACACGCCGGACATGCGTGAGCGCGTGCGCCACCATCAGCTGCAGGCTCTGGCCCTGCTGCGGATGGACAACATTGATGAAGAGGCGTTGCATCAGATTTGGGCCCGCTGTCGTGCCAACTACTTTGTCCGTCACAGTCCAAACCAGCTCGCCTGGCATGCGCGGCATCTGCTGCAGCATGATTTGTCGCAGCCGATGATCCTGCTCAGCCCGCAGGCGACGCGCGGTGGTACCGAGATCTTTATCTGGAGCCCGGACCGCCCTTATCTGTTTGCTGCGGTATGCGCTGAACTGGACAGACGAAACCTGAGCGTGCACGACGCGCAGATTTTCACCACCCGCGACGGCATGGCGATGGACACCTTTATTGTGCTGGAGCCGGACGGCAGCCCGCTGTCGTCGGATCGTCATGAGGGGATACGTTTTGGTCTGGAGCAGGCCATCACTCAGCGCAGCTGGCAGCCGCCGCAGCCGCGTCGTCAGCCCGCGAAACTGCGCCACTTTACCGTCGATACCGAGGTCAATTTCCTGCCAACCCACACCGATCGTAAATCGTTCCTGGAGCTCATTGCCCTGGATCAGCCAGGTCTGCTCGCCCGCGTCGGCCAGGTCTTTGCCGATCTGGGAATTTCGCTTCACGGGGCCCGAATTACAACCATTGGCGAGCGAGTAGAAGATTTATTTATAATCGCAACAGCGGACCGGCGTGCCCTTAATAATGACCTGCAACTTGAAGTGCAACAACGGTTGACAGCAGCCCTCAATCCAAACGATAAAGGGTGACGTGTTTTTTAGTGAAATGGAAAGAGTAAACAATGCAGCAGTTACAGAACGTTATTGAGTCCGCTTTTGAGCGTCGCGCCGAGATTACCCCGGCAAATGTGGATACCGTTACCCGCGAAGCGGTTAACCAGGTGATTTCTCTGCTGGATTCCGGCGCGCTGCGTGTAGCAGAAAAAATCGACGGTCAGTGGGTCACTCATCAATGGCTGAAGAAAGCCGTGCTGCTCTCTTTCCGTATCAACGATAACCAGGTTATCGACGGAGCTGAAAGCCGCTACTTCGATAAAGTGCCAATGAAATTCGCTGATTACGACGAAGCGCGTTTCCAGAAAGAAGGCTTCCGCGTAGTGCCACCTGCTGCGGTGCGTCAGGGCGCGTTCATCGCCCGTAACACCGTACTGATGCCATCCTACGTAAACATCGGTGCCTATGTAGACGAAGGCACCATGGTGGATACCTGGGCTACCGTGGGCTCCTGCGCGCAGATCGGTAAAAACGTTCACCTGTCCGGCGGCGTCGGCATCGGTGGCGTACTGGAACCCCTGCAGGCTAACCCAACCATCATCGAAGACAACTGCTTCATCGGCGCGCGCTCTGAAGTGGTAGAAGGCGTGATCGTTGAAGAAGGCTCAGTGATCTCCATGGGCGTTTACATCGGTCAGAGCACCCGTATTTACGACCGTGAAACCGGCGAAATCCATTACGGCCGTGTTCCGGCAGGCTCCGTGGTTGTTTCCGGCAACCTGCCGTCTAAAGATGGTAAGTACAGCCTGTACTGTGCGGTTATCGTGAAGAAAGTGGACGCGAAAACCCGCGGTAAAGTGGGCATCAACGAATTGCTGCGCACCATCGATTAATCGGATATAACAAAAAGCGGGGGCAACCCCGCTTTTTTCATATCTGAGGGTGGCGAAAATAGATTTTTTCGTTAATTATTCAAAGGTTATGTTGAGATCAAGGGTACCGCTATGTACGATAATCTGAAAAGTCTGGGCATTACCAATCCTGATGAAATTGATCGTTACAGCCTTCGCCAGGAAGCCAACAACGACATTTTAAAAATCTATTTTCACAAGGACAAAGGAGAGTTTTTCGCCAAGAGCGTGAAGTTTAAATATCCACGCCAGCGTAAGACCGTCGTCGCAGACGGTGTAGGACAGGGATACAAAGAGGTTCAGGAAATCAGCCCCAACCTGCGCTATGTGATCGATGAACTCGATCAGATCTGCCAGCGCGACCGTACCGAAGTCGATCTCAAGCGTAAGATCCTTGACGATCTGCGTCACCTTGAAAGCGTTGTGACTAATAAGATCAGCGAGATTGAAGCGGATCTTGAGAAATTAACGCGTAACAAATAAGTTGGGTGCGGCCTGATGCCCTCACCCCGGCCCTCTCCCACAGGGAGAGGGAGAAAACCATCATGTAGGCCGGGTAAGGCGAAGCCGCCACCCGGCAAACAACATCATCGCTGTTCATCCAGCTGCAACGCCACATACAGCAGCAGCCTGTCGTCAAAACTTCCCAGATCCAGCCCTGTCAGCTCCGAAATCCGGTTGAGCCGATACTCCAGCGTGTTGCGGTGAATGAACAGCGCTTTCGACGTCGCCAGCGGCTGCACGTTATGCCGGAACCACGCCTGTAGCGTCCGGCGCAGCAGGCCATTGTTGTCCATCGCTTTCAGACGCGCGAGCGGACGCGCCAGCTCATTGGCCTGCCAGCCACCGCGCAGGCTGTCGAGCAGTACCGGCAGCATCAGATCCTGATAAAAATAGCTGCGGCTTTCCGGCATTCGCTGTTTACCCACCATCATCGTGGTACGCGCCGTACGCCATGAGCGGGCGATACTGCCAGGCCCGGTAAAGTAATTCCCCAGGGCGACGCGAAAACGCAGCTGACCATTCTCTTTCATACGGGAAATTAACTGCTCCACACGACGACGGTGATCTTCCGCATCCCAGCGACCGAACGCGTTAAGCGCCGGCTTGAGCACCACCATTTCCGTCAGGGATACAATCGCCACCAGGTTGTCGCGCTCCGGCGTTGCCAGCGCGTTTTGTAGCTGCTGCAATTCAGCCATCGCGCTATCGACCCCCAGCTGGCCGCTATCCACCTCAATCACCGCCACGACGCGCGGTTGGTTCAGGTCAATACCCAGACGCTGCGCCCACTCGCTCAGCGCAGGCGTATGCTCCTCTGCCTGAATCAGGTTCATCACCAGCTCTTCGCGCAGACGGCTGTCCTGGGCCAGCAGGTGCATCAGGCGCGACTGCTCCAGCATCATCTCCGCCGTCATGCAGACCAGCTCGCCATATTTACGCAGTGATTCGGGTTCACCGGTCAGGCCTATTACGCCAACAATTTCCCCTTCAAGGCGCAGCGGTAAATTGATGCCCTGACGGACGCCGTGCAGGTGTTTCGCCACGGCATCATCGATATCCACGACCCGCCCCTGGGAAAGCACCAGCAGTGCACCTTCGTGCAATTCCCCAATACGCTCGCGATCGCCGCTGCCAATAATGCGCCCGCGGGCATCCATTACGTTGATATTGGTATCGATGATGCGCATGGTGCGCGCCACGATATCCTGCGCCATTTTGGTATCAAGATGCCAGCCAGCCATGTAACCCTCCTGTGAGCAGAGCTCAAGCATAGGGGAGTTCGGTTACGGTCGCATTGTGCGAATGCACAAAATCAGGCAGTGAAGTATGGACTTGTGGGAAGGGTCACAGAAACAAAAAAGCCCCTGCTTACATCACGCAGGGGCTTACGAGGATTATTGCATCAGGAGGTAGATAGAGGTATCACCACGCTGAATATTCAGCGCCAGCACGGATGGTTTGCTGTCGAGAATTTTACGCAGTTCAGCGATGTTTTTCACCGGCTGCTGGTTAGCACCCATGATCACATCACCTTTTTTCAGGCCGATACGGGCTGCCGGGGAATTCGCTTTCACGTTATTCACCACCACGCCTTTATCTGCACCTTTGTTGCTCATCTCCGCCCCTTCAATACCGCTGAAGATGGTGCTGGAATCAACCTGATTCTGGCTGCTCTGCTGCAGCTCCAGACTCACGTTAACCGCCTTACCGTCACGCAGCAGGCCGAGGGTAACTTTGCTGCCAATTGGCATTGAACCCACTTCGGCACGCAGGGCGGCAAAACTGCTGATCGGTTTACCGTTCAGGGAGGTGATCACATCCCCGGCTTTAATCCCCGCTTTTGCTGCGGAGGAGTTCGGCATAACCTGGCTCACGAACGCGCCGCGCTGGGCGTCAACTTTCATCGCTTTCGCCAGTTCAGAGTTCAGCTCGGTACCCATGATACCCAGCTCACCGCGTTTCACCTGGCCGTACTGCACCATCTGCGCGGTCAGGTTTTTCACCATATTACTTGGGATAGCAAAACCGATACCGATGTTGCCGCCGTCCGGTGCCAGGATGGCAGTGTTAATACCAATCAGCTCACCGTTCAGGTTCACCAGCGCACCGCCGGAGTTACCGCGGTTGATCGCCGCATCCGTCTGGATGAAGTTTTCATAGTTCTCCGCGTTCAGGCCGCTACGGCCCAGCGCTGAAACAATCCCCGAGGTCACGGTTTCGCCCAGACCGAACGGGTTACCGATGGCCACGGTGTAGTCACCGACACGTAGCGCGTCGGAGTCGGCAATTTTAATCGCCGTCAGGTTTTTAGGATCCTGAATCTGGATCAGTGCGATATCAGAGCGTGGGTCCTTGCCCACCACTTTGGCGTCAAATTTACGCCCGTCGCTCAGCTGAACCTTAATGCTGTTGGCGTTATCCACCACGTGGTTGTTGGTAACGACATACCCTTTCGCGGCATCAATAATAACCCCCGAGCCAAGCGCCATGAATTTCTGCTGCTGGCCGCCGCCCTGGCCGTCATCCCCTGCGCCACCGCCCTGACAGAACGGAGAACTCTGGAATGGCGAACCGTCCTGGCAGAACGGCGAGTTATCGCCGAAGAACTGCTGGAAGTTACGCGGCATACGCGGCGTATTGACGGTCGTGCTGCCCTCAACGTTAATACTCACCACCGATGGCATCACTTTTTCGAGCATCGGTGCCAGGCTTGGCATCTGCTGCGCGGTTGCTGCCGATGACGCGGTCTCGGCTGCAGTAGCAGTCAGAGGAGACAGCGCTAAACCTAAACTCAGAGCCAGTGCACTCATTGCTAATGTGGTTTTTTTCATGTTTCTCAATCTCGATTTACAGATAACGCAAAATTGCTGTGTAACTCAGATTCGTTTTATACCGCTTAGTTCCGGCGATAAGTTTATGGAAAAAGTAAAAATTTATTGGTCGTCTTTACAAAACTCCGGGATTATTCCACCGCCATCAGCTTGCGGTACTCATCCCAGGCATACAAATCGGTCATTCCGCTGATATAGTCCTGGATGAGACGACAGCGATAATAATATTCGAGCACCGGCCACTGCGGTGAGTGGCGATCCAGTTTGCCGATGGCTTCAACGTAAGCCAGACGATGACGGGTAGAAAGTTTCTGATAAAGCCGGGACTCAATCGGTATTCGTCGCACGCGCTCTTGTTCCACCAGCTCGCTGAATTCATCGACCGACAATTGCAGCAGAGGGCGATATATTTCCAGTAAGCCGCTGATTACCCGGTATCCCTGCAGCTCTAACTGTTCGACATCGGGGTGGCTGAATACATGACGCATCGCGACATGTTTATATAACTCAAGCAACTGGCTGAAGCTACTGTCATCCTCCAGCAAGGCATGATTGAACTCGCCGCTAAAAATCATCGGCAAATTATCAATAAAGCGCGAGGCGGCGTAAGGCACCAGTTTATTTAATGTATTGACCCGCAAATACATAAAGAACTGATCTTCGGTGCTCCGGCTTAATGTATTTGCACGCGATTTTTCCCAGGCATTTTCGACCACCTGGGCAAACAGCGAACCTTTTTCATGTTTCCCCCATGCATCATAAAGATGCTGATAAAGCTCCTCGACGCTAAATATTCTTTTTTCAACCGCGTCTTCCAGGTCAGCAACGCAATAGGAGATGTCATCGGCGGCTTCCATAATCCACGTCAATGGGAAGCGGCCATTTGCAGTCAATGAAAGTTCTTTACGTAACCGCTCAATATAGCCCTCTTCGGAGAGGTAATAGCCCGGCTTTTTCATCAGATAGCTGTGCGAAGCGGGCGTTTCGCCCATCCACCAGGCGGGACGGGTATATTTGAGGATGCATCCCACCTGTGCCCAGGTCAGATTCATGCGCATCAGGGAGTGCACCAGCCGTATCCCCTGCGCATTGCCTTCAAAATGACAGAGATCCTGACGCACTTTACGACGCAGATCGTTTAGCCCGTCTTCGCCTTCACGCAGGCGTAAATCCCGCACCACGCAGCGGTCATCACTGAGCGGCTGGCTGACGGCATCCGACGGGAAGAGTCGCTGCCTGAACCAGTCGTTGATCGCCGCCTCGCCAAAGTGACCAAACGGCGGGTTGCCGATGTCGTGCATCAGGCAGGCCATCTCAACAATACTCTCAAAGGGCCCGGTCAACTCATCCAGACCGTAGGTTTCCAGCAAGCGCTGCTCTTTGAGACGGCTTAAAATCTCTTTGGCAATGTAGCGCCCCACCTGCTGAACTTCCATTGAGTGGGTAAGGCGTGTGCGCACGGCAGCGTTACGCTCAAGCGGAAACACCTGGGTCTTTTGCTGCAGACGACGAATGGCAGGCGAGTTAATGATCCGCCCGCGATCGCTTTCGAAGATACGCAGGATCTCATGTTCGCTCTTTTCACCCTGCGGCGAACGGAAACGTCGGTGCCAGTTAATTTTGGTGCGAAAATCGATCTGTGACATGTGCTCCCCCGCGTGAGAATGCGTTTCCCCTTAAGCGCATGATAGACTATGCATCTTAACAAGGCACATCGCGAGTAAATCTATGAAAATCGGCATTATTGGTGCAATGGAAGAAGAAGTTACGCTGCTGCGTGACAAAATTGAGAACCGTCAGACTCTCTCTCTGGGGGGTTGTGAGATCTATACCGGTCAACTGAACGGTGTTGACGTGGCTCTGCTGAAATCAGGCATCGGTAAGGTTGCTGCTGCGCTGGGCGCAACGCTGTTGCTTGAGCGCTGCAAGCCAGACGTGATCGTTAACACCGGCTCTGCAGGCGGTCTGGCACCGACCCTGAAAGTGGGTGATATCGTCGTCTCCGATGAAGCGCGTTACCACGATGCAGACGTTACCGCATTCGGCTACGAATACGGTCAGCTTCCAGGTTGCCCGGCCGGCTTTAAGGCCGACGATAAGCTGGTTGCGGCGGCAGAAGAGTGCATTGCTGAGCTGAACCTCAACGCCGTACGCGGCCTGATTGTGAGCGGTGATGCCTTCATCAATGGCTCCGTCGGCCTGGCAAAAATCCGTCACAACTTCCCGCAGGCTATCGCCGTTGAGATGGAAGCGACCGCGATTGCCCACGTTTGCCATAATTTCAACGTCCCGTTCGTGGTGGTCCGCGCCATCTCTGACGTGGCCGATCAGCAGTCTCATATCAGCTTCGACGAATTCCTGGTTGTCGCGGCAAAACAGTCCACCGTGATGGTGGAGAGCCTTGTGCAGAAACTGGCTCGTGGCTAAACATGCCGTCAGGGCGCTGGTCGCCCTGCTTCTGCTCGCACCGGCCTGGCTCTGCGCCGCGCCGCGTGTGATTACCCTCTCCCCCGCTAACACCGAACTGGCGTTTGCCGCCGGTATCATCCCCGTTGGTGTAAGCAGCTTTTCCAATTACCCACCGCAGGCCGCGCATATTGAACAGGTCGCAACCTGGCAAGGGATGAACCTTGAGCGCATCGTGGCGCTTAAGCCCGATCTCGTGCTCGCCTGGCGTGGCGGTAACGCAGAGCGGCAGGTTAATCAACTGACGTCGCTTGGGATCAAGGTCATGTGGGTGGATGCCGTGAGCATTGAGCAGGTCGCTCAGGCGTTACGCGCTCTGGCGCCCTACAGCCCAACCCCGGCCAAAGCCGAGGATGCGGCAAAACAACTGCTCAGCGACTATGCGGCACTCAAAGCAAAATACGATACCCCCGTTAAAAAGCGCATCTTTTTGCAGTTTGGCAGCCAGCCGCTGTTCACCACCGGAAAAGGCTCCATTCAGAATCAGGTCCTGGAAGTGTGCGGCGGAGAAAATATCTTTGCGGCCAGCCGGATACCGTGGCCTCAGGTCAGCCGGGAACAGGTTCTGGCTCGCCGACCACAGGCGATCGTTGTGGTCGGAAATGCGAGCGAGATTCCTAAAATTGAACAATTCTGGCAAAGCCAGCTAAAAATTCCGGTGATCCCCCTCACCAGCGACTGGTTTGAACGCGCCAGCCCGCGTATTATCCTCGCCGCAAAACAACTCTGTGCCGCTCTGGCCGAGAGTCATTAACATAAGACCCCCTTCGAGGATTTAACGATGCTCGTTTATTGGCTGGATATTCTTGGCACAGCCGTTTTTGCTATCTCCGGCGTTCTGCTCGCCGGAAAGCTGCGCATGGATCCGTTTGGCGTGCTGGTGCTTGGCGTGGTGACCGCCGTAGGCGGTGGAACGATCCGCGATATGGCGCTGGATAATGGCCCGGTATTTTGGGTGAAAGATCCCACCGATCTGGTGGTGGCGATGGTCACCTGCCTGTTAACCATCGTGCTGGTTCGCCAGCCCCGCCGCTTACCAAAATGGATCCTCCCGGTGCTGGATGCCGTCGGGCTGGCTGTGTTTGTCGGCATTGGGGTGAATAAAGCCTTTAATGCGGGTACAGGGCCCATGGTTGCCATCTGCATGGGCGTGCTGACTGGCGTAGGCGGCGGGATTATTCGCGATATTCTGGCACGAGAAGTGCCGATGATCCTGCGTACCGAAATCTATGCTACGGCCTGCATTATTGGCGGGATTGTACACGCCACGGCGTACTATACCTTTGCGATACCGCTGGAAAATTCAGCCATGCTGGGAATGGTGGTGACGCTGGCGATACGTCTGGCGGCGATACGCTGGCACCTTAAATTGCCGACGTTCGCGCTGGATGAGAATGGAAGATAAACGCAAAACGGTAACCGCAAGGTTACCGTTTTTAATCTTTTTTCCCTCTCCCTGTGGGAGAGGGCCGGTGTGAGGGCATCAGCCCGCCCCCGCTTAAATACTGAACGAAGACCCACACCCGCAGGTGCTGGTGGCATTTGGGTTCGTCACCACAAAGCGTGAACCTTCCAGACCTTCTGTGTAATCTACCGAACCGCCCACCAGATATTGCAGGCTCATCGGGTCAACCACCAGCGCGACGCCCTGTTTCTCGATAGTCATATCGCCGTCGTTAACCTGGTCGTCAAAGGTAAAACCATACTGGAAGCCGCTGCAGCCGCCACCGGTAATATAGACACGCAGTTTCAGATCCGGATTGTCTTCGTCGGCAATCAGGGTTTTCACTTTGTTGGCTGCTGCTTCGGTAAACTCCAGCGGCAACGCTACGTCATCACTCATCTTATGCTCCCATGAATACTGCTACTGCAATTGGGTAAAATTCACCCAATTCTTTTTGTCATTATCTAATACCCTGGTAATTCATTCAAGTATTCTGCATTGCGGCCCGTTCTGCCTCCTGCTTCGCCAGGGTGCGTGCAAGAATGGTGGAGTATAGCGGTTTTCCACCCAGGAATTGGGCTAATAGTGTCGCGCCGAGACAGGTAATGATCATTGGCAAAATGAGCTGGTAATTATCCGTCATCTCCAGCACCAGCACGATGCCGGTCAGCGGCGCGCGCAGGGAGGCCGCCAGCAGCGCTCCCATCCCGGCAACGGCAAAGGTACCCGCATCCAGATGGTATGCCGGAAAACCGACCTCAGCGGCCATGCCAAAGGCAGTACCAAGCAGCGTCCCCAGCGCCAGCATCGGAGCAAAGATACCGCCGGGCGCACCGGAGGAAAAACAGAGCACCGTCGTGATGACGCGAGAAATAAACATAAACAGAAGCAGACCCACGCTGAAGTTGCCCGCAGCTGCAATCGGGATCAGCCCGAACCCGCCCCCCGCCGCGTTCGGTTCAATGAACCCCAGCACGCCGCACAGGCCGCCCAGCAGACCGCCCATCAACACCCACTTCGTGGTATTCCCGCCGTGGATGCGCTGGAACATATCCTGCATACGCAGAATAAAAGTGTTAAACAGCGGGCCGACAATGCCGAATATCATGCCGAGGATCAGGTACAGCCACAGCGTGTTGACCGGCGCATTGGTCAGTTTGCCCACTTCGATCACCGGGCTTTCGCCATTGAAAATGCGAAACACAATGCTCGACATGATCACACCGGTAAAGACCGCTTTGATCGAGATAAGGTTGTAACGGAACTGGGCGCGCATCTCTTCGATGATAAACAGGATCCCCGCCAGCGGCGCGTTAAACGCCGCCGAAAGCCCCGCTGCGGCACCTGTCGCCAGCAGCGTATGGCGCGCTTCCGCGCTGCGCATCCGGAACAGATCCCCCACCATGCGCCCGACGTTCCCGCCCAACTGCACGGTTGGCCCCTCTCGGCCCAGCACCATACCCGCACCAAGCGTTCCCATGCCGCCGATAAACTTCACCGGGATGACGCGCCACCAGCGCACCGGGCGCAGCTCTTCCAGCGCGCCTTCAATTTCAGGGATCCCGGAACCGCCCGCTTCCGGCGCAAATTTACGCACCAGAAAGTAGCCCACCATGGCAAATAGCGCGGACAACCCGAACGCCCAGACCCAGACCAGCCATCCTTTGTCGGCGAAACCGGCCACCGTACCAATACGCCAGTTCAGCACCGCATTGACTGCCTTTTCAAAGGCGACCCCCGCCAGCCCGGCGAGCGTACCGACTACAGCGGCGGCCAGTAAAATTGCCAGCGGTGTCTTATCGCGGTTAAGCAAGCGCCGGATGCTGATCCGGTGTTGCGCGCGTCGGAACTGTTGTTCTTCAAAAGAGGGAGAGTCTGCTTTCATTACCATGTCTTTTCGTCATACAAATCGCCGCAGGGATTTTACCAGAGTGCGTCAGGTCGTCCCGTGAAAAATACTTAAAAATTGTTTAGCAATGAAAGGGGGCAAAAATTTCATTACCTTCCGCGGATCACTTAGAATAGTGTGCTTAATCATTTTATACGAACCAGGAACGACGCCATGAGCAAGTCTGAAAACCTCTACAGTGCAGCCCGCGAGCTTATCCCGGGCGGCGTGAACTCGCCTGTTCGCGCCTTTACCGGCGTAGGCGGAACGCCGCTGTTTATTGAACGTGCTGATGGCGCGTACCTGTTTGATGTCGACGGCAAGGCCTATATCGATTACGTCGGCTCCTGGGGCCCGATGGTGCTGGGTCACAACCACCCTGCCATCCGCAATGCGGTGATTGAAGCGGCCCAGCGCGGCCTGAGCTTCGGCGCGCCTACCGAGATGGAAGTCAAAATGGCGGAGCTGGTGACCGAGCTGGTGCCAACCATGGACATGGTGCGTATGGTGAACTCCGGTACCGAAGCCACCATGAGTGCTATTCGTCTGGCGCGCGGCTTTACCGGTCGTGACAAAATCATCAAATTTGAAGGCTGCTACCACGGCCATGCGGACTGCCTGCTGGTGAAAGCGGGTTCCGGCGCACTGACCCTTGGCCAGCCAAACTCCCCGGGCGTACCGGCTGATTTCGCGAAACACACCCTCACCTGCACCTATAACGATCTGAACACCGTTCGTGCGGCATTCGAGCAGTATCCACAGGAGATCGCCTGCATCATCGTTGAGCCGGTTGCAGGCAACATGAACTGCATTCCACCGCAGCCCGATTTCCTGCCGGGCCTGCGCGCCCTGTGCGATGAATTTGGCGCGCTGCTGATTATCGACGAAGTGATGACCGGTTTCCGCGTCGCGCTCGCGGGTGCCCAGTCTTATTACGGCGTAGAGCCGGATCTGACCTGTCTCGGCAAAATCATCGGCGGCGGTATGCCAGTGGGCGCATTCGGGGGGCGCAAGGATGTGATGGAAGCCCTGGCACCAACGGGGCCGGTTTACCAGGCGGGTACGCTCTCCGGTAACCCGATTGCTATGGCGGCGGGCTTCGCCTGCCTGACAGAAGTCTCCCAGCCGGGCATTCACGAAACCCTGACTGAGCGCACGACGCAGCTGGCAAACGGTCTGCTGGAAGCGGCTGAAGAGGCGGGTATTCCGCTGGTGATAAACCACGTGGGCGGGATGTTCGGGATCTTCTTCACGGAAGCCCAAACCGTGACAAGCTATCAGGACGTGGTGAAGTGCGACGTTGAACGCTTCAAGCGTTTCTTCCACCTGATGCTGGAAGAAGGCGTCTACCTGGCGCCGTCTGCTTTTGAAGCTGGCTTTATGTCCGTGGCGCACAGCGAAGTGGATATCAATAACACCATCGACGCGGCGCGTAAGGTGTTTGCGAAGTTGTAAGCACGTGCGGCGTGATGCCCTCACCCCGGCCCTCTCCCACAGGGAGAGGGAGCAAACCCTAAAACGTCAATCTTAGGATTGACGTTTACTTTTATTACCGACTCTGCTTTCTCAACAGATAAATAAAATACGGCGCGCCGATAAAGGTCGACAGCAAACCCGCCGGGATCTGATACGGGAACAGCACCATTCTTCCGCACCAGTCCGCCACCACCAGCATCACCCCGCCCGTCAGGGCAGACATCACGATATGCGGCATCGTCCGACGGAATCCCATCATTCTGGCGATATGCGGCGCCATCAACCCAACAAAACTCAGTGGACCAATGGTCATGGTGGCCGTGGCCGTCAGGCACGCCGCCAGCAGTAACAGCGCGACGCGCGTTGGCGTTAACGCCATGCCGACCGCACGTGCGGTTTCGCCCCCCAGCGGCAGGATCGTCATCCAGCGGCGGCACAGGGGCACAATCGCCAGCAGCACGATCATCACGATCCCGGAATGCACCACCTGACTGCCGGTGGCGTTGTACGTTGAGCCGGAGATCCAGGTCAGGATCTTCGCCATCCGCGGATCGCCGCTCGCCTGCAGCATCATCAGCAGCATGGTAAAGGCGGTGCTGAGCGCCATCCCGGCCAGCAGCATCCGGTGAGGCGAAAACCCGCCGCGGCCTGACGCAATCAGAATGATCATCAGCGTCACCGCCGCCCCGATGCTTCCGGCAGGCATCAGCCAGCCAAAGGCATTTCCCGGCACAAGGAACAGCATCAGCACCACGCCAAACGCGGCTCCCGAACTGATACCCAGCACTTCCGGGCTGGCCATCGGATTGCCGGTCAGGCGCTGGATAATACAGCCCGCGACCGCCAGCATCACCCCGGCAATCAACGCCGAGAGGATCCGCGGCCAGCGCCACTGCAGCAGTTCCTGGAGCAAATCGCCCGTTGCCCAATGCCAACCCGTCGCATCGCGCCCGAAAGCAAGCGCCACAAACGAGACGATGATCAGCACCGCCAGCCCGGCGAGGCTGAACCACAGCACCGACTGACGCTCGGCATAAACTTTATCCCCCGCGTCCATCGCGGGAGCGCTCATGCTGCGCAGACGTGGCAACAGCCACAGCAACAGCGGCGCGCCAACCAGTGCCGTTACCGACCCGGTAGAGACTTCCATCCAGACGCGCGCCAGCCAGAGAATGATTTGATCGGAAAGCCAGAGGATCAGCGCTCCAATTAGCGGGGCCAGCAGCAGTCGCGCCAGCAGGCGACGCGCACCGAGCATTTTTGCCAGCAGCGGGGCAAACAGTCCGATAAAGCCGATAATCCCAACCGCATTAACCAGCAATGCGCTGAGGACAATCGCCAGCGTCAGCGCCGCCAGACGCGCCAGGGAGAGCGCCAGCCCCAGATTGCGGGCTACACCGTCATCCAGCCCCATCAGCGTCAGCGGACGTAACAACAGCAGCGTCAACATGGCGCCGCCAACAAGCTGCGGCCACAGGCGCTGCACAATACTCCAGTCGGTCTGGGTCAGCGTGCCGGTACTCCACAGGAACATGCTTTGCAGCTGATCGTGATGAAACAGCACCAGCAGCTGGTTGATTGCCCCACAGTAGAGGCTCACCACCAGCCCTGCGAGGATCAGCGTCACTGGCGAGAGGCGTTTCCCCCACGCCACGCCGAAGACCAGCGCGCCTACCACGCACGCGCCTGCAAGCGCGGCAAACTGCGAGGTTAACGCGCCAGGCAGTGCCCACAGCGTGGTCACCGTGATCCCAAGCTGGGCACCGGTCGCGACGCCAAGCGTTGTAGGCTCGGCCAGCGGGTTACGCAAAACCTGCTGGAACAGGACGCCCACCAGCCCTAACCCGGCCCCGACCAGCAGCGAAATCGCCAGACGCGGCAGCAGGCTGTAGTGGAACAGCATTTGCTGAATATTATCGATATCCGGCGCAGCCAGGGCCGCGCCCCACTGCCCGCGCGGTAAGGCGGTCGAGAGGTTAAACCAGGTCAAAGCCAGCGCGGTCAGGAAAATCAGAGCCAGCAACAGCGCCGGGAAACGGGCAATACGCGTACTCATGCTTTTCCCCCCAGCGCGTTATCCAGCACCCGGGCGAAGTGCATGGCCGACAGCGTCGCGCCGTAGAACCAGACCGCCGGTGCACGCGTAAAGCGTTGCTCACGCACGAACGGCATCGCCTGCCACAACGGTGTCGCCATCAGCGCCTGCATTTCACGCTCGTTGCCGTGATCGAAGCACAGCACGTCCACATCGCGGAACGCCGCCAGACGGTCGATACCGACGGCGGTGCTGCCCCAGAAGGTCATCTCCCCTTCCCAGGCATTAGGAATGCCAAAGCTATCGAGCACTTCCTGGAACAGACAGTTTTTGCCGAAGACCAGCATATGGCGCGCATCCAGCAGCGTCACCATCAGCAGCGGGCGGTCTCCGCGATGGGCAAAACGCGGCTTCAGGGCGTCAATCAGAGCATCAAACTCTGCGAAATGTTGTTTGGCTTCCGCCTCACGGTTAAGGAAATGCGCCATCTCGTTGATGGAGTTTTTCGCCATCGTCAGCGGTTTTTTACCGTCACTGAAGGAGAACCCCCGCCCAGGGGCAATACGCGCCATTGTCTCTTCTGACGGGCCATAACCCGCGGACCAGAACAGAAATGACGGCTTCATCTGCGTCAGTAGCTCAAGATTAGGCTCTGTTCGCAGACCAATATCAATGACCGAATCGGGTAGCGCCGGCTCGTTCACCCACAGCCGGTAATTGGGAATATCGGCCACGCCATACGGCGTGACGCCCAGCGCCATCATCAGTTCAACAGGCAGCCACTCCAGCGCCACAATACGGTGCGGATCGACGGCAGCAGCCCGCGCGAGGTTCATCTTTAACAACAGCGGTGAAAGTGCCATGGCCGTCAGCAGGCGACGGCGGCTCAACAAGGTAGAATTCAGCATCAGTAAACAAAGCTCACCGGAGCAGCCCCGCCAGGATGAGGCAGGATCCCCATAGGAATACCGTAGATGTGTTCCAGCGTTTCGCTCCGCATCAGTTCAGACGGCGAACCCTCGGCAATCATCTCCCCGCCGCGAAGGGCGACAAGATAATCACAGTAGCGCGCCGCCATGTTGATATCGTGCAGCACCGCAATAACCGTCAGGCCACGCTGCTGGCTCAGGCGGTGCACCAGCGCGAGAACATCAACCTGGTGAGCAATATCCAGTGCGGAAGTGGGTTCGTCGAGCAGCAGGCAGCGGCTGTCCTGCGCGACCAGCATCGCAATCCACGCGCGCTGACGTTCGCCCCCGGAAAGGCTGTCGACCAGACGGTGCGCCAGCGGCTTTAATCCCACCAGCGCAATCGCTTCTTCCACTTTCTCTCTGTCGGCGACACCGAAGCGCCCGAGTGCGCCATGCCACGGATAACGCCCGATTGCCACCAGCTCGCGCACCGTCATCCCTTCTGCCTGAGGCAATTGCTGCGGCAGATAGGCGACTTTGCGCGCAAAGGCTTTACTGCTCCAGCTCTCCAGAGGCTGTTCGTCCAGCAAAATATCCCCTTCAGAAGGCGGCTGATGACGGCCCAGCATTTTAAGTAACGTCGATTTACCGGAACCATTGTGACCAATCAAGCCGGTAACTTTACCTGCGGGGAACGTCAACGAGAGCGGATGCAGCAAGGTGCGCCCGGGAACACGAAAGGAGAGTTGATTGAGCGTAAAGGTGGTATCGGATTGCGTTTTATTATCCTGCATATCAGCCAACTTAAATAAAAAGGGCACGGCGAACCGTGCCCGAAGAGAGATTAGAAGCGGAAGGTCGCGGTAGCCACAACCTGACGCTCAGCACCCCAGAAGCAACCGTAGGTGTTAAAGCAGCTGGCAACGTACTCACGATCGAACAGATTGTTCACATGCAGCGCCACGTTTGACCCCGCCATGCCAACGCGTGCCAGATCGTACCTGACCAGCGCATCAACGACGGTGTAGCTGCCCACTTTGAAGGAGTTAGCCGGATCACCATAGCTTGAGCCCGTATAACGCACGCCGGTGCCCAGCGTCAGACCAGACAGCGGACCATCATACATTGTGTAATCACCCCATACAGATGCCATGTGTTTCGGCACCTGGGCTGGTGTGTTGCCTTTGTAGTTAGTATCTGTCGTGTATTCCGCATCGGTGTAGGTATAGGAGCCAACAACGTTAACGCTCGCAGAGAGGGCTGCTTTCGCTTCCAGCTCTACGCCACGGGCACGGATTTCACCACCTTCAACCGAGAAGAAAGAACCCGCCGGGTCCGCCATCAGGTTGTTAGTTTTGGTCAGCTGGTACAACGCACCGGTGACAACGATCGGACGATCGCTCGGTACGTATTTCACGCCCGCTTCGTATTGCTTGCCTTTAGATGGCGAGAACAGTTTACCCTGTGCATCAGTCTGCGAAGCCGGTTCAAACGATTCGCTGTAGCTAAAGTAAGGAGTTACACCGTTATCAAACAGGTAGTTAACACCGCCACGCCAGGTGAACTGGGTATCATCACGTTTGGAGGTGGTATTGGTCACACGGTTATAGGACTCCTGATCGGCCCAGTCATAACGACCGCCCAAGGTTACCAGCACTTTATCCCACTGCGCCTGATCCTGAACATACAGACCCGTCTGTTTCTGGCGATTAAGGATTTGATAAGGACCTGAATTAGCCGGATCTTTTGAACCGAAATCAAAATCGCTGTTCACAGGATTATAGAGATCCAGCAGCGGAACAGAATCGTCATAACCAAACCAGGAATTGATGTCATTCCGCATACGCATGAAGTCAACGCCAGTCAGCAGTATGTGGTCCACCTCGCCGGTAGAGAATTTGCTTTGCAACTGGGTATCAACGGTGAAGTTCTGCAATTTCTCATTATCGACAACATATTTACGCGCCAGATAATGGCCTTTATCAGCAGGCGCAAGCGCCGCACACTGTTTGTTGCCAGCATTTGCCGGATCGGTGCAGACGCCATAGCCGTAAACGCTGTTTTGCGAAGTTTTGTTCTCGGCAAAGCGCAGATTCTGACGCACGGTGAAGGTATCGTTAAATTCGTGGTCGAAGCTATACCCCACCATTTTCTGGTTCCGGGAATAGGTATTATTCTTCGCCCCTTCATTGAAGTTAGTCGGCAAACGCTCACCGTTTGGCAGTGGCTCCACTGTCCCCTCTTTTGGCAACCAGCCGTAGTAACCCGTTTCAGGCTCGTTCTGGAAATAAGAGAGGAAGGTAAATGTGGTTTTATCATCCGGACGCCATGAGAAAGATGGCGCGATAGCATAACGCTGCTCTTTCGCACGCTCCTGCTGAGCGTTATTTGAACGCGCAACCCCCGTTAAGCGATAAGAATAAACACCGTCGTCATCAATCGCATCGCTAAAGTCAAACCCGGTCTGGAACAGGCTATCCGTGCCCACTTTGAACTGGATCTCTTTCAGGGGATCGGTTGTTGGGCGCTTACTGACCATGTTCAGCAAACCGCCAGGGCTGCTTTTGCCGTACAGAACGGAAACCGGACCGCGCATGATCTCGGCGCGCTCCAGCATATAAGGATCAATAACGGCGTCGTTATAGAAGTTCCCCTGCATTTTCATGCCATCGAGGTAGTTATTTTGAGACTGACCATCGGCCGCAAAACCGCGAATAATCAAGTAGTCATAGGTGTTTGATGCACCACGGGTGCCTACCGCAACGCCAGGGGTGTAACTCAATGCTTCTTTAACCGAGCGCGGTTGATGCAGTGCCATCTCTTCGGCTGTTACCACTGAAATAGATTGCGGTACCTTTTGAATGGGGGTGTCCGTTTTGGTCCCGGTCGCGGATTGTCTTGCTGCGATGGTAGCAGCTGGCCCCCAGGCACTTTCCTGTGCAGCCGGAGCGGCAGTGACAGTGATGGTTTCTTCTTTTTTCGGGGTTTCGGCAGCATGGGTATAAGCAGACATGCCGGCAACCGCTGTGGCTACGACAACTGCGATTTTACGCAGCGACGTGTTAATTGGCTGAGCAGTATTGGAAAGCGCCATGGTGTATCTCTGATAGAAAAGTGAATGATAACGTAAACGAGAATTATTATTATGACCGCAGCATAATAGGCGAAACGTTGGCTGCATAGCAAGCAGGAAGCGGCCCTACGAGAATTAAGGGTTTAAGAAATAACCAGGAGAAAACGAAGGGTTAATCAGAATTAAAACGAGGGTTAATAAAATGGGGAAAACGGGTAAAAAAATCCCCCCTTTCGGGGGGACCTTGAACGGTTAGTTACCGCCGAACATATCTCTAATCCAGCCCGCGACACCGTCGCTGTCTTTCTTCTCGTTCTGCTGCTGCGGCTGTTGTTGCTGCGGCTGCTGAGGCTGAGAAGACTGGTCGAACGGGTTGCCCGTCGGCTGCTCTGGCTGACTCTGCTGGCACAGGGAATCCGGGTTCGTTGTCCAGACAGGCAAGGTACGCATACCGCCGCCACAGACAAAGTTTCCGGAACTGTCCACGCCCATATCCACGATATCCTCCGGCGCAACCAGGTTTAGCGGCACCGGAGACTGATTCGCCAGATAACGCTGGTAAATCGACATCGCCCCGCTCGCACCATACAGTTTGGTTGGCTGGTTGTTGTCGCGGCCCACCCAGGTGATCACCACTTCACGACCATCGATACCGGCAAACCAGGTATCGACGTTGTTGTTGGTCGTCCCGGTTTTGCCCGCCAGATGCAGGCCCGGATACTTCGCCCCCAGCTGACGGCCGGTACCACGCTGCACAACCTGCTGCATCGTCCACAGCGTCATGTAGGCTGCCTGCGCCGGAACGGCGCGTTCCGCCTGCGGGAAGCTCTGATACAGCACGGAGCCATCTTCGGCAATCACCGAGCGCAGGGCTGACAGCGGTGCACGGTTACCACCGCTGGCAATGGTCTGGAACGCCTGTGCCACTTCGATTGGCGTCAGGTTTAACGCCCCCAGGATCATGGCTGGCACAGGGTGCAGCTGATCTTTAGCGACGCCCAGCTTCTGCCAGGTATCAACTATCGCAGGCAGACCCAGTGCCATCCCAAGGTTTACCGTCGGCACGTTCATGGAGCGGGTCAACGCATCCACCAGCATTACCTGGCCGCTGAACTGTTTATCATCGTTCTGCGGTGACCAGACCTGGCCGTTAGGCTGACGCAGGGAGATCGGCGCGTCGGCAATCCAGGTATTCAGGCGATACAGATTTGGCTGGCTCAGGGCAGTGAGATAGGTTGCTGGCTTCGCCAGTGAACCGATCGAACGACGCGCCTGCATAGCACGGTTGTAACCTGCAAACTGCGGCTCAGCCCCGCCCACCATCGCACGGACTTCACCCGTGTTACGGTCAACCACCACCATCGCGGTTTCCAGATCGCTCAGCTTACGCTGTTTCTTCAGCGCCGGAATGCCCTCAACGGCCGCTTTTTCTGCCGCATCCTGCGCCACGGAGTCAAAGGTGGTAAAGATCTTCACGCCGGAGAGATCTTTCACTTTATCACCGAGCTTGCTCTGCAGCTCCTGACGCACCAGCTGCATAAACGCAGGCTGAGGCGAAATCACACCGCCGCGCGGCTGGACGCCAAGCGGACGTGCGCTCAGCATGTCGTACAGCTCCTGGTCAATCACCTGCTGTTGTTGCAGCAGACGCAGCACCAGGTTACGACGCTCCAGCGCCAGTTTCGGGTTACGCCACGGGTTATAGATGGACGCCCCTTTCACCATACCCACCAGCAGCGCCTGCTGGTCCAGGCTCAGCTCTTCCACCGGACGGCCAAAGTAGTACAGGCTCGCCAGCGGGAAACCGCGGATTTCGTTATCACCGCTCTGACCGAGATAGACCTCGTTCATATACAGCTCAAGGATACGATCCTTGCTGTAACGCGCATCCATCAGCACGGCCATGTACGCTTCGTTGGCTTTACGCCAGTATGAGCGCTCGCTGGAGAGGAACAGGTTCTTCACCAGCTGCTGGGTAAGCGTACTCGCCCCCTGTACCGTACGGCCCGCCGTCAGGTTGGCCAGCACCGCACGACCAATGGAGTAGAGGCTGATACCATCGTGCTCATAGAAGTGACGGTCTTCGGTTGCCAGCAGCGTGTCCACCAGCAGGTCCGGGAAACCGTTACGGGCGACGAACAGACGCTGTTCACCATTCGCCGAAGAGAGCATGGTGATAAGACGCGGATCGAGACGGAAGAAACCGAACTGGCGGTTGTTATCCATGTTCTCGATGGTTTCCAGGCGATCGCCGTCAAAAGTCAGACGCGCACGCACCTGCCCCTCTTTGCTGTCCGGGAAATCGAACGGACGACGGATCATCTCAATGCTTTTCGCCTGCACGGTAAATTCGCCAGGACGCGTCATTTTCGACACCTGACGATACTGGGTGGCCTCCAGCAGTTTCACCATCTCGTTCTTACTGATCGACATGTCAGGCTCAAGGTTCACCATGCGGCCATACACTGCCGCAGGCAATTGCCAGACTTTTCCGTCGATACGGCTGCGGATCTTCTGATCCAGATAAACGCCGTAGATCGCCATCAGTACAACAAAAACAATGAACAGCTTCAGCAGCAGCCAGAACCAGCCGCGTTTACCCCGAGGCTTACGCCCTTTGCCTTTTCCTTTACGCAGCATCGGTTCTTCATCCTCATAATCGTCTTCATAGTCATCGTCATAATCCTCATCTCTGAGGCGACGACGGCTCACCTTTTCTTTGGCCGGACGCGTTGGTTTTCCCTTACGCCCAATTGGCTCGCGGTCATTCCCCGCCATGCTTTTTCTCCGCAACGTTCAGGCGCAAAGGCCCGATTCTCATTTCTTCCACTGACCTGTGAAAGAAGAAATCTCTCAAAATTGCTTTTCTCCCTCTCCCTGTGGGAGAGGGTCGGGGTGAGGGCATCAGGCCGCACTCCCCTTTACGAATATTTCTTCGTCCGCCGTGTCGGTGCCGTATTCGCCGGATCGTCCGGCCAGACATGTTTGGGATAACGCCCTTTCATCTCTTTTTGCACTTCACGGTAGCTCCCCGCCCAGAATGCGCCCAGATCGCGGGTAATCTGCAGCGGGCGATGCGCAGGTGACAACAGCTCAAGCACCACGGGCACGCGCCCTTCGGCAATGGATGGCGTGGTCGCCTCGCCAAACATCTCCTGCATCCGTACCGCCAGCGCCGGTGGATTATCCTCGTGATAACGAATGGCAATCCGGCTGCCGGTCGGCACAGTGTAATGCCCTGGCAGTTCACTATCCAGACGTTGACGTAACGACCAGTCGAGTAAATTCTGTAACGCGACCTTAACATCAAGCGCTTTTAACGCCCGCAGCGAGTGTACACCGCTCATTTGCGGCAGAAGCCAGCTTTCCAGCGACGCAAGTAACGTGTCATCATCCACCGCCGGCCAGGCATACTCGGGCAACCAGCGCGCGGCGCAGTGCAGACGAATACGGTACTGCTCGGCCTCCGGGGTCCAGTTCAGAACACCTAAACCTTTTTCACGAATACCGTTCAGCATTGCCTGGTGCAACTCCTCTTCCGATGGCTTTGCCAGCGGCTTCGTCCCCAGGGTCAGTTTACCTATCTGGCTACGACGAAATGCCTTCAGGGTGCCCTGCGCATCATCCCACTCGACGATGTCGGACTGCTGAAGCAACTGCGGACAAGCGCGCGTGAGGGCATCGATATCCACAGCCACGGCCTGCAAAATTCGGGCATCGGGCGAGTGGCTACCCTGCAATAAGAGCGGCGCAATCAGCCATTCATGGCGCGTCAGGGCGTCATCGCTGTCCAGCATAGCCCCCATGCCGTTTGCCAGCTGGTAGCGTCCATCCAGCCCGCGACGACGCGCAATCCTGTCGGCAAATGCCTGCGCCAGGAGAGGCGCAATGCTGTCAGCGTCCGGCGTACCACCACGGCTGTTAAGCCGTTTACAGAGCTGCTGCGCTCGCTGCTGCCAGTTCCCCTGATTACGTGAAAAGGCCTGCGCCAGATCGCAATTTGCACCACGAGGCGGCTCCTCAAGGATAGCCGCCAGTTTCGCCGCGGTAGCAATTTCATCATCCCCCTGCGCGGCCACCAGCATCCCCGCCAGCCGGGGATCGTTACCCAGCGCGGCCATTTTCTGCCCACGTGATGATAGCCTTTCGCCGTCCAGCGCCCCTAGCTGGGTCAGCAACGCGCGCGCCGCCGCCAGGTTTACCGCGGGAGGCGCATTGAGCCAGGTTAACTGCGCGGGATCGGGGCAACCCCACTGCAACAGTTCCATGATCAGCCCCGAAAGATCGCTTTGTAAAATTTCCGGCGTGCTCTGCACAGCCGCGCGTTCGGCCTGTTCTGCACTGATGAGATGCACACAGATGCCTGGCTCAAGGCGCCCGGCACGGCCAGCTCGCTGAACCATCGACGCCTGGCTGATGCGTTGCGTCAGCAGCTTTGTCAGCCCGGTGCGCGGGTCAAAACTGGCTACTCTTTCCTGGGCGCTGTCCACCACCAGGCGAATGCCTTCAATGGTCAGACTGGTTTCGGCAATATTGGTGGCCAGTACCACTTTACGCTGCCCCGTCGGCGCGGGAAGGATGGCCTTGCGCTGGTCACTCAACGACAGTGCGCCGTAGAGCGGGCAGAGCAATACGTCGCTGCCCACGCGGGCGGCAAGCTGCTCCTGCACCCGCTGGATTTCGCCAACGCCCGGCAAAAACAGCAGCAGCGAACCGGATTCCTGACGAAGCAAATCAGCCGTGGCGATCGCCACCGCTTCATCGAAACGCTGATGGGCAGGAAGCGGCTGATAGCGGCGCTCAACCGGAAACGCGCGCCCTTCGGAGGTGATGACCGGCGCATCCGGTAACGTCTGCTGTAGCCGCTCGTTATCCAGCGTGGCCGACATGATGAGTAGTCGGAGATCGTCCCGTAACCCCTGCTGGACGTCCAGCAACAGCGCCAGCGCCAGATCCGCCTGCAGGCTGCGCTCGTGGAACTCATCCAGAATCACCAGCCCGATGCCGGACAGTTCCGGATCGTTTTGCAGCATACGGGTGAGGATCCCTTCGGTCACCACTTCAAGCCGCGTGGACGGGCCGACGCAGGTTTCGGCGCGCATACGGTAGCCTACCGTCTCGCCCGGTTTTTCATTCAGCAGTTCCGCCAGGCGCTGCGCCACGTTGCGCGCAGCCAGCCTGCGCGGCTCCAGCAGGATAATCTTCCCGCTGATAATGCCTGCGTTGAGAATGTGCAGCGGTAGCCAGGTGGATTTACCGGCACCCGTAGGGGCGTTAAGTAAAACCTGCGGGGCATCCTGCAAGGCAGCGAGCAGTTCAGGAAGGACGACGGCGACCGGCAATGAGGACACTAACAGCTCCAGAGGGTTAACATTAGTCGGCGTACATTGTAGCATCGGCGCATATCATTACCGAGTCCCCTGTATGTCTGAGTCGAAACGACTGTTTTTCGCCATTGAGCTTCCCGCGCCGATCCAACGGCAAATTGTTCGCTGGCGCGCCGAACACTTCCCGCCCGAAGCGGGCCGCCCGGTTGCTGCGGCAAACCTCCACCTGACGCTGGCTTTTCTGGGCGACGTCAGCGGCGAGAAACAGCGCGCCCTGGCGGCGATGGCCGGTCGGATTTCCCAGCCGGGATTTACGCTGACCCTTGACGATGCGGGGCAGTGGCTCCGCTCCCGCGTCGTCTGGCTGGGCACGCGCCAGCCGCCGCGCGGATTATTACAGCTTGCGAATATGCTGCGCGCCCAGGCGGCACGCAGCGGGTGTTACCAGAGCCCACAGCCGTTTCATCCTCACATTACCCTACTGCGCGATGCCGGTCAGGCCGTTGCTATCCCGCCACCGGGATTTCACTGGGCCTTTCCGGTGACCTCTTTCGCGCTGTACGAATCTGTTTTTTCACAAGGACGCACCCGCTATACGCCGCTCCAGCGCTGGACGCTGGGCGATACCCTAAGGAATTCTGATGAAGTTTAGTCCTGCACTGCAACACGCCACGCTTATTCAACGCTACAAGCGTTTTCTCGCTGATGTCGTCACCCCTGAAGGGGAGCCGTTAACGCTGCACTGCCCCAACACCGGGGCAATGACGGGATGTGCGACACCGGGTGACACGGTCTGGTATTCCACTTCAGAAAATACTAAACGCAAATATCCTCACACCTGGGAAATGACGCAAACCCAACAAGGGGCTTTTATTTGCGTTAACACCCTGCGCGCGAATCAATTAGTTAAGGAGGCTCTGACGAACGGAACCCTTCCCGAACTGGTGGGTTATGGCACCCATAAATCTGAAGTGAAATATGGCGATGAAGGCAGCAGAATTGACTTTATGTTACAGGCGGAAGACCGTCCCGAGTGCTATATTGAAGTCAAATCAGTCACGTTAGCGGATCAGGAAAACGGCTATTTCCCGGATGCAGTCACGCTACGGGGACAAAAGCATCTGCGGGAGCTGATGAGTGTTGCGGCGGCGGGCAAACGCGCCGTACTGCTGTTTGCGGTTTTGCACTCAGCCATTGAACGGTTTTCTCCAGCCCGCCATATTGATCTTAAATACGCGCAATTGTTGAATGAGGCACAAAAGCAGGGGGTAGAGGTTTTGGCTTATAAAGCGGAACTTTCTGCCGATAATATGACTCTGAGATCCTCTCTTCCCATTGCCTTATAAGGGAATAGACGATTGATGAATAAGTGTTCTGGCCGCGTGCGCAAATACGCTTTTCCTCACAGGCTTGTCAAGTGTTACGTTTAGATAATTGCCATACGGAAAAGCATCTGCTATTTATAGCGACCTGATTTTTCCCCCAACACGGGGATCGATAGTGCGTGTTAAGGAGAAGCAACATGCAAGAAGGGCAAAACCGTAAAACATCGTCCCTGAGTATTCTCGCCATCGCTGGGGTGGAGCCGTATCAAGAGAAACCGGGCGAAGAGTATATGAATGAAGCCCAGCTGTCGCACTTCAAGCGTATTCTTGAAGCATGGCGTAATCAACTCAGGGATGAAGTCGATCGCACCGTTAGTCATATGCAGGATGAAGCGGCTAACTTCCCGGATCCGGTAGACCGTGCCGCTCAGGAAGAAGAGTTCAGCCTTGAACTGCGTAACCGTGACCGCGAGCGCAAACTGATCAAAAAGATCGAAAAAACGCTGAAGAAGGTCGAGGACGAAGATTTTGGCTACTGCGAATCCTGTGGTGTTGAAATTGGCATTCGTCGCCTGGAAGCGCGTCCGACCGCCGATCTGTGCATCGACTGTAAAACGCTGGCAGAAATCCGCGAAAAACAGATGGCGGGTTAATCCCGGTCCTGTTTACCCACTCCAAAGGCGGGAGTCTCTCCCGCCTTATTACTGTTGATATGTCTGAATCTCACTATATCGGGCGCTTCGCGCCATCCCCCTCCGGTGAATTACATTTCGGCTCGTTAATTGCCGCTCTCGGCAGCTACCTGCAGGCTCACGCACGCCTGGGTAAATGGCTCGTCCGCATTGAAGATATTGATCCTCCACGTGAAGTTCCCGGTGCAGCAGACACCATTCTGCGTCAGCTGGAACATTACGGTCTTCACTGGGACGGCGAAGTTGTCTGGCAATCAACACGTCACGACGCCTACCGGGAACGTCTGGCCTGGCTCGCTGAGCAGGGGCTCTCTTATAACTGCACCTGTACCCGCGCGCGCATACAGAGCGTGGGGGGCGTCTATGACGGCCACTGCCGCACGCTCAACCACGGCCCGGAAAACGCCGCCGTTCGCCTGATCCAGCGTGCCCCTGTGCTCCACTTTAACGACCTGCTCTCTGGCGACATTCATGCGGATGAACGGCTGGCGCGGGAAGATTTTATTATCCACCGCCGTGACGGGCTGTTTGCCTATAACCTGGCGGTGGTGGTGGATGACCACTTTCAGGGCGTCACCGAAATTGTGCGCGGAGCCGATCTGGTTGAACCTACGGTGCGGCAAATAGCGTTGTATCACCAGTTTGGCTGGACGGCGCCGGATTACATTCATCTGCCGCTGGCCGTCAACGAGCGGGGCGATAAGCTGTCGAAGCAAAACCACGCCCCCGCCCTGCCAGAGGGCGATCCGCGCCCCGTTTTGATCGACGCGTTACGATTTCTCAACCAGAATGTAACCAACGAATGGCAGGATCTTTCCATTGACGAATTGCTGAAACAGGCCGTTGCCACCTGGTCGCTCACGAGCGTGCCAAAAATCCAGCATTCTCAAATGCGTTGCGCTGAGCTATGATTAGCCGCTTTTTTCATAACAAAACACACTACGAGGTGTACCATTTTTACCCGAGTCGCTAATTTTTGCCGTAAAGTGCTAAGCCGCGAAGAGAGCATGGCGAATGACGCTATTGCGCAACCACAGATGTCGGTTATCCCGCGTGAGCAGCACAATATTTCCCGCAAAGATATCAGTGAAAATGCCCTCAAGGTGCTCTATCGTCTGAATAAAGCGGGCTACGAGGCCTATCTCGTTGGCGGTGGAGTACGTGATTTACTGCTGGGCAAAAAACCCAAAGATTTCGACGTGACGACCAGCGCCACGCCCGAACAGGTGCGTAAATTATTCCGCAATTGCCGTCTCGTTGGTCGCCGTTTCCGTCTGGCACACGTCATGTTTGGGCCGGAAATTATTGAGGTGGCGACGTTCCGTGGTCACCACGAAGCGGGCGCATCCGATCGCACAACTTCCCAGCGCGGCCAGAACGGTATGCTGCTGCGCGACAACATCTTCGGTTCTATCGAAGAAGATGCCCAGCGTCGCGATTTCACCATCAACAGCCTTTACTACAGCGTGGCGGATTTCACCGTGCGTGATTACGTCGGCGGCATGCAGGATCTGAAAGAGGGCCTGATTCGCCTGATCGGCACGCCGGAAACCCGGTATCGCGAAGACCCGGTGCGTATGCTGCGCGCCGTGCGTTTCGCCGCCAAGCTGGATATGCGCATCAGCCCGGAGACGGCAGAGCCGATCCCGCGTCTGGCGACGCTTATCAATGACGTACCGCCAGCCCGCCTGTTCGAAGAAGCGCTCAAACTGCTGCAAGCCGGTCACGGATTTGCCACCTATAACCTGCTGCGCGAATACAACCTTTTCCAGCCGTTATTCCCGTCCATTACCCGCTACTTCACCGAAAACGGTGACAGCCCAATGGAACGCATGATTGCGCAGGTGCTGAAGAATACCGACACCCGTATCCGCAACGATATGCGCGTGAACCCAGCGTTCCTGTTTGCGGCGATGTTCTGGTATCCGCTGCTGGAAACGGCTCAGCGCATTACCCAGGAAAGCGGCCTCGCCTATTATGACGCTTTCGCCCTGGCGGCAAACGACGTGCTGGACGAAGGCTGCCGTACGCTGGCCATTCCGAAACGTATTACCACGCTGGTGCGCGATATCTGGCAGCTTCAGCTGCGTATGTCCCGTCGTCAGGGCAAACGCGCCTGGAAGCTGATGGAGCATCCTAAGTTCCGCGCGGCCTTTGATCTGCTCTCTCTGCGTGCTGAAATTGAACGCAACCAGGAGCTGCAGCGTCTGGCGCAGTGGTGGGCCGAGTTCCAGGTCTCCGCACCGCCGGAGCAGAAAGACATGCTCACTGGCCTTGATGAAGAGCCGGCGCCGCGTCGTCGTCACCGTCGTCCGCGCAAGCGCGCACCGCGTCGCGAAGGCACGGCATGACCCTCGCGTATATCGCTATCGGCAGCAATCTGGCCTCTCCTCTGGAGCAGGTTAATGCTGCCGTTCAGGCGCTGGGTGAGATCCCCCAGAGCCGCATTGTGGCGATCTCCTCGTTTTACCGTACACCGCCGCTCGGCCCGCAGGATCAGCCTGATTACCTGAATGCCGCCGTGGTGCTGGACACCGCGCTGGATGCCGAAACGTTGCTTGATAACACCCAGCGCATTGAGCTGCAACAGGGTCGCGTGCGTAAAGCAGAGCGCTGGGGGCCACGTACCCTTGACCTCGACATCATGCTGTTTGGCAACGAGGTGATTAACACTTCACGCCTGACGGTGCCGCATTACGACATGAAAAATCGCGGATTTATGCTCTGGCCGCTGTTTGAAGTCGCCCCCGACCTCACCTTCCCGGACGGCATCCCGCTCAGGGAGATCCTGGACAACCTCCACGCAGAAAAACCCGCTCGCTGGTAAGCCTGTGCCCCCGCGCATTAGCCACAAAATAATTGTGGCTAATAGACGACCTAAAATCATTGTTCCCTCGAATGTTACTGTTAGAATGCGCAAAGATTCGCTTTGGGTTATCAGGAAACAGTATGAAACCAACCACCATCTCCTTACTGCAGAAATGCAAACAGGAAAAGAGACGCTTCGCCACCATCACCGCATATGACTACAGCTTCGCCAAACTGTTTGCCGAAGAGGGGATCAACGTCATGCTGGTCGGGGACTCGTTAGGGATGACGGTACAAGGACATGACTCTACCCTGCCGGTCACGGTCGAGGATATTGCTTACCACACCCGCGCCGTGCGCCGTGGTGCACCTGCCTGCCTTCTGCTTTCCGATCTGCCGTTTATGGCCTACGCCACGCCGGAGCAGGCTTTCGACAATGCGGCGGCCGTGATGCGCGCAGGTGCTAATATGGTCAAAATCGAAGGCGGCGCCTGGCTGGTGGAGACGGTAAGAATGCTCACCGAACGCGCCGTGCCGGTGTGCGGACATTTGGGCCTTACGCCACAGTCCGTCAATATCTTTGGCGGTTACAAGGTGCAGGGCCGCGGTGATGCCGCACAGGCGCTGTTTGATGATGCTCTCGCGCTGGAAGCGGCGGGCGCACAGCTGCTGGTGCTGGAATGTGTACCGGTTGAGCTGGCAAAACGCATCACCGACGCGCTGTCTATTCCGGTCATCGGGATTGGGGCTGGCAACGTGACCGACGGTCAGATTCTGGTGATGCACGACGCCTTTGGCATCACCGGCGGCCATATCCCGAAATTCGCCAAAAATTTCCTTACTGAAGCGGGCGACATGCGCGCCGCGGTCAGGCAGTATATTGCCGATGTCGAATCCGGTGTTTACCCGGGTGAAGAACACAGTTTCCATTAAGGAGTCTCGTTGTGCTAATCATTGAAACCCTGCCGCTGCTTCGCCAGCATATTCGCCGTGCACGACAGGAAGGTAAACGTATCGCACTGGTCCCGACCATGGGTAACCTGCATGACGGCCATATGAAACTGGTCGACGAAGCGAAAGCCCGTGCAGATATCGTGGTGGTCAGTATCTTCGTTAATCCGATGCAGTTTGACCGCGCGGACGACCTGGCGCGCTATCCTCGTACGCTGCAGGAAGATTGCGAGAAGCTGAAAAAGCGCCATGCGGACTTCGTCTTTGCGCCGGCACCCGCAGATGTCTACCCTCAGGGTACGGAAGAGTCCACGTACGTTGATGTCCCGGGCATTTCGACCATGCTCGAAGGGGCCAGCCGTCCAGGCCACTTCCGCGGCGTGTCCACCATCGTCAGCAAGCTGTTCAACCTGGTGCAGCCGGACGTAGCCTGTTTTGGTGAGAAAGATTTCCAGCAGCTGGCGCTGATCCGTAAGATGGTTGCCGACATGGGTTATGATATCGAGATCGTGGGCGTGCCGATTGTACGCGCCAAAGACGGTCTGGCGCTCAGCTCCCGTAACGGCTATCTGACCGCTGACCAGCGTAAGATTGCCCCAGGATTAAGCAAAGTCATGAATACCATGGCAGAGCAACTGTCGGCGAAAGAGTTGACCGCTGAAGAGATCGTGGCCCTGGCTGAACAAGCGCTGAACGATAAAGGCTTCCGCGCTGACGATATTCAAATCCGTGATGCTGACACGTTGCTTGAGTTAACCGACGCCAGCAAGCGCGCGGTTATTCTGGTGGCTGCATGGCTCGGCCAGGCGCGCCTTATCGACAACAAAGTGGTTGAACTGGCATAACCTTCTTACCCTCCCCTCTTACAGGAGGGGTTAACGCATGATTAAAGGTACACGTAATGATTCGCAAAATGCTGCAAGGTAAGCTTCACCGTGTGAAAGTCACGCAGGCCGACCTGCACTATGAAGGCTCCTGCGCGATCGATCAGGATTTTCTCGACGCGGCGGGTATTCTTGAAAACGAAGCGATTGACATCTGGAACGTGAACAACGGCAAACGCTTCTCCACCTACGCGATTGCCGCAGAGCGCGGGTCTAAGATCATCTCCGTTAACGGTGCCGCCGCGCACTGTGCTGACGTAGGGGATATTGTGATCATCGCGAGCTTCGTCATGATGTCCGACGAAGAGGCGCGCCGCTGGCAGCCTAAAGTCGCCTATTTTGAAGGCGACAACGAGATGAAACGCACCGCGAAGGCAATTCCGGTGCAGGTTGCCTGATGCCGCCAGGAGCGGAGCCTTCAGGTTCCGCTCCTCAAAGGTAAAGAAAACATCCTTTTTTTGTATACATAGCCTCTCCTCTATTTATTTCCCCTATTTTCTCCTCTCTCAGCGTTTCTGTTGGTTTAAAAAAAACATTATTCTGAATGATATAATTAAAGGAATGATCTTTGTCATTTATAATCTAAACAATCCAATATAATTTGGCTGCAATAAAAATCGTCTCTCTCCGTTCATTCAAAAAAAATTTAAAGATCATTTTCAATAACTTATCAAACATTCAATTTTTCTAATAATGGCTTTTAGCAATTTTAAATACCCAACCCATTCATAGATCCCTATCATCATTTTGCTTAAATTAAATCTGTACAATGTTTTTAAATGGAATTTAAATTATGTTAAAAAAAACGTTATTAGCTTCAGCTGTAACTTTGTTTGCAATGGGTTCTTTTTCAGCAATAGCAGACACCGATATCGGTTTAATCACCTTTGACGGTGCGGTAACAGACACAACGTGTAATATTTCCACCGCCAATGGCGAATCACAAAATAATATTACTATTACCTTACCAGTTGTTAAAAAATCTGATGTTGAATCAACCACCGTCGATACCGGTGTCGGCTCTAAGAATTTTGAACTGCTGCTCACCAACTGCCCAGGAACATTAAAGACTGCTTCAGCAAGCTTTATGTCAAAAAATATGGGTGCCATTGCAAACGGTACTATTGAACCTGACGCCAACGTAGCAGGCTCAGCAACCAACGTTGCACTTGCCTTGTATAATAATGCCCCTACCGAATCTTCTCGTATTATGGTCGGCCAGCCTGCTAATAATACGCAGAAAGCCAATCTCACCGCCGGTTCCGGCAAGCTGTTCTACCGCGTTGCATACGTTCCGGGCTCCAACTGGGTGAAAGACACGAACCCAGTGCAGTCAGGTAAAGTCAGCGCCAACGCGTACTTCACCATGAGCTACGAATAATTTTATCCCTCCCGTTAATGTGCCCTGTTGGGCACATTTTTGCGTATTTATTGAGAGTTTACATGTACGTACTGAATATTAAGAGCGGACTAAAAGCCCTGCTGCTGGCCTCGATGAGCGTGTTTGCTCTTAACGCCAGTGCAGATATTGTGATTTCCGGCACCCGTGTCATTTATCCTGAATCGGCAAAAGACGTAACGGTGTCAATGGATAACCGTGGCACCCGGCCACTGCTGGTACAGACCTGGCTCGATGATGGAAGAGATACCACTAACCCTCAGGAACTTAAACTGCCTTTTATTGTGACGCCGCCCGTTTCGCGTGTTGAACCGCAAAAAGGGCAAACCGTCAGAATCACCTGGCTGGGTCAGGCATTGCCAAAAGATAAAGAGTCGCTGTTCTGGTTTAACGTTCTGGAAGTTCCACCGAAGGCTAAGGAGAGCGATAACCAAAGTATGCTTCAGCTTGCTTTCCGTACCCGCATTAAACTCTTTTTCCGTCCCACTGGGTTAAAAGGGGAACCGACAGACGCGGCCAAAAATCTTAAGTGGTCCCAAACCCGACAAGGGCAAAAAATCGTTTTAAGTGCGAAAAATGACTCGCCTTATTATGTGTCGCTGGCAAGTGCGGCGCTTATTTCAGGCGGTAAAAGTTACGAGATCGAAACGCATTATATTGCACCGTTCTCAAGCCAGACGATGAATGTGAAAAATTACACCTCATCCGGAAATAGCAAAATAACCTGGCAAGCCATTAATGATTTCGGTGGAATTGATAAGTATGAGTCTATACCGCATTGATTCCCTGTCAGCTTCAGAATATTCACAAAAACTATAATTAGCGTTGCCCTGGGACAGAGTTCATCATGCACTTTAGACGTTCGCTACTATGTTTATCGATAAGTGCGGTATTGCCGTTATGTGCATTTGCTGCTGAAAATAATAACGAAGAAGACGTGCAATTTAACGAGCAGTTTCTTTATAACACTGGCGCATCCATTGATATCAGTCGTTTTTCAAAAGGCAACCCTGTTATTGCCGGAACCTATAAGGTGAAGATGATCGTTAACGGGAAACCTTCCGTGACCACGGATCTTCTGTTTAAGGAGAATGGCACACCGCGCGCCACTCCCTGCATCACCCCGAAACTACTCACGCAGGCAAATGTCACCACCGAGCAACTGAAACACCCTGAGGAGGATTCAGCTGACACCTGTGTCTCTATGCCAGACGCCTATCCCGGCTCGCGTGTGGCTTACGATCCCTCCACACAGGAGTTAGACCTTTCCATTCCTCAGGCTTTCGTTATTCAGCGTCCAGCGGGATTTGTCGATCCTTCACTGTGGGAAGACGGGATCCCGGTGGCCATGCTCTCATGGGATCTTAACGGCTGGCACGCAGACATGCCGGATTCCAGCACTGATACGGCCTATGCAGGTCTGCGCTATGGGGCAAACCTGGGGCCATGGCGACTCCGGGCGCGAGGCAACCTGAACTGGGATCAGGATTCCGGTACTCATTACGCCAGCCAGGATATCTATCTTCAGCGTGATATCACGCCGCTGAAAGCGCAGTTTATCGCCGGCGATTCCTATACCCGTGGCGACGCCTTCGATTCCATTAGCCTGCGCGGGGCGCGTTTATATAACGATGACCGTATGCTTCCGAATGGTATATCGACCTATGCGCCGGTGATCCGAGGGGTTGCAAACAGCAACGCCAAAGTCACGATCGCCCAAAGCGGCAATACGATTTACGAAACCTCCGTCCCCCTAGGACCGTTTGAAATCACCGATCTCAGTACAACAGGTTACGGTAGCGATCTCATCGTCACGGTAGAAGAGACGGATGGGAGCAAACGTTCCTTCTCAGTCGCCTATTCTTCCGTCGCGCAAATGCTTCGTCCTGGCTACTCCCGATGGGATGTCGGCGTGGGTGAACTGCGTGACGACAGCCTGCGTGACAAACCAAAGGTGGGATACGCAACGGGCTACTATGGCTTAACCAATACCTTCACGGGGTATGCGGGCCTGGAATATACCGATAGCGATTTCTACGCCGCATTGTTGGGTATTGCCATGAATACCGGAGTCGGCGCATTCGCCCTTGATGTCACGCATTCGGATGCCCGGATAGACGGCTTACGACATCTCACGGGCGAAAGTTATCGCGTCTCCTACAGCAAACTCATGGAAGCCACGAATACCTCTTTCAACGTCGCCGCCTACCGGTTTTCAACGTCTGACTATCTCAGCCTGAACGATGCGGCCTCGTTGACCAATGAGATCAAATACCGTGACAGGGAGCGTAACCCGGAACGTAACAACAGCGACGTGTATCAGACCTTCCAGCGCATGAAAAACCAGATCCAGGTGAATATCAGCCAACCGCTGAATATTGCCGATCTTGATTTGGGATCGCTGTATGTCAACTCAACCTGGCAGGACTACTGGAATGAAAGCAGTTCATCGGCGCAATACTCGGTTGGCCACAGTCATTCGCTAAGTTGGGGAAGTTATAGCCTCACCGTGCAGCGCACCTACAATGAGTTTGGGGAAAAAGATGACAGTGTCTATCTGAACCTCACGATTCCATTCGACACGCTGATGGGTAACAGCAAGCGAGCGGGTGGATTCTCCTCACTCACGACGGGCATCGGCAGCGATTTAAAAGGCGGTAGTAGCTTTAACGCCAGCGCCAATGGCAACACCGAAGATAACCGTTTCAGTTACAGCATTACCGAAAGTACCACGCGTTACGACGATACGTTAAATCAGTTAAGCGGGTACGGCAGTTACAACGGCCCGCATGGACCGCTAAGCCTTTCCGTCTCCGCCTCAGATGACGGTACACGACAATATTCTGCCAGCTATAGCGGCGGGATGGTTCTGCACTCCGGTGGCGTAACACTCGCCCCTGGCAGCATCAGCGAAAGCGATACGCTTGCCTTAATTAAAGCTGAGGGGGCAGAAGGCGCCCGCGTCTCTATCGGTAACGGTGAAATCGGCGCCTCAGGCTATGCCCTTATGCCCTATCTGTCCGCCTACCGTGAAAACAGCGTTGGTCTTGATATCAGTGAAATGCACTCAGACGTGGAAGTGAAAAATACCCGCTCCACCACCGTTCCCCGTAGCGGTGCCGTTGTGCTGGTTAACTTTGAAACCGATCAGGGGCGCTCAGTGTTAATGGAACTGATGCGCGACGATGGCGGGTTTATCCCGTTAGGCGCCGATGTGCAAACCGACCAGGGCGTATCCGTGGGTAGCGTGGGTCAGGCCGGGCAAGCCTGGATCCGCGGAATTGAAGATAAAGGGACGTTAAACATCGTCTGGGGAAATGAGCCCGGCACATCCTGTACCGTCTCCTACCACATCCCACCGGATGCGAGAAAGATTGGACCGACAACGCTGCTGACGGGCCAGACCTGCCGCGTCACAGCCTTATAAAGGGAGTTAAAACATGCTTTTTAGAGCCTGGAAAAAAACAGGGTTAGTTATTTTAAGCACGGGGCTAATGGCGCTGTTGCTGGAAACACACGCCGATAATCTCGATATTACCTTTACCGCAAATATCCGTGACACCACCTGCGATATGAAAATCGAAGGCGGCAGCGGTGATGGCACCAGCAATGTGATCCCCATTGGGACTAACGGCAAGGTGCGCCTGGATTACATCATCCTGAAAAATGCCAAAGCCACGACCAACTTTAAACTCAAAATGGTCTCATGCCCGCCAAGTCTGGCATCGCTGAAAACCACCATCAGCGGTAGCGCCAGCCCGCTGACGACGGCCATTAAGAACTCACTTTCCGGCGATGGCAGTGCGGAAAATATTGGCGTGGCGATTTCCCGTACCGCCACCCCGAATACCCCCTTCGTCATTAATTCATCCACCGATACACAGCGCCTCGTCTGGTCGAGCGGAGAGATAAGTGCTGGCGAGGTACCACTTCTGGCAACGCTGGTGGAAACCGCAAACGGCCAGGGCACGACCGGCAATTTTAGCGGTATCGCTACGTTTAATTTCACCTATGAATAACTGGCAGCAATGCGGAGCGTTGATATGAAAATGAAAATGACATTACTGGTGCTTGCAATGACTGCCACCCTGCCTTCCGTTGCGTTAAGTGCGATTACGGGGACGACGAGCGTGCAGGCAACGTTTACATCCACCATTGAGGCCGGGACCTGTAACGCGGAGATTCAAAACGCCAGCGGAGCCCCCATTGACATTTTGCCGTTTGGCGATGTGTTTAAGTCTGACCTGGTGAGCCAGAGCCGACGAGAAACCTTCAAAATCGCCTTCACGAACTGTGCCGGGGTAAAAAACGCCGCCATTCAGGCCATGCCGGGTGCAGGCGGGTCGTGTACCGGTAATGCATATGCAGCCGGGCATAACGTCGGTTTTGAAATCTGGAAAGGCTCTGTCGACTCAGGCTCCATATTGAACTGCGCCACTGTCCCGACGTCTGTCATCAACCTGTCTAACGGGACGGGGAATTTTGAAATGGATGCGCGCATCGTCATTGCAAATGGTAAAACGATTTCGGACGTGACGACAGGTTCGGTCAATGCGCCCGTGACGTTTACCGTGACCTATCAATAATGTTTATTCAGACAGGTAGCTTAAACAGGATGTGCCAGTCCCGCTTAATCTTAAGAAATGCGATGTCATGGCTGGCCCTCTGCCTGGGGTTTCCCGCAGTGGGTTTTGCCTCCAGCCTGGAAATGGATATGACGGCAAACATTATCAACAATACGTGCCAGGTCAGTATTCCAGAAAGTGGAAACGTAACGCTGCCAACGGTGGGAAAACCGTGGTTTTACACTGCGGAGGGCACCGATCTACTTCAACCAGCAGACCCCGCGGGAGGAACACGCTTTATGATTCAGGTTGTGGACTGCAGCGGGGATGAATCGGGATCCGGGCAAGCGCTGCACTTTACCTTTAAACCGCAGTCTGCCCAAATTGATGGGATTTCAAAACAGATATTCAGTAATGAAACATCCGCCCTTGCTGGCGGCGCTGAAAACGTGGGGATTGTAATTTTTTCTGAATCCAATAATCAAAACGTCCTCGACAGCGAGGGGCAGTCTGATGTGGAGGTCAAAATAGCGACCCCATCAGACCAACAAAGCTATTTAAAAGCGTATAACTTTTACGCCCGCTATCAAAATTACGGCCCGATCAGCGCAGGAAAAGTGACCGCGCGCGCATTAGTCAGCGTGACATATCGCTAACAGGCAACGCTAAAAAGGAACAATTATGGCACAGCGTCCTGGGATAACCGTGTCCCCACGTTTTAACGGTTTTATCATTTTATTTATGTTTTTAACCATGAACGCTTTTTACGCCCATGCAGATATTGAGTGTAAATTTCGATTTGGCGACACGCAGTCCATCGGCGACTATAATGGCGCAAAGCCGACCCTGCAAATCGTGGATAATGTCGCTGTTCCTACAAAAATCAGCTCGCTATATCGCCTGAATCTGAGCCCCGGATTAAGTAGTAAATGCACGATAGGAAAACATGGCGAAAACATTTTCACCCTGGCAGACGCCAGTCTGTTAGTCGGCAGTATTGATGGTAAAGCTTTATTCAAAACCAATGTAACCGGAATAGCCTATGCTCTGGCTTTTGGCACAGTAGACAATACCGCCACGGCCTATTTCGCTCCCAGTACGAGCTGGTTTCTTGCATTACACATGAATGACCAGGATGAGCTGCTGGATAATCGCGCCTGGCGGGCCATGGTCGAATTTTACCAACTTCCCACGTTTGCCGGTATTCCTGCTAACGTAGTATCTATTGGCCCGGTTGGTGGAACAATTGGAAAAATTACCATTGGAGACCCGGTGGGATCCGATCCAGACGATCATCCCAAACCGACCATTACCATAGCCAATATGGCCTTCATTACACCAATAGAAAAACCCACCTGCACGCTCACGGCTCCTAAAACCGTAGACCTGGGGGATTATGGTGTATCCGATATCGAGAACGATAAAACCATAAACGCCGATTTTGGGGTGACAGGGAATTGCACCAACACCCGTAAAGTCACCGTGACGTTGACCACCAGTAAAACAACCGGGACTGATGGCTCATTACTTGCCAACACCGCATCGTCGAACGCGGCAAAAGGCGTGGGCGTGTTACTGAAGTGGCCGAACAACAGGCAGATAGTGCCTAATTCAACTAGCAGCTATACCGCACAAGATAATACTACCCTCACGATATTCAGTTGGTTACTTACGGCCCGGTTAGTTAAGTCTGGTACAGAAAAAGTCACCTCTGGCACGTTCAGCGCCATCGGCACATTGCAGTTCACGTACGAGTAGCTTAGCCCTGCGGCTGGTTGCTGATCAGCCGCGACATGGTCTCCAGCGAATCCGTTCTTAAGATGTACAGGCGTTTCAGTAAGAACGGATTATCCCCCGGCTTGACCTTCCCTTTTACCGTTGTCACTGCGAGATGAAAACCGGCGTCATTCGCGGCTTTTATGGCTTTATTGTCATAGCCACCAAACGGATAAGAGAGATACAGCACGCGCGGGTTAAACTGCGCCAGCGCCCGGCGCGAGCGTTCGAAATCAAACAAAATCACGTGGTAGCTGCGGCTCAGTAGAATCGGATGCTTGTTACCATCCACGCGGTGCAGGAAATGCGTGTGGGACTGAATGTCAAACACGTCCTGGATGCCCTTCAACTCCTGAACGCTCATAAATTGAAGTGATTTCGGATCCCACTTCTGCGGATGCCGCTTAATGCGGGATGAGATAATAAACGCCGTGGCGTTAAACCCGTACTCTTTCAGAATCGGGTAAGCATAGCGGCTTACGGACTTTAGCCCGTCATCAAACGTAATCACCACCGATTTGGCCGGCAGGTTCAGTTTGTTACGCACATACCCTTCCAGCTGATACATCGTCAGGGTGGTATACCCCTGGTCACGCAGCCAGGCCATCTGGTTATTGAACGCGCGCACGCTGGTGGTGGTAGAGGTATGCCGGAAGCGCGTGTTCTCTTCATCACGCAGAATATGATGGTAGGTCAGCACCGGGAGGCCATTATCTTCCTGCGCGTCCAGGCTGCTGATCCATGCCAGTCGGTTGCCGATACGGATCTGGTACCACGTCTGGTTTAAGCGGTCTTTGAGTTTGCTTAAAACCGGATACCGAAGATTGGCGCTCAGCGTACCGAATGGCGCACTGCCGCTGGACGGCGCGTTGTAGACCGGTGTGTCTTTCCAGGTGATCAGGTTTTGATTACTGAGCGGCTTATTAAGATCGCCAAGGCTGTCCTCAACGCGCTGCTTTCCCTGCACCTGCTCCAGATGGCCTTTATCGATAAATCCCGTCCCGAAGCCGAAGCGAAACTCGTAATAATCCGCAGCGGTAGGCACAACGGCAAGGATCTGTCCGGCTCTGACATGGCCGACGTTAACGACCTCGTTTCCCACCTGCGCCCAGATAGCCGCATCTTCAGTGGTTTGCATGTACTGGGCTGGAAGACCTTGCTGACTTAATAAACTGGCTGATGCCCCGCCAGAGAGAACCAGCAGGCACAGGAACAAAATACGCGTGAACATGTATGTGATATCGGTACGAATAAACTGGTGCCATTGTAACAAATGCACCATCAATACCAATGTTTAATTCTTATACAGGTCGTGAAGAAGAACGAAGGGGGGATTTTTCTGCTGCTGATGCCACAAGCTGCTGACGCCCGGCTCACCCTGCGCCACGATGGCATCGCGAAACTCTGCGCTGCTTAATAATTCACGCCGTGGATACATTAACTCAAGCAGGGGAAGATCAATACCGGAGATCACTTCGCAGCAGTCGTGTTTGTGGCTCAACAGAGCGGCCGCACGATACGGCGCAGCGCCAGATTTATCGGTGAGAAAGATAACGCCTTCGCCAGTGTCGGTTTCATGCAGGGCATCACACATCATCCGGCTCAGCATGTTGGTGCTCAGCCCTTGCCAGTAATTCACCGCACGACATTGCGCCAGAGGACCAAACCTGGCTTCAAGCTTTATCAACATCTCCTGCGCCTGTTCATCGTGGCAGGTAATGACCCATCCCAGCATAACTCTCTCCTTAGCAGGCGAGTAGTTTAGCGAAGTGAAGATTAGCTTACGGTGATAACAGTCAAAGAAAAGGCCCGGCAACCAGAAAGTCACCGGGCGGAAGGTTAGCTGCGCAGTCCGCGTCCGCGCTGGATTAAGTACCAGCACAGCAGGTAGAAGGCGACGATAAACACCACCAGCACCGCAACGGTAGTGAACAGTGGTACGTCAGTAATGCCGAGGAAGCCGAAGCGGAAACCGCTGATCATGTAGACAATCGGGTTCAGGTGCGACAACGCCTGCCAGAACGGCGGCAGCAGCGTCAGGGAATAAAACACCCCACCCAGATAGGTCAGCGGCGTCAGCACAAAGGTCGGGATCAGGCTGATATCGTCAAACGTTTTGGCAAACACCGCGTTCAGCAGACCGGCAAGCGAAAACAGGATCGCCGTCAACAGCAGCGTCAGCCCCACGAACAGCCAGGAGTGCACCTGGAACGGCACGAAGAACAAGGAGATAGCCGTCACCAGTATCCCGACGCACAGGCCGCGCGCCACACCACCGCCGACGTAACCCGCGATGATTACATGCGTTGGCACCGGTGCCACCAGCAGCTCCTCAATGTTGCGCTGGAACTTAGCGCTAAAGAAAGACGAAGCCACGTTGGCATAGGCGTTGGTGATCACCGCCATCATGATCAAACCCGGAACGATAAACTGCATATAGGTAAAGCCATGCATCTCACCAATGCGGGAACCAATCAGATTACCGAATATGATGAAATAGAGCGTCATGGTGATCACCGGCGGCACCAGGGTTTGTACCCAGATGCGCATAAAGCGGTTAATCTCTTTCGCCCAGATGCTTTTCAGCGCGACCCAATAAAGATGCGTCATGCCTTGTCTCCTTGTTTATCCTGCACCAGAGAGACAAACAGCTCTTCCAGTCGGTTCGCTTTGTTACGCATACTTAAAACCTGAATGCCCTGAGCACTCAGCTGGGAGAAGACGCTGTTAATGCCCTGCTCCCGCAATACTTCCACCTCCAGCGTGGAGGTGTCGACCAGGCGATACTGGTACCCTTCAAGCTTCGGCAGCGCGCTTTTTGCCGCCAGATCCAGAATGAACGTTTCTGATTTGAGCTTCGAGAGCAGATCCTTCATTGAGGTGTTTTCCACCAGCTCGCCGTTCTGAATGATGCCGATGTTGCGGCACAGCATTTCCGCTTCTTCAAGGTAGTGCGTCGTCAAAATAATGGTGGTGCCTTTGTCGTTGAGATCTTTCAGGAACCCCCACATTGAGCGACGAAGCTCAATATCTACCCCAGCGGTGGGCTCGTCGAGGATCAACAGTTTTGGCTCATGCATCAGCGCACGGGCAATCATCAGACGCCGCTTCATACCGCCAGACAACATACGCGCACGTTCGTTACGTTTTTCCCATAGATCAAGCTGCTTCAGGTACTTTTCGCTGCGTGCCAACGCTTCTTTTCGCTCAACGCCGTAGTAACCCGCCTGGTTGACGACGATCTGCTGCACCGTCTCAAAAGGGTTGAAGTTGAACTCCTGCGGTACCAGACCGAGCTGACGTTTGGCGTTGACCACATCTTTTTGCAGATCGTAGCCAAACACGCAGACCCGGCCAGAGGTCTTATTGACCAGCGAGCTGATAATGCCGATGGTCGTCGATTTCCCCGCGCCGTTCGGCCCCAGAAGCGCATAGAAATCCCCCGCTTCTACTTTGAGATCTATCCCGCGTAGCGCCTGAACGCCGCCCGGATAGGTTTTTTTAAGCTGCTCAAGCTCCAGTGCAATCGCCATGAATTAAACTTACCTTAGGTTCTGACACACGTTGTGTGGTTTCATTAAAAGTCGGGTTACCCTATAGTAGCGCAACGCAATCACTTGGTTACAGGTCGCTAACCTCCATGAACAACATAGATACACTCATCAGCAACAATGCACTATGGTCAAAAATGCTGGTGGAGGAAGACCCCGGTTTTTTTGGAAAGCTCGCGCAAGCGCAGAATCCACGCTTTCTCTGGATTGGATGTTCCGACAGCCGTGTTCCGGCTGAGCGACTGACGGGCCTTGAGCCCGGCGAACTGTTTGTTCACCGTAACGTTGCCAACCTGGTGATTCATACCGATCTCAACTGCCTGTCTGTCGTTCAGTACGCCGTAGACGTCCTGGAGGTCGAGCACATCATTATTTGCGGTCACTACGGCTGCGGCGGTGTGCAGGCCGCTGTGGAAAACCCGGAACTGGGGCTCATCGATAACTGGCTGCTGCACATCCGCGATATCTGGTTCAAACATAGCTCACTGCTGGGTGAAATGCCGCAGGAGCGCCGGATGGACACGCTGTGTGAACTGAACGTGATGGAGCAGGTGTATAACCTGGGTCATTCAACGATCATGCAGTCAGCGTGGAAGCGCGGGCAGAAGGTCTCTATCCACGGCTGGGCGTACGGCATTCACGACGGCCTGCTGCGCAATCTGGAAGTGACCGCCACCAACCGCGAAACGCTGGAGCAGCGTTACCGTTCGGGCATTGCCAACCTCAAGCTTAAGCATGTGAACCATAAATAAAGCGGGGATTTTCTCCCTCTCCCTGTGGGAGAGGGCTGGGGTGAGGGCACCAGGCCGCACTACTCGTCCAAAAGCACAACCTTCCCAACATACGGCAGATGGCGATAACGCTGCGCGTAGTCAATACCGTAACCGACGACGAACTCGTCCGGAATAGAGAAACCAACAAACTCCACCGGTACCTGCACTTCACGGCGGTCTGGTTTATCCAGCAGAGTACAGATGGCCAGGGATTTCGGCTCACGCAGGCTCAGGATCTCGCGCACTTTAGAAAGCGTGTTACCGGAGTCGATGATGTCTTCGACGATCAACACATCTTTGCCACGAATATCTTCATCCAGATCTTTCAGGATTTTCACATCACGGGTTGTGGACATGCCGCTGCCATAGCTGGAGGCGGTCATAAAATCGACCTCATGTGACACCTGCACTTCACGGCACAGGTCTGCCATGAACATGAAAGAGCCACGCAACAGACCAACCAGCACCATTTCGCTGCCGCTGTCCTTGTAATGTTCGGTGATTTGACGACCCAGTTCGGCGATACGCGCTTTGATCTCGGCTTCCGGGATCATCACTTCAACAGTATGTTTCATATTACTAACCATATGATTTTAATGAAAATCTCTCAATGCGGATGAGTGTTATTCCGGCATCGATACGCAAGCCAGCCATTATATCAGCAAATGACTAAGCCTGGCGTATGAGTTATAAAAAGCAAATATTGTGATTCCGATCACACTTGTTAATACCTATAATTAGTTGCTAGCAAATTATTAACAAAAACTGACGAGTACACTTTCTATGGCTGAAACAAACTCTAAACAGCCGCGTCTACTGGTTACACTAACAGCGTTATTCGCCGCCTTCTGCGGCCTGTACCTGTTAATCGGTGGCGTCTGGCTGGTCGCAATTGGCGGCTCCTGGTACTACCCCATTGCGGGCCTGGTTATGCTTGGCGTAACTGTTCTGCTCTGGCGTAGAAAACAATCCGCACTGTGGCTTTATGCGGCATTACTCCTCGCAACCATGATCTGGGGCGTCTGGGAAGTCGGGTTCGACTTCTGGGCACTGACGCCACGCAGCGACATTCTGGTCTTCTTCGGTATCTGGCTGATCCTGCCGTTCGTCTGGCGTCGCCTGATTGTGCCTTCCAGCGGTGCCGTTGCAGCGCTGCTTGTCGCTCTGCTAATCAGTGGCGGTATCCTGACCTGGGCCGGCTTTAACGACCCGCAGGAGATCAACGGTACGCTGAATGCAGAATCCACCCCTGCGGCGGCTATCTCGCAGGTGGCTGACGGCGACTGGCCAGCGTATGGCCGTAACCAGGAAGGTCAGCGCTACTCCCCGCTGAAGCAGATCAACGCGGACAACGTGAAAAACCTGAAAGAAGCCTGGGTATTCCGTACCGGCGATCTGAAGATGCCAAACGATCCGGGTGAACTGACCAACGAAGTGACGCCAATTAAAGTGGGCAACATGCTTTATCTGTGTACGGCGCACCAGCGACTGTTCGCGCTCGACGCGGCCACCGGTAAAGAGAAATGGCACTTCGATCCGCAGCTGAACTCCAACCCGTCGTTCCAGCACATCACCTGCCGCGGTGTCTCTTACCACGAAGCGCGTGCGGATAATGCCAGTCCGGACGTCATTGCCGACTGTCCTCGCCGCATTATGCTGCCGGTGAACGATGGCCGCCTGTTCGCGATTAACGCCGAAACGGGCAAGCTGTGCGAAACCTTCGCCAACAAAGGTATCCTGAACCTGCAGACCAACATGCCGGACACCACGCCGGGTCTGTATGAACCCACCTCACCGCCAATCATCACTGATAAAACCATCGTGATTGCTGGTTCGGTCACGGATAACTTCTCTACCCGCGAAACCTCTGGCGTTATCCGTGGTTTCGACGTGAATACCGGTAAACTGCTGTGGGCCTTCGATCCGGGCGCGAAAGATCCTAATGCGATCCCGTCTGATGAACACACCTTTACCTTCAACTCGCCAAACTCCTGGGCACCGGCTGCGTATGATGCGAAGCTGGATCTGGTCTACCTGCCAATGGGCGTGACCACGCCTGATATCTGGGGCGGTAACCGTACCCCTGAGCAGGAACGTTATGCCAGCTCCATTCTGGCGCTGAACGCGACCACCGGTAAACTGGCGTGGAGCTACCAGACCGTACACCACGATCTGTGGGATATGGATATGCCGTCCCAGCCAACGCTGGCGGACATTACCGTTAATGGCAAAACCGTTCCGGTGATTTATGCTCCGGCGAAAACCGGTAACATCTTCGTACTGGACCGTCGTAACGGCGAGCTGGTTGTGCCTGCACCGGAAAAACCGGTTCCTCAGGGCGCGGCTAAAGGCGATTACGTCACTAAAACGCAGCCGTTCTCCGAACTGAGCTTCCGTCCGAAGAAAGACCTCAGCGGCGCAGACATGTGGGGTGCCACCATGTTTGACCAGTTGGTGTGCCGCGTAATGTTCCATCAGCTGCGCTATGAAGGCATCTTTACCCCGCCTTCTGAGCAGGGCACGCTGGTCTTCCCGGGTAACCTTGGGATGTTCGAATGGGGCGGGATCTCCGTTGACCCTAACCGCCAGGTAGCGATCGCCAACCCGATGGCGCTGCCGTTTGTCTCTAAACTGATCCCACGTGGTCCGGGTAACCCGATGGAGCAGCCGAAAGACGCGAAAGGCAGCGGTACCGAAGCCGGTATTCAGCCGCAGTATGGCGTACCGTTTGGCGTGACCCTGAATCCGTTCCTGTCTCCGTTTGGTCTGCCGTGTAAACAGCCTGCCTGGGGATATATCTCCGGTCTGGATCTGAAAACCAACCAGATCGTGTGGAAAAAACGTATTGGTACCCCGCAGGACAGCATGCCGTTCCCGATGCCGGTTCCGGTGCCGTTCAACATGGGTATGCCAATGCTGGGTGGCCCAATTTCCACCGCCGGTAACGTGCTGTTCATCGCGGCAACCGCAGATAACTACCTGCGCGCGTACAACATGACCAACGGTGAGAAACTGTGGCAAGGCCGTCTGCCAGCCGGTGGGCAGGCAACGCCGATGACCTATGAAGTGAATGGCAAGCAGTACGTTGTCATCTCTGCGGGTGGTCACGGTTCGTTTGGCACGAAGATGGGCGACTATATTGTCGCGTATGCGTTGCCGGATGACGCAAAATAAATGCAAAACGGCAACCTCGGTTGCCGTTTTTTATGTTTGTTCTCTCTCCCTGTGGGAGAGGGCCAGGGTGAGGGCATCAGGCCGCACCTGCGAAATGTAGGCCGGGTAAGGCGAAGCCGCCACCCGGCTTTTTTTATACGGTAAAACCCAGCATCATCCCGGTATCTTCATGCTCCAGCAGATGACAGTGCGCCATATAGGCAAACTCCTTCGGCGCCTCGTGGTCAAACTTCACCAGCACCTCGCTGATGCCCCCTTCCACTCTCACTGTATCTTTCCAGCCCGCGCGATGCGCATCCGGCGCTTTGCCGTTCTCTGAAAGAATACGGAACTGGGTGCCGTGAATATGGAACGGATGCAGCATCATGTCGCCTTCGCCTGAAATCACCCAGCGCTCAAACTGCCCTTTTGTAGCAGCAAACATTGGCGTGTTCATATCGAACGCTTTGCCGTTGATCATATTGGCATTGTGGAAATCAAACCCGTGACCGCCGTGATTCATACCGCCCATCTTGCCGTGATCCATGTTCATATGGCCCATCATCTGCCCGTGGTGCATCCCCGCCATCGCCTGATCGCCATACTTTTTCATCAGCGCCTGCATGCCCATCATGTCGAGCATCGGATCCATGGAGAGCTGCAGCTTACGTTGCGTAAGCCCGGCCAGCGATGGAAGCGCCGGCAGCGTGGTTAAGGTGTCCGGCAGCGTACCGGAGGCGGTGATCTGCAGCGGCTGAATACGTAAAACCGGGTGTGGCTTATCGAATGGCGCAACGGCCATCCCCATCTGGCTGACCGGGAGCGTCACCAGGTCAAATGACTTACCGTCGCTGATGTCCACCAGCACCTCAAAGCGCTCGCCCATCAGCACAGGGAGTTCATTCACTTTGACCGGCTCAGGCAGCAGTCCTCCGTCGCTCGCCACGACGTACAGCGGACGATTATCGCTGGTGGCAAAGTTCAGCGAGCGCGCGTTGCATCCGTTGAGCAGACGTAACCGCAGCCAGCCTTTTGGTGCAGCGTGCTGGGGGTAGATCGCGCCATTGGTCAGCAGCGTATCGCCAAACCAGCCTACCGCCGCGGTCATCACATCCAGCTGATAATCAATCTGACCGTCTGTGGAGAATTTTTTGTCCTGCACAATGACCGGCACATCGTCGATACCCCACTGTTTGGGCAGACGCAGCAAGCGACTTTCGTCATCTTCAATCAGCACCAGACCTGCCAGCCCCATGGCCACCTGATGGCCCGTTTTACCATGCTGATGCGGGTGGAACCAGCAGGTCGCCGCCCGCTGCTCGGGGGTAAAGGTCACTGTGCGCTTCCCGCCCGCTTTTATAATCCCTTGCGGGCCGCCGTCGACCTCGCCCGGCACTTCCAGCCCGTGCCAGTGCAGCGTCGTCTCTTCTGCCAGCGTGTTGTGAATATCAACGGTGACGGCTTTTCCTCTGCGCAGTTGCAACGCCGGGCCAAGCACATTGCCGTTATAGCCCCAAGTGGTGGCGTTATTTTTACCAAACGCCGTTTTACCGGACTGAACCACCAGCTGGATACGGCCACGGGCATCGGCGGTCAATAAATCAGGAATGGGTAAGGCAGGTCTGTCAGCCGCCAGAACCGCGCGACTCCACAGTGGTAATGCGCTGGCAACCCCCAACGCAACGGAATATTTTAGAAATTCACGACGTTGCATATTCATTTCCTTATTTCGTGCAGACGATCTTTTGAGCATAAACCCTCCCCTTACCGGAAGGTCAAGTAACGCGGCAATAATAAAGATCGTCGCACTGGCACCAAATATGCTAACGTTGATTTTCCGTGATGCAGTGGTAGAAGCAATGAAGACGTTTTTCAGGACAATTTTGTTCACCAGCCTGATGGCAATGTGTGCGAACAGCTATGCGCTCAGTGAAAATGAAGCGGAAGATATGGCCGATCTGACGGCGGTTTTTGTGTTCCTGAAAAATGATTGTGGCTACCAGAATTTACCCAACGGGCAAATTCGTCGCGCACTGGTCTTTTTTGCCCAGCAGAACCAATGGGACCTCAGCAACTACGACAGCTTCGACATGAAAGCGCTCGGTGAAGACAGTTACCGTGATTTAAGCGGTATTGGCATCCCAACGGCAAAAAAATGCAAAGCGCTGGCCCGCGATTCGCTTAGCCTGCTCGCCTACGTGAAATAACCTTCCCGACGCCTCTTGTTTCGCTGGAACCGTGCAACCACGGTTATAGTTAGCTATCATGTTTCGCTCATTTTTCGTGAGTGTAACGGATGTTAACGAAGAGGAGTCCGCGTATGGCCGACCACACGTTGTGGCATGAAACACTGCATGACCAGTTTGGTCAGTACTTTGCCGTTGATAACGTGCTTTATCATGAGAAAACCGATCATCAGGATCTGATCATCTTCGAGAATGCCGCTTTTGGCCGCGTAATGGCGCTGGACGGCGTGGTGCAAACCACCGAGCGAGATGAGTTTATCTATCATGAGATGATGACCCACGTCCCGCTGCTGGCCCATGGCCACGCGAAGCACGTGCTGATTATCGGCGGCGGCGACGGGGCGATGCTGCGCGAAGTCTCCCGCCACCAGTCCATTGAAACCATCACCATGGTAGAGATCGACGCGGGCGTGGTCTCATTCTGTCGTCAGTACCTGCCTAACCATAACGCGGGTAGCTACGACGATCCGCGCTTTAAGCTGGTGATTGACGATGGCGTGAACTTCGTCAACCAGACGACCCAGACGTTTGATGTTATTATCTCCGACTGTACCGACCCTATCGGCCCGGGCGCCTCGCTGTTTACCTCATCGTTCTACGAGGGTTGCAAGCGTTGTCTGAACCCTGGCGGTATCTTCGTGGCGCAAAATGGCGTCTGCTTCCTGCAGCAGGATGAAGCGCTCGACAGCCACCGCAAACTGAGCACCTATTTTGGCGATGTTAGCTTCTATCAGGCTGCCATTCCGACCTACTACGGCGGGATCATGACCTTTGCCTGGGCGACGGATAACGACGTCCTGCGTCATCTCTCCACGGAGATTATCCAGGCGCGCTTCCATCAGGCAAGTCTCCAGTGCCGTTACTACAATCCGGCGGTCCATACCGCAGCCTTCGCCTTGCCGCAGTACCTGCAAGATGCACTGTCCTCCCAGGGGGTGAACTAATTGAAAAAGCTTAAACTGCATGGCTTTAACAACCTGACCAAAAGCCTGAGTTTTTGTATTTACGATATCTGCTATGCCAAAACAGCGGAAGAGCGCGATGGCTACATCGCCTATATCGATGAACTCTACAATGCCAACCGACTGACCGAGATCCTGTCGGAAACCTGTTCTATTATCGGCGCAAATATTCTGAACATCGCCCGCCAGGATTATGAACCTCAGGGCGCTAGCGTGACCATTCTGGTCAGCGAAGAGCCGGTCGATCCTAAGCTTATCGACAAAACCGAACACCCGGGCCCGCTGCCTGAAGTGGTTGTCGCCCACCTCGATAAAAGCCATATCTGCGTGCACACCTACCCGGAGAGCCACCCGGAAGGCGGCCTGTGCACGTTCCGCGCCGATATCGAAGTATCCACCTGCGGCGTGATCTCCCCGCTAAACGCGCTGAACTATTTAATTCATCAGCTGGAATCCGATATCGTCACCATTGATTATCGTGTGCGTGGTTTTACGCGCGATATCAACGGCATGAAGCACTTTATCGATCACGAGATCAACTCCATTCAGAACTTTATGTCCGAGGACATGAAATCGCTGTACGACATGATGGACGTGAACGTGTATCAGGAGAACATCTTCCACACCAAGATGCTGCTTAAGGAGTTTGACCTTAAGCACTACATGTTCCACACAAAGCCAGAAGATTTAAGCGAAGAAGAGCGTAAGGTCATTACCGACCTGCTCTGGAAAGAGATGCGCGAAATCTACTACGGCCGCAATATTCCGGCCGTGTAAGACTCGCACGGAGCAAGGACGCTCCTGTGTGCTATTTCTGTTTCATAAACTCCCGGTACGCCGCCACGACCTGCAGAAAGTCCTCCACGCCGCACAGCGATAGGCTCTCTTCGTCGTAGTAGCTCATCCCCTCTTCCATCTCGTCGCCCGAGAATTCCAGCTGGTTGGCCCGCACCATCACCTCTTCGCCATCCATCCACAGCGTGTATTCATGACCCGCACGTTGCCAGGAACGTTCACTGCCTTTTATCGTATTCGCCGCCTGTTCAACTTCATCAAGAAGCGCTAGATTTTCTTTCACTTCTTCGTTAAACCAGTGTCCAACGGCTTCGTGGCCCATCGACATACGCACTTTCACCACCCCGGTGATGTCGCGCAGAAATTCGTAATCCATAGTGTTTTCCTCTGCAAAGCCATTACGGTAATTATCGCAGCAGAGAGGAAGAAAAAAAGCGTGTGAGGTGGGAGGAATGAAAATAAAAAGGTGAGAGCAAGGCCCTGCGGCCTGATGCCCTCACCCCGGCCCTCTCCCATGGGAGAGGGTGCAAACACTAAAAACCGTCTCGTGGAGACGGTTTTGCTTTTATACCGCCGTCTGGAAGATCACCCCGTCAGCTTTCTCGGTGTACTGAGAGAGCTGGTCGAAGTTCAGATAGCGATAGGTATCCACCGCCGTCTTATCAACCTGAGCAACGAAGGTCTGGTACTCTTCCGGCGTTGGCAGTTTGCCAATCAGCGCCGCAACCGCCGCCAGCTCAGCAGACGCCAGGTAGACGTTCGCACCGGTACCTAAACGGTTCGGGAAGTTACGGGTAGAGGTGGAGACCACCGTCGCACCGTCTGCCACGCGCGCCTGGTTACCCATACACAGGGAACAACCTGGGATTTCGATGCGCGCACCGCTCTTACCAAACACGCTGTAGTAACCCTCTTCAGTCAGCTGCGCCGCATCCATACGGGTTGGTGGCGCAACCCACAGGCGGGTTGGCAGCTGGCCTTTATGAGTATCCAGCAGTTTACCGGCAGCACGGAAGTGACCGATGTTGGTCATACAGGAACCGATGAACACTTCGTCGATCTTATCGCCCTGCACGTCAGACAGCAGACGCGCATCGTCAGGATCGTTCGGCGCACAGAGAATTGGCTCTTTAATGTCTGCCAGATCGATGTCGATCACCGCCGCATATTCTGCGTCAGCATCGGCTTCCAGCAGCTGCGGATCCGCCAGCCATTTCTCCATCCCCTGAATACGACGCTCCAGCGTACGACGGTCGCCGTAGCCTTCCGCAATCATCCACTTCAGCAGGACGATATTAGAGTTCAGATACTCAATGATCGGCTCTTTGTTCAGCTTGATGGTACAACCCGCAGCGGAACGCTCTGCAGACGCATCGGTCAGCTCGAATGCCTGCTCAACTTTGAGATCCGGCAGCCCTTCAATTTCCAGGATGCGGCCAGAGAAGATGTTTTTCTTACCCTTCTTCTCAACGGTCAGCAGGCCCTGTTTGATGGCATACAGCGGGATAGCGTGAACCAGGTCGCGCAGGGTGATACCCGGCTGCATTTTACCTTTGAAGCGCACCAGTACCGATTCCGGCATATCCAGTGGCATCACGCCGGTCGCTGCGGCAAACGCCACCAGACCGGAGCCCGCCGGGAAGGAGATACCAATCGGGAAACGGGTATGGGAGTCACCGCCGGTACCTACAGTATCCGGCAGCAGCATACGGTTCAGCCAGGAGTGGATAACGCCGTCGCCCGGACGCAAGGAGACGCCGCCACGGTTCATGATGAAGTCTGGCAGCGTGTGGTGCGTGGTTACGTCAACCGGCTTCGGATACGCCGCCGTGTGACAGAAGGACTGCATGACCAGATCGGACGAGAAGCCCAGGCACGCCAGGTCTTTCAGCTCGTCACGGGTCATTGGGCCAGTGGTGTCCTGAGAGCCCACAGAGGTCATCTTCGGCTCGCAGTAAGCGCCAGGACGGATACCGGCCACGCCGCACGCGCGGCCAACCATTTTCTGCGCCAGCGAGAAGCCACGATTGCTTTCTGCTACGTCTTTCGCATGACGGAACACGTCTGAGTGCGGCAGACCCAGCGCTTCACGCGCTTTGGTGGTCAGGCCACGACCGATGATCAGCGGGATACGGCCACCGGCACGCACTTCGTCGATCAGCACATCGGTTTTCAGCTCGAAGCTCGCCAGCAGCTCGTTGGTGTCGTGGTTACGGACTTCACCTTTATACGGGTAAACGTCAATCACGTCGCCCATGTTCAGGTTAGAGACATCCACTTCGATTGGCAGTGCGCCAGCATCTTCCATGGTGTTGAAGAAGATTGGGGCAATCTTACCGCCCAGGCACAGGCCGCCACCGCGTTTGTTCGGCACATGCGGAATATCGTCACCCATAAACCACAGGACGGAGTTAGTGGCGGATTTACGGGAAGAACCGGTACCGACAACGTCACCGACGTAAGCCAGCGGGAATCCTTTTTTCTGCAACGCTTCGATCTGTTTGATCGGGCCGACAACGCCTGGCTGATCCGGCTCAATGCCTTCACGGGCGTTTTTCAGCATCGCCAGTGCGTGCAGCGGGATATCCGGGCGAGACCATGCATCCGGTGCCGGAGAGAGGTCATCGGTGTTGGTTTCACCGGTGACTTTGAATACGGTAACGGTAATTTTTTCAGCCAGCGCAGGACGGTTCAGGAACCATTCGGCATCGGCCCAGGACTGCATCACCTGCTTCGCATAGACGTTGCCTGCTTTGGCTTTTTCTTCCACATCGTAGAAGTTATCGAACATCAGCAGCGTTGAAGAGAGCGCTTTAGCGGCAATCGGTGCCAGCTTGTCGTTATCCAGCGCGTCAATCAGCGGATGAATGTTATAACCACCCTGCATGGTGCCGAGCAGTTCAATGGCTTTTTCAGGAGTAACCAGTGGGGAGGTGGCTTCGCCTTTGGCGATAGCAGCAAGGAATCCGGCTTTTACGTAGGCAGCTTCATCTACGCCAGGCGGTACGCGGTTGATCAGCAGATCTAACAGGAATTCTTCTTCGCCCTTAGGCGGGTTCTTCAGCAGCTCGACGAGCGCGGCCATTTGGGTTGCATCTAACGGTTTGGGTACAATTCCCTCGGCGGCACGTTCTGCTACGTGCTTACGGTATTCTTCTAGCACGACGGTTCTCCTCGCTCTCATTGTCATATGCGGCGGGCGTTCTCTTCACGCTCCTGTGAGACAGCAGTTTGTAGGGTAAATGCCCGATACCGCGTCGGGCAGCATAGCAGGATTTCTGCACAGTGTTAATCCGTTTACAAAAAAGCAACATTAAAAAATTTGCTGAATCGTTAAGCATGGTGTAGAGGGCTGACGGGTGGAATTTTGGCAACAAAAAAACCGCCTGAAAGCGGTTTATTTGTTGCCTTGCGGTGGTAGCACACCGGGTTGGCAGATTTGCGGCAACACCAACGTGAAATATTGTGCATCACTCCCTGTGGGCTTGCAAGCTGCTATCACGATTTTGCGTAGCGCCTTCCCATTTCGTATGAAAGCCCATGTAATTGCATTTTTTGCCTTTTTCAGATCCATTGAATTGACTATTCTTCTCCGCGGCCTGCTCCGCTGGTGTAGCAACCAGTCACCGGGCCCGGGAGCAGTTCCTTCATCTACGCGGCAACATCAACTTGCCAGGTTCTGCCTTTCCCGGTGAAGAATGAACCCGCGTAGCCTGTACAGGAACGCACGCAATGGAGATGCGAATCACTGCGCTGATCGTTGCGCTCGGTTTACTGCTTACGGCACTGCACGGTGGCTGGAACATATCCGACATCACAGTGCTGTTTGTTGTCAACCTCGGCAACTAGCTGCTGGCCGCTCGCAAGAGCGGCCTTCTGAAATCCCAGCGGCTTTTCAGCTATCACATATAATTGTGTAATAAATACTCACACTCTTTATCCGGACGTACCGGCAGTTCCCCAACAAAAGTCAAAACAGTAAAAGGCGAGTGAATAATACTCACGCCAACCGTAACGCCTCACGGCACAGCGCCTGTCTCGTTGGAGTCATTTTATGAAGTTGCCCTTTAAACCACATCTGCTTGTTCTTCTGTGCAGTGCCGGGCTGTTTGCCGCCTCAGGCGTCATGTTTGTCAAAAGTCGGGCGACAGAGCCTGTCGTCCCCGCTCCCGTCGCACAGCAACCGGTAACCCCCGCAGCAGCGCAACCCGCCCCTGTCGTCGCCCCAGCCTATACGGCCGCGCAAATCGATCAGTGGGTTGCTCCCATCGCGCTCTATCCGGATGCCCTGCTGTCCCAAATTTTAATGGCCTCGACCTACCCGGCCAACGTCATCCAGGCGGCGCAGTGGTCCAAAGACAACCCTAAAATGGAAGGAGACGCCGCTATCCAGGCCGTTGCCAGCCAGCCCTGGGATCCCAGCGTAAAATCGCTGGTCGCGTTTCCTCAACTGATGTCGCTGATGGGTGAAAACCCGCCGTGGGTACAAAATCTGGGGGATGCGTTTCTCGCGCAACCGAAGGATGTCATGGATTCCGTCCAACGCCTGCGCGCGCTGGCTCAAAAGACCGGCGCCTTACAATCGACGCCTCAGCAGACGGTCACCACCGTGACGAAACCTGCCCCGGCCAAATCGGCCACCAGCGAAACGACGACCTCCACCACGCTTGCCCCGACGGTGATCAAAATTGAATCCGCGGATCCGCAGGTCGTTTACGTCCCCACCTATAACCCCAATACCGTTTACGGTACCTGGCCAAACACGGCTTACCCGCCAACCTATCTTCCTCCTTCTCCGGGAGAGCAGTTTACGGACAGTCTGGTCAAAGGCTTAGGCTTCAGCCTGGGTGTGGCGACAACCTACGCCATCTTCAGCAACATCGACTGGGATGATGACGACGACTGGGACCACCATCATGACGATGACTGGAATCATGGCGGCTATAACCGCAACGGTGATAACAATATCAATATCAACGTTGAGAACTTCAACAAAATCAGTGGTCAACGCCTGACGGATGCCAACCGCACCTGGCAGCATAACCCGGCGTATCGGGAAGGTGTGCCCTACCCCACCAGCCAGCTCAATAACCGCTTCCATTCCACTAACACGGTAACGGGGCTCAGTTCTACGCAGCAAAAACCGGTTAACCGCGACAGCCAGCGTCAGGCGGCTCTGAGCCAGATGGAGAAATCGACGGGTAAAACCTTCCCGCAAACCGCGCGTCCGGGAACCAAAGATGCACAGCGCCAGGCTTCAGGCGAACAGCTGAAGCAGATATCCCAGCGCAACAACTACCGTGGCTACGACACCAGACCGCAAACGGCAAAGCGAACCACCTCGCAGCAGCGTGATAATCGCCATGCCGTAACCCAGCGGCAGGAGAAACGGATCGCGCAGCCTGCTCAGCAACGCCATATCCCGCAGCGAACCAGCCAGCCTCGCGCAAATGCCTTGAGCGGCAACGACAGCCGCTCTGCCAACTGGCAAGCCCAGCAGCAACGGGGGGCGCAAAGCAGACAATTGGCTGCCCGTCATCAGCAGCCGCGTCAGGCCCCTGCCGGACGTGCTGAACACCGTGAATTCCGTCATCGTTAAGGGAGCCAACATGAAAAAGAATCTTGTCTGTGGAATGGTGTTGTTCATGATGTCCGCCGCTGCGATGGCACAGCAATCCTTCAGCACGCCCGCTCAGGCGACCGATGCGCTGGCGCATGCCATCAGTGAGCAGAATGAAACGGCGATGAACAATCTGCTTGGAGAGAACTGGCGCGATTTTCTGCCGCCTGAAGGGGTCGATCCTGATGCCGTCGATCGTTTCCTGCGCGACTGGAAGGTGCGGCACAACACGGTTATCGATGGTAATACGGCGCATCTGGTCGTCGGAAATAACGACTGGCAGTTGCCCATCCCGGTTGTCAAAACCGCTGCCGGATGGCAATTCGATATCAAGGAGGGCGCCGAGGAGATCCTGACCCGCGAGATCGGGCGTAACGAGCTTGCCGCCATCGAAGCATTACATGCCTATGTGGATGCCCAGCAGAGCTATTTCGCCATGAATCAAAAATACGCGCAGAAAATTGTCAGCTCTGAAGGGAAAAAAGATGGTCTCTACTGGCCCGTTTCGCCGGGTGAAGCCCCCAGCCCGCTGGGACCGGCCTTCAGCCCCAAAGAGCCCGGTGCAGGCTATCACGGCTATCGGTTCCGTATCCTGCCTGATGAAAAAGGCTTTGCGATGGTGGCGTGGCCCGTCAGCTATGGCCAGACAGGCGTCATGAGCTTTGTGATAAACCAGGATGACAAAGTGTACCAGGCCGATCTCGGCAATGACTCTGAGCAGAAAGCCCAGGCGTTAACCGCCTATAGCCCGGATAAAACCTGGCAGCCTGTGGCTCCCTGAATCCAGCACATAAAAAAAGCGGCCACAGGCCGCTTTTTTTGTCTGAAGAAACTTATTTCTTCTTCGCTTTCGCGTTTGGCAGGTCGGTGATGCTACCTTCAAACACTTCTGCCGCCAGGCCCACGGACTCGTGCAGAGTTGGGTGAGCGTGGATGGTCAGCGCGATGTCTTCCGCGTCGCAACCCATTTCGATCGCCAGACCGATTTCACCCAGCAGCTCGCCGCCGTTGGTACCGACAATCGCACCACCGATAACGCGGTGAGTCTCTTTGTCGAAGATCAGTTTGGTCATACCGTCTGCGCAGTCGGAAGCGATAGCACGGCCAGAAGCAGCCCACGGGAAGGTGGCGGTTTCGTAGCTGATGCCTTTCTCTTTCGCTTCTTTCTCGGTCAGACCTACCCATGCCACTTCTGGCTCGGTGTACGCGATAGATGGGATCACTTTCGGATCGAAGTAGTGTTTCATGCCGGCGATAACTTCAGCGGCAACGTGACCTTCGTGAACACCTTTGTGCGCCAGCATTGGCTGACCGACGATATCGCCGATAGCAAAGATGTGCGGCACGTTAGTGCGCAGCTGTTTGTCAACGCGGATGAAGCCACGGTCGTCCACTTCCACGCCAGCTTTGCCCGCGTCGAGGTTCTTACCGTTCGGCACACGGCCGATCGCCACCAGCACGGCGTCGTAACGCTGTGGTTCGGATGGCGCTTTTTTACCTTCCATGGAAACGTAAATACCGTCTTCTTTCGCTTCAACGGCAGTCACTTTGGTTTCCAGCATCAGGTTGAATTTCTTGCTGATACGCTTGGTGAAGACTTTAACGATGTCTTTATCCGCAGCCGGGATAACCTGGTCGAACATTTCAACCACGTCAATGTCTGAACCCAGCGCATGGTACACGGTACCCATTTCCAGACCGATGATACCGCCGCCCATAACCAGCAGACGTTTTGGAACGGTTTTCAGTTCCAGGGCATCGGTGGAATCCCACACGCGTGGATCTTCATGTGGAATGAATGGCAGTTCGATTGGACGAGAGCCCGCCGCGATGATCGCATTGTCGAAGTTGATTACGGTTTTGCCGTTTTCGCCTTCCACTTCAAGGGTGTTCGCGCCGGTGAATTTACCCAGACCGTTAACCACTTTCACTTTACGGCCTTTCGCCATGCCAGCCAGACCACCGGTCAGCTGAGTGATAACTTTCTCTTTCCAGGTACGGATTTTATCGATATCGGTTTTCGGCTCGCCGAAGACGATACCGTGTTCAGCCAGCGCTTTGGCTTCTTCGATAACTTTCGCTACGTGCAGCAGCGCTTTAGAAGGGATACAACCTACGTTCAGACAAACACCACCAAGGGTGTTGTAACGTTCTACGATGACGGTTTCCAGACCTAAATCAGCGCAACGGAAGGCTGCAGAGTAACCTGCGGGACCTGCCCCAAGTACCACGACCTGAGTTTTGATTTCAGTACTCATCATGACCTCTTATTGATTTCCGGCGGTCCAGGTACTTGTCGCCCTTCATCCACCGGGACGTTCTATCCGCTCGCAGTTTACAAAATTGTTAACAATTTTGAAACAACAAACGGCTCACGAATTGTCGCTTTCGCCAATAACCTCACAAACCACATGAGATTAACAGAAAAAAGCCGGCCGACTGGCCGGCTTTTCACTTACATCACCAGGCGGCGAATGTCGCTCAGCATGTTGTTGATGATGGTGATGAAACGCGCACCATCAGCACCGTCGATCACGCGGTGGTCGAAGGACAGAGAGATTGGCATCATCAGACGCGGCACGAACTCTTTGCCATTCCACACCGGCTCCATCGCGGACTTGGACACACCGAGGATAGCCACTTCCGGCGCGTTAACAATCGGTGCGAAGTGGGTAGTACCCAGGCCGCCGATGCTGGAGATAGTGAAGCAACCGCCCTGCATTTCGCCGGCAGTCAGCTTACCATCACGCGCTTTTTTGGAGATGGTGGTCAGTTCACGGGACAGCTCAGTGATGCTCTTCTTATTCACGTCCTTGAAGACCGGAACAACCAGACCATTTGGCGTATCAACCGCAACACCGATGTTGATGTATTTCTTCAGCGTCAGCTTCTGGCCATCTTCGGACAGGGAGCTGTTGAAGCGTGGCATCTGCTCCAGGGCAGCGGCAACGGCTTTCATGATGAAGACCACTGGGGTGAATTTCACGTCCAGTTTACGCTTCTCAGCTTCGGCGTTCTGCTGTTTACGGAACGCTTCCAGATCGGTGATATCGGTTTTGTCGAAGTGCGTAACGTGCGGGATCATGACCCAGTTACGGCTCAGGTTAGCACCAGAGATTTTCTGGATGCGGCCCAGTTCCACTTCTTCAATTTCACCGAACTTGCTGAAGTCCACTTTCGGCCATGGCAGCATGCCCGGGATACCGCCGCCTGCGGCTGCAGCTGGTGCAGCTTCAGCGCGTTTCACCGCGTCTTTCACATAAGCCTGAACGTCTTCGCGCAGGATACGACCTTTACGGCCAGTCCCTTTCACTTTCGCCAGGTTCACGCCGAATTCGCGCGCCAGGCGACGAATCAGCGGGGTCGCGTGGACGTAAGCGTCGTTTTCAGCGAACTCAGATTTGCTTTCCGCTTTTGCAGCAGGTGCCGCTGGTTTAGCAGCCTGAGCCGGTGCAGCAGCCGGTGCTGGAGCAGCCGCGGCAGCCGGAGCGGCAGCAGGCGCAGCGCCTTCCACTTCGAAGACCATGATCAGAGAGCCGGTAGAGACTTTGTCGCCGGTGCTGATTTTGATCTCTTTAACGGTACCCGCGAACGGCGCAGGCACTTCCATAGAGGCTTTGTCGCCTTCAACGGTGATCAGTGACTGTTCAGCGGCAACTTTGTCGCCCACTTTCACCATCACTTCGGTCACTTCGACTTCGTCACCGCCGATGTCAGGAACGTTAACGTCTTTCACGCCGCCTGCTGCTGGTGCAGCCGCTGGAGCCGGAGCAGCAGCCTGAGCTGGCGCAGCGGCAGGTGCAGCACCCGCCACTTCGAAGATCATGATCAGAGAGCCGGTAGACACTTTGTCACCGGTGTTGATCTTGATCTCTTTAACGGTGCCCGCGAACGGCGCCGGCACTTCCATAGACGCTTTATCGCCTTCTACGGTGATCAGAGACTGCTCAGCTGCAACGGTATCGCCCACTTTCACCAGGATTTCAGTGACTTCAACTTCGTCACCGCCGATGTCAGGCACGTTAACTTCTTTCGCTGCCGCGGCAGCTGCTGGAGCAGCGGCGGCCGGAGCTTCTTTCTTCTCTTCCTGCGCAGGTGCAGCAGCTGCTGCACCGTCGGCGGAATCGAAAATCATGATCAGTTTGCCAGTCTCGGTTTTATCGCCAACAGAGACTTTGATCTCTTTAACGATGCCAGCCTGAGGAGACGGGACTTCCATAGAGGCTTTGTCGCCTTCTACGGTGATCAGCGACTGTTCAGCTTCAACTTTGTCGCCTACTTTGACCAGGATCTCGGTGATTTCAACTTCATCAGCCCCGATGTCCGGTACATTGATTTCGATAGCCATTATTCTTTTACCTCTTACGCCAGACGCGGGTTAACTTTTTCTGCATCGATGTTGAATTTGGTAATTGCGTCCGCAACCACTTTCTTATCGATTTCGCCACGTTTAGCCAGTTCGCCCAGTGCTGCTACAACCACGTAAGAAGCATCAACTTCGAAGTGGTGACGCAGGTTTTCGCGGCTGTCAGAACGACCGAAGCCGTCAGTACCCAGTACGCGATAATCATCAGCTGGAACGTAAGTACGAACCTGCTCAGCGAACAGTTTCATATAGTCAGTAGACGCCACCGCTGGCGCGTCGTTCATCACCTGAGCGATGTACGGAACGCGTGGGGTTTCCATTGGGTGCAGCATGTTCCAGCGCTCACAATCCTGGCCATCACGCGCCAGTTCAGTGAAGGAGGTCACGCTGTACACGTCGGAACCCACACCGTAGTCTTTCGCCAGGATCTGCGCTGCTTCACGAACGTGACGCAGAATAGAACCGGAGCCCAGCAGCTGAACTTTACCTTTGCTACCTTCAATGGTTTCGAGTTTGTAGATACCTTTACGGATACCTTCCTCGGCACCTGCTGGCATTGCCGGCATGTGGTAGTTTTCGTTCAGGGTGGTGATGTAGTAGTAAATGTTCTCTTGCGCTTCGCCGTACATGCGCTGCAGACCGTCATGCATGATGACTGCCACTTCGTACGCGTAAGACGGGTCGTAAGAGATACAGTTAGGGATAGTCAGAGACTGAATGTGGCTGTGGCCATCTTCGTGCTGCAGACCTTCACCGTTCAGGGTCGTACGACCGGAAGTACCACCAATCAGGAAGCCGCGAGCCTGCTGGTCGCCTGCCTGCCAGCACAGGTCACCGATACGCTGGAACCCGAACATGGAGTAGTAAATGTAGAACGGGATCATCGGCAGGTTGTTGGTGCTGTAGGAGGTCGCAGCAGCCAGCCAGGATGCGCCTGCGCCCAGCTCGTTGATACCTTCCTGCAGGATCTGACCTTTCTCGTCTTCTTTGTAGTATGCAACCTGCTCACGGTCCTGCGGGGTGTACTGCTGGCCGTTCGGGCTGTAGATACCGATCTGACGGAACAGACCTTCCATACCGAAAGTACGCGCTTCGTCAGCGATGATTGGCACCAGACGATCTTTGATCGACTTGTTCTTCAGCATCACGTTCAGGGCACGAACGAAAGCGATAGTGGTGGAGATCTCTTTGTTCTGCTCTTCCAGCAGCTGAGAGAAGTCTTCCAGCGCTGGCAGTTCCAGTTTCTCGGTGAAGTTAGGCTGACGAGCTGGCAGATAGCCTTTCAGCGCCTGACGACGTTCGTGCAGGTACTTATACTCTTCAGAACCTTCCGGGAAGGTGATGTAAGACAGGTTTTCTACCTGCTCATCGGTCACTGGCACGTTGAAACGGTCGCGGATATAGCGCACGCCGTCCATGTTCATTTTCTTAACCTGGTGAGCGATGTTTTTACCTTCTGCGGTATCACCCATGCCGTAACCTTTGATGGTGTGGGCCAGGATTACAGTCGCTTTACCTTTGGTTTCGCGCGCTTTTTTCAGTGCAGCGTAGATTTTCTTCGGATCGTGACCACCACGGTTCAGCGCCCAGATCTGCTCGTCAGTCCAGTCTGCAACCAGTGCGGCGGTTTCAGGATATTTGCCGAAGAAGTGCTCACGAACGTAGGCACCGTCTTTGGATTTGAAGGTCTGGTAGTCACCGTCAACGGTTTCGTTCATCAGCTGGATCAGTTTACCGCTGGTGTCTTTACGCAGCAGTTCGTCCCAACGGGAACCCCACATTACTTTGATAACGTTCCAGCCAGCACCTGCGAAGATGCCTTCCAGTTCGTTGATGATCTTACCGTTACCGGTTACCGGACCATCCAGACGCTGCAGGTTACAGTTGATGATGAAGCACAGGTTGTCCAGCTTCTCACGGGTAGCGATGGTGATCGCACCTTTAGATTCTGGCTCATCCATCTCACCGTCGCCCAGGAAGGCGTAAACGGTTTGCTCAGAGGTATCTTTCAGACCACGGTGTTCCAGGTACTTCAGGAATTTCGCCTGATAGATTGCACCAATTGGGCCCAGACCCATGGATACGGTCGGGAACTGCCAGAATTCAGGCATCAGTTTAGGGTGCGGGTAAGAAGACAGGCCTTTACCGTGAACTTCCTGACGGAAGTTGTTCATCTGCTCTTCAGTCAGACGACCTTCCAGGAATGCACGTGCATAGATGCCCGGAGAGATGTGGCCCTGGAAGTACACCAGGTCACCGCCGTCTTTCTCGTTAGCAGCACGGAAGAAGTGGTTGAAGCACACTTCGTAAACGGTCGCAGAGGACTGGAAGGACGCCATGTGGCCACCCAGCTCCAGATCTTTCTTGGACGCACGCAGAACGGTCATGATGGCGTTCCAGCGGATGGCAGAACGGATACGGCGTTCCAGATCCAGATTGCCCGGGTATTCCGGTTCGTCTTCAACGGCAATCGTGTTTACGTAGTTGCTAGCCCCTGCACCTGAAGCAACCTTCACGCCGCCTTTGCGGGCTTCAGAAAGCAGCTGATCAATCAGATACTGAGCGCGCTCAACACCTTCTTCACGGATGACCGATTCGATCGCCTGTAGCCAGTCGCGAGTTTCGATCGGATCCACGTCATTTTGGAGACGTTCTGACATGGGGGTATTCCTTATCTATCTAATACGTTGATTTGTCTGGAACCTGTCCCATTGTATTTTCGTCAGAAAACACAATAAGACAGGTTCTGCGTTTAGTTGCCGCGCTCTAAAAGTACCTGGCGCTTAATCCTTTCGTTGCTGTATGCGGCGTAATGAACGTTCGCGACGCGATTGTTCTCGGCTGCGGTCCAGCAAGATTTCCTCAATGAAAGCCAGATGTCGGTGCGACGCTTCGCGCGCCTGCTCCGGTTCCCCGGCCATTATCGCCTCGAATACTCGGGTGCGATGGTTGCTTACCAGCGGGAGCATGTCCCGACGGGCATACAACAATTCAAAATTTTGACGAACGTTCTGGGCCAGCATCGGCTCCATGCAGCGTAGCAGATGGAGGAGCACAACGTTGTGTGCCGCTTCGGTGACGGCAATCTGATACTGGACGACGGCATTGGACTCGGCGTCTAAGTCGCCGGACTGCTGTGCCCGTTCAATGGCCTGATGCAGTTCGCGGATACGCACGCGATCTTCATCAGTGCTGCGAAGGGCGGCGTAATAGGCCGCGATACCTTCAAGCGCGTGACGGGTCTCAAGCAGATCAAACTGGGATTCTGGGTGGTCAGAGAGAAGTTCTACCAGCGGATCGCTGAAGCTCTGCCACAGGCTGTTTTGAACAAAGGTTCCGCCGCCCTGGCGACGAAGCAGCAAGCCCTTTGCTTCGAGGCGTTGAATCGCCTCACGCAGAGAGGGGCGGGATACGTCGAACTGTTTAGCCAGCTCGCGTTCTGGCGGAAGTTTCTCACCCGGGCGCAGTGTCCCCTCGAGGATTAAAAACTCCAGCTGCTGCTCAATCACATCGGATAGTTTTGGTTGGCGAATTTTGCTGTAGGCCATATTCCCTGTCTTACGCCTTTTTGCCCGGAGTCAATTGGTCTTACCAATTTCAAGTTCGTATCGCTAAAGTAACAAAGTATTCACCTTCTGTCCATATTGGTTTTGATTGAAATCAGTAAACCCTGCACATTTTAACAACCTTACAGAAATAACGTTTCAGAAATGTAACTTTGCACAAATGAGCTGATTACTACCAAAGAGGGAGTTTTAACCATAATGAAACGAGGGTTTTTGCAATCTGAAGCGATTCAACAACGCAAAAAATGAAAATTCGCCCACTTTTAAGGCATTTCTATTCTATAGGTTGGGGTAGTAAGAATTAACGGTGCGATTTACAAATGCTTTCTTTTTATTCAACTCGTCATCAGCCCTTCATAAAGCAGGTGCATTCACAGGCGCTTACCACTATTCTTGCGCTTACGGAAGACATCTCCGCTTTTTTCGGTCTTATTAACCGTAAAGAAATAAATACAGAAAACGGATATTCATAATTACACACGCACAGCGTGAACATAACAACCACACACGAGGTTTCAAATGGAAGCTCAACAGCACGGCGATCAGCTAAAGCGCGGCCTTAAAAACCGCCATATACAGCTCATCGCATTGGGTGGTGCTATCGGCACAGGTCTGTTTCTGGGAAGCGCATCCGTCATCCAGTCCGCCGGTCCAGGCATTATTTTGGGTTACGCTATCGCAGGTTTTATTGCGTTTCTGATCATGCGCCAGTTAGGTGAAATGGTCGTTGAAGAGCCGGTTGCAGGCTCGTTCAGTCACTTTGCCTACAAATACTGGGGCAGTTTTGCCGGTTTCGCTTCCGGCTGGAACTACTGGGTGCTTTACGTTCTGGTGGCCATGGCAGAACTGACCGCCGTGGGGAAATACATTCAGTTCTGGTATCCCGAGATCCCAACCTGGGTTTCTGCGGCAGCGTTCTTCGTCATTATCAACGCCATCAACCTGACCAACGTAAAAGTGTTCGGTGAGATGGAGTTCTGGTTTGCCATCATCAAAGTCATTGCCGTGGTGGCGATGATTATCTTTGGCGGCTGGCTGCTGTTCAGCGGCAACGGTGGCCCACAGGCCACGGTGCGTAACCTCTGGGAGCAAGGTGGATTCCTGCCTCACGGGATGACCGGTCTGGTGATGATGATGGCCATTATTATGTTTTCCTTCGGGGGGCTGGAGCTGGTGGGGATCACCGCCGCTGAAGCCGACAACCCGGAGCAAAGCATCCCGAAAGCGACGAATCAGGTTATCTACCGAATTCTGATCTTCTATGTGGGTTCACTGGCCGTTCTGCTCTCGCTGCTGCCGTGGACACGCGTCACGGCCGACACCAGCCCGTTCGTCCTTATCTTCCACGAACTGGGCGATACCTTCGTGGCGAATGCGCTCAATATCGTCGTGCTGACGGCGGCGCTTTCCGTTTACAACAGCTGCGTGTACTGCAACAGCCGCATGCTGTTCGGCCTTGCGCAGCAGGGTAACGCACCAAAAGCCCTGCTGAACGTCGATAAGCGCGGCGTGCCGGTCAATACCATCATTGTTTCGGCTATCGTGACGGCGCTTTGCGTGCTGATTAACTACATGGCCCCCGAATCGGCGTTTGGCCTGCTGATGGCCCTGGTGGTCTCGGCTCTGGTGATTAACTGGGCGATGATCAGCCTGGCGCACATCAAGTTCCGCCGCGCTAAACAGCAGCAGGGCGTAACCACCCGCTTCCCTGCCCTGCTCTATCCGCTGGGTAACTGGGTTTGCCTGCTGTTTATGGCGGGCGTGCTGGTGATTATGCTACTCACCCCAGGCATGGCGATTTCCGTTTACCTGATCCCGGTCTGGATTGCGATCCTCGGCGTGGGGTATCTGGTAAAACAGAAAAACGGTAAAACCGTAAAAGCACATTAATAGCCCCTCAGCTCAGCACTCGTTTCGCGGGTGCTGAGCGTTTGTTACCTTCCTCACAAATTCACCTCGTCAGCCGCTTTATCCATATCACCGCCCTGATACTGCAACGCATATATCGATTAGCCAGCAAATAATTCTCTCCATACCGTCACCCGGAGAGCAGTCAATGGATAACAATAAACTGTCAGTAAAAGAGAAGATCGGCTATGGGATGGGCGATGCAGGATGCAACATCATCTTCGGCGCCATCATGTTGTTTGTTAATTATTTTTATACCGATATTTTTGGGCTGGCACCTGCGCTGGTCGGCGTGTTGCTGCTGTCTGTGCGCGTCATTGATGCCGTTACGGACCCGATCATGGGGGCCATCGCGGACCGTACCCGCAGTAAATATGGGCGGTTTCGTCCATGGCTTTTGTGGATTGCGTTCCCCTATGCGCTATTCAGTATCCTGATGTTCACCACGCCAGACTGGAGCTATAACAGCAAAGTTATCTATGCCTTTGTGACCTACTTCCTGCTCTCGTTAACCTATACGGCCATCAACATTCCCTACTGCTCGTTGGGCGGCGTGATCACCAATGACCCAAAAGAGCGCGTGGCCTGCCAGTCCTATCGCTTTGTGATGGTGGGTATTGCCACGCTTTTACTGTCGCTCACGCTCCTGCCGATGGCCGACTGGTTTGGTGGCGATAACAAAGCCAAAGGCTACCAGATGGCGATGACCGTGCTGGCGCTGATTGGTACCTGTATGTTCCTGTTCTGCTTCGCCACCGTGCGCGAGCGCGTACGTCCGGCGGTGCAGACCCATGATGAGCTGAAAAACGATCTGAAGGACGTGTGGAAAAACGACCAGTGGGTACGCATTCTGCTACTGACCCTCTGCAACGTCTGCCCGGGCTTTATCCGCATGGCGGCCACCATGTATTACGTCACCTGGGTAATGGGCCAGAGCACTCACTTTGCCACCCTGTTTATCAGCCTGGGCGTGGTGGGGATGATGCTCGGCAGTATGCTGGCGAAAGTGCTGACCGACCGCTGGTGTAAACTGAAAGTGTTCTTCTGGACCAACATCGTGCTGGCGCTTTTCTCCTGCGCGTTCTATTTCTTCGACCCGAAAGCGACCGTCACCATCGTGGTGCTCTACTTCCTGCTTAACATTCTTCACCAGATCCCATCTCCGCTGCACTGGTCGCTAATGGCCGATGTGGACGACTATGGCGAGTGGAAAACCGGTAAACGCATCACCGGGATCAGCTTCTCGGGCAATATCTTCTTCCTCAAGCTGGGGCTGGCGATTGCTGGCGCGATGGTGGGCTTCCTGCTCTCATGGTATGGCTACGACGCCGGTGCGAAAGCGCAAAGCGCAGAGGCCATTAACGGGATCGTTCTGCTGTTTACCGTGATCCCGGGTGTGGGGTATTTGATCACTGCGGGCGTAGTACGACTGCTGAAAGTGGATCGGGAAACCATGAAACAGATCCAGCTCGACCTGGAGAAACGCCGCACCAACTACAGCGAACTGAACGCCTGGCAGGAAACGAGAGCCGAAACAAAAGAAGGAACGCCGCATGCATAACTGGCCTAACCCGTTTATAGAACAACGCGCTGACCCGTACATTCTGCGTCATGAAGGGCAATATTATTTTATCGCCTCCGTGCCGCAATACGACAGGCTGGCGATCCGCCGGGCAGCGTCGCTGGAAGGTTTGCGCAGTGCCGACGAGGTGGTCGTATGGCGCAAACCGGAGACCGGCCCAATGAGCCAGCTTATCTGGGCACCGGAACTGCATCATATCGACGGTAAGTGGTACATCTATTTTGCCGCCGCGCACACCCAGGCGCTGGATGGTCTGGGCATGTTCCAGCACCGCATGTTTGTGCTGGAGTGTGCCGACCGCGATCCGCTAATCGGCACGTGGACTGAAAAAGGCCAGGTAAAAACGCCATTCGACACCTTTGCGCTGGACGCGACCACGTTCGTGCATCAGGGGAAACGCTGGTATCTGTGGGCGCAAAAAGCCCCGGATATCTCCGGCAACTCCAATCTCTATTTATGTGAAATGGAGAACCCGTGGACGCTGAAAGGCGAGCCGGTGATGCTCAGTAAACCGGAATATGACTGGGAGTGCCGCGGCTTCTGGGTCAACGAAGGCCCGGCGGTGCTGTTCCACGGCGACAAGTTGTTTATCAGCTATTCCGCCAGCGCGACCGACGAGAACTACTGCATGGGGCTGCTATGGACAGAGATCAATGCCGATCCGCAAAATCCTGCCAACTGGCACAAGGCCTCGCGCCCGGTCTTCGTCACCAGCTACGAAAACCGCCAGTATGGGCCAGGCCATAACAGCTTTACACAAACGCCGGAAGGAGAAGATGTGCTGGTGTATCACGCGCGAAATTACACCGAAATTGAAGGCGATCCGCTTTATGACCCCAATCGTCATACCCGCCTGAAGCTCGTCCGTTGGCACGAAAACGGGATGCCTGATTTTGGCATCCCGCCTGCCGATACGCCGTAACCGCTACGGCACGCGGGTTCAGACCAGCGTGCCGTAAATGGTTAGCAACGCTACGATAACGACCACCACAAACGACGTTTTCTTCGCCATCGAGACCGCCGCTTTCGGCGTTTCTATCTTGTCGGTATGCGGCTCACGCGCCAGAGAGAACTGCGCCAGGCGTGTCAGCAACTGGTACTGCGAGGTATGACGGTCGCCAAGCGACGCGAACCACGCCGGGAGCGCTTTTTCGCCGTGGCCAATAAGCGCGTAGACCACACCCACCAGACGAACCGGAAGCCAGTCGAGCACGTGCAGGATCGCATCAATGCCGGAGAGCAAACGTTCATGCGGGGTGAGATAGCGGGCAAGCCAGGTCTGCCAGGCGCGCAGGAACGCATATCCCATCAGCAGTACCGGTCCCCACGGGCCACCCACCACAAACCAGAACAGCGGCGCCAGGTAGTAGCGGAAGTTAATCCACAGCAGCGCGTTTTGCAGTTCACGCAGGAACTCGCGTTCATCGCAATCCGGCGGCACGCCGTGGATCATCGTCAGCTCGGTGGCCATGGCGCTACGTGCATGCGCATCATCACGGGAAGCGGCTTTCAGATAAGCGTGATAGTGCATACGCACCTTGCCTGCGCCAATACACAGCACGCCGAGCAGGATCCACACCACCAGTAGCGGCACGTTGAAAAAGAGGCCGTATAACGAGCGCAGCAGCAAGAACGTAATCACCATCACGCCCGCGGTCATCAGCAGCGTACGCAGCATGGAAAAATGGTTAATCCGGCGGAAAAGCACCTCCAGCCGGTGATCCAGATGCCAGTGCTCACCGAGTTTGAACAAGCGTTCTGCGATGATGACCAGCAGCATGGTAAACAACGTCATGTTATCTCCTTATTCTGACGACGCGGTAAGCATGGCGCGAAACCGGGGCCAGTCAAATGCAGGGCCAGGATCGGTTTTTCGCGCCGGGGCGATATCACAGTGTCCCGTCATGTTCTCTGCAATCGCAGGGTAAAGCCTGATGAGCGTTTGGGTGATATCCACCAACCGCTGGTACTGTGCATCGGTATAAGGGGTGGTGTCCGTGCCTTCCAGTTCAATCCCAATAGAGAAGTCATTGCAACGCTCGCGCCCCTGATACATCGAGACACCCGCATGCCAGGCGCGCTTATCAAAAGGAACATACTGAACCACTTCGCCATCGCGACGGATCAGGCAGTGCGCCGATACGCGCAGATGCGCAATCTCAGCAAAGAAAGGATGGGCATCGGGATCTATCGTTCCCGTGAATAACGCATCGATCCACGGGCCGCCAAACTCACCCGGCGGGAGACTAATATTATGAACCACCAGCAGTGTGGGCTTTTCATCCTCCGGGCGGCCATCGTGGTGCGGTGAGGGTACACGCCGCGCATCCACCAGCCATCCGTCTTCTAACAACATGCTGGAACTCCTTATGTATGGTGCTGTTACTCGGTTCAGAGTAGCATGTTTCAATATTATGATTCGTTACCAATTTGGAGTTTTATCATGCCGCCTCGCCGCTACAACCCCGACCACCGACGTGAAGCGCTTCTGGAACGTATTAATATGGATATTCCGGCAAGCGTTGCCCATGCTTTGAAAGAAGATCTGGGCGGTGACGTCAGCGCGGACAACGATATTACCGCACAATTATTGCCGAAAGAGACACGCTCACACGCCGTGATCATCACCCGTGAAGATGGCGTGTTTTGCGGCAAGCGCTGGGTTGAAGAGATCTTTACTCAACTGGCTGGCGATGAGGTGCAAATCACCTGGCATGTTGAAGACGGTGACGCCATTACCGCAAACCAGCCGCTGTTTGAGCTTGAAGGCCCGTCCCGCGTGCTGCTGACCGGTGAACGTACCGCGCTTAACTTTGTGCAGACCCTGTCAGGGGTGGCAAGTGAAGTGCGTCGTTACGTTGACCTGCTGGCCGGTACCCATACGCAACTGCTGGACACCCGTAAAACGCTGCCAGGTCTGCGCACGGCATTAAAGTACGCGGTGCTTTGTGGCGGGGGAGCCAACCACCGTCTGGGGTTGTCCGACGCCTTCCTGATTAAAGAGAACCACATTATTGCCTCTGGCTCCGTGCGTCAGGCGGTGGAGAAAGCCTTCTGGCTGCACCCGGATGTGCCGGTTGAAGTGGAAGTTGAAAACCTCGAAGAGCTGGAGCAGGCCATCAAGGCCGGTGCCGATATCATCATGCTCGATAACTTTGAAACAGCACAGATGCGCGAGGCGGTGAAGCTCACCAACGGCCAGGCACAGCTCGAAGTTTCAGGGAACGTCACCTTCGAAACGATCCGTGAATTCGCCGAAACCGGCGTGGACTACATTTCTGTCGGGGCGCTGACCAAGCACGTTCGCGCCCTCGATCTCTCCATGCGCTTCAAATAACCGTCGTCTCCCCTCCCTGCCTGGAGAGGGGAAATTTCAGCCCTCCTCGCAATCTCTCTGTTCTTCTCTGCAAGTAAGTACAAATTCCCTGAACGCCGCTTCACGTTCCATTTTTTGCCCCTCGTCTGCTTTTTTCCCCGCTGTCAGAGTAGCGCCACTTAACCCTGAGGAGCAGATATGAACAGACAACAAGGCTTCACGCTCATTGAGCTGATGGTGGTAATCGGCATTATTGCCATCCTGAGCGCCATTGGTATTCCCGCCTACCAGAACTACCTGCGAAAAGCGGCCCTGACCGACATGCTGCAAACGTTCGTGCCCTATCGCACGGCGATTGAACTTTGTGCCCTGGAACATGGCGGCGTGACGAGCTGCGACGGCGGCAGTAACGGTATCCCTTCTCCAACGACAACACGCTATGTCTCGGGAATGAGCGTGACGCAGGGCGTCGTGTCGTTAACCGGGCAGGAGAGCCTTAACGGACTTGAGGTGGTGGTGACGCCGCAATGGAGTAGTGGCAACGGTATGACGGGCTGGAAACGTAGCTGCAATATCAGCAATGACGGTGCGCTCAAAGAGGCCTGCGAAGATGTTTTCCGTTTCGACAGTAACTGACAGGAGCGGACAATGAATTCAGATCAACTCGTCACCCTGTGCCAGCGCCACCATGCTTTGCTGCTGACCAGCGACGCCGACATGATTAGCATCGCCGTCGTGGGAAATCCCGCCGCTGAAATGATGGAAGCGCTACGTTTCGCCACGCAAAAACGTATTGATATTGAATGCTGGACAGCGGAGCGCATGGAAAAACACCGGCAGTTAACCGCGCAATCACACCTCCCGGTTGTTTTAACGCCGCACAACACGGTGGATATTCTCAACCACACCCTGCAGCAGGCGATCAACCAGCGCGCATCTGACATTCATATCGAACCGATGGGGGATATCTGTCAGGTCCGCTTGCGTATTGACGGTGTGCTTTGTCCGCTGCCTCCGCTTTCTGCAGCGGTGGCAAATACCCTCACCGCTCGCTTAAAAGTGCTGGGCCAACTGGATATTGCGGAGCGCCGTTTACCGCAGGATGGTCAATTTACGATTGAACTGGCAAGCGAGCCGGTCTCTTTTCGCATCGCCACGCTTCCCTGCAGCGGCGGAGAGAAAATTGTGTTGCGCCTGCTGCATCAGGTTCATCAGGCGCTGGAACCCGAAAAACTGGGAATGAGTGCGAAACAGCTGGCCCGCTTTAACGAGATCCTCCATCAACCGCAAGGGCTGATTTTGGTCACGGGCCCCACTGGCAGCGGAAAAACGGTCACGCTCTATAGCGCATTGCAGGCGCGTAATACCCCTGACGTTAACATCTGCAGCGTGGAAGATCCGATCGAGATCCCGCTTGCGGGGCTGAACCAAACGCAGATTAATCCCCGTGCGGGCTTAACCTTTCAGAGCGTTCTGCGGGCGCTCCTGCGCCAGGATCCGGACATCATTATGGTAGGCGAAATCCGCGATAGTGAAACGGCAGAGATTGCCATTAACGCCGCACAGACCGGGCATCTGGTGCTGTCGACGCTGCACACCAACTCCACGACGGAAACCGTCATTCGCCTGCAGCAGATGGGGGTTGCACGCTGGATGATCTCCTCTGCACTCTCGCTGGTGATTGCCCAGCGGCTGGTGCGTCGTCTGTGTCCTCACTGTCGGCAGGAAGCCAACAGCCGCGCAGAATTACCGCGCACCTTATGGCCCCGGCCGCTTCCTCGCTGGCAACCTGGCGGCTGCGATCGCTGCTATCACGGCTTTTATGGCCGCGTCGCCATTTTTGAAGTCCTCGCCATCGACACCACGCTCCGGCAGGCCATCGCCAGTGGCGCCTCGATAGAGGTCATCGAAGCCAGCGCCCGTCAGGCGGGAATGACATCGTTATTTGAGCAGGGTTGTCTGGCCGTCGAGCAAGGACTCACCACGCTCGAAGAGTTGCTGCGCGTGCTGGGAATGCCCAATGAGTGTTAATCATCTCTGGCGCTGGCGGGCGCTATCCAGTGAAGGCGAATCTCTGTGTGGGGTGCTGTGGGCGCCAGATCGCGAAACGGCCTTCGTCAGGCTGATACGTAAAGAGTTACATCCACTTTCGCTCACCCGAGGCTCGCTGACGCACCGCTGGCGACCCCATCATTGCTATGAGATGTTTCGCCAGCTTGCCACGCTGTTGCAGGCTGGCCTGACGTTATCGCAAAGTCTGCAAATGCTGGCCGATCAGCATCCTGTCAAACACTGGCAGGCGCTGCTGGAAAACATGAATGATGATCTGAGCGAGGGATGCGCCTTTTCAGAGGCGCTGAAGCGATGGCCTGCGGTATTTAGCCCGCTGTATGTCTCGATGGTAAAAACAGGGGAGCTAACGGGGAAGCTGGAAACGTGCTGCCGCCAGCTCGCTCAGCAGCAACAATCCCAGCAGCAACTCACGGCAAAAGTGAAGAAGGCGTTGCGCTATCCGACGATCATCCTGGCGCTGGCCATTCTTGTCGTTCTGGCCATGGTCACTCTGGTCTTGCCGGAGTTCGCGGCCATCTACAAAACGTTTAATACTCCCCTGCCGCTGCTGACACAGATGGTCATGGGTCTGTCGGCGTTTATCCAGACATACGCCATCGCCCTGTTCGTGCTGTTGCTTATTCCCGTGGCCATCGCCTGGGCGCTGCGACGGGATCCGCGCTGGCAACGTATCCTGATGCATATTCCCGTGACGGGAAGGCTGGCAAGAGGGCAAAAACTGGGGCAGATCTTTACCGTACTGTCACTCACCCAGCAGGCGGGCATCCCCTTTTTACAGGGATTACAGAGCGCAGAAGAAACTGTTGATAGCCGGTACTGGCAAGGTATATTGCGCAGCGTTCGTGGGGACATTGAACAAGGCTTTACCGTCTGGTCTTCATTTCAGAAAGCGGCCGTCTTTACCCCGCTGTGCATTCAACTCATACGCACCGGGGAGGTATCTGGGTCACTCGACATTATGCTGGAAAACCTTGCCCGCCATCATACGGAGCAAACCTTTCAACTGGCAGATAATCTGGCCGCGCTTCTGGAGCCAGTGCTGCTGATTGTAACAGGGGTGATTATCGGTACGCTGGTGGTGGCGATGTATCTGCCCATTTTCCATCTCGGGGATGCAATGAGCGCGGGATAACGCTGGCGTACGGACATACGCCAGCAGAAATATTACAGGCTATTGAAAACGCGGTTTTCCTGCTCCTGAACGCGGATAAACGTCGTACGTTTTGTCAGCTCTTTCAGACGAGATGCCCCAACGTAGGTACATGCGGAACGCAGGCCGCCCAGGATGTCACGAGCCGTGTTTTCGACCGGGCCACGCAGGGGCAGCTTCACGGTTTTGCCTTCCGCAGCACGGTATTTTGCCACGCCACCTACGTGACGGGTCATTGCTGATTCTGAGCTCATGCCGTAGAACAGCATGAACTTCTCGCCGTTCTCTTCAACCACGGTGCCGCCGCTCTCTTCATGACCCGCCAGCATGCCGCCAAGCATCACGAAATCCGCGCCGCCGCCAAAGGCTTTCGCGACATCACCCGGCATGGTGCAACCGCCGTCGCTGATGATCTGGCCACCCAGACCGTGCGCGGCATCAGCACACTCAATCACCGCAGAAAGTTGCGGGTAACCCACACCGGTCTTCACACGCGTGGTACACACGGAACCCGGGCCAATGCCCACTTTTACGATGTCTGCACCGGAAAGGATCAGCTCTTCACACATTTCACCGGTTACCACGTTGCCCGCGATAATGGTTTTGGTGGGCCAGGCCTCACGCGCCTTGCTGACAAACTGCACGAAGTGCTCGGAGTAACCATTTGCCACATCAATACAGACAAAATTGAGCGCCGGGTTAGCGTTAAGAATCTGTTTGGTCTTCTCGAAATCGGCATCGGAGGTACCGGTGGAAACCATGACATGCTTCACCACATCGTCCGATGCAGAGGCGATAAAGGCATTCCACTCTTCCGGGCTGTAGTGCTTATGCACAGCGGTAAGGATATCGAATTTCGCCAGCGCGGTCGCCATCTCGAAGGTTCCCACCGTATCCATATTGGCTGCGATGATCGGCACGCCAGACCAGGTCTGACCGGAATGTTTAAAGGTGAATTGACGTTCGAGTTCAACGTCTGAGCGACTTTTCAGTGTAGAGCGTTTAGGGCGGATAAGAACGTCTTTGAAACCTAACTTCAGATCTTCTTCGATACGCATGTGCGGATTCCTGGGGTTAGAGGCAAATATGTTAAAAGCACAACTCCAGTGACGTTATCATACGCACTAATACCTGCTCCGCAAGACTGCGAAATTCTCTTTTTTTACGCTACAATCCTATAAATTTACCTGGTAAAAAGCCGGTAAAGAGAGCCAAACAGTGGCTGGCGCACGTTTGAATTTTAACCAACTGATTTTAATAATGAATAATTCCCAGGATTTGATTTAATGGGGTATATCGTCGCATTAACCGGCGGCATCGGTAGCGGGAAAAGTACCGTTGCGGACGCATTTTCTCGTCTGGGTATCACCATAATCGATGCCGATATCATTGCCCGTCAGGTGGTAGAGCCAGATACACCCGCACTAAACGCCATTAAGGCACATTTTGGTCAGGCAATTATCAACGCGGATGGCACGCTAAATCGCCGCAAGCTTCGTGAGTGCATTTTTTCTGATTCTTCAGAAAAGGCCTGGCTTAATGCTCTGCTCCACCCCATTATCCACCAGGAAACCCAGCGTCAGATTGCCGCAGCCCGCTCGCCGTATGTTCTGTGGGTGGTTCCGCTGCTGGTAGAGAATCAACTGCACAATAAAGCCGACCGGGTACTGGTCATTGATGTCTCACCCGAAACGCAAATCCAGCGCACCGTGGCGCGCGACCATGTCTCGCGCGAACAGGCTGAACAAATTCTTGCCGCTCAGGCCACGCGCGCTCAGCGCCTTGCCGTTGCGGATGATGTTATTGATAATAACGGCGCACCAGATGCCATTGCATCGGATGTTGCCCGCCTGCACGCGCAGTATCTGACGTATGCCGCGCAGGCCGTTGCACAGGAAAAACCATAATGTCGACCCACATCCTTTTTGAGCATCCGCTCAACGAAAAAATGCGTACCTGGCTGCGTATCGAATTTCTGATTCAACAACTCTCACAACATTTGCCCATCAACGATCATGCGACGGCGCTGCACTTCTTCCGCAATGTGGGCGATCTTCTGGATGTAATTGAACGAGGCGACGTTCGCACCGAGCTACTGAAAGAGCTGGAGCGCCAGCAGCGTAAATTACAGGCCTGGGCCGAAGTTCCGGGCGTTGACCAGAGCCGCATTGATTCACTCCGTCAACAGCTTAAAAACAGCAGCAGTACGCTGATGGCCGCTCCCCGCGTTGGGCAGTTTTTGCGTGAAGACCGCTTAATCGGGCTGGTGCGCCAGCGCCTGAGTATCCCGGGCGGCTGCTGCAGCTTTGACCTGCCGACACTGCATATGTGGTTGCATATGCCGCAGCTCCAGCGTGATGCACAGGTGAAAAGCTGGCTGGACAGCCTGGAGCCGATGCATCAGACGTTATCCCTGATCCTCGATCTCATCCGTAACTCGGCGCCATTCCGCAAGCAAACCAGCCTGAACGGTTTCTACCAGGACAACGGTGATGATGCGGATCTGCTGCGTCTGAACCTCTCTCTGGGTGAACAGCTTTACCCGCAAATCTCCGGGCATAAGAGTCGTTTTGCGATTCGCTTTATGCCGCTGGATAGTGAAAATGGCACCGTGCCGGAACGCCTCGATTTTGAACTGGCCTGTTGTTAAGGAGTGCCTATGTCTGATGTAACCACCGTAAACTGCCCAACCTGTGGCAAAACTGTTGTCTGGGGAGAGGTGAGTCCGTTTCGCCCATTCTGCTGTAAGCGCTGTCAGTTAATTGACCTGGGCGAATGGGCGGCGGAAGAGAAACGCATTCCAAGTGAAGGCGACCTCTCAGACAGCGATGACTGGAGCGAAAACCAGCAGTAGCGGTAGATGCCTGCTGGCGCTTCGCTTAGCAGGCCTACAGGTTGCCCGTTAGCCGGGATATGACGGGCGCATTTGCCGGAGGAAATTTTTCGGCATCACTCGCGTGAAGCGAAACCCAGCCACCCGGTTGACCCTCTTTCCCCCAGGGTTCCCCCTCCCAGCTTTCCACAAGCCAGAACCACAACGTGATGTGACGATCCGGAAACTGGTATTCCAGCTTATCAAACAGCGTTGCGCCAATCGGAGTAATGCCGACCTCTTCCTGAAGCTCACGCACCAGCGCCTGCTCCGGCGTTTCACCGGACTCGATTTTCCCGCCAGGAAACTCCCACTTGTTTGCCATGTGGGCGTCAGCGGCACGTTGCGTAATGAAGATTTGGTTTTGCGGGTTGCGAATAATCCCGACAGCAATTTGCAGTTTTTTCATATTGTCACTTCCATAAAAAAGGCGCAGATTTCTGCGCCTTTTCGTTTTTTATGAACTTAGCTCAGGCGGCCGTGGCACGCCTTATATTTTTTACCGGAGCCGCATGGGCACGGATCGTTACGCCCCACTTTGCGATCGCCAGTTTGCGCGGCGATCGCCGCAGCGGCTTCGCTATCGTCAGTCTGGTGGCTGAGCTGCTGCATCTGTGCCAGACGCTCGGCTTCCTCACGACGCTGTTGCTCCATCGCTTCCACTTCTTCCGGCATACGCACCTGCACTTTGCTCAGGGTGCTGATAACTTCATATTTCAGCGACTCCAGCATGGAGGCAAACATCGAGAAGGATTCGCGCTTGTACTCCTGCTTAGGATCTTTCTGCGCATAGCCACGCAGGTGGATCCCCTGACGCAGGTAGTCCATCGCCGCCAGGTGCTCTTTCCACAGTGAGTCCAGCGTCTGCAGCATCACCCCTTTTTCGAAGTGACGCATCATCTCAGCGCCAACAACCTCTTCCTTACGCTTGTATACCTCCAGCGCGGTTTCGTAGATACGCTCGCGCAGGGTCTCTTCGTGCAGCTCTGGCTCTTTATCCAGCCACTCTTTGATTGGCAGGTCGAGGTCGAAGTCGTTTTTCAGGCGCTCCTGAAGGCCTTCGATATCCCACATCTCTTCCAGAGACTGAGGCGGAATGTGCGCATCGATAGTCGCTTTGAACACATCTTCACGAATGCTGTTGATGGTTTCGCTCACGTCGGATACGTCCAGCAGTTCGTTACGCTGGGTATAGATAGCACGACGCTGATCGTTGGCGACGTCGTCATATTCCAGCAGCTGCTTACGAATATCGAAGTTGCGGCTTTCCACTTTACGCTGCGCGTTGGCAATCGCTTTGGTCACCCATGGGTGCTCAATGGCTTCACCTGGTTTCATCCCCAGCTTACGCATCATGCCGGAAACACGGTCAGAGGCGAAGATACGCATCAGCGCATCTTCCATCGACAGGTAGAAGCGGGAAGAACCGGCATCACCCTGACGACCTGCACGACCACGCAGCTGGTTATCGATACGACGTGATTCGTGACGCTCGGTACCAATGATATGCAGACCACCAGATGCCAGAACCGCGTCATGACGCACCTGCCAGTCGGCTTTGATCTGCGCAATCTGTTCCGGCGTTGGGTTTTCCAGCTCAGCCACTTCGGCCTGCCAGCTACCGCCCAGCATAATATCGGTACCACGACCCGCCATGTTGGTGGCGATGGTCACGGCCGCCGGATAACCCGCCTGCGCAACGATATCTGCTTCTTTGGCGTGGAATTTGGCGTTCAGTACGTTGTGCTTGATACCCGCTTTAGTCAGCTCATTAGACACCACTTCGGATTTCTCGATGGAGATGGTCCCCACCAGAACCGGCTGGCCTTTAGCAGTACGCTCACGAATATCTTCGATGATTGCCTGAATTTTTTCCGCTTCGGTCATGTATACCAGGTCTGGCATGTCCTTACGGATCATTGGACGGTTGGTTGGAACGACAACGGTATCCAGTTTGTAGATGGAGCTGAATTCAAACGCTTCGGTATCTGCTGTACCGGTCATCCCTGCCAGCTTCTCGTACAGACGGAAGTAGTTCTGGAAGGTAATAGACGCCAGCGTCTGGTTTTCGTTTTGAATATCCACGCCTTCTTTGGCTTCAACGGCCTGGTGCAGACCGTCAGACCAGCGACGACCCTGCATGGTACGGCCAGTGTGCTCATCAACGATGATGACTTCGCCGTCTTTGACGATGTAGTCGACGTCGCGAGTGAACAGCGCATGGGCGCGCAGTGCGGCAGTCACGTGGTGCATCAGCATGATGTTGCTCGGGGAGTAAAGAGACTCCCCCTCTTCCATGATGCCTTCAGCCACTAACAGCTCTTCAATTTTAACCAGACCACGTTCGGTCAGGTTCACCTGGCGCGCTTTTTCATCAACGGAGAAGTGGCCTTCACCCTGGAAGGTATCGGAGTCTTCTTTCTCCTGACGCAGCAGGTGCGGAATGATTTTGTCGACTTTACGGTACATATCAGAGCTGTCTTCGGCCGGGCCGGAGATGATCAGTGGGGTACGCGCTTCATCGATCAGAATGGAGTCCACCTCATCCACCAGCGCATAGTGCAATTTACGCTGCACACGTTCTTCAGGGCTGAACGCCATGTTGTCACGCAGGTAGTCGAAGCCGTATTCGTTGTTGGTACCGTAGGTGATATCGGCGTTATACGCTTCGCGCTTGGCTGGCGCAGGAAGACCGGACATGTTGATGCCGACGGTCATCCCCAGGAATTCGAACAATGGACGGTTATTTTCGGCGTCACGCTGTGCCAGATAGTCGTTGACGGTCACGACGTGCACGCCTTTGCCGGTCAGTGCGTTCAGGTAGGCAGGCAGCGTCGCGGTCAGGGTTTTACCTTCACCGGTACGCATTTCCGCGATGCAGCGCTCGTTAAGCACCATACCGCCCAGCAGCTGCACGTCGAAGTGACGCATGCCGAATACACGTTTACTCGCTTCACGCACAACCGCGAAGGCTTCCGGGATCAGGCTTTCTAAGGTTTCGCCTTTTTCCAGGCGTGCGCGGAATTCTGCGGTTTTCGCTTTCAGCTCGTCATCAGACAGCTTCTCCATCGCCGGTTCCATACCGTTGATGACAGCGACAGCTTTGCGCATACGGCGCAGGGTACGATCGTTACGACTACCAAAAACTTTGGTTAATAATTTGATTAGCATAATAAATTCTCAAACGCCCCATAACGGGCAGATAAATTAAGGTATTGAAAACGGTTAATTTAACTGAGGCGCTGAGGCCCGGCGCGGATGCCATGAACCTGGCTTATCCACGTCGAGACAGAGAATGTGGCGGGTGAAACAACGATGGATTGCGCTGTCTGCGGAACGCTAACAGCTGGCTGGCTGTCCTGCGTCAACAGCGCGTTGAGCGTATCCAGCAGCGCAAGGTGTTGCGCCTGAACCGGCAGCGTCTCTTCAGCAACCGGTATGGCCTGCGGCGCCATTGCAAATGACAGATGGCGGATAACCGTGCGGATGGCGTGCTGCTGCCAGTAATCTACCGAAAAGTTAGGACGGCGGCTGGCTTCAAGCCACGCAAGATTGGTGAAGTTAACGCGCGCGGTGAGATCGTGTTTAGTGGTTGACGTCTTTGCCGGTGTGGCAGCTTCGGCGCTATTGCTGAGCGCAGGCAAGCCGAAACTCGCCGCGACCATCCCTAATAAGAGATGCGGCCAGAAGTAACGTCTGCCAAATTGTCGCCAGCGCGTCAGAATTCCGCTCACTTGCTCCACCACATAAACCCGTCTTAAACAGGCTGAGTTCAGTTATTCTTTTAAGCGCCCAGATATTACCACTAAAGCCAATACACAGCAGCAGGAATGACATACTGCAGCGGGGAAAAACGGTCAAGAATGCAGCTAACGCACAGATTTTCTACGCCTGCTAAGCGAAAGGGGAAGCTGGGGCAAAATGAAGAAAGGTAAAAATAAAAACGACTGGTTTCCCTGGTCGGAGAGAGTACCAGATTAACCAGTCGATTTTTTTACGAAACGGCTTGAACCGTTACGCCAGAACCAGGCCAGGAGCTTTGAAGGCCAGCGGCAGTTCAGCTTCGTCTTCGAAGGTCACATACTCCCAAGCTTCCTGTTTTGCCAGGACGGCCTGCAAGAGTTTGTTATTCAGCGCATGACCGGATTTGAACGCGGTAAATGCACCAATAATGTTGTGACCACACATGAACAGGTCGCCAATTGCATCAAGCATTTTGTGGCGAACGAATTCATCTTCGAAACGCAGACCGTCTTCGTTCAGTACGCGATAATCGTCAACAACGATGGCACAATCGAAGCTGCCGCCCAGGCACAGGCCGCGGGACTGCAGATATTCGATATCACGCATGAAGCCGAAAGTACGAGCACGGCTGATCTGGCGCATAAACGCATCAGCAGAGAAGTTCATCGCATAGCGCTGGGTACTGGCATCAATCGCCGGATGGTTAAAATCGATGGTGAAGTCCAACGAGAAACCATTGTACGGTTTGAATTCAGCCCACTTGTCGCCATCTTCGACGCGAACGGTCTCTTTGATGCGAACAAATTTCTTCGCGCAGTTCAGTTCTTCGATGCCGGCATCCAGCAACAGATAAACGAACGGAGCAGCACTACCATCCATGATCGGGATTTCTGGCGCATCGACTTCAACAATAATGTTGTCGATACCCAGACCCGCCAGGGCGGCGTTCAGATGCTCTACGGTAGAAATCCGCACGTCATGCTCGTTCACCAGACAAGTACAGAGCATAGTATCACGCACAGATTTGGCATCGGCCGGAAAATCTACCGGTGGATTCAAGTCGGTGCGACGATAGATGACCCCGGTATTGGCCGGCGCAGGGCGTAACGTCAGGGTGACTTTCTTGCCGGTATGTAAACCGACACCTGTCGCCTGAACGATACGTTTAAGTGTCCTTTGTTTGATCATCGTATAATCTCGCCAAATTAACTATCCAACCGAGAGTGTATATCACTAACGGTGGGCCAGTTTAGCACAAAGAGCGGAAATCCCCAAATTCCAGCCAATTCTTAGTCAGCTTGCTTACGCAGGAACGCCGGGATATCCAGATAATCTGGCTCTTTCGCCGTTTGCGGCGTTGGGTCATTAACCACTTTCGCGGCCGGTTTTTGCTCCTGAGTCAGAGGAGACATACCGTGCTGCTGGTAACGATCCATTACCGGTTGCTGAGTCTGCTTGTTCGTCACCAGAGTGATTTCAGGACGCTTGTCCATACCGATACCGGTAGCAACAACCGTTACACGCAGCTCGTCGTTCATTTCCGGGTCAAGGGAGGTACCGATTACCACGGTCGCGTTGTCAGAGGCGAACGCACGGATGGTGTTACCCACGGTTTCGAACTCATCCAGACGCAGGTCAAAGCCAGCGGTGATGTTGACCAGCACGCCACGCGCACCCGACAGATCGATATCTTCCAGCAGCGGAGAAGAGATAGCCATTTCTGCTGCTTCTTCCGCACGGTCTTCACCGCTCGCCACGCCGGAGCCCATCATCGCGTAGCCCATTTCGGACATCACGGTGCGAACGTCAGCAAAGTCAACGTTCATCAGGCCAGGACGGGTAATCAGTTCAGCGATACCCTGAACCGCGCCTTTCAGCACGTCGTTTGCTGCGCCAAAGGCATCCAGCAGAGAGATACCGCGACCCAGCACTTTCAGCAGTTTGTCGTTCGGGATGGTGATCAGCGAGTCCACATGCTTGGACAGCTCGGTGATACCCTGCTCCGCGAAGGCCATACGTTTCTTGCCTTCAAAATTGAAAGGCTTGGTCACGACAGCAACGGTCAGGATACCTAAATCTTTAGCCACTTCAGCCACAACAGGTGCTGCGCCGGTACCTGTACCGCCACCCATACCTGCTGCGATGAAGACCATGTCCGCACCTTCCAGTGCAGCACGCAGCGCTTCACGATCTTCTTCAGCCGCATTGCGACCTACTTCCGGGTTAGCCCCTGCGCCCAGACCTTTGGTGATGCCACCACCGATCTGGATAGTCTGGCCGACTGCCGTCTTACGCAGTGCCTGTGCATCAGTGTTAACCGCAAAGAATTCAACACCTTCAATGCGCTCGCGCACCATATGCTCTACGGCGTTACCGCCGCCGCCACCGACGCCGATGACTTTAATCACCGCGTCGTTGGTCAGTTCCATAGGTTCAAACATAATTTCTCTCTCCGTTGTGCCTGTCGCCCGAGACCGTTAATTCTCTCCGGTCTCTTAAAAAAATTAAAACTCTTTTCGCAGCCAGTTGTTCAGTCGTTTGACCCACGACCCCACTGAGACGCGTTTTTCCACTTCTGCTTCACCACTGAGATGGGATTCTTTCCCGTAGTGGAGCAGGCCCACAGCCGTTGAATAGTAAGGCTCCTGGGCATAATCCGTTAAACCGGTAATATTCAGCGGTGCGCCAATACGCACCTGCGTATGGAACACACGCTGCGCACAGGCCGCAAGACCTTCAATTTGCGCTGCACCGCCGGTTAATACAATCCCCGCCGCAAGATGATGTTTTACGCCCTGCTGGCGAAGCTGTTCCTGTAACTGCAAAATCTCTTCGTTGACCAGGTTGAGCAGCTCGGTATAGCGTGGCTCAATCACCTCTGCCAACGTCTGGCGCTGCAGGCTACGCGGCGGACGACCGCCCACGCTTGGCACTTCAACGCTCTCATCTTTGCCAACGATAGACCCCAGCGCACAACCGTGGCGCACTTTAATCGCTTCTGCATCGCTTGGCGGCGTACCAAACGCGTAGGCAATATCGCTGGTCACCACGTTCCCCGCGTAAGGGATCACTTTGGTGTGGCGCAGGGCACCGCCGGTATACACGGCCATATCCATTGTACCACCACCAATATCGACCACACAGACGCCCAGTTCACGTTCATCTTCGGTCAGCACGGAATAGCTTGCCGCCAGACCGGCGAAAATAAGTTGGTCAACTTTCAGGCCACAACGTTCAACGGCTTTTACGATGTTCTTCGCCATATCGTTGTGACATGTGATCAGGTGCACTTTTGCCTGCATACGCACGCCAGACAGACCAACCGGGTTCTTGATCCCTTCCTGGTAGTCGATCGCATATTCCTGCGGGATCACGTGCAGCACGCGATGCTCATCGCGCACGCGCACGGACTTCGCCGTATGCACTACGTTTTCAACGTCTTCCTGCGTCACTTCTTCTTCAGAAATGGGCACCATGCCGATTTCGTTCTGGCAGCTGATATGCTTACCAGAGAGGGCCAGATAGACAGAGGAAATCTGGCAATCTGCCATTAATTCAGCCTGATCGATGGCGCGCTGCACGCATTTCACCACCGACTCAAGATCGTTTACCCCACCTTTATCCATACCACGGGACGGGCAACTGCCCACGCCAATGATATTGACCATACCGTCGGGCAGAACTTCCCCTACTAAAGCGGCAACCTTCGCGGTGCCAATCTCCAGTCCAACTACCAGTTTTCTGTCCGTCGCCTTGATCATTGTTGTTCTGCCTGTACCTGTGCCTGATTCTGTTGCTGATTAGGTTCCTCGACCGGAGCCGGTACCCAACCGACTGCTGCGCCTGAGTCATAGCGCAAATCAACGTAGCTTATCCGTTTGCCGTCAGTCTGTGCCTGCTGCTGTAAAACCGGGTAAAGTTCTACAAAACGCGCCAGACGCTTCATCGTGTCGCCGCGGCCAAGGTTGAGCTTAATGCCATTCGTTAAGGTGAGCTGCCACGAACGGCGCGCCGTCATCGCAGCTTCTTTTAACGTAAACCTGTCCTTCGCCAGCACTTGCCCCATCTCGCGAAAACCCTGTAACACTTCGTTTTCGCTGCCTTCAGGACCATACAACATCGGTAAATTTTGCTTGTTGACACGATCGGCCGGGACGCTGAAGGAATTTCCATCTACGTCAACCATGTGCTGATCATTCCAACGCGCAATGGGCACATATTCAACCAGATGAATCTTCAATTCATCAGGCCATTGCTTTCTTACACTCGCCTGTTTTATCCAGGGCAGACGTTCAATCTGACTCTGGATAATGTTGACATCCTGCGTCATAAAGGTGCCAGGCGACCCCAATGCCAGAATCGACTGGCGAATATCATCGTTACGCGTGTAGTGGCGTTCACCGGTGACCACCAACTTCGACAGCGGCAACCGCTGCGCATCTTCCATCCAGCCCAGTACCATCCAGCCGCTGATAAACACGGTGCACAGCACCCCGAGCAGGAAAATAATCCCTGCAAGACGCGTTCCATTACTCCGGCGTGAAGAAGAATATTCTTCCTCGTCATCGCGGTTGCGCGTGTTCAATGCAGCCTGAGACATATCAGCCCGCCTGGTCCAGAATACGTACGACTAACTGCGAGAAGCTCATCCCCGCCTGACGCGCGGCCATCGGCACAAGGCTGTGGCTGGTCATGCCTGGAGAAGTATTCGCTTCCAGCAAATAAAATTGCCCATCACTGTCGAGCATCACATCAATGCGTCCCCAGCCACTGCAACCAAGAATATGCCAGGCTTTAAGCACCAGGGACTGTAAATCCGCTTCACGTTCTGCTTCAAGACCTGCTGGGCAGAAATATTGCGTCTCGTCAGAGAGATACTTCGCCTCATAATCATAGAAGACGCCAGCAGGTTGGATGCGAATCGACGGTAAAATTTCTTCACCAAGCATCGCCACGGTAAATTCCGGTCCGCTGAGCCATTTTTCAATCAGAACTTCTTCATCGTGTTGAAATGCCAGCGCTAAAGCTGACGATAAATCGTCAGCTTTATCAACTTTGGACATCCCAACGCTCGACCCTTCACGGCTGGGCTTTACAATAACCGGTAAGCCCAGCTCAGCAATGCGTGCATTAACGCTATCCTGAAGGCCCATTTCAAATTCGCGGCGCGTCAACGCAACCCACGGCGCAACCGGCAAACCCGCTCCCTGCCACAGCAGCTTACTGCGCAGTTTATCCATTGAGATGGCGGAGGCCATCACGCCGCTGCCGGTGTAGGGCATACCGATGAGATCCAGCAACCCTTGCAGAGTACCGTCTTCTCCTCCACGACCGTGCAGAGCAATAAAGACTTTATCGAAGCCCATTGCTTTCAGCTGCGTTACATCGACCTCTTTCGGATCGACCAGATGTGCATTAACGCCAGCCTCACGCAGGCCCGCCAGTACCGCAGCGCCTGAATTCAGGGAAACCTCGCGCTCGGCGGAGGTGCCGCCAGACAGGACAGCAATCTTATCAGCCATGATGCTCATCCTCCTGAGTTTGCGGCTTCAGTTTGATTTCAGCTAAGGTACGGGCGATTTTGCCGATATTTCCCGCGCCCTGAATCAGAATCAAATCGTTACCTGTCAGTACCGGCGCCAGAATTTCGGCGACCTGAGCAGGATCCGAAACCAAAATAGGGTCTACTTTACCGCGTCCGCGAATGGTTCGACACAGAGAACGGCTGTCCGCGCCTGGGATCGGCGTTTCACCTGCAGAATAAACATCCAGCATCAGCAATGTGTCCACCTGGGACAGCACGCTGGCGAAATCGTCATACAGATCGCGCGTACGCGTAAAACGGTGTGGCTGGAAGATCATCACCAGGTTCTTCTCTGGCCATCCCGCACGTGCGGCCTTAATGGTCGCGTCCACTTCGGTTGGATGGTGGCCATAGTCGTCTACCAGCATGGCAGTACCCGGTTTACCGTTTACCGCATCCAGCGGGAATTCGCCAAGAAAGTCGAAACGACGCCCGGTTCCCTGGAAGCTTTCCAGAGCACGCAGGATCGCATCGTCATCAATGCCTTCTTCTGTTGCGACGGCCACCGCCGCGGCTGCGTTCAGGGCGTTATGACGGCCTGGTGCGTTCAGCGTCACGTGCAGCAGCTCTTTGTCCTGACGCGCCAGGGTGAAATGCCCCTGCGCACCAATCTGTTTGTACTCTTCCACGCGAACATCCGCGTCTTCGCTGAAGCCATAGGTGGTGATCTGACGACCAACCCGCGGCAACAACTCGCGAATGACCGGATCGTCCACACACATTACCGCGCGTCCATAGAACGGCAGGTTATGCAGGAAGTTGATAAAGGTCTGCTTTAAGTTCTCGAAGTCGCCCTGGTAGGTATCCATGTGGTCAGCTTCGATGTTAGTGACAATCGCCACCATCGGCTGCAGATGCAGGAACGACGCATCGCTCTCATCCGCTTCCGCAATCAGATAACGGCTGTGGCCCAGACGCGCATGCACACCTGCTGCTTTTACCAGACCGCCGTTGACGAACGTCGGGTCGAGCCCCGCTTCGGCATAAATACTGGAAACCATCGCCGTGGTCGTGGTTTTACCGTGCGTCCCGGCAATCGCAATCCCGTGACGAAAACGCATCAGCTCTGCCAGCATTTCCGCGCGGCGGATCACCGGAATACGCGCTTCATGCGCGGCCACAATTTCCGGGTTATCAGAGGAGATGGCGCTGGATACCACCACCACACTCGCATCGCGCACGTTTTCCGGGCGATGGTTGAAATAGATAGTCGCCCCAAGCGACGCCAGTTGCTGCGTAACAGGGTTTGGCGCCAGGTCAGACCCGCTGATCTGATAGCCTTCGTTAGCTAACACTTCGGCAATACCGCCCATGCCAGCACCACCGATGCCAACAAAGTGAATGTGCCGGACGCGACGCATCTCGGGCACGATTGAACGCAGTTTTGCCAGTTGTTGTGTATTCATTCTCTAAACGCCATCGACTACTTAAAAAATTTGTGCAGCGCAACACGCGCTGCGAGGGTTAAGCCTGGGCTGCCAGGCTCACTTCTTTTGCCACCCGTTCCGTTGCATCAGGAATGGCCGCCGCACGTGCACGTTGCGCCATCTCCATTAATGTTTCCCGGTTCCAGCCCGCCAGGGTGGTGGCGACCGCATCGGCGGTAAATTGTGGCTGCTCGAATATTTTCGCGGCACCGGCTTTTTCAAGCGGCAGCGCATTCCAGTACTGCTGACGATCTTTGTGCTGGAACGGCACAAACAGAGCCGGTAAACCCGCGGCGGCAATTTCACTCACCGTTAATGCACCGGAGCGACAGACCACGACATCGGCCCAGGCGTACGCTGCCGCCATATCGTCGATAAATTCCGTCACTTTGTGCTGCGGCTGACCTTCTGCCGCATAAGCCTGCTCAACGGTCTGCTGAGCGCCTTTTCCGCTTTGATGCCAGATGGTCACGGCATCACCCAGCTTTGCGGCAACCTGCGGCATCGTCTGGTTCAGGATGCGTGCACCCTGCGATCCGCCGACGACCAGCACGCGAACAGGGCCTTCACGGCCAGCCATGCGGGTATCCGGCAACGGTAGCGCCAGCACATCCACACGCACCGGGTTCCCGACGACGTCCGCTTTCGGGAACGCACCAGGAAATGCCTGCATCACTTTGGTGGCGATTTTCGCCAGCCACTTGTTGGTCAGTCCTGCAATACCATTCTGCTCATGCAATACAACGGGAATGCCCAACGACCACGCGGCAAGTCCGCCCGGACCGGAAACATAACCGCCCATGCCCAGCACCACATCCGGCTGAAAGCGCTTCATGATGCTGCGCGCCTGACGCCATGCGTTGAAAATACGCACCGGCGCCAGAAGCTGGGCCTTAATGCCTTTGCCACGAAGGCCAGAAATACGAATAAAGTCGATCTCAATACCGTGCTTCGGTACCAGGTCGGCCTCCATGCGGTCTGCGGTTCCCAGCCAGCGTACCTGCCAGCCCTGATCCATTAAATGGTGCGCAACCGCCAGCCCCGGGAACACATGTCCACCGGTACCGCCTGCCATCACCATTAACCGCTTCGGTTGATTCATCGTGAACCTCGTGTAAACGCCTGGGCTTTTTCCAGACGCGTTTCATAATCTATACGTAACAACATCATGATGGCCGTCGACATGATCAACAGACTGGAACCACCATAACTGATCAACGGCAACGTCAGGCCCTTGGTCGGCAGCATACCCGCTGCGGCCCCGACGTTAACCAATGCCTGGAAGCTAAACCAGATACCAATTGAACAGGCTAAGAAACCTGAGAAGCGGTGATCGATCTCCAGCGCTTTCCGCCCAATCGACATGGCGCGGAAAGCGACGAAGAATACCATTAATAGCGCTAATACCACACCGATATAACCCAGTTCTTCCGCAATAATGGAGAAGATGAAGTCAGTATGCGCTTCGGGTAAATACTCCAGTTTCTGAACAGAGTTGCCCAGGCCTTGTCCCCAGACTTCACCGCGGCCAAACGCCATGAGTGACTGCGTCAGCTGATAGCCACTGCCAAACGGGTCTTCCCACGGGTTCCAGAACGAGGTCACACGGCGGATACGGTATGGTTCAGCAAGGATCAACAGGACAACCGCTGAAATACCCATCCCGATAATGGCGATGAACTGCCACAGTTTCGCCCCCGCCAGGAACAGCATCGCCAGCGTTGTCACAAACAGAACCACCACGGTACCGAGGTCAGGCTGCGCCAGCAGCAAGACCGCCAGCACCAGAATCACGCCCATCGGTTTCAGGAAGCCGCGAAGGTTGTTACGCACTTCATCTACTTTGCGCACCAGGTAGTTCGCCAGGTAGCAGAACAGGGACAGTTTGGTAAATTCTGCAGGCTGAATACGCAGCGGACCAAAGGCGATCCAGCGCGATGCCCCGTTTACGGAACTCCCCACCACCAGCACGATCAGCAGCATGATGATCGAGGCGATCAGCATCGCGGTACTGTGTCGCTGCCAGAACGCCATTGGCAGACGTAAGGTTATCAGCGCAAGACAGAACGCCAGGATGATGTACAGACCATCTCGCTTGGCAAACAGGAAAGGATCGTTCGCCAGTCGCTGCCCGACGGGCATTGATGCTGACGTCACCATAATAAAGCCGACCGCCGCCAGCCCCAGGGTGAGCCAGAAGAGCGTGCGATCGTACATGATCAGGCTGTCGTTATCTTTCTGACGAGAGCCCATCACCCAGCCTTTCAGTGCCGCAAACAACCACACCAGGACACCAAATCCTGGGAAGCGCGGCATTTTCAGGCGAGGGAGAGATAAACGCATCAGCCTAACTCCTTCGCCAGGCGGGTAAAGAGATCACCACGCTGTTCGAAATTCTTGAATTGATCAAGGCTGGCGCATGCCGGAGAGAGCAGCACCATATCGCCCGGCTTCACGCGAGGAGCAATCAGGCGCATTGCCTGTTCCATGGTTTCGGTCTGCTCGGCGATCTCAGGACGCAGTTCCGCCAGTTCCCTGCCATCACGACCAAAGCAGTAGAGACGGATGTTATCGCCGGAGAGATACTGCTTCAGGGAGGTGAAATCGGCGGATTTACCGTCGCCACCCAGCAGCAGATGCAGAGTACCTTCCACCTGCAAACCATTCAGCGCGGCCTCTGTACTGCCTACGTTGGTGGCTTTGGAATCATTGATCCAGCGTACGCCGTTATGCTCCAGCGCCAGCTGGAAACGGTGCGCCAGACCCGTAAAGGTGGTCAGCGCCTGCAGGCTGGAGGAGCGTGGCAGACCGACGGCATCCGCCAGCGCCAGCGCCGCCAGCGCATTGGTGTAGTTATGCTGACCGGAAAGCTTCATCTCCTTCACGTTCAGCACTTTCTCACCTTTGACCCGCAGCCAGGTTTCACCCAACTGACGGTTCAGATGATAATCACCCATGGTGATACCAAAGCTGATGCAGCGGTCATCGGCACCGCGTACCGGCATGGTCAGGGCATCATCGGCGTTAACGACGCAGACTTTGGCATTTTCATAAATACGCAGTTTGGCTGCGCGATACTGCTGTAGACCAAATGGATACCTGTCCATATGATCTTCGGTCACGTTCAGGATTGTGGCCGCGGCCGCATGCAGGCTGGAGGTGGTTTCCAGCTGGAAGCTGGAGAGTTCCAGTACGTACAGCTCGCAGCCTTTGTCCAGCAGCATCAGCGCGGGCAAACCAATGTTGCCGCCAACGCCGACATTTTTGCCCGCCGCTTTCGCCATCTCACCCACCAGGGTAGTGACGGTGCTTTTTCCGTTCGAGCCGGTAATGGCGATAACTGGCGCCTGCGCTTCGCGACAGAACAGCTCGATATCACCGACAATCTCAACGCCCGCATCGGCTGCGGCGCTCAGTGAAGGGTGCGCCAGCGCCATACCGGGGCTGGCCACAATCAGATCGGCTGCCAGCAGCCAGTCATCATTCAGACCACCAAGGTGGCGTTCAACCTGTTCCGGCAGTTTGTCCAGACCCGGCGGAGAAACACGCGTATCCATCACCCGCGGCGTCACGCCGCGCGCAAGGAAAAAGTCCACGCAGGACAGGCCAGTAAGGCCCAACCCGATGATAACGACTTTTTTGCCCTGGTAATCTGCCATGATTAACGTACCTTCAGCGTTGCCAGGCCAATCAGCACCAGCATCAGCGAAATAATCCAGAAGCGCACGATGACACGCGGCTCTGGCCAGCCTTTCAGTTCATAGTGATGGTGAATCGGTGCCATACGGAAGATGCGCTGGCCGCGCAGCTTAAAGGAACCGACCTGCAGGATCACCGACAGGGTCTCAACCACAAATACCCCGCCCATGATCACCAGCAGGAACTCCTGGCGCAGCAGCACGGCAATAATACCCAGTGCGCCGCCCAGAGCCAGTGAACCGACGTCACCCATAAAGACCTGGGCCGGATAGGTGTTGAACCACAGGAAGCCCAGCCCCGCCCCGACAATGGCCGTACAGACGATCACCAGCTCGCCCGCGTGACGCAGATAAGGAATGTGCAGATAGTTGGCAAAGTTCATGTTGCCGGTCGCCCACGCCACCAGCGCGAAACCTGCGGCCACGAACACCGTCGGCATAATGGCCAGACCATCCAGACCATCGGTCAGGTTCACCGCGTTACCGGTGCCCACAATCACGAAGTACGCCAGCAGAATGTAGAACAGCCCCAGTTGCGGCATGACGTCTTTAAAGAACGGCACCACCAGCTCGGTAGCGGGAGTGTCTTTTCCGGCCAGATACAGCGCGAAGGCCACGCCCAGCGCAATCACCGACATCCAGAAATATTTCCAGCGGGCGATCAGACCTTTCGTGTCTTTACGTACCACTTTGCGGTAATCATCAACAAGCCCAATGATTCCGTAGCCCACCAGCACAGTCAGCACACACCAGACGTACGGGTTGGATGGATAGGCCCACAGCAGCACGGAAACCACGATCGCGGTCAGGATCATAATCCCGCCCATGGTTGGCGTACCGCGCTTGCTGAAGTGCGATTCCGGACCATCGTTACGCACAACCTGGCCGAAAGAGAGTTTTTGCAGACGGGCAATCATGCGCGGGCCCATCCACAACGAGATGAACAGCGCAGTCAGCAGGCTGACGATGGCGCGAAACGTCAGATAAGAAAAGACGTTAAAGCCTGAGTAATATTTGACCAAATGTTCGGCCAGCCAAACTAACATGTCCCGTTCTCCTGTAATGCGTGCACTACCTCTTCCATGGCGGCACTACGTGAACCTTTCACTAACACAGTCACAATTTGTTTTTCAGCAATCAACGTCTTCAGACGTTCAATCAGTGCGGCTTTATCGGCAAAATGTTCGCCAACCCCGCTGGCATGGCTAATCGCCTGGCTCAGTTTTCCTGCGCTCAGTACGCAATCCAGCCCGGCCGCTTTCGCGGCTTCACCCACCTGGATATGACAGGCTTCGCTCTCATCGCCCAACTCGGCCATATCGCCAACCACCATCACGCGATAGCCTGGCATTTCGGACAACACCTGTACGGCTGCCGTCATCGAACCGACGTTCGCGTTGTAGGAGTCATCCAGCAGCAGTTTGTTTTCTGCAAGCTGGACTGGGAACAGACGTCCCGGTACGGCTTTTAAATTCGCAAGGCCAGTTTTGATCGCGTCATGTGTTGCGCCGACGGCCATCGACAGCGCCGCGGCAGCAAGCGCATTAGCGATGTTATGGCGGCCCGGCAGCGGCAGCAGAACCTCAATGCCTCCCGTTGGGGTATTGAGCGTGAATTCCGTGCCATGCGAAGTCACATGGATCTGGGTCGCGGTAAAATCACTGTCTGCCGCATTAGGCGAGAAGCGCCACGTCTTACGTGAACCGATGATGCTCTGCCAGTTCAACCAGTCGTTATTATCGGCATTCATAATGGCGATACCGTTATCCGGCAGGCCGGTATAGATCTCACCTTTGGCTTTCGCCACGCCTTCAAGTGAACCGAAACCTTCCAGATGCGCGGCGGCCAGGTTGTTCACCAGCGCAGCCTCCGGACGCGTCAGGCTGACCGTCCAGGCAATTTCACCCTGGTGGTTTGCCCCTAATTCAATCACCGCAAAGTCATGCTCTTTGGTGAGGCGAAGCAATGTCATCGGCACGCCGATGTCATTATTTAGATTGCCTGCGGTGTAAAGTGTATTACCGCACTGACTGAGGATCGCCGCCGTCATCTCTTTTACTGACGTTTTGCCCGAAGACCCCGTCAGAGCAACAACGCGAGCCGGCACCTGCTGACGAACCCATGCCGCCAGCTCACCGAAGGCAAGGCGCGTATCCTTCACCACAATCTGCGGTAAATCGATATCGAGTTTGCGGTTCACCAGCAGCGCACCCGCACCATTCTCTTTCGCCTGTTCAGCAAAATCGTGGGCGTCAAAACGTTCGCCCTTCAGCGCCACAAACAGGCACCCGGCGGTCACTTTGCGGGTATCTGTCGTCACGGCGTCGATGGTCAGATCCTGACCATGCAACGTACCCTGCAGGAGGGTTGCCGCCTTGCCGAGCGTTAAGCTGATCATGCCACCACTCCCAACAGACGCGCTGCCGTTACACGGTCCGAATAGTCCAGACGACGATTGCCAACAATCTGATAATCTTCATGGCCTTTACCCGCCAGGAGCACGACGTCGTTCTCCTGCGCCTGCATGATGGCGTTGGTCACGGCTTCCGCACGGCCTTCCACCACGCGGGCACGTCCTGCATCCAGCATACCGGCCAGGATATCGTTGATAATGGCGCGCGGCTCTTCAGTACGCGGGTTGTCATCGGTCACAACCGGAATATCCGCGAACTGTTCGGCGATGGCCCCCATCAACGGACGCTTGCCCTTGTCGCGATCGCCCCCACAACCAAACACACACCAGAGCTTACCGGCGCAGTGCAGACGTGCCGCTTCAAGCGCTTTTTCCAGCGCATCCGGCGTGTGGGCATAATCGACTACAACGGTCGGTTTACCGGGTGCACTGAACACTTCCATACGGCCACAGACGGGCTGCAGACGCTCTGCGGTGTTGAGCAGTTCGGCCATCGGATAGCCCAACGCCAGCAGCGTTGCCAGCGCCAGCAGGAGGTTGCTGACGTTAAACGCCCCCATCAGGCGGCTTTCAATTTCGCCTTCACCCCAGGAAGAGGCAAAGCGAATCGTCGCGCCGCTGTCGTGATAATTAACCTCAACCGCCTTCAGCCAGCGGCCATGGCAGTTCGGATTGATATGGTCTTCCATCGACACCGCAACCGCATCCGGCAGCTTCGCAAGCCAGCGGCGCCCCACTTCGTCATCAGCGTTGATGATGGCCTGTCCATAGTGATGCGTGGAGAAGAGCAGCCATTTCGCGGCCTCGTAATGCTCCATATCACCATGATAATCAAGATGATCGCGACTCAGGTTCGTGAACACGGAGGCGGCAAATTTCAGCGCCGCCACACGATGCTGAACCAGACCATGAGAGGAGACTTCCATCGCGGCAAAGGTCGCCCCCTGCCTTGCCAGACCAGCAATTACATGTTGTACGTCAACCGCGGAGCCGGTGGTGTTTTCCGTCGGGCTCACTTTACCCAGCAGCCCATTCCCCACGGTGCCCATTACGGCGCCGGTTTCTCCCAGCAGTTGCGCCCATTGCGCCATCAATTGGGTGGTCGTGGTTTTACCGTTAGTGCCCGTCACACCCACCAGACGCAGTTGGTCTGAAGGCTCGTTATAAAAACGTCCCGCCAGTGCGGAGAGTCGCTCATTCAACTGGCTAAGGTAGATAACCGGCACACCGTGCATTTCACGGATTTCACCGTCGGTTGCCTCATCTTTTGCCTCAGCAATAATGGCAGCTACACCTTGCGCAATCGCCTGCGGGATATATCGACGCCCGTCCGCCTGATGACCAACTACAGCCACAAAAAGATCGCCGGAAGCAGCCACACGGCTGTCCAGTACCATCTCCCGTAGCGCTCGCTCAGGTGCGTTTGGCACCCACGGAACGAGAAGGTCGCGCAAATTACGATCTGCCACCTGTACCCTCGCCTTGATTAATTACAAATTCACTTTTTTCGCCCGTTGCCAGCGCGTCCGGTTCAACGTTCATGGTGCGTAATACGCCGCCCATGATGGCGCCGAACACAGGCGCTGAAACGGCGCCGCCGTAGTATTTACCCGCCTGTGGATCGTTAATGACGACCACCAGCGCAAAACGCGGATTGCTTGCAGGCGCAACGCCTGCGGTATAGGCAATGTATTTGTTGATGTAGCGGCCGTCTGGCCCCACTTTTTTCGCCGTACCGGTTTTAATGGCGATGCGATAGCCTTTGATCGCCGCCTTCACGCCGCCACCGCCAGGTAGCGCCACGCTTTCCATCATATGCACAACGGTACGAACGATAGATTCCGGGAAGATACGCTCGCCCGGAACCGGTGGATCAACTTTGGTAATCGACAGCGGGCGATAGACGCCATAGCTGCCAATCGTTGCGTAGACTCGCGCTAACTGTAACGGGGTTACCATTAGCCCGTAGCCGAAAGAGAAGGTGGCCCTCTCTATGTCAGACCACCGTTGTTTTTGAGGATATAAGCCACTGCGTTCTCCGACCAACCCCAAATTGGTCGCCTTTCCTAGCCCAAAACGTGAGTAAGTCTCTACTAACGCTGAGGACGGCATCGCTAACGCCAGCTTTGAAACACCGACGTTACTCGACTTCTGTAATACCCCGGTCAGGGTCAATTCGCTGTAGCGCGCCACGTCTTTAATCTCGTGGCCGTTGATTCGGTAAGGGATCGTGTTCAGAACCGTGTTCTCATTGACGATGCCGCGTTGCAGCGCCGTCATCACCACCATCGGCTTCACCGTGGAGCCAGGTTCGAACACGTCGGTAATGGCACGGTTACGCATTGCATCTTTGGCGGTACCGGTAAAGTTGTTCGGGTTGTAGGACGGGCTGTTGGCCATCGCCAGCACTTCGCCAGTGCTGACATCCACCAGCACGGCGCTGCCCGACTCCGCCTTGTTAAAGGCCACGGCATTGTTCAGCTCGCGATACACCAGCGCCTGCAGGCGTTCATCAATGCTCAACGCCAGGTTATGCGCGGCCTGGCTGTCTGTGGAAGAGATATCTTCAATGACGCGACCATAGCGGTCTTTACGCACGATTCGCTCACCCGGCTGACCGGTAAGCCACTTATCGAAGCTTTTTTCAACCCCTTCAATCCCCTGGCTGTCGACGTTGGTAAAACCAATGAGGTGAGCGGTTACTTCGCCGGAAGGATAGTAACGGCGAGACTCTTCTCGCAGATGGATACCCGGGAGCTTCAGTTTTCTGATGTAATCGGCCATGTCAGGGTTAACCTGACGCGCCAGATAGATAAAGCGCCCTTTCGGGTTGGCATTAACGCGGGACGCAAGCTGATCCAACGGCATTTTCAGGGCGTCAGACAGCGCTTTCCAGCGGTTGTCGAGCGTGATACCACCGGCATCGTGCAGCTCTTTCGGATCGGCCCAGATCGCCTTCACCGGTACGCTCACCGCCAGCGGACGACCGGAACGATCGGTGATCATCCCGCGAGATGTGGAGACTTCCTGTACGCGCAGAGAGCGCATATCGCCCTGGCGCACCAGCATGTCAGGCGCGATGATTTGTAGCCACGCCACACGTCCCAGCAGGAAGCCCAGCGCGAGTAAAATGCAGCCGCAAAGCAACGCAAAACGCCAACTGATAAAGTTGGCCTGTTCTTCCTGACGTTTTGGTTTTAGCGTTTTTGCCGCTGCTCTCATGCGTCGCGTTTTCCCTTATTTTTGTACTACGATATTTTCCTGGGAAGGATCAACATGCTGCAATTGCAGCTTTTCTGTTGCGATCCGCTCGACCCGGCTGTGATCGCCGAGGGCGTTTTCTTCAAGGATCAGGTTTCGCCATTCAATATCCAGCGCATCGCGTTCCAGTACCATCTGCTCGCGTTGCGCAGTCAATAAACGTGTGTGGTGGGCTGTCGTCACCACCGTTACTGCCGTCACAATGATGCAAATGAACAAGCAGAGTGGCAGCTTCCCAAACCGCAAAAGATCGTCGCCGATCACGCCAGGCAAGGCATGGCGCTCGTTGCTTCCTAACGAATCCTTAACTTTGCTTAGGGTCTCTGTCACTCTGCCGATCATGCGTTCGTCCTCTCTGCAATACGCAGCACTGAACTACGGGCGCGTGGATTCTCTGCCACCTCTTCTTCGCCCGGCATCAACTTGCCTAATGCTCGCAACTGACGGCCACCCAGCTTCCTGAGTTGTTCTTCCGTCATCGGCAGCCCTGCTGGCACCTGTGGACCGCGGCTTTGTTCGCGCATAAAGCGTTTCACAATACGGTCCTCCAGCGAATGGAAGCTGATGATGGACAACCGCCCTCCCGGGGCCAGCACGTCGAGCGAGCTTTTTAGCGCCAGCTCTATTTCCTCCAGTTCACTGTTTACCCAGATGCGAACCGCCTGGAAGGTACGGGTCGCGGGGTGTTTGTGTTTATCCTTCACCGGTGTTGCCGCCGCAATCACCTCGGCCAGCTCTTTCGTGCGGGTCATCGGCTCAATACGATTGCGCTCAACAATGGCGCGCGCGATGCGCTTGCCAAAACGTTCTTCGCCAAAGGTTTTGATCACCCAGGCGATATCGGCTTCATCTGCGGTCTGTAACCACTCGGCGGCAGACTGACCGCGCGTGGGATCCATGCGCATGTCCAGCGGGCCGTCGCGCATAAAGGAGAAGCCGCGTTCAGCATCATCAAGTTGGGGTGAAGAGACGCCAAGATCGAGAAGAATCCCGTCGATCTTGCCTGTCAGGCCGCGCTCAGCAACGTAATCCGCCAGCGCAGAGAAAGGTCCATGCACGATGGAAAAGCGTGGGTCATCGATGGTTTGCGCAACAGCAATCGCCTGCGGATCGCGATCAATTGCCAGCAGACGTCCTTCCGCTCCAAGCTGGGAGAGGATCAAACGCGAGTGGCCACCGCGACCAAAAGTGCCATCAATGTAGATGCCGTCCGGACGAATATTCAGGCCGTTGACGGCCTCATCCAGCAACACCGTTGTATGTTTATAATTTTCCATCATATTTATAGAGACAAGTCCTGCAGCCGTTCCGACAAGGTTGCGGAATCAGACTGCTCAGCGTCGATATCTTCCTTGACCTGTTGATACCAGGTCGTTTCGTCCCACAGTTCAAACTTGTTGAACTGACCGACCAGCATCACTTCTTTGGTCAGACCGGCATGCTGCCGCAGCACGGGCGCAATCAGTAATCGCCCTGCACTATCCATCTGACACTCACTGGCATGCCCCAATAACAACCGCTGCACGCGGCGTTCCTGTGGGTTCATGCTCGACAGTCGCGACAGCTTTTGCTCAATAATTTCCCATTCAGGTAAAGGGTAAAGCAGCAGGCAGGGGGAGTTGATGTCAATGGTGCAAACCAGTTGACCCGTAGCGTTCTCGATCAGCTGGTCGCGGTATCGGGTTGGTACCGATAAACGCCCCTTACTGTCGAGATTGACTAACGTTGCTCCACGGAACATGCCAGTCTCACCCCTCCTCACCACTTTAACCCACAAATTCCCACCTAAAGGAGTTTACGGAGCGAGGGAAAAGCTTGTCAAGCCAGGACTCTCTCTATACGAACCCGAAAGGGCTCTATTTACAGAGATAAACAGTCCTGGTTAATAACTGCACAACTGGCGAGGCAAAATTAACGTTATGAATATTTGTAAGAAAAAAACCGAATATGCACACTAGCGTTAAGGCTCACTCAATATCATCGCATCGAAATATAAAGTGTCAGTTTGCGACGCGGGCAGCATTTTAAGACATATTCACAGGGGATAACAGCGCCACATTCACCACAATGCGCAATGAACGAACCGGCTGGCAGGCAAGCACGCTGGAGCAGGGGAAAAACGTCTGAATATTCATCGACCGGGCAGCTTTGTAACAAAACAATACAAAGACAGGCTTTATAAATCGTATAAATGTTCTTTCAAAGGCATTTTAAAACGCCTGAAAGAATAAAAAAAATAGCAGGTTCTGATTCCTAAGGAATCGTCCTAATTTTTCTCCGGGAATTATTTGACAGAATTATCCAGAAAAAAGAGGGGGCAGTTTTCGCTGCCCCCGTCTCATTTCATTAATGGCGGCTTAAAATTCCGCGACGGTAGAGATTACGTTTGATGCGCGTCAGCCCCGGCTTCGGTTTACGTGGTTCATCAAGGCTCGCGAGAACGATCTCCAGCACGCGCTCCGCCACATCACGATGGCGCTGCGCGACGGCCAGGACCGGACATTGCAGGAAGTCGAGCAGTTCGTTATCACCGAAGGTGGCGATAGCGAGATCGGAAGGCAGCTTACCATCCCGACGCAAAGTGACATCCATCACCCCCTGCAGCAACGCAAATGAAGTGGTGAACAGCGCCTGAGGCATCGGGTGCGTCTCCAGCCATTTCTCGAACAGCTGCGCAGCGGCTTCGCGTTCATAACTGTTGGCATAAAGGTAGTGAACCTCGCGCGGGTCGTCTTTCCATGCCGTTCTGAAGCCTTGCTCACGCAGGAAACTCACAGAGAGCTCAGGCAACGCCCCAAGATAGAGTACGGTTTCAGCCGGAAAGGTTCTCAGCTCCGCGGCCAGCATTTCCGCGTCATCCTGATCGGCACCGACGACACTGGTAAAATGCTCTCTGTCCAGGGCGCGATCCAGTGCAACGATTGGGAACGGATCGTTCGCCCAGCGTTGATAGAAGGGATGCTCGGGTGGCAAGGAGGTCGAAACGATGATCGCATCAACCTGACGCTGGAGCAGATGCTCAATACAGCGCATTTCGTTATCAGGCTGATCTTCAGAGCAGGCAATCAGGAGCTGATAGCCACGCTGGCGAGCCTGACGTTCAAGATAGTTAGCGATGCGGGTGTAGCTGGTGTTTTCCAGATCGGGGATCACCAGACCAATCGATCGGGTGCGCCCGGCACGTAAGCCCGCTGCGACAGCATTCGGGTGGTAGTTGTGCTCACGAACCACCGCCATGACTTTCTCAACGGTTTTGTCGCTGACACGGTACTGCTTTGCTTTACCGTTAATCACATAGCTGGCCGTAGTTCGTGACACGCCGGCTAGCCGGGCGATTTCATCCAGTTTCACAATTGCCCCTTAAAAAAAGAAAAGAGTCCATGGCCCTGTCAAGGTTATGGTTAAATCTTTTAACATCTAAACGCAGAATAGCTTTCGCGGCAACCGCTTTTATCTGTGTTATCGGCGTATTACGCAAAAAAAAGCCCGGCTTTGGTGACCGGGCTGAAAGAGGCGAACCTTATTGCCTGCTAACGCATGATTTTCTCGCCGCGCGAAAGGCCGACAACGCCCGACCGCGCAACTTCAACAATTTTTGCTACATCCCTTACGGACGCCAGGAATGCGTCCAGCTTGTCACTCGTTCCCACCAGCTGAACCGTATATAAAGAAGGGGTAACGTCAATAATCTGCCCACGGAAGATATCCGCGTTGCGTTTAACCTCTTCACGGCCGTAACCGCTGGCCTGAATTTTCACCAGCATGACCTCACGTTCTACATAGGCCCCCTGCCCCAGTTCGCTCACGCGCAGAACATCGACAAGTTTGTGTAACTGTTTCTCGATCTGCTCAAGCACCTTGGCGTCGCCGACGGTCTGAATCGTCATGCGCGACAGCGTAGGATCCTCGGTAGGGGCAACGGTCAGACTCTCAATGTTGTAGCCGCGTTGTGCAAAGAGTCCAATAACGCGTGACAGTGCGCCAGACTCGTTTTCCAGTAATACAGATAATATCCGGCGCATATCAGGTTCTCTCCGTTTTACTTAACCACATTTCGTCCATACCACCACCGCGAATATGCATCGGATAAACGTGCTCTGTGCCATCGACAATGACATCCATGAAAACAAGGCGGTTATTTTTGACGTGTTCAAGCGCTTCAGCAAGTTTCGCTTCCAGCTCTGCCGGCTCAGTCACCCGCATCCCGACATGACCATAGGCTTCGGCCAGACGAACAAAATCCGGCAGCGATTTCATGTAGGAGTGAGAATGGCGGCCAGAGTAGATCATATCCTGCCACTGCTTCACCATACCGAGATAACCGTTATTCAGGTTCAGAACCAGAACCGGCAGTTCATATTGCAACGCGGTGGAGAGTTCCTGGATATTCATCTGAATGCTGCCGTCTCCCGTCACGCAAACGACGGTTTCATTCGGCAGCGCAAGCTTCACCCCCAGCGCGGCAGGTAACCCAAAACCCATTGTCCCCAGACCACCAGAGTTGATCCAGTGACGTGGTTTATCAAACGGATAATAAAGCGCGGCAAACATCTGATGCTGACCTACATCAGAGGTGACATAGGCTTCACCTTTCGTCAGACGCCAGAGGGTTTCGATCACCGCCTGCGGCTTAATGTTTTCGCTTTGGGTATCGTATTTCAGACACTGACGTGCTCGCCACAACTCGATCTGTTGCCACCAGTCGCGGATCTCATCCAACGGTTGTGAAGGGGTTTCCTGCGATAGCAGATCCAGCATTTGCTCCAGAACCTGTCGCGCATCCCCAACGATCGGCACATCCGCCGGTACCGTTTTCGAAATAGACGTAGGATCGATATCAATATGCAGCACGGTGGCGTTCGGGCAGTACTTCGCCAGATTGTTGGTCGTGCGATCGTCAAAGCGCACGCCAACGGCAAAGATCACATCCGAATGATGCATCGTCATGTTGGCTTCATAGGTACCGTGCATCCCCAACATACCCAGAGCCTGGCGGTGCGTTGCCGGGAAGGCGCCCAGTCCCATCAGTGACGAGGCGACAGGAAGGTTTAGTTTTTCGGTCAGCTCACGCAGTTGCGCTTCACAGGCTGAGTTAACCGCGCCGCCGCCGACATAGACCACCGGTTTTTTCGCAGCCAGAAGCGTGTGTAACGCACGTTTGATCTGACCTTTGTGGCCCTGTGTCGTTGGGTTGTAGGAGCGCATGCTTACCGTTTCCGGCCAGACATACTGCAGCTTGTTTGCCGGGTTAAGTATATCTTTAGGCAGATCGACCACCACAGGACCAGGCCGCCCACTGGCTGCCAGCCAGAAGGCTTTTTTCAGTACGCCGGGAATGTCTTCAGTTTGCTTCACCAGGAAACTGTGCTTCACAACGGGGCGTGAAATCCCCACCATGTCGCACTCCTGAAATGCATCGTAGCCAATCAGTGACGTTGCGACCTGCCCGGATAGAATGACCAGCGGGATGGAGTCCATATAGGCTGTCGCAATACCGGTAATTGCGTTCGTCGCGCCGGGGCCGGAGGTGACCAATACCACGCCCACTTCACCCGTCGCACGCGCCAGCCCGTCAGCCATGTGCACCGCCGCCTGCTCGTGGCGCACCAAAACATGGTCAATGCCGCCTACCGTATGAAGCGCATCATAAATATCCAGAACTGCGCCTCCAGGGTAGCCGAACACCTGCTTAACGCCCTGATCGATTAACGATCGGACGACCATTTCCGCGCCAGACAACATCTCCATGCTTTGCCTCCAGGCATTTTGTTATAGACGAACTGCAGAATTCATTTCCACACCGTCTTACGATCGTGATGAACCAATCTTATATATTGCAGAGTGATCGTTACCTTAACCGCTCGTTTTGAGGCAGGCAATTAGCAAACAGGACGCGGCAAACGGGGTCAGAAGCACAAAAAGCAGCGTTACAGGGAGGATATGGTTAATTCCACTGTGATTCGTTCGTGAGGTGATAAATCATCGCTGAAAAGCGCAACCTTTCAGGAAATCATCTATTTTTGCGAGGCTGGCAGCAGCCAGAAAAAATAACAACAGCACAAAATACCGAAAATGAAAAAATATGCAGGATAAACCACACGCGCCGATGTGATTTATCCTGACGCGCTTATCGGCGGCAAATGCTAATAAGCAATTCTTCCATCCACTGATGGCCTTTATCCCGGCCTGCGGCTTCATGCCAGGAAAGATAACAGGTACGGCTATTGAGCTTGAGCGGCAACGGCAGAATTTGCAGATTTAAGGGTTCCGAAAACTCCTCCGCCAGCCAACGCGGGGCAATAGCGACCAGATGGGTCTGGGAAACCACATTTAAGACGCTGACCATGGCCATTCCCTGATAAGCCACGCTCGCCTGTTTATCCGCAGTGTCATACCACGGCAAACTAAATGAGGCGTATCGGTCGAGGGCAACAACAGCGTGCTGCTCGTTATAAACATCACTTTCGCGCAGCGGCATATTCATTCGTGGATGTTTTTTGCTGGCGACCAGTACCATTTCATCTTTAAACAGAGGCACACAGGAAAATTCCGGACGACGGAACTCTTCGTATCCCAGAACGAATTCTGTTTCCTGATACCGAAGCTGATGTTCTGTGTTCTGATTAAGAGAAGATTTAAATACCAGTTGAATATTGGGCGCAATTTCTTCCACTTTATTGTAGATCACGGACGTCAAATAATTATCTAACGGGCTACATACACAAAGATGGAAAACACGCTCACTGCTTAAGGGCTCAAAACCCGATCCCGGCAGCTCATTTTGCACCAACTGTAACGCCTGGCGGATAGAGCCAAACAGCTGAAATGCACGCGCCGTGGGTTGAATCCCTCTGCCATAACGAACAAACAATTCGTCATTAAACATCACTTTAAGCCGGGATACCGCATTGCTGACGGCAGGCTGCGACATCCCCAGAGACTGCGCTGCCCGCGTGATATTCTGTTCCTGCATCACCGCGTCAAACACGGTCAACAGATTGAGATCCACGGTGCGTAACTGAGGTTTAACCCCATTATAACCCTGAGGTTGATTAATATTATTTTCTGGCACTCCTGGCTCCACTGTCACGCTAAACTCCCTTTGCCAAATTACAGTAATAATTTCGAAAAATATGATTTACCATGCAGATACAACCAGCGAAAGAGAATTGTTTAAAATTCGGAAAATATAAAGAGCGCATCATCAAAAGGGTGACTTCGCCCAGGTCATTGATGGTGAGATGAAATTCCGCATAAATGATATCAATGACATTATGGTTTGCATGAAACCATAATCAAGACAAATACACAATCGCCCTTCGGTTAATGATAACTTAAGTATTATTAAACTATTCACGTGAGCCATGCCAAACAATTAACAAACTCGCATCATTGCTCACGCTTTATTTACTGCATTTTTATTTGCAGCACTAATAACTCAATGAAATTAAAAACAATTCTTCTCAGGGCTAATCCATTACAGACGTATGTTGAATTGATACTAATTATATTTAAATCGTTCCGGAGATGAATCTCCAGTCCAAAAATAGACTTTTCAAAAGGCATGAAAGATAAAAACCAGCACAATTAGCTAAATAAAATTCTCTGGAACATCGTGCGATCGGGGTCGTTTTTGTTGTCAGGGGTTGACATCAACCCCCATATCCAGTACCACTAAAAGCATATTGAATTTAACGGAGCACGATTCATGATTCGCACCATTCGTTTCACCGGTCTACTACTACTAAACGCATCCTCTGTGCGCGGTAGACTGGCGGGCGAAATTCAGCGTTGAATCGTCACCAGTAAGACTAAAAACCCGCGCCACTGCGCGGGTTTTTTTATGCTCGTAGCAAGGCGCCCTAAGACTGACAAGGACCTAACCCATGAGCCAGCAAGTCATTATTTTTGATACCACTTTACGTGACGGTGAACAGGCATTACAGGCGAGCCTGAGTGTGAAAGAGAAGCTGCAGATTGCGCTGGCTCTCGAACGTATGGGTGTCGACGTGATGGAGGTGGGTTTCCCGGTCTCTTCTCCGGGTGATTTCGAATCGGTACAGACCATCGCCCGTACCATCAAAAACAGCCGCGTCTGTGGTCTGGCACGTTGCGTTGAGAAAGACATCGACGTTGCCGCCGAGTCACTGAAAGTGGCTGAAGCATTCCGTATTCATACTTTTATTGCCACCTCCCCCATGCACATTGCCACCAAGTTGCGCAGCACCCTCGACGAGGTGATTGAGCGCGCGGTCTACATGGTCAAACGCGCGCGCAACTACACGGATGATGTTGAATTCTCATGTGAAGACGCTGGCCGCACGCCAATTGAGGATCTGGCGCGCGTGGTAGAAGCCGCCATTAATGCCGGAGCCAAAACCATCAACATCCCGGACACCGTCGGCTACACCATGCCGTTTGAGTTCTCCAACATCATTACTGGCTTGTATGATCGTGTGCCAAACATTGATAAGGCAATTATCTCAGTTCATACCCACGACGATTTAGGCCTGGCCGTCGGCAACGCCATCGCCGCTGTTCACGCCGGTGCCCGTCAGGTAGAAGGTGCGATGAACGGTATCGGGGAACGCGCAGGCAACTGTTCCCTGGAAGAAGTGATCATGGCGATCAAAGTGCGCAAAGACATCATGAACGTGCACACCCGCATCAATCACAATGAAATCTGGCGTACCAGCCAGACCGTCAGCCAGATTTGCAACATGCCGATCCCCGCCAACAAGGCGATTGTCGGTACCGGCGCATTCGCGCACTCTTCCGGTATCCACCAGGATGGCGTACTGAAAAACCGCGAAAACTACGAAATCATGACCCCGGAATCAATCGGTCTGAACCAGGTTCAGTTGAATCTGACCTCCCGCTCCGGCCGTGCGGCAGTGAAACATCGTATGGAAGAGATGGGTTACAAGGACAGCGATTACAACATGGATCAGCTGTACGACGCGTTCCTGAAGCTGGCCGACAAAAAAGGTCAGGTGTTCGACTATGACCTGGAAGCACTGGCCTTCATTAATAAGCAGCAGGAAGAGCCAGAGCATTTCCGTCTGGATTACTTCAGCGTGCAGTCCGGCTCCAGCGATATCGCCACGGCATCCATCAAGCTGGCCTGCGGGGATGAGATAAAAGCGGAAGCGGCAAACGGCAATGGTCCTGTCGATGCTATCTACCAGGCGATTAACCGCGTCACCGAATACGACGTGGAGCTGGTCAAATATGACCTGACGGCCAAAGGCCATGGCAAAGATGCACTCGGTCAGGTGGATATCGTGGTCAATTATAACGGCCGTCGCTTCCACGGCGTGGGTCTGGCGACCGATATCGTCGAATCCTCTGCGAAAGCGATGGTGCATGTCCTGAACAATATCTGGCGCGCCGCTGAAGTCGAAAAAGAGTTGCAACGCAAAGCTCAGAATAAAGAGAACAACAAGGAAACCGTGTAATGTCGAAGAATTACCATATTGCTGTGTTGCCGGGTGACGGTATTGGCCCGGAAGTGATGGCACAGGCGCTGAAAGTACTGGAAGCCGTTCGCTCGCGTTTTGCGATGAAAATTACCACCAGCCACTACGACGTGGGCGGCATTGCTATCGATAATCACGGTACGCCGCTGCCAAAAGCAACGGTAGAGGGTTGCGAGAACGCCGATGCCGTCCTGTTTGGTTCCGTGGGTGGCCCGAAATGGGAACACCTGCCACCCGCAGAGCAGCCAGAGCGCGGCGCGTTGCTGCCGCTGCGTAAACATTTCAAGCTGTTCAGTAATCTGCGTCCGGCAAAGCTGTATCAGGGTCTGGAAGAGTTCTGCCCGCTGCGCGCGGATATCGCCGCTAACGGCTTCGACATTCTGTGCGTGCGTGAGCTGACTGGCGGGATCTATTTCGGTCAGCCAAAAGGCCGTGAAGGCAGCGGCCAGCATGAAAAAGCGTTCGACACCGAGGTCTATCACCGTTTCGAAATTGAACGTATCGCCCATATCGCTTTTGAGTCTGCACGCAAACGCCGCCATAAAGTGACCTCTATCGATAAAGCGAATGTGCTGCAGTCCTCCATCTTATGGCGTGAGATCGTCAGCGAAGTTGCTAAGCATTATCCTGACGTTGAGCTGTCGCATATGTACATCGATAACGCGACAATGCAGCTGATTAAAGATCCGTCCCAGTTTGACGTGCTGCTGTGCTCCAACCTGTTCGGCGATATCCTCTCGGATGAGTGCGCGATGATCACCGGCTCCATGGGCATGCTGCCATCAGCGAGCCTGAACGAAGAAGGCTTTGGCCTGTACGAGCCTGCTGGCGGCTCCGCGCCGGATATCGCAGGTAAAAACATTGCTAACCCGATTGCGCAGATCCTCTCCCTGGCTCTGCTGCTGCGTTACAGCCTGGATGCAGGCGATGCGGCAACCGCAATTGAAAACGCCATTAATCGCGCGTTAGAAGAAGGCGTCCGTACCGGTGATTTAGCACGCGGCACGGCGGCAGTCAGTACCGATGAAATGGGCGACATCATTGCCCGCTATGTCGCTGAAGGGGTGTAATCATGGCGAAGACGTTATATGAAAAATTGTTTGATGCACACGTTGTCTACGAAGCACCAAACGAAACCCCGCTGCTCTATATCGACAGGCATCTGGTACACGAAGTGACCTCCCCACAGGCATTTGATGGTCTGCGTGCGCACAAACGCCCGGTACGTCAGCCGGGTAAAACCTTCGCGACAATGGATCACAACGTTTCCACCCAGACCAAAGATATCAATGCGTCGGGCGAAATGGCGCGTATCCAGATGCAGGAGTTGATCAAGAACTGTAACGAGTTTGGCGTCGAGCTCTACGATCTGAACCATCCGTATCAGGGTATCGTTCACGTGATGGGACCTGAGCAAGGGATCACCCTGCCCGGCATGACCATCGTCTGCGGAGACTCCCATACCGCAACGCACGGCGCGTTTGGTGCACTGGCGTTCGGTATTGGCACCTCTGAAGTTGAGCATGTTCTGGCTACGCAGACCCTTAAACAGGGCCGAGCCAAAACCATGAAGATTGAAGTGAAAGGCAAAGCCGCGCCGGGGATCACCGCGAAAGACATCGTGCTGGCCATCATCGGTAAAACGGGCAGTGCCGGCGGCACCGGGCACGTTGTTGAGTTCTGCGGTGACGCTATTCAGGCGCTGAGCATGGAAGGTCGTATGACTCTGTGCAATATGGCCATCGAGATGGGGGCCAAAGCAGGCCTGGTGGCACCGGATGAAACCACCTTCAACTATGTAAAAGGGCGTCTGCACGCGCCAAAAGGTCAGGATTACGCTGACGCCGTCGCGTACTGGAAAACCCTGAAAACCGATGATGACGCGGTTTTTGACACCGTTGTTACCCTGCAGGCGGAGGAGATTGCCCCGCAGGTGACCTGGGGAACCAATCCGGGTCAGGTCATTTCCGTGAATGACACTATTCCCGATCCGGCCTCATTTACCGATCCGGTCGAACGCGCCAGTGCCGAAAAAGCGCTGGCGTATATGGGTCTCAAACCCGGTGTGCCGTTGACCGATGTGACCATCGACAAAGTCTTTATTGGCTCCTGCACCAACTCGCGTATCGAAGATTTACGCGCTGCGGCGGAGATCGCCAAAGGCCGTAAAGTGGCACCCGGCGTACAGGCGCTGGTTGTGCCAGGCTCTGGTCCGGTAAAAGCGCAGGCGGAAGCCGAAGGCCTGGATAAGATCTTTATCGAAGCAGGCTTCGAGTGGCGCTTGCCTGGCTGCTCCATGTGTCTGGCCATGAACAATGACCGCCTGAATCCGGGCGAACGTTGTGCCTCCACCAGTAACCGTAACTTTGAAGGTCGTCAGGGCCGCGGTGGACGCACCCACCTGGTCAGCCCGGCGATGGCCGCCGCTGCGGCAGTTACCGGCCATTTCGCCGATATTCGCAGCCTGAAATAAGGAGACAATCATGGCAGAGAAATTTACCCAACATACAGGCCGGGTTGTCCCTCTGGACGCCGCTAACGTCGATACCGATGCGATCATCCCGAAGCAATTTTTGCAGAAGGTCACCCGCACCGGATTTGGTGCTCATCTGTTTAACGACTGGCGTTTTCTGGATGATAAAGGCCAGGTACCTGACCCGGAATTTGTGCTAAATTTCCCGGAATATAAAGGCGCCTCCATTCTGCTGGCACGGGAAAACTTTGGCTGCGGCTCCTCACGTGAGCACGCACCATGGGCGCTGACCGACTACGGCTTTAAAGTGGTGATCGCCCCGAGCTTTGCGGATATCTTCTACGGCAACAGCTTCAACAACCAGCTGCTGCCGGTGACGCTGAGTGACGAGCAAGTGGATGAAATGTTCGCGCTGGTTAAGGCAAATCCGGGCATGTCGTTTGAAGTGGATCTGGAAGCGGAAGTGGTGAAAGCCGGAGATAAGACCTACAGCTTCAGCATCGATGCCTTTCGTCGCCACTGCATGCTGAACGGTCTGGACAGCATTGGCCTGACGCTTCAGCATGAAGACGCCATCTCCGCATACGAGAAAAAACAGCCTGCGTTTATGGGCTAAAGGCAATGGCCCGCACGATGCGGGCCATTGATAAGGGTGCGTTGAGGCTCAACCACTCTGGAGAGGCGGGGAACTTTCCCCGCCCATACCGCTAACGTTTTGCTTCGTAAGCCAACACTGCTGCCAGCTCTGTTTTCTCCTGTCTGAAATGCAGTTCACACAGTGAATCACGCACCATCCAGGTGAAGATCAACAGCGTTGTACAGATCAGAAACAAACCTAACAGCAGAGTACGTTTTGGCATTCCAGCCTCCTTATTGCTTTTCGGCAATGAAGAGACTAACCTCGCAATGTTGGTTGTGAAGTTGGTCTCCCCATCAGTTTTTTGATGTGGGACTCTCCACTGTTTGCCTCTTGCGAAAGCCTGAGGCAAACAGCCTCAAGCACCCGCCACGCACTCTATTTGTCTTCTTAAACTCTGTCAGAAAATCGTTTCATTTCGTGAAGGCGCCTTCCAGAATCAGACGTCTTTTACGCGCCAGGTCAGCATCAGCGTAACAATCGACGTTAGTGCAATCATCCAGTAGACCGACCCATGTCCATAGCCTTGCGACAACGCCCCCTGAATCACCCCCGCCAGAATTACCCCCGTAGAGATACTGTTGGTAAAGAGTGTGGTCGCCGAACCCGCCCGCCCGGGCATTAAATCCTGGAACCAGAGCATCCCTATCCCGGCCACGATCCCGATAAACACGGCATTAAACAGCTGCAGCGCCAGCAACGCCTCTCGTGTATGGAAGAAAATCAGCCCCAGGTAGAAAAGCACTCCGGCCGCTACGGCTATCAGCATCATCCGGCGTTTCCCGAGATGTTTCACATAGTATCCCGCTAGAATCATCGCCGGAATTTCCAGCCCGGCGGCCGTCCCCATTAAGATCCCCGCGAGCTTATCCGGCAGCCCCAGATCGCTGCTGATCCACAGCGGCATATCGATGATATACATGGTGTTGCAGGTCCACATCAGCGTGGAGGCGATAAACAGCATACGGACGTTTTTATCCTGCCAGCCGCTCACCTGAGTAATGGGTTTATCCGCTGTCTGTTCGACACGCGCCACTGACGGCAGCACGAAGGCAATCAGTGCCAGGCTAATGGCAAAAATCCCCGCAGCGATGGAAAACATGGCGGTAAAACCGTAATTCAACGCCAGCATAAAGGCCAACGGCGGACCAATGACCCATGCAAGAGAGAGTTGCGCACGCATCACCGAGCTAAACATCACCACTTCCCGCGCCGAGTTGTCGGCATATTCCCGGGCAAGCGCGAACAGCTGCGGCATGGCGGTGTTCGCCAGTGAAGCCAGCAGCACGCCGCAGGTGATCAGCGTCAGGTAGTGACGATTAAAGGCAAACAGCAGCGCGTTACCCACAGCCATGGCGCAACAAAAAAGGATCAACTTGCGGCGATCGCCCTGGCTGTCGGATCGTTTCGCCAGCCCCAGGCTCACCAGGATCCCGGCGATGGCGTTCACGGTATAAAACAGGCCGACCCAAAACGGCTGCGCCCCCACCTCCCGGCTGAGAAAAAGACTCAGCGTCGGTGCCTGCAGCGCCCCCGCCACGCCCATCATAAAGGCCACCAGCATAAAAGCGGCATACACGCCGTTCAGGCGTCGCCCCATCGTCATTAACCAGAGCATCTGCAAGTCCTTGTGAAAGCGAATCGAAATTGGGTGAAAGAATAAACGAAAAAAGCCAGCAAAAAACATTTTGCTGGCGGGTGATAAGCACCAATACTCAGTCACACATGATCGAGGCGAGTTAGCGAGAAGAGGTCGGTTTCGTAACGTCCCACTGCATCAGTTCTTCTAACATTTTCAGCCGTTGCTCAGCACACTGACGGGCCAGCCAGGACGTTCCTTTTGTCGCTGAAAAGTACTGCTGATAAAACTGACGTGCGGTAGACCTCTTCATAATGTACCTCCTCACTTCATCGGGAATCATTATTGGCTTAATATAGGGATTAATAAATTGCTGATTTTTTGTCAGGAGTTCCCCTTTTATGCCTTCTGGTCGTCTGCAACAACAATTCATCCGCCTCTGGCAGTGCTGCGAAGGGCAATCGCAGGAGACCACGCTTAACGAACTGGCTGAACTCCTTAACTGCTCCCGACGTCATATGCGCACGCTGCTTAACACCATGCAGCAACAGGGCTGGTTAAACTGGGAAGCCGAAGCGGGACGCGGCAAACGCTCACGTCTGACCTTTCTCTATACCGGGCTGGCCTTGCAGCAACAGCGAGCGGAAGACCTGCTGGAACAGGACCGAATCGATCAGCTGGTGCAACTGGTAGGCGATAAAGCCGCGGTACGTCAGATGCTGGTCTCCCATCTAGGGCGGAGTTTTCGTCAGGGCCGCCACATTCTGCGGGTGCTCTACTATCGCCCGATGAAGAATCTGCTCCCCGGCACGGCCTTGCGCCGCTCAGAAACCCATATGGCGCGACAAATATTCAGCGGCCTGACGCGAATAAATGAGGAAAACGGGGAACTTGAAGCTGATATTGCGCACCACTGGCAGCAACTCTCCCCACGTCACTGGCGCTTCTTCTTACGTCCCGGCATCCACTTTCACCACGGCCGCGAGCTGGAAATGCGCGATGTCATCGCCTCACTGGAACGTGCCCGCAAGCTTCCGCTTTTTTCGCATATTTCGCGCGTTCACTCCCCCACCGCCTGGACGCTGGATATAGAACTGTCTCAGCCGGATAAATGGCTCCCCTGGCTGCTGGGGTATGTCCCATCAATGATTTTGCCAGGAGAGTGGGAATCGCTGCACAATTTTGCCAGCCAGCCCATTGGCACCGGGCCCTATGCCGTGTCGCGTAACACCAATAACCAGCTGAAAATTCGCGCGTTTGATGACTATTTTGGCTACCGGGCGCTGATCGACGAAGTGAACGTCTGGGTATTACCGGATCTCAACGAAGAGCTCAGCGCCGGGCTGACGCTTGAAGGCCCCACAACGGGCGAAAAGGCGGTGGAAAGCCGCCTTGAGGAGGGCTGCTACTACCTGCTGTTTGACAGCCGCACCCACCGCGGGGCCAATCAGGCGGTACGCAAATGGATCAGCCACGTCTTATCTCCCTCCAATCTGATTTACCACGCGGAAGAACAGTATCAGACGTACTGGTTCCCGGCGTACGGGTTGCTTCCTCGCTGGCATCATGCCCGACCTGCCCACTGTGACAAACCGGCAGGGCTGGAGTCTGTCACCCTGACCTACTACCGCGAGCACGTGGAACACCGTTTTATTGCCAGGATCATGACCAGACTGCTGGCTGCAGAAGGCGTCCGGCTGGACATCAGGGAAGTGGACTATGACGAATGGCACCAGGGGGAACTGACCAGCGATATCTGGCTGAACAGCGCCAACTTCACCCTGCCGCTCGATTTCTCGCTCTTCTCACACCTGTATGAAGTCCCGCTGATCCAGCACTGTATCGATCGGGACTGGCAGCAGGATGCGGCGCAATGGCGTGCGGGCGAGATGAACCTGGCCACCTGGTGTCAGGCGCTGCTGGCCGAACAGGCAATCGTGCCGCTGATCCACCACTGGCTGATGATCCAGGGCCAGCGCAGTATGCGGGGGTTACGGATGAATACGCTGGGCTGGTTTGATTTTAAATCCGCCTGGTTTGCACCACCAGAGCCATAACACTTTCGTAATATTCGCCAAATCATTACAATAGCGCCGTTCTCAACGGGGTGCTGCATCACTGATGTGCGCTGAGATAATACCCGTCGAACCTGATCCGGATAACGCCGGCGAAGGGATTTGAGGCTGTCGCTCAAAATCCTTTGCCACTCAACCTTGAGGTGCAAAGTGTTAAAAAAAGTGCTTCCCCTGCTGGCGCTGTTTGCGCTACCTGCTTTCGCAAAACCCGTCCTGACGGTCTACACCTACGACTCCTTTTCAGCCGACTGGGGCCCAGGCCCGGTCGTCAAAAAAGCCTTTGAAGCCGACTGCAACTGCGAACTGAAATTCGTGGCGCTGGAAGATGGCGTCTCGCTGCTTAACCGTCTGCGTATGGAAGGTAAAAACAGCAAGGCCGACGTTGTACTCGGCCTGGATAACAACCTGCTGGATGCGGCCTCGCAAACGAAACTGTTCGCCAAAAGCGGCGTAGCGACAGATGCGGTTAACGTGCCGGGCGGCTGGAAAAACGACACCTTTGTGCCGTTCGATTACGGATATTTTGCGTTTGTTTATGACAAAAACAAGCTGAAGAACCCGCCGAAAAGCCTGAAGGAGCTGGTGGAAAGTGACCAGAAATGGCGCGTGATTTATGAAGATCCGCGCACCAGCACACCGGGTCTGGGCCTGCTGCTGTGGATGCAGAAGGTATACGGTGATAAAACGCCGGAGGCGTGGCAGAAGCTGGCCGCCAAAACCGTGACCGTCACCAAAGGCTGGAGCGAAGCCTATGGCCTGTTCCTGAAAGGGGAGAGCGACCTGGTGCTGAGCTACACCACCTCCCCGGCTTATCACATTATCGCCGAGAAGAAAGACAACTACGCCGCCGCTGATTTCGCTGAAGGTCATTATCTGCAGGTGGAAGTGGCTGCCCGCACTGCCGCCAGCAAGCAGCCGGAACTGGCCGAGAAGTTCCTGAAATTCATGGTCTCCCCGGCGTTCCAGAATGCGATCCCAACGGGTAACTGGATGTATCCGGTGACCAACGTGACGCTACCTGCGGGCTTTGAGCAACTGACCAAACCGCAAACCTCGCTGGAGTTTACGCCGCAGCAGGTCGCCACGCAGCGAGCAGCATGGGTAAGTGAATGGCAACGCGCCGTCAGCCGCTAATTCCCGGCTGGTTATTTCCCGGACTGCTCGCCGCGGTAGTGATGGTGGCGGTCAGTCTGGGTGCTTTTCTGGCATTGTGGTTTAACGCGCCGGAGAGTGATCTGCTCTCTCTCTGGCACGACAGCTATCTCTGGCACGTCATCCGGTTCTCTTTCTGGCAGGCGTTTCTCTCTGCCCTGCTGTCGGTAATCCCGGCCATTTTTCTCGCGCGGGCGCTCTACCGCAGACGCTTCCCCGGCAGGGAGGCGCTGTTGAGACTGTGCGCTATGACGCTGATCCTGCCCGTCCTGGTGGCGGTATTTGGGATCCTGAGCGTGTATGGTCGTCAGGGCTGGCTGGCCGCTCTCTTTAACCTGCTTGGTCTGGAGTGGACCTTCTCCCCTTACGGACTCAAAGGTATTCTGCTGGCGCACATCTTTTTCAACATGCCCATGGCGACCCGGCTTTTTTTACAGGCGCTGGAGGCTATCCCCGGCGAGCAGCGTCAGCTTGCGGCACAGCTGGATATGCGCGGCTGGTCATTCTTCCGCTTTGTCGAATGGCCGTGGCTGCGCCGTCAAATCCCTCCGGTTGCGGCGCTGATCTTCATGCTCTGTTTTGCCAGTTTCGCCACCGTGCTTTCTCTTGGTGGTGGACCACAGGCGACCACCATCGAACTGGCGATTTACCAGGCGCTGAGTTACGACTACGACCCCGGCCGCGCTGCGCTTCTGGCTCTGGTGCAGATGCTGTGCTGTCTTGTGCTGGTCCTGCTGAGTCAGCGTCTGAGCAAAGCCATTCCACCGGGCAGTCATCAGATTACAGGCTGGCGCGATCCACAGGACAGCCTGCACAGCCGAATCGCGGATGTGATGTTGATCGTACTGGCCCTGCTGTTGCTTCTGCCACCGCTGATGGCCGTCATCGTCGATGGCGTTAACCTTAACCTCGTCTCCGTGTTGCAACAGCCCGTCCTCTGGCAGGCGACCTGGACATCCTTGCGCATCGCACTGGCTGCCGGGCTATTGTGTGTCATGCTGACCATGATGCTGCTGTGGAGCAGTCGCGAACTTTATGCGCGCCAGGCGCGCAAAGCCGGACAAGCGCTGGAACTGACGGGGATGTTAATCCTCGCAATGCCGGGCATCGTCCTGGCAACCGGCTTCTTTTTATTGTTCAACAGTACGGTTGGTCTGCCGGAAAGCGCCGACGGAATCGTGATTTTTACCAACGCCCTGATGGCCATTCCCTATGCGCTGAAGGTGCTGGAAAACCCCATGCGCGACGTCAACAGCCGTTACACTTTGCTGTGTCAGTCGCTTGGTATACAGGGCTGGCGCCGGTTAAAGGTGGTTGAACTGCGTGCGCTGAAACGCCCGCTTGCTCAGGCGCTGGCCTTCGCTTGTGTGCTCTCCATTGGAGATTTTGGTGTGGTGGCGCTCTTCGGCAATGAAGATTTCCGCACGCTGCCATACTGGTTGTATCAGCAGATCGGCTCCTATCGCAGCCAGGAGGGGGCCGTCACGGCGCTGTTGCTGCTGTTGCTGTGCTTTGCCTTATTTACCGTTATCGAAAAACTTCCGGGGCGCAATGTTAAAACTGACTGATGTCACCTGGCTCTACCAACACCTGCCTATGCGTTTCAGCCTGTCGGTAAGCCCGGGTGAGATGATTGCCGTGCTTGGCCCAAGCGGGGCAGGGAAAAGTACCTTACTCAATCTGATTGCCGGTTTTCTGCAACCGGCAAGCGGGTCGATAATGATTGAAAACAACGACCATACCTACACCCCGCCCGCCAGGCGTCCGGTCTCGATGCTATTCCAGGAAAATAACCTGTTCACCCATCTGACGGTGCGGCAAAACATCGCGCTGGGTATGGATCCGGGGCTGAAACTGAACGACGCGCAGCGCCAGAAGCTGGAGCATATTGCCGGGCAGATGGGCATTACCACGTTTATTGACCGGCTCCCCGGAGAGCTCTCTGGCGGACAACGTCAGCGCGTGGCGCTGGCTCGCTGTCTGGTTCGCGAGCAGCCGATACTGCTGCTGGATGAGCCCTTCTCTGCACTCGATCCCGCGCTGCGCCAGGAGATGCTCGCCCTGGTACAGGAGGTCTGCCAGCGTCAGCAACTGACGATGCTGATGGTGTCACACAGTATTGAAGATGCCGCACGCATCGCCCCGCGATCGGTGGTGATCGCGGAGGGTCGGATCGTGTGGGATGGTGAAACCGAAGAGTTGATGAGTGGTAAAGCAAGCGCGTCGCACCTGCTGGGGATCCTTAACGGCTGACCACCTTCAACAGGATCTCACCGTACACCGGCATCAGCGGATGGCGAATCAGCGCGATCAGCGCCACGACGGCAACGCCCAGCGTCAGCGGCGCCAGCCACAGCAAGCGCGAACGAGGCAGATAGCGCGTCAGACGATCGACATTTGCTTTCGCGCTGCGCCATAGCCGCCAGCACAACCATGCAGCGAGCCATAACAGCAGCGCTGTTGCCAGCAATAACCATTTAAAGCCACCGCTCTGCACATCATCAGGAATATCAATTGCCGCCCCCGCCAGGATCCCCGGCAGGAAGTAGAACGGCGGCCAGAAGACGCAGCCGATAATGTTCGGCAAAACGAATTTTGCGACGGGCAGATCCAGCATCCCGGCGACCATCGGCACCAGCGGACGCGTTGGCCCGACAAAGCGTCCGACGAGGATCGTAAACATGCTGTGCTGATGCAGTGCATGCTCGGTTTTATCCAGCAACGCTTTGTTCTTCTTCATGAATGACCAGCGGTGCAGCGGTTTCTTGAAACGCCAGCCCAGCCAGAAGGAGATCCAGTCGCCCAGTAAGCAACCGATCATACCGGCCAGCCACGCCTGCCAGAAATTGACCTCACCGCTGCCAATCAACGCGCCCAACGCTGCCATCATCACCGTACCAGGCAGGATCAGCCCAACCAGCGCCAGCGATTCCAGAAACGCCACCAGCGCAACGGCGATAAGCGAATACATAACGGACTGGGTAATAAAATGTTCCAGCAATGCCTGCATAACTATTCCGGTCAGAAAACGAATCAGGGATTCTGCTTAGCGCCCTGCACCGCGTCAAGACAACAATTGTCTGAATAGTTTACAGGTTGCTTCCGTTGTTCACCTGCTTGTTTATCTTTTTTTACCGTTTATTCACATCCCGCCCGGAATTCACTGGGGCTGGCGCCAGTGCATTTTTTAAATACGCGGGAAAAATAGAGCTGATCTTCAAAGCCCACATTGCGCCCTACGGTGGCAATGGGCATCCGGGTGGTGCTGAGCAGCAGTTTCGCCTGGCTGATGCGCTGATCTTCGCGCCAGCTCAGCACGCTAACACCCAACTGCTGCCGGAACAGATGCGATAGCCGCGACGGCGACAGGCAGACATGCTGGGCCACGCTGGCGATATCAAACTGGCTGTCGGCCAGGTGGTCGCTGATGTACTGGCAGGCATCACGCACACGGTTATCCAGCGGCGGATTAAGCGACGCGTTAATCGCCTCCATCCGGCGCAGTAACACCTGTTCAAGCAAATTAATTGCCAGTAGCTCAGCGTAGCGCCCACCGGCCTGTCCTGCCTCTATGATCTGAGCAAACAGCTCGCGGAACTGGGCCAGATGAGCGTCGTCCGGGCGGTAAAAACCGGTGTGCGCAAAAATGGCTGGCCACGAAAGCCACTCCTGCCAGTAGGCGCGGGGGCGGAAGTAGACCCACTGGTGATACCACTCTTTGGCATCCGGATGACGCCCGTAATGGTGGATCTCACCAGGTGGAAACAGCAGCATATCGCCGGGACGACAGACGAACTGCTGATCGTTGTTTTTGATTATCCCTTCCCCACGCACGGTCAGGTTCAGAATGTACCCTTTCATCCCAAGCGGACGGTCAACGTAAAAATCGAGATATCCCTCAGCCTCGATAGGGGTCAGCCCCGCCACCAGGTGGGCGTTAAACGAATAACCCGGCAGTAAGGGATCGTTTTGCGTTTCGGCCATAGATTCAGTTCTCCCAACGGTACTGAAGGAAACCAATTGTCCATATCGTTAAAAGCCGTATAAAAATGGCCTGCGACGAGATCCAAAAAGCATCACGTCTCTTTTACGTCCGCCATGTTTCAGCCTTTCCCCCTGATTTCTCCGCCAGAGTGGGCAGATAAGCAGTAACAAAAGTGTCTATAAGTGCGGCAGAAATGTCCACATTGAATATTTGCACGGCGTCACACTTTCCATCTCAACAGCAATTTAGTCCATAAGATTAGCGGATCCTGCCTGACGATTTTCGCCCCCAGTCTCTAATGTTCTCTCATACCTGTTTTCTGATGGAGCAACACCATGGCAATTGCGATTGGCCTCGATTTTGGCAGCGACTCGGTTCGCGCCCTGGCAGTGGACTGTACGTCCGGCCAGGAGATAGCAACCAGCGTTGAGTGGTACCCACGCTGGCAAGAGGGGCGCTACTGCGATGCGCCAAACAACCAGTTCCGTCACCATCCACGCGACTACATTGAGTCGATGGAAGCGGCAATCAAAACCGTGCTGGCAGAGCTGACTGACGCCCAGCGTGCAGAGGTGGTTGGGATCGGCGTAGACAGCACCGGTTCTACCCCCGCACCAGTGGATGCGGAAGGCCGGGTGCTGGCGCTGCGTCCTGAATTCGCCGACAACCCGAACGCCATGTTTGTGCTGTGGAAAGACCATACCGCCGTCGAAGAGGCCGAAGCCATCACCCGGTTGTGCCACCAGCCAGGTAAAACCGACTATTCGCGCTACATCGGCGGAATTTATTCCAGTGAATGGTTCTGGGCCAAGATCCTGCATGTCACCCGCGCTGACGCAGCGGTTGCACAGGCAGCCGCATCGTGGATTGAACTGTGTGACTGGGTTCCTGCCCTGCTCTCGGGTACCACCCGCCCGCAGGATATTCGCCGCGGCCGCTGCAGCGCCGGGCATAAATCCCTATGGCATGAAAGCTGGGGCGGTCTGCCACCGGCAGCCTTCTTCGATGAACTCGATCCGATTATCAACAAGAGCCTGAAGTACCCGCTTTTTACCGACACCTTTACCGCCGATATTCCGGTGGGCACGCTCTGCGAAGAGTGGGCAACACGTCTGGGCCTGCCGCAAAACGTGGCAATCTCCGGCGGTGCGTTTGACTGCCATATGGGCGCGGTGGGCGCTGGTGCCCAGCCCAATACGCTGGTGAAAGTGATCGGCACCTCCACCTGCGACATCCTGACGGCGGATAAGGCCAGCGTCGGTGACCGCGCAGTGAAAGGTATCTGCGGACAGGTCGACGGCAGCGTGGTACCGGACTTTATCGGTCTGGAAGCCGGGCAGTCTGCGTTTGGTGATATTTACGCCTGGTTTGGTCGGGTACTGGGCTGGCCGCTGGACCAGCTGGCGACCGCGCACCCGGAACTGAAAACCCAGATTGCCGAGAGTAAGAAACAGCTGCTGCCCCAGCTCACCGCCGCGTGGGCGAATAATCCGTCTCTTGAACACCTGCCGGTGGTGCTCGACTGGTTCAACGGCCGCCGTACGCCATTTGCCAACCAGCGTCTTAAAGGCGTTATCACCGATCTCAATCTGGCGACCGATGCCCCGGCCCTGTTTGGCGGCCTGATTGCAGCCACCGCCTTTGGTGCCCGCGCGATTATGGAGTGCTTCACCGAACAGGGCATCGACGTCAATAACGTCATGGCGCTGGGCGGTATCGCCCGTAAAAACCCGGTGATCATGCAGGCCTGCTGCGACGTGCTGAACCGTCCGCTGCAGATTGTCGCGTCCGATCAATGCTGCGCGCTGGGTGCGGCTATTTTCGCCGCCGTTGCCGCGGGCGTACACGCCGATATCCCGACTGCACAGCAGCATATGGCAAGCGCGGTCGAAAATACCCTTCAGCCGCGTGCTCAACAGGCGCAACGCTTTGAACAGCTTTATCAGCGCTACCAGCAATGGGCAAAAAGCGCCGAACTTCACTATCTCCCTGTCGCCGCCCCGTCAAAACACACCGCGGATACGACGGCAACCCTGACCCATTAAGGACACGACGATGACCATTTTTGATAATTATGAAGTGTGGTTTGTGATTGGCAGCCAGCATTTGTACGGACCGCAAGCGTTGCAACAGGTGACGAAACATGCGGAACACGTCGTGAACGCGCTGAACGCGGAAGCCAAACTGCCATGTAAACTGGTGCTGAAGCCGCTGGGCACGACGCCGGATGAGATCACCCATATCTGCCGTGACGCAAACTACGACGATAAATGCGCGGGTCTGGTAGTGTGGCTGCACACCTTCTCACCCGCCAAAATGTGGATCAACGGTCTGTCAATCCTCAACAAACCGCTGCTGCAATTCCATACCCAGTTCAACGCCTCCCTGCCATGGGACAGCATTGATATGGACTTTATGAACCTGAACCAGACCGCGCACGGCGGCCGTGAGTTCGGCTTCATCGGCGCCCGTATGCGTCAGCAGCACGCCGTAGTGACCGGACACTGGCAGGATCAACATGCGCAGAAACGCATCGGCTCCTGGATGCGTCAGGCCGTTTCCAAACAGGATACCCGCCATCTGAAAGTGGTGCGATTTGGCGACAACATGCGTGAAGTGGCAGTCACCGACGGTGATAAAGTTGCCGCGCAGATCAAGTTTGGTTTTTCCGTGAACACCTGGGCCGTGGGTGACCTGGTGCAGGTCGTCAATGAGATCGGCGATGGCGACGTGAGCGCGCTGGTTGACGAATACGAAAGCAGCTACCGCCTCACCGCAGCGGCGCAGGTGAAGGGTGACAAACGCCAGAACGTGCTGGACGCGGCGCGCATTGAACTGGGGATGAAACGCTTCCTGGAACAGGGTGGCTTCCACGCCTTTACCACGACATTTGAAGATCTCCATGGTCTGAAACAACTGCCGGGTCTGGCAGTACAACGTCTGATGCAGCAGGGCTACGGCTTCGCGGGCGAAGGCGACTGGAAAACTGCCGCTCTGCTTCGCATCATGAAAGTGATGTCAACCGGTCTGCAGGGCGGCACCTCCTTTATGGAGGACTACACCTACCATTTCGAAAATGGCAACGACCTGGTACTCGGTTCACACATGCTGGAAGTGTGCCCGTCCATTGCCGTTGAAGAGAAACCGATCCTCGACGTGCAGCACCTCGGCATTGGTGGTAAAGCGGATCCGGCACGTTTGATCTTCAACACCCGTACCGGCCCGGCCATCAACGCCAGCCTGATTGACCTGGGCGATCGTTTCCGCCTGCTGGTGAACTGTGTGGATGCGGTTGAAACGCCACACGCGCTGCCAAAACTGCCGGTCGCCAACGCCCTGTGGAAAGCGCAGCCCGATCTGCCAACCGCCTCCGAAGCCTGGATCGTCGCCGGTGGCGCGCACCATACCGTCTTCAGTCACGCGCTGGATCTCAACGATATGCGTCAGTTCGCTGAACTGCACGACATCGAACTGACCGTGATCGATAACGATACCCGCCTGCCCGCGTTTAAAGACGCGCTGCGCTGGAATGAAGTCTATTACGGTTCGAAACGTTAAGTACGACGTGCCCGGTGGCACTGCGTTTATCGGGCCTACGATTGTGTAGGCCAGATAAGCAAAGCGCCATCCGGCGGGAGACAACAATGCTAGAAGATCTCAAACGCCAGGTACTCGAAGCCAACCTGGCGCTGCCTAAACATAATCTGGTGACCCTGACCTGGGGCAACGTCAGCGCCGTCGACCGCGAAAAAGGGGTGTTCGTCATCAAGCCTTCCGGCGTGGATTATACGGTGATGACCGCTGACGATATGGTTGTGGTCAGCATTGCAACCGGTGAAGTGGTGGAAGGGAAGAAAAAACCCTCCTCCGATACCCCCACCCATCGCCTGCTGTATCAGGCATTTCCGACCATCGGCGGCATTGTGCATACCCACTCGCGTCATGCGACTATCTGGGCGCAGGCAGGCCAGTCCATCCCGGCTACCGGTACCACGCACGCAGACTACTTTTACGGCACCATCCCCTGCACCCGCCTGATGACCGATGCGGAAATCAACGGCGAGTACGAGTGGGAAACCGGCAATGTGATTGTCGAAACCTTTGAAAAACAGGGAATCGACGCAGCACAGATGCCTGGGGTGCTGGTGCATTCTCACGGCCCGTTTGCGTGGGGCAAAAATGCGGAGGATGCAGTGCATAACGCGATTGTGCTGGAAGAGGTGGCCTATATGGGCATCTTCTGTCGTCAACTGGCACCAGAGTTGCCGGATATGCAACAGACGCTGCTGGACAAACACTACCTGCGCAAGCACGGTGCAAAAGCTTATTACGGGCAATAAACTGTATATAAACCCAGCATAAAACCGCTAACCAGGCTATAATCAGGCCTGGTTTTGTTTTATGGGATAACGGCGTGACGCAGGCGCAAGAAGGTTTTTTACTGACCCGACACTGGCGGGATACGCCTCAGGGAACAGAGGTGGAGTTCTGGCTGGCGACGGACAACGGCCCGCTGCGCGTTACCCTGCCGCCACAGGAGTCCGTGGCATTTATTCCTGAAGCCCACGTCGACAAAGCAAAGCAGCTACTGCGCGGTGAAAACAACTGGCGCATCACGCCACTTGAGCTGAAGGATTTCCATCGCCAGCCGGTTTCTGGCCTCTATTGTCGCGCCCATCGCCAGCTGATGCGCTATGAAAAACTGCTGCGCGAGGCTGGCGTCACCCTGTACGAAGCCGATATTCGTCCCCCGGAACGTTTCTTGATGGAGCGGTTTATTACCGCCCCTGTCTGGGTTGATGGCACAGCGCACAACGGCGGGCTGATTAACGCCCGTCTGAAACCTAACCCGCACTACCGTCCGCCGCTGAAATGGGTCTCACTGGACATCGAAACCACCCGTCACGGTGAACTGTACTGTATTGGTCTTGAAGGCTGCGGCGACCGGGTTGTCTATATGCTCGGGCCACCGAATGGCGATGCCTCCGAGCTGGACTTCCGGCTGGAGTACGTCAACAGTCGGCCACAGCTGCTGGAAAAACTGAACCAGTGGTTTGCCGATCGCGATCCCGATGTCCTGATCGGCTGGAACGTGGTGCAGTTCGACCTGCGGGTACTGCAAAAACACGCCGAGCGTTACCGCATCCCGCTCATGCTTGGGCGGGGTCATAGCGAACTGGAATGGCGCGAGCACGGTTTCAAAAACGGCGTCTTCTTCGCACAGGCCAACGGTCGCCTGATTATCGACGGCATCGAGGCGCTGAAATCCGCATTCTGGAATTTCTCTTCCTTCTCGCTGGAGGCAGTGGCGCAGGAGCTGCTGGGGGAAGGGAAATCCATCGATAACCCGTGGGACCGAATGGATGAGATCGACCGCCGCTTCAACGAAGACAAACCGGCACTTGCCACCTATAACCTGAAAGATTGTGAGCTGGTTACGCAGATTTTCCACAAAACCGAGATCATGCCTTTTCTGCTGGAACGCGCCACAGTGAACGGTCTTGCCGCTGATCGGCACGGCGGTTCCGTGGCGGCATTCAGCCATCTGTACTTTCCCCGCATGCACCGGGCAGGCTACGTCGCACCGAACCTGGGGGACGTGCCGCCGCAGGCAAGCCCTGGCGGCTACGTGATGGATTCCCGGCCGGGACTGTATGACTCCGTGCTGGTACTGGACTACAAAAGCCTCTACCCCTCGATTATCCGCACCTTTCTGATTGATCCGGTGGGGCTGGTAGAGGGGATGGCGCAGCCGGACGATATGCACAGCACCGACGGGTTTCTGGGGGCGCGTTTCTCACGGGAGAAACACTGCCTGCCGGAGATCGTGGGACAGATCTGGCACGGGCGCGACGAGGCCAAGCGCCACGGCAACAAGCCGCTTTCTCAGGCGCTGAAAATTATCATGAATGCCTTTTACGGTGTGCTGGGCACCAGCGCCTGTCGCTTCTTCGACCCGCGTCTCGCCTCGTCTATCACCATGCGCGGGCATGAGATCATGCGCCAGACAAAGGCGCTGATCGAATCCCAGGGCTATGAAGTGATCTATGGCGATACCGACTCCACCTTCGTCTGGTTGAAGGGCGCGCACGCCGAAGAGGAAGCCGCGCGAATTGGCAAACAGCTGGTGGCCTTCGTGAACGACTGGTGGCAAGCGCATTTGCAAAAAGAGCGGTTAACCAGTGCGTTAGAGCTGGAGTATGAAACCCATTTCAGCCGCTTTTTAATGCCCACTATCCGTGGAACCGATCAGGGCAGCAAGAAACGCTACGCCGGACTGATTCAGGAAGGTGAAAAGCAACGCATGGTGTTTAAAGGGCTGGAGACGGTACGCACAGACTGGACTCCGCTGGCGCAGCAGTTCCAGCAAACGCTCTATTTGCGGATCTTTCGTAATGAGCCTTATCAGGACTACGTCCGCGAGACGATAGCCAGCCTGATGGCTGGCGAGCTCGACAACCAGCTGGTGTATCGCAAACGCCTGCGCCGCCCGCTGGCCGAGTATCAGCGTAACGTTCCGCCGCACGTCCGCGCCGCGCGTCTGGCGGATGAAGAGAACGTCCGTCGGGGGCGCGCCCCGCAGTATCAGAACCGGGGCACCATTAAGTATGTCTGGACGACAAACGGGCCAGAGCCCGTGGATTATCAACACTCTGCGCTGGACTACGACCACTACCTGACGCGCCAGCTTCAGCCCGTCGCGGATGGAATTTTGCCTTTCATTGACGACGATTTTGCTACACTAGTGACAGGGCAGCTTGGCCTATTTTGACACGTGACGAAATCGCTGCCATCCAGTACCATAGCGCCCTTTCCACTCCCGGACCCATTTTTCGATGACCGTCTTTTTTGACGGTGGTTGAACTATTGCCTGCAATTAAAGATTAGAGCCGAACACATATGCCTTTTACACTTGGTCAACGCTGGATCAGCGATACAGAAAGCGAACTTGGATTGGGAACCGTGGTTGCAGTCGATGCACGCATGGTCACCCTCCTTTTCCCTGCTACCGGTGAAAACCGCCTGTACGCTCGCAATGACTCCCCTGTTACCCGCGTGATGTTCAATCCAGGTGACACCGTGACCAGCCACGACGGCTGGCAGCTAAAGGTTGAAGACGTAAAAGAAGAGAATGGTCTGCTCGCCTACATTGGGACTCGCCTCGACACTGACGAGAGCAATGTCATCCTGCGTGAAGTGCTGCTCGACAGCAAACTGGTTTTCAGCAAGCCGCAGGATCGCCTGTTTGCCGGGCAAATCGACCGTATGGATCGCTTCTCCCTGCGCTATCGCGCACGTAAATTCCAGAGTGAACAGTACCGCATGCCGTGGAGCGGCCTGCGTGGTCAACGCACCAGCCTGATCCCTCATCAGTTGAATATCGCCCATGACGTTGGTCGTCGTCATGCGCCTCGCGTACTGCTGGCAGACGAAGTGGGCCTCGGTAAAACCATTGAAGCCGGTATGATCCTGCATCAACAGCTGCTTTCTGGCGCCGCCGAGCGCGTGCTGATCGTGGTACCGGAAACGCTGCAACATCAGTGGCTGGTTGAGATGCTGCGCCGCTTTAACCTCCGTTTCTCGCTGTTTGACGACGAGCGCTACGCCGAAGCCCAGCATGACGCGGACAACCCGTTTGAAACCGAACAGCTGGTCATCTGCTCCCTGGACTTCGTGCGCCGCAGCAAGCAGCGTCTTGAGCATCTGTGCGACGCAGAGTGGGATCTGCTGGTGGTCGACGAAGCGCACCACCTGGTCTGGAGCGAAGAGGCACCGAGCCGTGAATACATGGCGATTGAACAGCTTGCCGAGCGCGTGCCGGGCGTCCTGCTGCTGACCGCAACGCCGGAGCAGCTGGGGCTGGAGAGCCACTTCGCCCGTCTGCGCCTGCTCGATCCAAACCGCTTCCATGACTTTGAGCAGTTTGTCGAAGAACAGAATAATTACCGCCCGGTTGCCGATGCTGTCGCCATGCTGCTGGCGGGCAAACGCCTCTCGAATGACGAACTCAACACCCTGAGCGATCTGATTGGCGAACAGGATATTGAGCCGCTGCTGCAGGCAGCCAACAGTGACAGCGACAACGCGGGTTCCGCGCGTAAAGAGCTGATCGATATGTTGATGGACCGCCACGGCACCAGCCGCGTGCTGTTCCGTAACACCCGTAACGGCGTGAAGGGCTTCCCGAAACGCGAACTGCATACCATCAAGCTGCCGCTGCCGACGCAGTATCAGACGGCGATAAAAGTCTCCGGCATTATGGGGGCGCGCAAAAGCCAGGAAGAACGTGCGCGCGACATGCTCTACCCGGAGCAGATTTATCAGGAATTTGAAGGCGATACCGGAACCTGGTGGAACTTCGACCCGCGTGTTGAATGGCTGATGGGGTACTTAACGGCTCATCGTTCACAGAAAGTGCTGGTGATCTGCGCCAAGGCGGCCACCGCGCTGCAGCTGGAGCAGGTTCTGCGCGAGCGCGAAGGTATTCGAGCCGCCGTGTTCCACGAGGGGATGTCCATTGTCGAGCGTGACCGCGCCGCGGCCTGGTTCAGTGAAGAAGACAGCGGCGCACAGGTTCTGCTGTGCTCTGAAATCGGTTCTGAAGGGCGTAACTTCCAGTTCGCCAGCAACCTGGTGATGTTCGATCTGCCGTTCAACCCCGACCTGCTGGAACAGCGTATCGGCCGTCTGGACCGTATCGGTCAGGCGCATGATATTCAGATCCACGTCCCTTACCTGGAAAAAACCGCTCAGTCGGTGCTGGTACGCTGGTTCCACGAAGGTCTGGACGCGTTCGAACATACCTGTCCGACGGGACGCACCATTTACGATCAGGTGCATACGGATCTGATCGGTTACCTGGCAGCGCCGGAAAATACGGACGGTTTTGATGAGCTGATCAAATCCTGTCGCGAAAAGCATGAGGCTCTGAAAGCGCAGCTGGAGCAGGGACGTGACCGCCTGCTGGAAATCCACTCCAACGGTGGCGAAAAAGCGCAGGCGCTTGCCGAAAGCATTGAAGAGCAGGATGACGACACCAGCCTGATCAGCTTCGCCATGAACCTGTTCGACATCGTCGGGATCAACCAGGACGATCGCGGCGAGAACATGATCGTGCTGACCCCATCCGATCATATGCTGGTTCCGGATTTCCCGGGCCTGCCGGAGGATGGTTGCACCATCACCTTTGAGCGTGACGTGGCGCTGTCTCGCGAAGACGCGCAGTTCATCACCTGGGAACACCCGTTGATCCGCAACGGCCTCGACCTGATCCTTTCCGGCGACACGGGTAGCAGCACGATTTCCTTGTTGAAAAACAAAGCATTACCCGTTGGTACGCTGCTGGTTGAGCTGATCTATGTTGTGGAAGCGCAAGCGCCGAAACAGCTGCAGCTCACCCGCTTCCTGCCGCCAACGCCAGTGCGTCTGCTGCTGGATAAAAACGGTACCAACCTGGCTGCACAGGTTGAATTCGAGAGTTTCAACCGCCAGCTGAGCGCAGTAAACCGCCACACGGGCAGCAAACTGGTCAACGCCGTACAACAGGACGTGCACGCCATTCTGCAGTTGGGTGAAACGCAGATCGAAAAAGCGGCCAGGACGCTAATTGATGCCGCGCGCGAGGAAGCCGATGAGAAACTGTCTGCAGAGCAGTCTCGTCTGGAAGCGTTAAAAGCGGTGAACCCAAACATCCGTGATGACGAACTGACCGCGATTGAGAGCAACCGTCAGCAGGTGCTGGAAAGCCTGAATCAGGCAAGCTGGCGTCTGGATGCCCTGCGTCTTATTGTTGTGACGCATCAGTAAACGGAGCACAAGATGGTGATGGAGCCTTACAATCCGCCGCAAGACCCGTGGCTGGTTATCCTTTATCAGGATGAACACATTATGGTGGTCAACAAGCCAAGCGGCCTGTTGTCCGTGCCGGGGCGTCTGGATGAGCACAAAGACAGCGTGATGACACGTATTCAGCGTGATTATCCCCAGGCGGAGTCCGTTCATCGCCTGGACATGGCAACCAGCGGTGTGATTGTGGTGGCGCTGAACAAAGCGGCTGAACGTGAACTCAAACGCCAGTTCCGCGAGCGTGAACCGAAAAAGCAGTATGTCGCACGCGTCTGGGGCCATCCCGCGCAGGCGGAAGGGCTGGTGGATCTGCCGCTGATTTGCGACTGGCCAAATCGACCAAAGCAGAAGGTGTGCTATGAGACGGGCAAGGCCGCGCAAACCGAGTATGAAGTGCTGGAGTACGCGCCGGATAACACCGCGCGCGTGCTGCTAAAGCCCATTACCGGGCGTTCACATCAGTTGCGTGTGCATATGCTCGCGCTGGGGCACCCGATTCTGGGAGACCGTTTTTACGCACCACCGGAGGCGCTGGCTTCAGCGCCGCGTTTGCAGCTTCATGCCCAGACACTCACCATCACCCACCCGGCGTTTGGCAACGCAATGACGTTTAAAGCCCCGGTGGACTTCTAAAAAAATGGCCCGACTGTGTCGGGCCATTTTTTATTTGAAATTTTTCTGCTCTTTTATCAGCTCGTACGCTTTCTGGATTTCCTGCGCTTTTTGCTTCGCCATCTCCATCATCTCTGGCGGTAAGCCCTTCGCGACCAGTTTATCCGGGTGATGTTCACTCATCAGCTTACGATAGGCGCGCTTGATGGTTGTCGCATCATCCGAAGGTTTCACGCCAAGCACGTTACAGGCATCTTCCAGCGTCGGGCCTCGCTGCGCCTGCTGCCAGCCGCCGCCAGAGGATTGATGCTGTTGATAGCCGCCACCAAAGTGTGCGCCGCCCTGCATCATGCGCAAGAACTGGTCGAACTGCATGCGGGAGATCCCCAGCTCTTCGGCAATCACGTATAACACATCGCGTTCATTCGGATGAAGAGACCCGTCGGCAAACGCCGCCTGAATCTGGATCTCCAGAAACATCCGAATTAAATCAAAACGGCCGAAACAGATACTGCGGAACTGACGCATTTTTTCGCGCAGCGGATAGTTATCCGATTTACCGATGCGAAATGCATTTTGCGCCGCCACACGAGATTCCCCATGCAGATTCATGCGGTCCATAAATACGCTGGCAATCTGGATATCGGCTTCCGTTACCCGCCCTTTTGATTTGGTTAAGTGCCCCATCACCTCAAAGGTGGTGGAGAAAAAGAGGGACTGACGCTCGCGCTGGTTGGCGAACCACGCCATTTTGCGGCTGCGTGCCTTATCGAACATATGGCCAATAATCAGGCCAAGTACGATGCCCCAAAACCCGGCACCCATGATGATGGCGAACGCAACGCCGATGATTTTACCCCAATACTGCATATACTCCCCGGATAGTCATGTCCCTTGTCGACGCAACGCCATCATTACAGTGGTCGAGCCACGGTCAATTGAGGGACATCGCCTATAATTTGCATTATCATACTCGTCATTCGATAGCGAGCCTAACACTCTGGCACGCAAACGGGCAGGATTAACGCTGGTACTGCGCTGATGAGTAAGATAGTCTCTGAGCGTTTGTAAGCCGTAGCCACTGATGACGGAACACTAAAATATAACGTATGAAAAAACGTATCCCCACCCTCCTGGCCACAATGATTGGCACCGCCCTGTACAGTCAACAGGGGCTGGCGGCCGATCTTGCCTCGCAGTGTATGCTTGGCGTCCCAAGTTATAATCGCCCACTGGTGAGTGGCGATACCAATAGCTTGCCGGTAACCATTACTGCCGACAGTTCTAAAGGAACTTATCCTGACAATGCCACTTTTACGGGCAGTGTGGATATTAATCAGGGCAATAGCCGCCTGCAGGCAGATGAAGTGCAGTTGCACCAGAAGCAGCCGGAAGGTGCGGCCGAACCGGTACGAACGGTGGATGCGCTGGGTAATGTGCACTATGACGACAATCAGGTCATCCTGAAAGGTCCGAAAGCATGGTCAAACCTGAACACCAAAGATACGAACGTCTGGGAAGGTGATTACCAGATGGTAGGTCGTCAGGGGCGTGGTAAAGCAGATCTGATGAAACAGCGCGGTGAAAACCGCTATACGATTCTGGAAAACGGTTCCTTCACCTCTTGTCTGCCGGGTTCGAATACCTGGAGCGTGGTTGGAAGTGAGGTAATTCACGACCGTGAAGAACAGGTCGCAGAAATCTGGAACGCCCGGTTTAAACTCGGCCCGGTGCCGGTTTTCTATAGCCCGTACCTGCAACTTCCCGTGGGCGACAAACGTCGTTCAGGCTTCCTGATCCCAAATGCCAAATACAGCACCTCGAACTATTTTGAGTTCTATCTGCCGTATTACTGGAACATCGCGCCCAACATGGACGCCACGATCACGCCGCACTATATCCATAAGCGCGGCAACGTCATGTGGGAAAACGAGTTCCGCTATCTGACCCAGGCGGGTACCGGTTTGATGGAACTGGATTATCTGCCATCAGATAAGGTCTTCCAGGATGAGCACCCAACAGAAGGTGATAAACACCGTTGGATGTACTACTGGCGCCACGCTGGTGTCATGGATCAGGTCTGGCGTTTTAACGTCGACTACACCAAAGTCAGCGATCCTTACTACTTCAACGACTTCGATTCCAAGTACGGTTCCAGTACCGATGGCTACGCCACGCAGAAATTTAGCGTTGGCTATGCCATCGAGAACTTCAACGCCACGGTGTCGACGAAGCAGTTCCAGGTTTTTAGCAGTCAGAATACCAGCACATACGGTGCAGAACCGCAGCTGGATGTGAACTGGTATCAGAACGATGTTGGTCCATTCGATACCCGCGTCTACGCGCAGGCAGTGCATTTCGTCAATACCAACTCGGACATGCCGGAAGCCACGCGTGTTCATTTAGAACCGACGATCAATTTACCGCTGTCGAACAACTGGTCGAGTCTCAATACCGAAGCCAAGCTGATGGCGACCCATTACCAGCAGAAAAATGTGGACTGGTATAACAACCGTTATGGCACCGACCTTGACGAATCCGTGAACCGCGTTCTTCCGCAATTCAAAATGGACGGTAAGTTGATCTTCGAGCGCGATATGGGTCTGCTGGCGGATGGGTATACGCAGACGCTTGAGCCACGTATGCAATATTTGTACGTGCCTTATCGCGATCAGAGCAAAATCCAGAACTATGACTCCTCTTTCCTGCAGTCTGACTACAGCGGCCTGTTCCGTGACCGTACCTACGGCGGTCTCGACCGTATTGCTTCCGCAAACCAGTTAACGACCGGCGTCACAACGCGCGTTTATGATGAATCTGCCGTTGAACGTTTTAACGTTTCTGTTGGTCAAATCTACTATTTCACCGAGTCTCGTACCGGTGATGACAATATCAACTGGGAGAAAGACAACAAAACAGGTTCGCTGGTGTGGGCGGGCGATACCTACTGGCGCATGACCGATCGCTGGGGCTTACGCGGGGGTCTGCAGTACGACACGCGTCTCGACAATATTGCGACCAGCAGTGCAGCCGTCGAGTACCGTCGCGATGAAGATCGTATGGTGCAGTTGACCTATCGTTACGCCAGCCCGGAATATATTCAGGTAACTCTGCCGAACTATGCCACCAGTGAACAGTATAAAGACGGGATTTCGCAGGTGGGTGGTGCAGCCAGTTGGCCAATCGCTGACCGCTGGTCAATTGTTGGCGCTTACTACTTTGACACTAACGCCAACAAGCCTGCTGACCAGATGGTTGGTCTGCAATATAACTCCTGCTGTTACGCGCTGCGTGTCGGCTACGAACGCAAGCTTAACGGCTGGGATACTCAAAACAATCAGAGCAAATACGATAACGTGATTGGCTTTAATGTCGAATTGCGCGGCCTGAGCTCCAACTACGGCCTGGGCACGCAGCAGATGCTGCGCTCGAACATTCTGCCGTACCGCAGTTCCTTGTAATGTGCTTGTTTTGCAACGTAATCCGCTTTGCGGTTAATTGAAATGGAAAAAGTATGAAGAACTGGAAAACGCTGCTGCTCGGTGTCGCTATGGTTGCGAATACCAGCTTCGCGGCCCCCCAGGTTGTTGATAAGGTCGCCGCTGTGGTTAACAACGGTGTCGTGCTCGAAAGTGACGTTGACGGTTTGATGAAATCTGTGAAGCTCAATTCGGGCCAGGCGGGTCAGCAACTTCCGGATGACGCAACGCTGCGCCATCAGATCCTGGAACGTCTGATCATGGATCAGATTGTCCTGCAAATGGGTCAGAAAATGGGCGTGAAGATCACTGACGAGCAGCTCGATCAGGCGATCGCTAACATCGCTAAGCAGAACAATATGACCCTGGATCAGATGCGTAGTCGTCTGGCCTATGATGGCATCAGTTATTCAACCTACCGTAATCAGATCCGTAAAGAGATGCTGATTTCAGAAGTGCGTAACAATGAAGTTCGTCGCCGCGTCACCATCCTGCCGCAGGAAGTCGACGCGCTGGCAAAACAGGTGGGCAACCAGAACGATGCCAGCACCGAGCTGAACCTGAGCCATATTCTGATCCCGCTGCCTGAGAACCCAACGTCTGACCAGGCCGCAGAAGCGGAAAGCCAGGCGCGCGCTATCGTTGAGCAGGCACGTAACGGCAGTGACTTTGGCAAGCTGGCCATTACCTACTCTGCAGACCAACAGGCGCTGAAAGGCGGCCAGATGGGCTGGGGACGTATTCAGGAACTGCCATCCATCTTTGCCCAGGCGCTGAGCACGGCGAAGAAAGGCGACATCGTGGGTCCAATCCGTTCAGGTGTTGGCTTCCACATCCTGAAAGTCAACGACCTGCGTGGTCAGAGCCAGAACATCTCCGTCACCGAAGTTCATGCTCGCCACATTCTGCTGAAACCGTCACCGATCATGACGGACGATCAGGCGCGTGCGAAGCTGCAACAGATTGCTGCGGACATTAAGAGCGGAAAAACGTCGTTTGCGAATGCCGCAAAAGAGTTCTCTCAGGATCCTGGCTCTGCTAACCAGGGCGGCGACCTGGGCTGGGCGGCTGCGGATATCTACGATCCGGCATTCCGCGATGCGCTGATGAAGCTGAACAAAGGCCAGATGAGTGCACCGGTACACTCCTCCTTTGGCTGGCATCTGATCGAACTGCTGGATACCCGCAACGTTGATAAAACCGACGCAGCGCAGAAAGACAGAGCCTATCGTATGCTGTTCAACCGTAAGTTCTCTGAAGAAGCGGCAACCTGGATGCAGGAACAACGCGCCAGCGCTTACGTGAAAGTTCTGAGCAACTAATGAAACAGCATCGTGTTGTGATCACCCCCGGCGAACCCGCCGGGATTGGGCCTGACCTCGTGGTCCAGCTTGCCCAACGTAGCTGGCCGGTGGAACTGGTCGTCTGTGCTGATGCAACACTGTTACAAGACCGGGCTTCACTGCTCGGTCTGCCTTTAACGCTTATCCCCTACGTTGAAGGCCAGCAGCCTACACCGCAGCAAGCCGGAACGCTCACGCTTCTTCCCGTCCCTCTTCGTACTCCTGTTATTCCGGGTCAGCTCAGCACTGAAAACGGCCACTATGTTGTCGAAACCCTGGCGCGCGCCTGCGATGGTTGCATACAGGGAGAATTTGCTGCCCTGATTACAGGCCCTGTCCACAAAGGGGTGATTAACGAAGCCGGTATTCCGTTCACCGGACATACCGAGTTTTTTGAAGAGCGATCGCACAGCCCGAAAGTGGTGATGATGCTGGCGACGGAAGCGATGCGGGTGGCTCTGGTAACAACCCATCTGCCGATTAAGGCCATTCCTGACGCCATCACCCCTGAACTGCTGCGGGAGATCATCGGGATACTGCATCACGATCTGCAGACCAAATTCGGCATTAAACAGCCGCACGTTCTGGTCTGTGGCCTGAACCCACACGCCGGGGAAGGCGGGCATATGGGGACTGAAGAGATCGACACCATCATTCCGGTGCTGAATGAAATGCGGGCGAAAGGGATGAACCTGAGCGGGCCATTGCCTGCCGATACCCTTTTCCAGCCCAAATACCTGGATAATGCCGATGCCGTGCTCGCGATGTACCACGATCAGGGCCTGCCCGTGCTAAAATACCAGGGCTTTGGCCGCGGTGTGAATATCACCCTCGGTTTACCTTTTATTCGAACGTCCGTTGACCACGGTACTGCGCTGGATCTGGCAGGCCAGGGAAAAGCGGATGTCGGCAGTTTTATTACGGCGCTTAATCTCGCCATCAAAATGATTGTTAATACTCAATGACTAATCGAGTCCATCAGGGCCACTTAGCCCGTAAACGCTTCGGGCAAAACTTCCTCAACGATCAGTTCGTGATCGACAGTATTGTTTCGGCCATTAATCCGCAAAAAGGCCAGGCGATGGTTGAAATCGGCCCCGGTCTGGCAGCACTGACTGAACCCGTCGGCGAACGTCTGGACGAACTGACCGTTATCGAACTCGACCGCGATCTCGCTGCTCGTCTGCAAACGCACCCGTTCCTTGGGCCGAAGCTGACGATTTATCAGCAAGATGCCATGACCATGAATTTTGGCGAGCTGTCGGAAAAAATGGGTCAGCCGCTGCGCGTATTCGGTAACTTGCCCTATAACATCTCCACGCCGCTGATGTTCCATCTCTTTAGCTATACTGATGCCATTGCCGACATGCACTTCATGTTGCAAAAAGAGGTGGTAAACCGTCTGGTTGCAGGGCCGAACAGTAAAGCGTATGGTCGTTTAAGCGTGATGGCACAATATTTCTGCAATGTGATCCCGGTACTCGAAGTGCCGCCGTCTGCCTTCACGCCGCCGCCAAAAGTCGACTCTGCGGTTGTGCGCCTTGTGCCGCATAAAACGATGCCATACCCGGTCAAAGACCTGCGCGTACTGAGCCGCATCACCACAGAAGCCTTTAACCAGCGCCGTAAAACGATCCGTAATAGCCTCGGCAATCTGTTCACTGTTGACGTGCTGGCCGAGCTGGGCATTGACCCGGCAATGCGAGCAGAAAACATCTCTGTTGAGCAGTACTGTAAACTGGCTAATTACATTAGCGAAAATGCGCCGCCGAAGGAGAGTTAAGCCATGATTGATTCGCCCCGCGTCTGTGTCCAGGTACAAAGCGTTTACGTTGAGTCGCAGTCCTCACCCGACGAAGAACGTTTTGTTTTCGCCTACACCGTGACCATTCGCAACCTGGGGCGGATGCCTGTGCAACTGCTCGGGCGTTACTGGCTTATCACTAACGGCAATGGCCGTGAAATCGAAGTTCAGGGTGAAGGTGTGGTTGGTGAACAGCCCCACATCGCCCCTGGCGAAGAGTATCAGTACACCAGCGGTGCAGTGATCGAAACGCCGCTGGGTACCATGCAAGGCCACTATGAAATGGTCGACGTCGATGGCAATGTGTTCCGCGTTGCTATTCCTGTGTTCCGTCTCGCCGTTACAACACTCATTCATTAATCTAATGTCTACATATCTGATTGGCGACGTTCACGGTTGCTACGATGAACTGATCGCATTATTAAAACAGGTCGACTTTACGCCAGGACGGGATATTCTCTGGCTGACGGGCGATTTAGTGGCGCGTGGGCCAGGCTCTCTGGAGGTTTTACGCTTCGTAAAATCGCTGGGCGACAGCGTTCGCATGGTGCTGGGCAACCATGATTTGCATCTGCTCGCCGTCTTTGCCGGCATCAGCCGCAATAAGCCGAAAGATCGCCTCACCCCGCTGCTGGAGGCGCCAGACGCCGACGAACTGATCAACTGGCTGCGTCGTCAGCCCCTGTTGCAGATCGATGAAGAGAAAAAACTGGTCATGGCACACGCCGGGATCACCCCACAGTGGGATCTTGAGACGGCAAAAACCTGCGCGCGTGATGTAGAAGCCGTGCTGGCGAGCGATTCCTATCCCTTCTTCCTTGATGCCATGTACGGCGACATGCCAAATCACTGGAGTGAAGATCTGAGCGGTCTGGCGCGCCTGCGTTTTATCACGAACGCGTTCACACGGATGCGTTTCTGCTTCCCGAACGGGCAACTGGATATGTATTCCAAAGAGACGCCGGAAAGCGCACCTGCACCGCTTAAACCGTGGTTTGCGATTCCCGGACCGGTCACCAGTGAGTACAGCGTGGTGTTTGGCCACTGGGCCGCGCTAGAAGGGAAAGGCACGCCGGAAGGGATCTACGGTCTTGATACCGGTTGTTGCTGGGGCGGGGATTTAACCTGCTTACGCTGGGAAGATAAAACGTACTTCGTGCAGCCGTCCAACCGACAGCTGGACCTGGGGGAAGGCGAGGCGGTCGCCTCCTGAGAGTGAATTCCCTCTCCCGCCCGGGAGAGGGTCTATCAACTAGCGGCGTTCCAGAATCTCGAAGCAGTAGCTGTGTGAGTTCTGCTCATCCGCGTCGTGAAATTCGCTGAATACCGATTCCCACTCGTCCGGATCGTAGTCCGGGAAATGGGTATCGCCTTCCACTTCCGCATCAATATGCGTCAGATAGAGCTTTTGCGCTTTTGGCAGGAACTGCTCATACACACGCCCACCACCAATCACCATGATCTCTTCGGCGTTACCGCACGCGGCAATCGCCTCGTCCACGGATTTCACCCATTCGACGCGATCGTCAGTGCCTGGCTGGCTACTGATCACGATATTCTTACGGCCCGGCAATGGGCGACCAATCGACTCCCAGGTCAGGCGGCCCATCACTACCGGCTTGTTTAACGTCGTACGTTTAAACCATGCGAGATCGGCAGGCAGGTTCCACGGCATGGCATTTTCCATACCGATAACACGGTCCACCGCCAGCGCTGCAATCAGACTGATCATTGAAAATTTCCCGGATGCAAAAAATTGCCGCCACTATACGGAAAGCTTAATCTTTCGTCGACTGGCGGCATGGTAAAGAGCGAGAAATTTTTTAATATTGCTGGCAACTCCACTTCACGCGGAAGGTTTACTCTCCGGTTCGTCCGCCGGATCGCCGGTATGCTTGCCCTCCTCCGTTCCCTGCCAGCCATGACGCTGCACCAGCGACAGATGATTACGATCCTCGTTAATGATCTCTGTCAGCATCGCACTGGTGCGTTTAAACACCGCCGCACGCTCTGTGGCCGTACTGCCCGCCATTGCCACCATCTCTTCCACCATATCGGTATTGAAGCGACGGAACAGATCCGCACGCTCGCGCGCTTCATACGCGCCCAGGCCCAGACTTTCCAGCGCCATGCGGCCAGACTTAAGCGCCCCTTCGAAGGTTTCACGCTCGGGTGCGTCCACCCCCGCCTGTCGCAGCTGGATATAGTGATCCACATCGCGCGCGCGGGAGATAATGGTCAGGTTCGGGAAATGCTCCTTCACCAGTTCAACCAGCTGCATACTGGTCTGGGGATCGTCAATCGCGTTGATGAGGACTTCCGCTTTCGCTGCCCCGGCTGATTCCAGCAGATCGACACGCGTTGCATCGCCGTAGAAGACTTTCATATCGAACTTACGCAGGGTATCCACATGGTCCGGATCGTGATCGAGGATGACCATTTTTACCCCGCTTGAGAGCAGTAAACGACCGGTGATCTGCCCAAAGCGACCGAATCCGGCGATGATGACCCGCGGCTGTTCCTCATCGATCTCATCGGCCTCACGTTCCTGTTCGCTGCCGGTTTTTTCCAGACGCGTCAGCAGCACCAGCAGGATCGGCGTTGCAGCCATCGACAGCGCAACCGCCAGCGTCAGCGCTTTCGCCCACTCGGGATCGAGCACATTGGCCATTTGCGCCGCGCCGAAAACCACAAACGCGAATTCGCTTCCCTGTCCGAGCAGCACGGCGAACCAAAGACGCTGTCTGCCAGGCACGTTCAGCGGACGGGCGATCAGCCACAGCATCACCATTTTGATGACCAGGAAACCGACCAGCAGGATGAGGATCCGCAGTGGATGCGTGACCAGCGTGCCAAAGTCGATAGACATCCCGACCCCGATGAAAAACAGCCCCAGCAGCAGTCCTTTAAATGGCTCGATATCACTTTCAAGCGCGTGTCGGTACTCTGAGCTGGCCAGCAGAACGCCCGCGAGGAAGGCTCCCATCGCCATCGACAGCCCGGCTTCCTCCAGCAGCAGACCAAAACCAAACACCAGGAACAGCGCCACGGCACTGAACACTTCCCGCAGCCCGGAGCGGGCGACGAATCGAAGCAGCGGACGTGTTACATACCGGCCAAGCAGGACAACCAGTGCCAGCGCACCGACCACTTTCAACGCAGAGAGGGCAAAAGCGCCGAGCGTGGTGGAGGCCCCACTTGCGGCCAGCAGCGGGATCATCGCCACCAGAGGAATCGCCGCGATATCCTGAAACAGCAGCACCGAAAACGCACTGCGTCCCATCTGTGAAACGGTCAGGTTTCGCTCGTTCATTGCCTGCATGGCAATCGCCGTCGAAGAGAGTGCCAGCGTCATGCCAATAAGCTCTGCCACTTTCCAGTCCATTCCCAGCAGAATACAGAAGCCGCCCAACAGCAGACCACAGGCTGCCATTTGTAGCGCCCCACCGCCAAACACTGAGGCGCGCAGCTTCCACAACCGCTGCGGGTCAAGTTCCAGACCAATGACAAACAGCATCAGCACGACACCAATTTCGGCGAAATGCAGGATCGCCTCCGCGTCGGTGACCAGGCGAAATCCCCAGGGTCCGATAACACACCCGGCGATCAGGTAGCCCAGCACGGAGCCCAGCCCCAGGCGAACCGCCACGGGCACAATCAGCGCCGCCGCGCCAAGGTAAATCAGCGCCTGTATCAGCGTATGGCTATCCATTGTGCGTCTCCTGCCACTCAAGTAAGCGTTGTTTATAATGACGAGCCTGCGCCTGCAACGTCTCATCGTCACAAACAAATGTGCAGTGCATAGCAAAAGGAGGAAGCCAGGTAAGACCACAGTAGAGTGCTGTCGCCTGAAGCGGTTGTGCCAGCACCTCAAAACCCGGGAAAGAGCCAATATCGAAGTGGCTTTCTCCTCCACCGGTGGTCACAGCCCACATCAGGCTTTTTCCCTTCAGCGCATGCCCGTTGTGACCATACGCCCAGCCGTGGGAAAAGACTTTGTCGATCCACAATTTGAGGAGCGGAGGTGTGCTGTACCACTGCATCGGGTGTTGCCAGATAATCAGATCGGCGCGAGTGAGCGCCTCCTGTTCGGCGGCGATGTCGATGTTAAAATCAGGATAAAGTTGATAGAGGGAACGTATCTCTACGTTGTCAAGTGTCCTTACCTGTTCAAGCATGCGCTTATTCGCATGGGAGTGATGCGGATAGGGATGCGCATAAATTATCAGAATCATCAGTTAGCCTGTCTTTACGGTTCCGTTCTCTCTGGTAGCAGTGAGTGTAGACATTTAACTCGCTCACTGAAAGTCTCCCATTGCCTGGTGTCGGCAAATCGCAAGTAGCGTAACTGCTTCTTTAACCATCAATGTTGTTCATATATGTGCGTCTTTGAACAAACAGGAATCCATAGTCGCCAGAAATATCTAACCAATTTTACATTTACCACACTGAAATATTAAGCATTCTTAAAACGACTTTTTAATAAAACAAAGTATACATAACCTATTGAAAAAATAATAATTTTAGATGGTTTTGCGATAACCGCTCTTCAGAAATGTATACGCAATTATTAACCTGAACATTTCACGAACTTTTCATTCAAATGGATGTGTGCATGAGTAATATACGCATTGAACTTAACAGAACAACCAGAATGCTCGGAAGACTGTTCCCCGCCATATTGGCATTCACACCAGCAATAACCTCAGCAGGAATTATTGAACAGTCTACTTCCGTCCCACAAGATTTTTCCGCTGATACCGAAAATGTTATCAATAAAGATGTAACGATTTCTTCCTCAAGCAATAAAGCAGCCGTATCCGTATCAGGTATTGATGTCACATCAGTAACAAATAAAGGTAATATATCTGGAGCGGCCAACGGTCTTGATATTAACACCGGCGCCCAGCGTGTTGTTGTTGAAAATGAAGTCGGTGCAACAATTTCTTCTACCAGCGCAAACGCAGTAAATGTGGAGTCTTTACTGGGTGACTTCAATAATAGTGGAAATATAACGGGTGCTGAAAAAGGTATTTTCATTAGTGAGTCATCATCTGCTATCAATATCACTAATACCGAATCAGGATTGATTAAAGGCAAAACGGGTTTGAGCGCCGAGACAGGGTTAGGCATCAACAATGATGGCAAAATCACGGGTATTGACGGTGATGGTATTGCTTTAAGTAGTGGCAATACAAAAGTCTTAAATAGTGGTGTTATTGAAGGCACGCAGAACGGTATTTATGTCTCAGGTAACGCTAAAGTTGATATTACGAATAGCGGTTCGCTCGGGGGTGGAAATGCGGCAGTATTTTTTGCCAGCGATAAAAATAACACCCTGGTGCTTAATACTGGCTCATCATTATCAGGTGACGTTATTTCGACAGTCTCGAAAGGTAACACCCTGACCCTGGTAGGCACCGGTACAGAAGACAGCAATTTTATCGGACTGAACGAAGGCGATGGTTTCGCCTCTGTCAAAATGAACGGTGAAGACTGGACGCTGACGGGTAACGTCGACATTATTGGTGCAGGTGATTCACTGCAGGTGAATAGCGGCAACCTGACCCTGGCGGGTACCGTTTCCAATGCTGGCAATACGCTGGTGGCGAATGAAGCCACGCTCCAGCTGGGCAATGGCGAAGGTATGGCAAGTCTCAGCGGCGGCCTAACCAACAATGGTACGGTTATCTTTAACCAGGGAGGCAATTTTACGTTTTCTACCGACATGACCGGCAGCGGAAACGTAGAGAAAGTTGATGCGAATACGCTGACGCTTACCGGCAACAACAGCTATACCGGCGATACGACCCTGCGAAACGGCACAGTGCTGGTAGCGGCAGGCGCAACGTTAGGTGTTGAAAACAGCAATGCCACTCTCACCGTGCAGAACGGGGCGAAGTTTGCCACCGCAGGAACCGTCTACAACAACATCACTATTCTCAGCGGCGGTACGCTGGCAGCGTGGAATGCAATTGAGGGTAATGCAACCCTCAGAAACGCCGGCATTGATACCATTAACGGCAACGTGACCAACAGCGGCACGCTTTTGCTCAGTGCTGCCGACCACAGCGTGGGTAATGACTTTACCATCAATGGCGACTATACCGGCGCAGAAGGTAGCCAGATTGTGTTAAACAGCGAGCTAGGTACTGACACGGCACCTACCGATCATCTCACAATAACCGGCAGCAGTTTTGGCCAGTCCGGCGTGACCGTCAGCAACATGGGTGGACTTGGCGCACAGACCGTGAACGGCATGGAGATTGTCAGCGTCGCCGGCAGCTCTGAAGCACAGCTGACGCTGGCCAAACCGGTTGTGGCAGGCGCATACGAATACTCTCTTTACCAGCATAGTGACGGGAACTGGTACCTGGAATCGAAGGCCACGCCACCTGTCGATCCGACAGATGATACCGATGACGGAGATAATACCGACAACGGTGGCAATACCGACGATGGCGGTAACAATGACAATGGCAGCAATACCGACGATGGCGGCAACAGCGGCGGCAATGATAACGGCGACGGTGGTGATAATACCGATAACGGCGGCGGCAATACCCCAGCACCAGAAGTGATGGCACCTGAAGTGGGCGCGTATTTAGGCAACTATCTGGCGGCTCAGAGTATGTTCCTGCACAAACGTGACGATCGCGATCAGCTCACTTTCCGTAACGAAGACGATCTGAATACCTGGATGTATGTTAAAGGTCGTTACCATGAAAATGATGCAGGCGGCGATAAAGTCAGCTACGACACCACGACCACCGTTCTGCAAGTCGGCAGCGATTTCCTCAGCAAGCCAATGGACAGCGGTATCCTGCGTGCCGGTGGCATGTTTGGTGCAGGCCAGGCGAAGACCCACTCAGATGCGAAACACAACGTGCGTGACGCACAGGGTAAAGTCGATGGCTTCAACGTTGGGCTCTACGCCACCTGGCAGGAAGATCAGAAATTACGCCTGGGAAGCTACATTGATACCTGGGCCGCCTACAGCTGGTACAACAACAAAGTGACCAGCAACCGCAACGATGAGGATTACAACAGCGAAGGTTTTGCCGCGTCTGTTGAAGTCGGCCATGCGTGGGTTATCCCATCTGAAAACGAGCGTACCTGGAAGATCGAGCCTCAGGCGCAGGTGATCTACAGCTATCTTGATCAGGAAAATCATACAGATCGTGATGGCGTCCGGGTGACGACTCTGGATAACGACAGCGTCTTCGGTCGTCTGGGTGTGAAATCCAGCTATTTCCAGCAAAAGGACGTCACGGCCTGGCAGCCATACGTTGCGGTGAACTGGCTGAAGGGTGCAGGTCAAAACGATCTGGCCTTCAACGACGAAACCGTAAGTAATGATACGCCGGAGGATCGTGGTCAGGTAGAGCTGGGTATTACCGGCAATCTTAACGAGACCACGACGATTTCACTTCGCGCCAGCGGCGAATGGGGTGAAAAAAACTATGCCGCTTACGGCGGTCATATTTTGTTAAACCACCGCTGGTAATCCATCCGCATCAAGCAAAAAAGCAGTGGCAGATGCCACTGCTTTTTTTAATTATCCAGTTCACCCATGGATTTAACCTGGTCACGGTTAATCTGCTCGGTTTGACCAGTTTCCGCGTTTTTATACGACACCAGACCGGTATCGTCATCCACCTGCGGTTTGCCGTCCGTAATGATGGTGCGGCCATCGGTGGTTTTTACCGCCTGATTAGACGAACACCCCGCTACGGTGAACATTGCAGTGGCAGCCAGAACGGAAGCGATCAGTAGTTTATTTTGCATGGTGTTTTCCCCTGCTCTCAGTTGAATTTCATTATCGACCTAACCATTTTAGGCTAACTGACTGAATGCGGATGGAAAACCAGAAGGTTCTGAAGAGGGGAAGAATGCCCGGTAGCCGAACGGTACCGGGCAATTTGTCTTACTTGTTAATCTGGGCGTGCATTTCCTGGACCGAAATCACCTTCTCGGTGGCATCCGCGTTCAGCGCCATGGCTGTTGCGAAACCGCCGTTCAGGGTGGTGTCGTAATGCACTTTGTACTGCAGCGCGCTGCGGCGAATCAGCTTGGAGTCTTCAATCGCCTGGCGGCCCGCAGTGGTGTTGATGATATAGGTGTATTCGCCATTCTTGATGCGATCCTGAATGTGCGGACGACCTTCATGCACTTTGTTCACCAGACGCGGGTTGATTCCCGCTTCACCCAGCACAATCGCCGTACCGTGGGTTGCATCCAGCTCGAAGCCCTGTTTCAGCAGCTTGGCAGCCAGGTCAACCACGCGCTCTTTATCGCCTTCGCGAACAGAGAGCAGCGCACGGCCAGATTTCTTCATGGTGGAGTTGCTGCCCAGTTGCGCTTTAGCAAACGCTTCTGCAAAGGTGCGGCCCACGCCCATCACTTCCCCGGTAGAGCGCATCTCTGGCCCTAACAGCGGGTCAACGCCCGGGAATTTGTTGAACGGCAGCACCACCTCTTTCACCGAGTAGTACGGCGGGATAATCTCTTTTGTGACGCCCTGCTGTGCCAGCGTCTGGCCAGCCATCACGCGCGCCGCCACTTTTGCCAGCGGAATACCGGTCGCTTTAGAGACGAACGGTACGGTACGTGCCGCACGCGGGTTCACTTCAATCAGGTAGACTTCGTTGTCTTTCACGGCGAACTGGACGTTCATCAGACCACGAACCTGCAGTTCGAAGGCCAGTTTCTGCACCTGCTGACGCATCACGTCCTGAATTTCCTGGCTCAGGGTGTACGCTGGCAGAGAACAGGCGGAGTCGCCTGAGTGCACGCCCGCCTGCTCGATGTGCTCCATGATGCCGCCAATCAGCACCATTTCACCGTCGCAGATAGCATCCACATCCACTTCAACCGCATCGTCGAGGAAGCGATCCAGCAGCACCGGCGCATCGTTGGACACGCTAACTGCCGTCTGGAAGTAACGACGCAGGTCAGCTTCGTCGTAGACGATTTCCATCGCGCGGCCGCCCAGCACGTAAGAAGGACGCACCACCAGCGGGTAGCCAATCTCTTTCGCCTTCTCAACCGCTTGTTCAATCGCAGTCACGGTGGCGTTTGCCGGCTGTTTCAGCTTCAGACGGTCAACCGCCTGCTGGAAACGCTCGCGGTCTTCTGCACGGTCAATGGCATCCGGGCTGGTACCGATAACCGGCACACCTGCGGCTTCGAGCGCGCGCGCCAGTTTCAGCGGCGTCTGGCCGCCGTACTGCACGATCACGCCTTTTGGCTTCTCGATGCGCACGATTTCCAGCACGTCTTCCAGAGTTACCGGTTCGAAGTAGAGACGGTCAGAGGTGTCATAGTCGGTAGAGACCGTTTCCGGGTTACAGTTGACCATGATGGTCTCGTAACCGTCTTCGCGCAGCGCCAGAGAGGCGTGTACGCAGCAGTAGTCAAACTCGATGCCCTGGCCGATACGGTTTGGGCCACCGCCCAGTACCATGATTTTGTCGCGGTCAACGGACGGATTCGCTTCACACTCGTCTTCATACGTGGAGTACATGTAAGCCGTATCGGTCGCGAACTCTGCCGCACAGGTATCAACACGCTTGTAGACCGGGTGCAGGTCATACTGGTCGCGCAGCTTGCGGATTTCCGCTTCACGCACGCCGGCCAGTTTTGCCAGACGCGCGTCGGCAAAGCCTTTGCGTTTCAGCATGCGCAGGAAGTCAGCGTCCAGGCCATTGATGCCCAGCTCCGCCACTTTCTCTTCCAGACGCACCAGCTCTTCAATTTGCACCAGGAACCAGCGGTCGATGTTGGTCAGGTTGAACACGCCGTCCACGGACAAGCCTGCGCGGAAGGCGTCGGCGATATACCAGATACGCTCTGCGCCCGCGTCTTTCAGCTCGCGGCGGATTTTGGTCAGTGCTTCCGGGTCGTCCAGGCTCACTTTCGGATCGAAGCCGGTCGCGCCCACTTCGAGGCCGCGCAGCGCTTTCTGTAGGGATTCCTGCTGCGTGCGGCCAATCGCCATCACTTCACCCACAGATTTCATCTGGGTGGTCAGACGGTCGTTCGCGCCAGCGAATTTCTCGAAGTTGAAGCGTGGAATTTTGGTCACAACGTAGTCGATAGACGGTTCGAAGGACGCAGGCGTGCGGCCCCCGGTGATGTCGTTCATCAGCTCGTCAAGGGTGTAACCGACCGCCAGTTTCGCCGCCACCTTCGCAATCGGGAAGCCGGTCGCTTTAGAGGCCAGCGCGGAGGAGCGGGACACGCGCGGGTTCATTTCGATAACAATCAGACGGCCGGTTTTCGGGTTCACCGAGAACTGCACGTTAGAACCACCGGTTTCGACGCCGATTTCACGCAGTACCGCCATCGAGGCGTTACGCATGATTTGGTACTCTTTGTCGGTCAGCGTTTGCGCTGGCGCAACGGTAATGGAGTCGCCGGTGTGGATACCCATCGCATCGAAGTTTTCGATGGAGCAGACGATGATGCAGTTGTCGTTTTTATCACGCACCACTTCCATCTCGTACTCTTTCCAGCCAATCAGCGATTCATCAATCAGCAGCTCTTTGGTTGGGGAGAGATCCAGGCCGCGCTCGCAAATCTCTTCAAACTCTTCGCGGTTGTAGGCGATACCGCCGCCGGTGCCGCCCATGGTGAAGGAAGGACGGATAATGCACGGATAACCCACTTCAGCCGCAACGGCCAGCGCCTCTTCCATGTTGTGAGCGATACCGGAACGCGCGGTGTCGAGGCCGATTTTTTTCATCGCCACGTCGAAGCGACGACGGTCTTCTGCTTTATCAATCGCATCGGCGGTCGCACCAATCATGGTCACGCCGAACTCTTCCAGCACGCCCTGACGCTCCAGCTCCAGCGCGCAGTTCAGTGCAGTCTGGCCACCCATGGTCGGCAGAACTGCATCCGGACGCTCTTTCTCGATGATTTTACGTACCACTTCCCAGTGAATCGGCTCGATGTAGGTTGCATCCGCCATTTCCGGGTCGGTCATGATGGTCGCCGGGTTAGAGTTCACCAGGATGACGCGGTAACCCTCTTCGCGCAAGGCTTTACACGCCTGTGCACCGGAGTAGTCAAATTCACAGGCCTGACCGATAACAATCGGGCCAGCGCCAAGGATCAGGATGCTTTTTATGTCTGTACGTTTTGGCATGGTCTTCTCGGCTCCTGATTATTTAGCGGTCTTACGGTATTGCTCGATAAGTTCGATGAAGTGATCGAACAGCGGTGCGGCATCGTGCGGCCCCGGGCTGGCTTCCGGGTGTCCCTGGAAGCTGAACGCTGGCTTATCGGTACGATGGATCCCCTGCAGGGTGCCATCGAACAGGGATTTGTGCGTCACGCGCAGATTAGCCGGCATTGACGCTTCGTCTACTGCGAAGCCGTGGTTCTGTGCCGTAATCATCACCGTGTTGTTGTCGATGTCTTTCACCGGGTGGTTACCACCGTGGTGACCGAACTTCATCTTAATGGTGTTCGCCCCGCTCGCCAGCGCCAGCAGCTGATGGCCGAGGCAGATGCCGAATACCGGAATATCGGTTTCGAGGAAGGACTTGATGGCATCGATAGCGTAATCGCACGGTGCCGGGTCGCCAGGACCGTTAGAGAGGAAGATGCCATCCGGGTTCATCTTCAGTACGTCTTCGGCAGAGGTTTTCGCCGGCACCACCGTCAGACGGCAGCCGCGATCAACCAGCATGCGCAGGATATTGCGCTTGGCGCCGAAATCGTAGGCGACCACGTGGAACGGCAGCTCGCTCTCTTTTTTCGCTTCCGGCAGGTCATCTGACAGCGTCCAGCTACCTTGCGTCCAGCTGTATGCTTCAGTGGTCGTCACTTCTTTCGCCAGGTCCATGCCATTCAGGCCCGGGAAGGCTTTCGCTTTTTCCAGCGCCAGCGCCGCATCGAGGTTGTCCCCTGCGATGATGCAGCCGTTCTGTGCACCCTTCTCGCGCAGCAGACGCGTTAACTTACGGGTATCGATATCGGCAATCGCCACAATGTTATGGCGCTTCAGGTAGGAAGAGAGGTCTTCGGTATTGCGGAAGTTGCTGGCAATCAGCGGCAGGTCGCGAATGACCAGGCCTTGCGCATGTACCTGAGAAGATTCTTCGTCAGCAGCATTGGTGCCGACATTGCCGATATGAGGATAAGTAAGAGTAACGATTTGGCGAGAATAGGAAGGATCAGTGAGGATTTCTTGATAACCGGTCATTGAAGTATTGAAAACGACTTCCCCAACCGCCGAACCCGTTGCCCCTATGGCCCGACCGATAAACTGGGTTCCGTCTTCCAGAACCAATAGCGCTGACTTAATCAAAACACCCTCCAGAGAATATTCACTCACTTTATTTGCATATTAATTCACAACCATGTCATAAATCAATGCAAATGTGTTGCCAGCGGATTTTTGGCAAACGGCGGCATTCTGGAGATTTGCCAGGTAAAAGTCAACTCAAAACGGATATTTTAATTATCCTTTTGCAAGCCTGGCGGCCTGAAAAGATGTTAAGCGGCAAAAAGATCAGGTAAATCACGACAGAAAACGCTTGCGTGGCAAGTTTATTGGAATTTCTGGTACGCAGATAATAAAAAGTGGACCAAACGGTCAAAATTTACATACCAGCAACACAAAATGGCGGGATAGCATCTACTTTTAGTCAAAAAAGACAAAAATAAACATGGAATGGACAAAATAAAAGGGCAATAAATTATTGCCCTATGCAATCAAAAAGTTACGACTGCAATAACCACATCACGATGGGTAATATCTCTTACAAATTGTTGAGATCTAGCACATCACGCATATCAAAAAGACCATTTTCTTTGCCTTTCAGCCACAAAGCGGAGCGAACGGCACCATTCGCAAATGTCATGCGGCTGGATGCTTTATGCGTGATCTCTACACGTTCTCCAATATCGGCGAACATCGCAGTATGTTCCCCGACGATGTCACCCGCTCGCACGGTTGCGAAACCAATCGTTCCCGGAACGCGTTCGCCCGTATGGCCTTCGCGGGTATATACCGCGCAGTCTTTTAAATCTTTATCCAGTGCATGCGCAATCGCTTCGCCCATTGCCAGCGCCGTGCCGGAGGGAGCATCGACTTTGTAACGGTGGTGAGCTTCGACAATCTCAATGTCGGTATAATTGCCCATCACTTTTGCGGCCTTCTCCAGCAGCTTAAGCATAACGTTGACGCCCACGCTAAAGTTAGCAGCGAAGACAATAGCAATCTCATGTGACGCATCCTGAATGGCTTGTTTACCGGCTTCATCAAACCCGGTGGTGCCAATCACCATGCCTTTGCCGTGCTGACGGCAAAATGCCAGATGGGTCAGTGTGCCTTCTGGCCGGGTGAAATCGATAAACACATCAAAATCATCTTTCACCGCATCAAGGCTGCTTTGAACGGTAACGCCCGTCTTGCCCGCGCCTGCCAGTTCACCGGCATCGGCCCCAAGAAGCGATGAACCTTCACGTTCCAGTGCTGCGCCCAGCGCTACGCCATCCATCTGAAGTGCCGCCTGAATGAGCTGGCGACCCATACGTCCACCCGCGCCCGCAATAGCGACACGGATCTGTGCATCATGCATAGTTATTCTCTTACGTTAAAATGATGTAAACCGTTTTCAGATTAACCAGCCTTTGTCAGGGCTGCCAACTGAAAACACCGATAATTAGAATTTAACGTGAAACGGACTCAAATATCAGTAAAAGACATGATTTTGTCGTCACGATAAAGTAGCAGATAAAAAAAAGGCCAGCACAGGAGGTGCTGGCCTTTCATCAGAAGAAGGATTATTCCACTTCGCGTGCATCAATACGCAGCTCTTTCGGGACTTCGAAGACGATGTTCTCTTCGCGGCCTTCCAGCGGAACGGCTTCACCACCACCCAGTTCCTGCAGACGGGCGATCACGTTCTGCACCAGGATATCCGGTGCGGAAGCCCCTGCGGTGACACCGACACAGGCCGCGTTTTTCACCCACGCTTCCTGAATGTCCGTCGCGTCGTCAATCAGAAACGCCGCCTTGCCCATGCGCTGCGCCAGTTCGGCCAGACGGTTGGAGTTAGAGGAGTTTTTCGAGCCGACCACCAGCACCACGTCCGCCTGCTCAGCCAACGCACGCACTGCTTCCTGGCGGTTAGTGGTTGCGTAGCAGATATCATCTTTACGCGGCCCGACGATTTTCGGAAAACGCTGGCGCAATGCGTCAATCACATCCGACGTATCATCAACTGAAAGCGTGGTCTGCGTCATGAACGACAGACGGGCTTCGTTTTTTACGTTCAGCGTCAGAACATCTTCCGGCGACTCCACCAGATACATCCCCCCTTCCGGGTTGCTGTACTGGCCCATAGTGCCTTCGACTTCCGGATGACCGGCGTGACCAATCAGGATCGACTCTTCACCGCGACGGCTGGCGCGCGCCACTTCCATATGCACTTTGGTTACCAACGGACAGGTGGCGTCGAACACTGTCAAATCACGGCTTTTCGCTTCGTTACGTACCGCTTGGGAGACACCGTGTGCGGAGAAAATCAGGATCGCGCCGTCCGGCACTTCGCTGATCTGCTCAATGAAGATTGCACCGCGTTCACGCAGGCTGTCGACCACGTAACGGTTATGTACAACTTCGTGACGCACGTAAATCGGCGCGCCGTAAATCTCCAGCGCGTTTTCAACAATGCTGATAGCGCGGTCTACACCGGCGCAGAAGCCGCGCGGGTTAGCCAACAGGATCTGCATTTCAGGCCTCCAGTACCGGATCGATCTCCAGCACTTCAATATCAAAATGGACGGTGCGCCCGGCAAGAGGATGGTTGAAATCTACGGTGATGGAGTCGCCGTTGATTTCGCGGATCACGCCAGGCATTTCGCTGCCATCCATAGCGGTAAAGAGCATAATCGCCCCGATTTCAGGTTCGCCCGCATCCATAAACTCACGACGAGAGAAGTACTGGATAAGATCCGGGCTTGGCACGCCAAACGCCGCATCCGGCTCCAGCGAAAACGCCTTCTTCTCCCCCTCTTTCAGACCCAGAAGCTGCTGCTCCAGACCTTCAGATAACGACGTATCGCCAAGACGAAACAGGGCTGGTTTGCCGTTATTGCGGGTGGATTCGGCCGTTGAGCCGTCATCCAGTTTCAGCGTGAAGTGAACGAGAACCGCGCTATTGCTTTGTACGGATTTAGACATGCAAATTGCTCGCTTGTTTTGGGTCACCTGTTGCCCGGTGGCGCTGCGCTTACCGGGCCTACGGGAGGCCACAAATTCTGTAGGCCGGGTAAGCGCAGCGCCACCCGGCATTTACAATTAAGCCTGCTCTTTCGCGGCGGGTTTCGGCAAGAAACCTTCCAGCACGATTAACGCCGCACCGATACAAATTGCGCTATCAGCGAGGTTAAAGGTCGCAAAGTGCCAGTCGCCGACGTAGAAGTCGATCATATCGACCACAAAGCCATGCCACAGGCGATCGAACAGGTTACCTAACGCGCCGCCAATGATCAGCGCATAGGCGATGTTGTTCAGCTTTTGCGTCGCTTTCGAACGGTACATCAACACCGCCAGCACCACACAGATACCGATAGCAATACCCGCAAAGAACCAGCGCTGCCAGCCACCGCTGTCAGCAAGGAAGCTAAACGCTGCGCCATAGTTACGCGCATAGTGCAGGTTAAGCGACGGGAACAGCGGAACCGTATCCCCCAGAGCAAAGTTCTGGAGGATCAGGAACTTGCTGCCCAGATCAATAATCAGCACCACCACAACCAGCCACAGCCAGCGCAGTCCTGTTGAACAGAGAGTTTTACTCATCAGGCAAACTTACGTTTTTCGCCGTCACCGGCGACGTTGCTTACACAGCGTCCGCAGATGTCTGCGTGTTCCGCCACCTGGCCGACATCGGTGGTGTAGTGCCAGCAGCGCGGGCACTTCTCACCTTCGGCTTTGCTCAGTGCGACTTTCAGTCCTTTAAGCAGTTCGCTCTGCTGAGCATCAGCAGAAGCGTCGGCATAATCCGCAACTTTCGCACCGGAGGTCAACAGGACAAATCGTAATTCATCGCCCAGCGCCGTCAGTTTGGCCGCCAGCTCAGGTTCTGCGTACAGGGTCACTGCCGCTTCCAGAGAACCACCGACTTTCTTGTCAGCACGCGCCTGTTCGATGACCTTGTTCACTTCGCCACGCACTTTCAGCAGCTCGTCCCAGAAGGCGTCGTTCATCGCTTCGGTACTGGAGAGATCGAACAGACCTTCGTACCACTCGCCGGTGAAGACATACTTCTCACGCTCACCTGGCAGGTAGCCCCAGATTTCATCCGCGGTGAAGGACATAATTGGCGCCATCCAGCGCACCAGTGCTTCTGCGATGTGATACAGCGCAGTCTGGCAGCTACGACGCGCCACGCTGTCCGCTTTCGCGGTGTACTGGCGGTCTTTGATGATGTCGAGGTAGAACGAGCCCATCTCGATGGAGCAGAAGCGCATCAGGCGCTGCACCACTTCATGGAAATCGTAAGACTCGTATGCCTTAACGATATCTTCCTGCGCCGCTTTCGCACAGCCTACCGCCCAGCGATCCAGCACCACCATCTCTTCCGGTTTCACCATGTCTTTTGCCGGATCGAAACCATTCAGGTTCGCCAGCAGGAAGCGCGCGGTGTTACGGATACGACGATAGCTGTCGGCAGCACGTTTCAGGATCTCATCTGATACCGCCATTTCGCCGGTATAGTCAGTAGATGCCACCCACAGACGCAGAATGTCTGCGCCCAGTTTGTTCATCACGTCCTGCGGAGAAACGGTATTACCGATAGATTTGGACATCTTACGGCCCTGACCATCAACGGTGAAACCGTGGGTCAGAACCTGACGGTAAGGTGCTTTACCTTTCATGGCGGTGGAGATCATCAGGGATGACATGAACCAGCCACGGTGTTGGTCAGAACCTTCCAGATACATATCAGCCGCGTGACCGGCAAACTCAGGGCGCACGTCAACCACGGAGGCGTGAGTAGACCCGGAGTCGAACCACACGTCCAGGGTATCTGGCACTTTTTCGTAGTTGTCCGCGTCAGCGCCCAGGATATCGCGGGCATCGAGATCCCACCACGCCTGAATGCCATCAACTTCAACACGCTTCGCCACTTCTTCCATCAGTTCCAGCGTGTTCGGGTGCAGTTCGTGCGTCTCTTTATGCACGAACAGCGACATCGGCACGCCCCAGGTACGCTGACGGGAGATACACCAGTCAGGACGGTTAGCCACCATGGATTCAATACGTGCCTGGCCCCAGTCCGGGATCCACTGCACGCCTTTGATCTCTTTCAGAGACTGCTCGCGCAGGCCTTTCTGATCCATGCTGACGAACCACTGTGGGGTCGCACGGAAGATGATCGGCGTCTTGTGACGCCAGCAGCACGGGTAGCTGTGCTGCATTTTCTCAACGTGCAACAGCGCGCCGCGCTCACGCAGCATCTCCACAATGATGTCGTTCGCTTTGAAGACGTTGATACCGTCCAGCGATGGATACGTACCAGGCAGGTATGAGCCGTCCGGACCAACCGGGTTCGCGATTTCCAGACCGTATTTCAGGCTGATGTTGTAGTCGTCAGGACCGTGACCACCGGCGGTATGTACTGCACCGGTACCGGCTTCCAGCGTCACGTGGTCGCCCAGGATCGCCGGAACGTCGAAGTCCAGGAACGGGTGTTTGAAGCGCATCAGCTCCAGCGCGTCGCCCTTCACGGTGCCCAGGACGGTGTAGTCGGTGATGTTCGCGCGTTTCAGCACGCTTTCCACCAGATCTTTCGCCAGGATCAGCGCCTGACCGTCAATCTGAACCAGTGCATATTCGAACTCACCGGAGAGGGAGATTGCACGGTTAGCAGGCAGCGTCCATGGGGTGGTGGTCCAGATAACCAGCGAGATCGGGCCGCTTACGCCCGGCAGGCCGAATTTACCTTTGATCGCATCCTGATCGACCGCTTCGAAGGCCACGTCGATTGAAGGCGAGGTTTTGTCGTAATACTCAACTTCTGCTTCTGCCAGCGCAGAACGGCAGTCCACGCACCAGTGCACCGGCTTCGCGCCTTTGTGCAGGTGGCCATTGCCGATGATTTTACCCAGCGCACGGATGATGTTGGCTTCGGTTTTGAAGTCCATGGTCAGGTACGGATGCGACCAGTCGCCCAGCACGCCCAGACGAATAAAGTCTGCACGCTGGCCGTCAACCTGAGTGGCCGCGTATTCACGGCATTTCGCACGGAATTCTGCCGCAGTGAATTTCTCACCCGGCTTACCAAATTCCTGCTCAACTTTCAGTTCAATCGGCAGACCGTGGCAGTCCCAACCCGGAACGTAAGGCGAGTCATATCCCGCGAGTCCTTTGGACTTCACGATAATGTCTTTCAGAATCTTGTTTACAGAGTGACCAATATGAATGCTGCCATTCGCATATGGAGGGCCATCATGCAGAATGAAGGTTTTTTTGCCTTTCTTGGCTGCACGAATGATGCCGTACAGGTCATCATCGGTCCAACGCGCCAGCATTCCCGGTTCGCGCTTGGCGAGATCGCCGCGCATCGGGAACCCTGTTTCCGGCAAATTCAGGGTTGATTTATAGTCACTCATCAGATTCTCGGTTCCGTATTTATCACGTAGGCATTTAAGCCGGGTTCAAAGCCCAAAAAACTCGCGGGCCGTTAATTCATCTCGCGCGATTTGCGCTTTTAGTTCATCCAGCGAGGCAAATCGCTGCTCATTGCGTATTTTTTTACGCAGTATGACATCTATATGGCGACCGTAGAGGTCCATTACAACGTCCAGCAGATGCACTTCCAGCTGCTGTCGCACACCGGCGACCGTAGGACGTGTGCCAATATTGGCGACACCGTAAAAAGGTTTCTCGCCCAGTCCAGCCACTTCCACCGCATATACCCCTTTAACCGGGGAGACCTGACGACGCAGCGGTATATTCGCCGTCGGGAAACCTATCGTACGCCCCAGCGCATCGCCATGAACCACACGACCAGAAATGGTAAACGGATGCCCCAGCAAATTCTCTGCGGTCTCCAGTTCATCATTGGCCAGCGCCTGACGAACCGCCGTACTGCTGACGCGCACGCCACCTTCGCAAAAGGTCATCGCGCTGGTGACGTCAAAACCATATTCCAGGCCAGCCTTCTGTAATAGCAAGAAATCGCCCTGACGACCAGCGCCAAAGCGGAAATCATCACCCACGGCGAGAAACTGCACGCCAAGGCGCTTGACCAACAGGTCGCTGACGAAATTTTGTGCTGTCAGCGCGGCAAAACGACGATCAAAACGGACACACAATACGTAGTCCACACCGGACTGTGCCAGATAGCGCAACTTCTCGCGCAGGCGAGTAAGTCGGGCAGGCGATTTATCGCCCGCGAACAGTTCCAGCGGCTGCGGCTCGAAAATCATCACTACCACGGGCAGGCCACGTGCCTCCCCTTCTTTACGCAATCCCTGCAACAGCGCCTGATGCCCACGATGCACGCCGTCGAAATTACCAATGGTCAGCACGCACCCGTGGGGGGCTTTGCTGAGATTATGTATGCCGCGTATCAGCTTCATGTCTGGCTCAAAACAGTGAAAATCGCCAAAGTATACCTTGTACAGCGATTAAGGTTAACCGACGATTGTCTGCACAAAACAGAAAGCCGTAATGATTTCATCATGCTGACCTTTCACAGCAAAAAAATCTGCCCGGGAACTGCGATTTTTATGCCGAAAAGCTGTATTCACGAAAGACAAGCTGGTAGAATCCTGCGCCATCACTACGTAACGTAGCGTCGCTAATTAACGGCGCTTATTTGCACAAATCCATTGACAAAAGAAGGCAAAGAGGGCATATTCCTCGGCCTTTGAATTGTCCACATAGATCATATTTGGGAGTTGGACTTGGCTAATATCAAATCAGCTAAGAAACGTGCCGTTCAGTCTGAAAAGGCTCGTAAGCACAACGCAAGCCGTCGCTCTATGATGCGTACTTTCATCAAGAAAGTATACGCAGCAATCGAAGCTGGCGACAAAGCTGCAGCGCAGAACGCATTTAACGAAATGCAACCAATCGTGGATCGTCAGGCTGCTAAAGGTCTGATCCACAAAAACAAAGCAGCGCGTCATAAAGCAAACCTGACCGCGCAGATCAACAAACTGGCTTAATCGCCGCTTGTTGTTGCTTGTTTAAAGAACCCGCTTAACGCGGGTTTTTTTATACCTTCAGTTTGCTGGCGGGGTAAACAGCGCCGAGTAGTCGCGGTTACAGATACGCTGCACCGCCGGGTGTTGAATCATCCTTTCGGCGAAGATGGCGTGGTACTCCTCCATGACGTTATCGACTCTGCCAATCTCGGTAATCTTGTTATCTGAATAGAGATCGTGCATGTACAGCGTCGGCGCAACAAAGATTGCGTTGTGCGCCTCACCAAACGCTTTCATCAGTGCTGCATCATCGAACTCACCCAGGATCTCCACGTTCAGCCCCTGAGAGTTAAACCAGTTCTGCAGCTTACGCCCCAGCATGGAGCGCCTTCCCGGCACCAGCAAGCGGCGTTCTTCCAGACAGGCAGGGAACGGTTTTTCCGGAGGCGGGTTGATGCACCAGAAGCTTACCCCGCATTCACCAATCTTGACCGAAAACAGCCCCTCCTGCTGCGTGGAGTCGATGGGGCAATCCGAGATAATCATATCCAGCTTATGCTGGCTCAACTGCTCCAGCAGCATTTCGTGTGTGGATTCAAAACAGCGCAAATGGATCTGCTCGTCTTCAACCACCGCCGCATCCAGCACGCCGCTCACCAGCCGTTTCGAGAGGGCATCCGCCACGCCCACGTCAAACAGCAAATTAGACTCTTTGCGGTAGTTGACGATATCCAGCATCTCCTGGCTCAGGGTAAACATCTTGTCCGCATAGCGAAAAACCAGTTCACCCAACTCGCTTGGCTCTATGCCACGTCCTTTACGCTTGAACAGCTTGCCTTGCAGGCGTTCTTCCAGAGCCTTGATTTGCCCGGTGATAGTTTGTGGCGTCAGAAAAAGAGCTTCTGCCGCCCCGACCACCGAGCCTTGTTTGTAAACATGCCAGAAGTAATACAGATGGTTGTAATTCAAATGAGACATCGCGTCTTCTCTCCCTGAGTGTATCGGGAGAAGAATGACCTCCTCCCGGTTTTCCGTTATGCCTGGACGACCTGCCCGGACAACTTCACCTTCAATAAGGTATAACCAATAACTGCGGCCAGTAATGAACCGATAAGAATGGCGAGTTTTGCCCAGATAATCAGCTCAGGCGCGTTTGCACCAAACGCCAGCGTCGAGATAAAGATCGACATGGTAAATCCGATACCGCACAGCACGCCGACCGCCATAATCTGACCAAATGTTGTGCCGTTCGGCAACGATGCCAGCTTAAGCTTCAGCGCCAGCCAGCAGAACAGGCTGATCCCCAGCGGTTTACCAATAAACAGCCCGGCAATAATACCCAGCGGCAGCACGGAAGTGAGCCCCTCCAGCGTAACCCCTCCCAAGGAAACGCCCGCGTTGGCAAACGCAAACAGCGGCAGGATCATAAAGGCGACCCACGGGTGCAGCACATGCTCCAGTTGTTTGGCGGGTGATTTACCCTCCTGCGGCTTAAGCGGCACAAAGAAGCCGACGATCACCCCGGCCAGCGTGGCATGGACACCCGATTTCAGCACCGCCGTCCACAACACCATCCCCACAAGGATGTAAATTCCAATGCGACGGACATTGAAAATGTTCAACAGCGCCAGGACAGCAATCGCCCCTGCTGCCACGCTCAGCGACAGAATCGACAGATCGCTGGTGTAGAACAGCGCGATAATGACGATAGCCCCCAGGTCATCAATGATCGCCAGCGCCATCAGGAAGATTTTCAGTGCAACCGGAACCCGGCTCCCGAGCAACGCTAAAACGCCAAGCGCAAACGCGATATCCGTTGCCGCCGGGATCGCCCACCCGTCACGCGCAACAGGATCCTGCCAGGCAAACGCGAGGAAGAGCAGCGCCGGAACGACCATCCCGCCAATGGCGGCGATCACCGGAAATGCTGCGCGCTGGCGGCTGGCTAACGAGCCCATCACCAGCTCACGTTTCACCTCAAGCCCCACCAGCAGGAAGAACACCGCCATCAGCGCATCGTTGATCCACAGCAGCATGTTCTTGTTAATTTCCAGCGCGCCGACCTTAAGCTCGACGGGCGTTTCCAGAAATGCGTGATAGAGATCGCGCGTCATGCCCATGTTGGCGAGCAGCATCGCGGCCGCAGCAGCAATAATCAGGATCACGCCGCCGGATGCTTCACTGCTAAAGAAACGGTGTAGTAATTTCACGTTAATTCTCTCTTTTACAACAATACCTCGATAAAACCATAATATCAGCGCAAACAAATCGGTAAAAACAGATCAATATTGAATATATACTCAGTTTAACCGAGCTTTCGAACAAGAAACAAAAAACCCGGAATCGCTTCCGGGTTTTTAAAGGATAGTTACCAGCTAACGATTTAGCGGGTCAAATCATCGAAGAATTTTTTGACGCCATCGAAGAAGCTTTTGGAGCGTGGGCTGTTTTTCTCACCCGTCGGGCCGCCAAAGCTTTCCTGCAGCTCTTTTAACAGCTGCTTCTGCTTGTCGTTCAGGCCAACCGGGGTTTCAACCACCACGCGGCACAGCAGGTCGCCCTGCGCACCACCGCGAACGGATTTCACGCCTTTACCGCGCATGCGGAACAGCTTACCGGTCTGCGTTTCGCCTGGGATTTTCAGGTTCACGCGCCCATCCAGTGTAGGCACTTCAATTTCGCCACCGAGCGCTGCCATAGCAAAGTTGATCGGGACTTCACAGTAGAGGTTGTTGCCTTCACGCTCAAAGATAGCGTGCTGTTTCACCTGCACCTGAACGTACAGATCGCCTGCTGGTGCGCCGTGCTCACCTGCTTCGCCTTCACCTGCCAGACGGATGCGGTCACCCGTATCTACGCCAGCCGGGATTTTAACGGACAGGGTTTTGGTTTTCTCAACGCGACCGTGGCCGTGGCATTTGGTGCATGGATCTTTAATCAGCGTCCCACGACCATGACAGTGCGGACACGCCTGCTGGACGGCGAAGAAGCCCTGACGCATCTGCACCTGACCGGAACCGTGACAGGTTGGACAGGTTTGTGGCTGCGTACCCGCTTTCGCACCGCTGCCATGGCAAACGTCACACTCTTCCAGCGTCGGGATACGGATCTCTTTGGTGACACCGCGAACGGCCTCTTCCAGCGTCAGCTCCATGTTGTAGCGCAGATCCGCACCACGCGCTGCGCGTTGACGACCGCGGCCACCACCGAAGATATCGCCGAAAACATCGCCAAAGATATCGCTGAAATCAGCGCCGCCGCCAAAGCCGCCGCCACCGAATCCACCGCCACCCATGCCGCCCTGTTCAAAGGCTGCGTGACCGTACTGGTCATAGGCCGCACGTTTTTGTGCATCGGTCAGGACTTCGTAGGCTTCTTTGATCTCTTTAAATTTAGCTTCAGCCTCTTTGTCACCCTGGTTGCGATCCGGGTGGAATTTCATGGCCAGGCGCTTATACGCCTTTTTGATTTCACGCTCTTCCGCAGTTTTCGGAACGCCTAAAATCTCGTAATAGTCTTGCTTTGCCATTGGTTTTTTTAAGCCCCTTAACATGCGAGCACGGGCGTGGAGAGTTCTCCTACGCCCGTGCCGATTAATTACCCTGCATCAGGGCGATTATTTTTTGTCTTTAACTTCTTCGAACTCAGCGTCGACAACGTCGTCGTCTTTCGCGTTGTTCGCTGAAGCGTCAGCGCCTGCCTGCTGCTGGGCATGCTGCTGCTGAGCGATTTCCATCAGCTTCTGAGAAGCCTGTGCCAGCTCCTGCATCTTCGCTTCGATATCCGCTTTGTCTTCGCCTTTCAGAGACGTTTCCAGCGCGCTCAGTGCAGCTTCGATAGCAGTTTTGTCTTCCGCTGGCAGTTTATCGCCTGCTTCTTCAACCTGCTTACGAGTGCTGTGCAGCAGATGGTCACCCTGGTTACGGGTCTGAACCAGTTCTTCGAACTTACGGTCAGATTCCGCGTTGGCTTCCGCTTCACGAACCATTTTCTGGATCTCTTCCTCGTTCAGACCGGAAGAGGCCTTAATGGTGATCTTCTGCTCTTTACCGCTGTTTTTGTCTTTCGCGGAAACGTGCAGAATACCGTCAGCATCGATATCGAAGGTCACTTCGATCTGCGGCATGCCGCGTGGTGCCGGGTTAATACCATCCAGGTTGAACTGACCCAGAGATTTGTTATCAGACGCACGCTTACGCTCACCCTGCAGCACATGGATGGTTACCGCAGACTGGTTATCTTCAGCGGTAGAGAACACCTGGCTGTGCTTGGTTGGGATGGTGGTGTTTTTGCTGATCAGCGCCGTCATTACGCCACCCATGGTCTCGATACCCAGAGACAGTGGGGTAACGTCCAGCAGCAGAACGTCTTTAACATCACCGGTCAGCACGCCGCCCTGAACCGCAGCACCAATTGCCACTGCTTCATCCGGGTTAACGTCTTTACGTGGTTCTTTACCAAAGAATTCAGCCACTTTCTTCTGAACCATCGGCATACGGGTCTGGCCACCAACGAGGATAACGTCGTTGATATCAGACACGGACAGGCCAGCATCCTGCAGTGCAACTTTCAGTGGCTCGATAGAACGGTTCACCAGGTCTTCTACCAGGCTTTCCAGTTTCGCACGGGTCACTTTGATGTTCATGTGCTTAGGACCGGTCGCGTCTGCAGTAATGTACGGCAGGTTCACGTCGGTCTGCTGAGCGGAAGAGAGTTCGATCTTCGCTTTCTCAGCGGCTTCTTTCAGGCGCTGCATAGCCAGCGGGTCGTTACGCAGGTCAATGCCCTGATCTTTCTTAAATTCGTCAACGAGATAGTTGATCAGACGGGTATCGAAGTCTTCACCACCCAGGTGCGTATCACCGTTGGTTGCCAGAACTTCGAAGGTTTTTTCGCCGTCTACTTCGTCGATTTCGATAATAGAGATATCGAAGGTACCACCACCCAGGTCGTAAACCGCGATAGTACGGTTGCCAACTTCTTTATCCAGACCGTAAGCCAGAGCAGCAGCGGTTGGTTCGTTGATGATACGTTTTACTTCCAGACCTGCGATACGGCCAGCATCTTTAGTTGCCTGACGCTGAGCATCGTTGAAGTACGCAGGAACGGTGATAACTGCTTCAGTTACCGGCTCACCCAGGTAATCTTCTGCGGTTTTCTTCATTTTTTTCAGCACTTCAGCAGAGATCTGAGGTGGTGCTGTTTTGGTGCCTTTCACATCAAGCCATGCATCGCCGTTATCTGCTGCGATGATTTTGTAAGGCATGATAGAAACGTCACGCTGAACTTCTTCGTCCTGGAAGCGGCGGCCAATCAGGCGTTTAATCGCAAACAGGGTGTTTTGCGGGTTCGTCACTGCCTGACGTTTAGCCGGCTGACCAACCAGAGTTTCACCATCCTGGGTATAGGCAATGATAGAAGGCGTGGTGCGATCGCCCTCGGCGTTCTCCAGCACACGTGCAGTAGTGCCATCCATAATCGCTACACAAGAGTTGGTAGTACCCAGGTCGATACCAATAATTTTACCCATCTAAACGTCTCCACTAAAAATTCAGTCAACATGTGGTTGTGTACCTGTAATAAGGGCAGAACGTGCTTTTTCAACTGCCCAGATTTGATTTTTTTCAGGTCCACACACTGCGGTTGCTTACAAGATGGGGTCGCAACGTCATCCATCAAGGGGGGAAGGATAAAAAAAATTTTAATTTCACCCTGACGAGATCATAGACGGCATCGTTTGCGCCCATTATGATGCCGCGCCCCTTCAGGGAGTACTGTCGCGGGTTTAACCATTTCACCATATTAATGATGATTTTTTTGAGGACTTATGGGCAACACTAAGTTGGCTAATCCGGCTCCGCTGGGCCTGATGGGTTTTGGCATGACCACCATTCTGCTGAACCTGCACAACATCGGGATGTTCCCGATGGATGGCATTATCCTGGCGATGGGCATTTTTTACGGCGGTATCGCGCAAATCTTCGCGGGCCTGCTGGAATATAAGAAAGGCAATACCTTCGGCTTAACCGCCTTTACCTCTTACGGTTCCTTCTGGCTGACCCTGGTCGCCATTCTGCTGATGCCTAAAATGGGCCTGGCAGAGGCGGCAAACGCCCATTTCCTGGGCGTTTACCTGGGCCTGTGGGGTGTCTTCACCCTGTTCATGTTCTTCGGCACCCTCAAGGGTAACCGCGCACTGCAGTTTGTCTTCCTGAGCCTGACCGTGCTGTTCGCCCTGCTGGCGATTGGTCATCTGGTGGACAACGAAGGCATCGTTCACGTTGCAGGCTGGATTGGTCTGGTTTGCGGCGCAAGCGCTATCTACCTGGCAATGGGTGAAGTGCTGAACGAGCAGTTTGACCGCACCATTTTACCGATTGGTGAAAAACACTGATCCCTCTGTCGTGTCCGCCTCGCGGGCACGACATTCTCCCATCTGGCGAAGCCAAATCCCCAACACCAGCCCCATCAGCGACAACGCCAGCACATACCAGGCAGGTGCCAGCGGTGACACGCCCATCAATACCGTAACCGCAATCGGCGTCAGTCCACCGAAGATGGCATATGAAACATTGTATGAGAATGAGATGCCGGTGAAGCGGACTTCTGGCGGGAAGGCCCGAACCATCACATAAGGCACCGCCCCCACCACGCCAACGCACAGCCCTACCACGCCGTATAAAAGGAACAGCTGTTCAGGATGACTCCCGGCCAGATGGTAAAACGCCCAGCTTGAGCCCGCCAGTAACAGGCTGCCAACGATAAAGGTTACGCTGGCACCGAAACGATCCGCAGCCAGCCCGGCGGCCAGGCAGCCGAAGCAGAGCATAACCGTGGCGATACTGTTCGCCTGTAAGGTCACCGCCGGGGCAAAGCCGTACTGCTTTTGCAGCCAGACCGGCGACATCAAAATCACCACCACAATGCCTGCCGAGAGCAACCAGGTAAGCAGCATCGACACCACCACCGCTTTTTTATGACGCACCACGACGGTTTTAACGGGCAACTCTTGTGCCAGCGCTTTGCGCTGCTGCATTTCGAGGAAAATCGGGGTCTCCTGGAGCCAACGGCGCAGGTACATCGCCACCAGGCCAAACGCCCCGCCCAGCAGGAACGGCAGACGCCAGCCCCAGTCGTGTACGGCCTGTTGCGTCATGCTGGTATTCACAATTGTCGCGACGACGGAACCGAGCAAAATCCCCACCGTTAGCCCCGCGGTTAAGGTTCCGCAGGCGATACCAATGCGGCGCGCCGGAACATGCTCCGCGACAAACACCCACGCTCCCGGCACTTCACCGCCGATGGCCGCCCCCTGAAGAATACGCATCAGCAGCAACAATAACGGGGCGAGAATGCCCATCGAGGCGTAGGTTGGCAGCAGACCAATGGCCAACGTCGGCACGGCCATCAGCAGGATACTGAGGGTAAACATCTTTTTGCGCCCGACAAGATCGCCAAAGTGCGCCATCACAATCCCACCAAGAGGACGCGCCAGATACCCGGCAGCAAAAATACCGAAGGTTTGCACCTGACGCAGCCATTCCGGGATATCCGCCGGGAAGAACAACTCCCCCACCACAGCGGCAAAGAAAACAAAGATGATGAAATCGTAAAACTCCAGCGCGCCGCCCAGTGCCGCGAGCGTGAGCGTTTTGTAGTCCTGTCGATTCAGAGGTCGGGTGTTATGTGACATAGCGAACCATTTAGCGTGTGTTGTGGAATTATTATTACAGCTATCGTAAAGAAAAAATTACTATACCGTAAAACTTTTAGCACACCACAGCAGCTTCAGCTAATGTCACATAATGATTATTTTCAGGAGATTGTTTCGCGGCGTGCGCTTTTAGGACGAAATGCTGCTACTACTTTGTCGTCGGTTTCGACATACGGCCCGTCCAGTAGCTGTATACAATACGGTACACTTGCAAAGATCCCATGGACGATCACGCTGCCGTCATCCGCTTTTAACCCTTCCAGCGTCTCTTTGATCGACTTAGGCTGGCCCGGCAGATTCAGGATCAGCGCCTGCTTGCGAATCACCCCCACCTGACGGGAGAGGATCGCCGTTGGAACAAAGTGCAGGCTAATCTGGCGCATCTGTTCACCGAAGCCCGGCATTTCACGGTCAGCTATAGCAAGCGTAGCATCTGGTGTCACATCACGACGTGCAGGACCGGTTCCGCCGGTGGTCAGCACCAGGTGGCAGCTCATCTCATCCACCAGCTCACACAACGTCTGCTCGATGATCGGCTGTTCGTCCGGGATCAGGCGGGTCTGGATTTCAAACGGGGTGGTCAGCGCGCTACCCAGCCACTCTTCAAGAGCAGGGATGCCTTTATCCTGATAAACACCGCTTGAGGCGCGGTCAGAAATCGACACTAAGCCGATGCGTAAGGTATTCATATCCATTCCATTCAAAAAGTACTGATTAAAGGGAATGATACACGCAGAGGGGAATTTCAGACAGAGTACGAAAGAAGTCGCGTGACCGGGAGCCCGGTCACGCAGAATGATTACAGCAGATCGCCGATCATTTTTTCCAGTTTTTCCTGGTCAATAGCAAACTTACGGATACCGTCAGCCAGTTTGTCTACCGCCATTGGATCCTGGTTGTGCTGCCACAGGAACTCGGATTCAGTGATACGCTCTGGACGCGCTTTCACTTCACCGGTGTAAGACAGTTTACGCTCGATGGTACCTTCGCTCTCAGCCAGCTCTTTCAGCAGCGCTGGTGCGATGGTCAGGCGGTCACAGCCAGCCAGTTCGATGATTTCGCCGACGTTACGGAAGCTTGCGCCCATAACAACGGTCTCATAACCGTGCTGTTTGTAGTATTCGTAGATTTCAGTCACGGAAATCACGCCTGGATCTTCAGACGCGGCGTACTCTTTCTTGTCGGTATTGGCTTTGTACCAGTCCAGAATACGACCCACGAACGGAGAAATCAGGTATACGCCCGCTTCCGCACATGCACGCGCCTGCGCGAAGGAGAACAGCAGCGTCAGGTTACAGTTGATACCGTCTTTTTCCAGCTGTTCAGCAGCGCGGATACCCTGCCAGGTAGAAGCCAGTTTGATCAGGATACGGTCATTGCTGATACCCGCATCGTTATACATTTTGATCAGACGTTTGGCTTTCGCGATAGACGCTTCTGTGTCGTAGGAGAGACGCGCATCCACTTCGGTAGAGATGCGGCCAGGAACCAGTTTAAGGATCTCCAGACCGATGTTCACTGCCAGTTTATCAGTGGCATCCACAACCTGCTGCGCGCGGTCGTTGCTCTGTGCTTTCGCCCAGGTCACGGCGTCGTCAATCAGTTTGCGATACTCAGGGATCTGCGCGGCGTTAAGGATCAGAGAAGGGTTAGTTGTGGCATCCTGCGGCTGGTACAGCTTCATTGCCGCGATATCTCCGGTGTCAGCTACGACAGTGGTGAACTGACGAAGGGAGGTCAATTTATCCGTCATGATAGTGTTTCTCTTTTAACGTGCCCTGGATAATTCACGCTACCGACAGCATGCCTGCAGCGGAAAAATGACAGGTTTACTTGTTAGGGGGATGTAACCGGTCTGCCCTGATGATAACACGACAGAGGGGTAGCGCAACCGCAGACAGTGCGCTTAGCCAATGTATGATAAACTCGGAATATTAAGAGGCAGCTACGTAACAGTACGCCCAATATGTGGTAGCGCTTACATCCTTACCCTGGCATCAACATGAGGGACGTTAATGCCTGATTTCTTTTTCTTTATTAACGAAGTGCTCTGGGGTTCGATAATGATATACCTGCTTCTGGCAGCAGGTATATGGTTTACGTTACGCAGCGGTTTTATCCAGTTTCGTTATATCCGCAAATTTGGCAGAAGTCTGAAAAACAGCGTCACGCCACAACCCGGTGGATTAACCTCGTTCCAGGCGCTGTGCACCAGCCTTGCGGCACGGCTTGGCAGCGGTAACCTGGCGGGGGTCGCGCTGGCTATCAGCGCCGGTGGGCCGGGGGCGGTTTTCTGGATGTGGGTGACGGCAATTATCGGCATGGCAACGTCCTTTGCCGAATGCTCTCTCGCCCAGCTCTATAAAGAAAAAGATCATCATGGCCAGTTTCGCGGTGGCCCTGCCTGGTACATGGCGCGCGGCTTAGGAATGCGCTGGATGGGCGTGCTGTTCTCACTTTTCTTACTCGTCGCCTATGGCCTGATTTTCAACACCGTCCAGGCAAATTCTGTCGCCCATGCCCTGCGCTATGCCTTCGCCTGTCCGGAATGGCTCACCGGCGCGGGGTTAGCCCTCTGCATACTGCTGACCATCTCTACCGGTCTTAAGGGTACAGCCCGCCTGATGCAGTGGCTGGTTCCCATTATGGCCTTGCTCTGGGTTGCGGCCAGCCTGCTGGTCGCTGCGTTGCATATCGACCAGGTGCCGGATGTGATTGCGACCATTTTCAGCAGCGCCTTTGGCTGGCGTGAAGCGGCTTCGGGTGCGCTGGGCTATACCTTTAGCCAGGCGCTGATGGCGGGTTTTCAGCGCGGTATGTTCTCTAACGAAGCCGGAATGGGGTCTACCCCCAATGCCGCGGCGGCGGCCGCTTCCTGGCCCCCTCACCCGGCCGCGCAAGGCATTGTGCAGATGATTGGAGTCTTCACGGACACGATTATTATCTGCTCCTCCAGCGCCATGATCTTGCTGCTGGCAGGCCCAATCTCCCACTCAACGGAAGCCGGCGGGATACAGCTTCTTCAGCAGGCGCTGGTGAACCTTACCGGTGGCTGGGGAGCGGGATTTGTTTCGCTCATTCTGCTGTTGTTCGCCTTCAGCTCAATGGTCGTCAATTACCTTTACGCCGAGAACAACCTCATTTTCCTGAAGCTCAACTCTCGCCCCATGCTCAACCTGTTGCGCCTGGGCATGTTGCTGATGGTCATCGTGGGTTCTCTGCTTAGCATGCCGGTGGTCTGGCAACTGGCGGACGTGATTATGGCGCTGATGGCGATCACCAACCTGACGGCGATTTTGCTGCTCTCGCCCGTAGTCACCCTCATCGCCCGGGACTACCTTCGCCAGCGCAAGCTGGGGGTTCCGCCGGTGTTTGACGCCTCGCGCTATCCCGAAATCAAATCGCAGATTGCGCCCGGCACGTGGGATGATTTGCCGCGGCAATAACAGCTATCGATCAATTCAGGGCGATTTTTTGCTAAAGTCGCCTTAAATTTCCTGCAAGGACTGGATATGCTGATTCTGATTTCACCTGCAAAAACGCTCGACTACCAGAGCCCGCTCGCGACCGAGCGTTATACCCAGCCTGAACTGCTGGACTACTCGCAACAGCTGATTCACGAGGCGCGTAAGCTCTCCGCGCCGCAAATCGCCTCGCTGATGAGCATCAGTGATAAGCTCGCCGATCTCAACGCGACCCGCTTCCATGAGTGGCATCCTGACTTTACTCCTGCGAATGCGCGCCAGGCGCTTCTGGCCTTCAAGGGCGATGTCTATACCGGCCTGCAGGCAGAAGAGTTCAGCGAAGCCGATTTCGATTTTGCCCAGCAGCATCTGCGTATGCTTTCAGGCCTGTACGGCGTGCTGCGCCCGCTGGATCTGATGCAGCCCTATCGTCTGGAGATGGGCATCCGCCTGGAAAACGCCAAAGGCAAAGATCTGTACCATTTCTGGGGCGACATTATCACCGATAAGCTGAACGCAGCCCTGCACGCGCAGGGGGATAACGTGGTGATTAACCTCGCCTCCGATGAATACTTCAAATCGGTGAAGCCGAAAAAGCTCGATGCGGAAATTATTAAACCGGTCTTCCTTGACGAGAAAAACGGCAAGTTTAAGGTCATCAGTTTCTATGCCAAAAAAGCGCGTGGCCTGATGAGCCGCTACATCATTCAAAACCGCCTGACGAAGCCAGAGCAGCTCACCGGATTCAACAGCGAGGGGTATTTCTTTGACGAGGAAGCGTCAGGGAAAGGGGAACTGGTGTTTAAGCGCCACGAACAGTAAAAAAACAACCCCGCCTGCTGGCGGGGTTTGTATTAGTGATGCTTCCAGTCCGGGCCTGGTCGGTGATCGTCGTGGCGGTGGTCATGACGATCGTAACGATCGCGATGCTCATCATGTGGACGCCAGTGGTTATCGCGCCACTCATAATGCGCCTTCCACCAGTCATGGTCGCGCCAGCGGCCGCCGTCCCAGTAATGGCCGTTATTATCCCGATCGCCAATCTGCAGTTTGACCGCCGGAACCAGGGTGATTTCGGATGCCTGTACCGCCATGGGAGCGACCAGCATCAGTGAAAGCGCAATCAGCGCAGGTTTCAGTTTAGACATCGGTGACTCCTTATGATTCTTACCCAACGTGGGCCGATGTAAGGAGATTACGTGAGGGGAACCGGGGATGTTATTCTCTGCAATCCTAAACGCTAAGTGACCGCATTTATTGGGAATTTCTGCTTTTTCCCTGCTATTTTTCTCCTTATTTTCTTCACAAAAAAGCCGGGTGATGCTTCGCTTACCCGGCCTACGATTGAGATTGTTGCAGGCCCGGTAAGCGCAGCGCCACCGGGCAAAAAATCACGCTCGGGTCATCATCAGCTTACGCAGCGCGGCAAAATCCGCTGGCAGCTCATGAGAGAGCAGCGGCAGGTCAGCGCGATCCGCCAGCTCTTTCGGCAGCGGCAGCGTTTCACCCAGAATCTCTTCCACGCTCTCTTTGAATTTTGCCGGATGCGCCGTCCCCAGGAACAGGCCATACTCGCCAGGATTAAGCTGGTCGCGCAGCGCACGGTAAGCAATCGCCGCATGCGGTTCAGAGGTATACCCCACCGCTTTCAGCTCACGCATAGTGCTTTTGGTGGTTTCATCGGTGACCGCCGCATAGCCCAGATCGCCCAGACGCCACACTTTACGGCGGAACAGCTCTTCCACGCGCGGCCAGTTGTTTGGCTGTGACACGTCCATCGCGTTAGAGAGCGTCGCCTGGGTCGCGTTCGGCGCCCATTTACCGTCTTTCAGGAAGCGTGGCACGGTGTCGTTGGCGTTGGTCGCCGCAATAAAGCGTTTCACCGGCAGCCCGAGGGATTTCGCCAGCAGGCCCGCGGTCAGGTCGCCAAAGTTTCCGCTCGGTACCGAAACCACCAGCTGATTACGCGCCTCTTGCGGCAGTTGGGCAACCGCTTCGAAGTAGTAGCAAATCTGCGCCAGCAGGCGGCTGATGTTAATGGAGTTAGCAGAGTTGAGCCCCAGCGCGACTTTCAGCTCTTCATCATCGAAGGCCTGTTTCACCAGTGCCTGACAGGCATCGAAGTCGCCATCTACCGCCACGGTTTCAATGTTACCGCCGAGGGTGCAGAACAGTTTTTCCTGGAGCGGGCTGATCTTGCCTTTCGGATAGAGGATCACCACGCGGACATTCTTCAGACCGTAAAAAGCATGCGCCACGGCGGCACCGGTATCCCCGGAGGTGGCGGTCAGAATGGTGACCGGCTTGTCGCCGCTGATGTGGGTAAGCATCTGCGCCATAAAGCGGCCGCCGAAGTCTTTAAACGCCAGCGTTGGGCCGTGGAACAGCTCCAGACAGCCCACATCCGGCTCAACCTGCTGAACCGGTGCCGGGAAGGCGAACGCCGCACGTACGCGCTCTTCCAGCAACTCCTGCGGGATTTCGTCGCCGATAAACGCAGACAAAATTTTTGTGCTGCGAGTGACAAAGTCCTGCTTCAGCAGCTCATCAATGTCGGTCAGCGGGAATTCAGGGAGATCGTGAGGGAAGAACAGCCCCTGATTTTTGCCCAGTCCCTGAGTCACCGCCTGCGCGAAGCTGACCTGCTCGTTATGATCTTTCAGATTGTAGAGTTTCATTCGTTATCCCAGTACTCGTGCGCCAGCCGTGTCCAGACGGCAAATATGAACAAAGCCTTCCTGATTTTGCAGGTAGTGTTTAGAGAGCCAGTCCGCCACGCGCTGCGCGGTGTCTGGCTTATCGCACAGGGCGAACAGCGTCGGGCCGGAGCCGGAGATGCCGCACGCCTGCGCGCCAATATCAAGCGATGCCAGTCGCGCCTCATTAAAGCCAGGCAGCAACTTCGTACGATACGGTTCGGCAATCACATCTTTCATCAATTTCGCCGCCAGCTGTGGCTGACGGGTATAACAGGCGTGAATAAAGCCTGCCAGGTGACGTCCGTGGGCGATGCAGTCCTGACGACGATACTGCGCAGGCAGGATCGCACGTGCTTCCGCGGTAGAAACTTTGATACCCGGGTAGGCCAGCACCCACAGCCACTCATCAAACCCTGGCACCTGCTGGCTGATGATGCCATTTTCTTCGATCATCAACTGCATACCGCCGAGGAAACACGGCGCGACGTTATCGTAGTGGATACTGCCAGAGATGCGGCCTTCCAGCTCACCCATTAACCCCAGCAGACGGCTATTGTTCAGGGGTTTGCCACAGTGCTCATTCATCGCCACCAGCGCGGCCACAACAGAGCAGGCACTTGATCCCAGGCCAGAGCCAATCGGCATACTTTTTTCCAGTGTCATGGCGACCGGCACGTTTTTCCCGATCTCCTGACAGAAACGCTCCCAGCACTGATAGACAATATTCTCGCGCGGTTCGGACGGCAGCTTGCTGGCAAAACGTCCCACGTTATTCAGGCTGAAGCTTTCTGCTGCTTCCACCGTGACCGTATCGCCCAATAGTGAACCGTCCACCGGCGTCACCGCCGCACCCAGCACATCAAACCCGACGCTCATATTGGCGCTGGAAGCCGGGGCATAAACTTTGACCATGTTAAACTCCTAACTTCCATGACAGGGTACGCAGCAGATCGGCAAACACACCCGCCGCCGTAACATCGTTCCCTGCGCCATAGCCGCGAAGCACCAGCGGCAATGGCTGATAATAGTGGCTGTAAAACGCCAGGGCGTTTTCGCCGTTTTTGACTTTGTACAGCGGATCGTTGCCATCGACTTCGGCAACCTTCACCCGGCACACGCCATCTTCTTCAATGTTGCCAACATAGCGCAATACCTTACCTTCATCACGGGCTTTCGCCACGCGTGCGGCAAAAGCGTCATCCAGCTGCGGTAACTTGTCCATAAAGGCGCTGACGTCACCGCTGCTGTCAAATTCAGCCGGCAGCACGGGTTCTATCACGATATCGGAAAGCTCCAGCTCACGGCCCGTTTCGCGCGCCAGAATAAGCAGTTTGCGCGCCACATCCATACCGGAGAGATCGTCACGCGGATCCGGCTCGGTGTAGCCCAGTTCACGCGCGGCGCGGGTTGCTTCTGAGAGGCTCATCCCTTCATCCAGCTTACCGAAAATAAAGGACAGCGAGCCGGAGAGAATGCCGGAGAAACGTTGCAGTTCGTCGCCCGCGTTCAGCAGGTTCTGCAGGTTTTCGATAACCGGCAGGCCCGCCCCCACGTTAGTGTCGTACAGGAACTTGCGGCGCGATTTGCTCGCCGCCAGACGCAGCTGGTGATAGTAATCCATCGACGAGGTGTTGGCCTTTTTGTTCGGCGTGACCACATGGAAGCCTTCGCGCAGGAAGTCCGCGTACTGATCGGCAACCGCCTGGTTCGACGTACAATCGACAATCACCGGGTTCAGCAGGTGATACTCTTTCACCAGACGGATCAGACGCCCCAGGTTGAACGGCTCTTTTGCCTCGTTCAACTCGGCCTGCCAGTTTTCCAGGTTCAGCCCGTGAACGTTGGTCAGCAGCGCTTTTGAGTTGGCGATCCCGCAGACGCGCAGATCGATATGCTTCTTCTTCAACCACTCCTGCTGACGCTTCACCTGCTCCAGCAGCGCACCGCCAACGCCGCCCACGCCAATCAGGAACAGCTCAATCACCTGATCGGTGTTGAACAGCATCTGATGAACCACGCGTACGCCGGTAGTCGCGTCATCGTTATCAACCACCACCGAAATAGAACGCTCGGATGAGCCCTGGGCAATGGCCACGATATTAATATTGGCGCGCGCCAGCGCGGCAAAGAACTTGGCGGAGATACCGCGCAGCGTGCGCATACCGTCGCCAACCACGGAGATAACCGCAAGACGTTCCTGAATGGATAATGGCTCCAGCAGCTCTTCTTTCAGCTCCAGATAGAACTCTTCTTCCAGCGCACGACGGGCGCGCAGACAGTCACCCTGCGGCACGCAGAAGCTGATGCTGTATTCCGATGAGGACTGGGTGATCAGCACCACAGAGATCCCATTGCGTGACATTGCGGCAAACACGCGCGCCGCCATGCCAACCATCCCTTTCATACCAGGCCCGGAGACGCTGAACATTGCCATGTTGTTGAGGTTAGAGATACCTTTCACCGGCAGGCCATCTTCGTCGGTGCTGGCGCCAATCAGCGTGCCAGGCGCTTGCGGGTTACCGGTATTTTTAATCAGGCAAGGGATCTGGAACTGGGCAATGGGGGAGATGGTACGAGGGTGAAGCACTTTCGCGCCGAAGTAGGAAAGCTCCATCGCCTCCTGGTAAGACATCGACTTCAGCAGCCTGGCGTCCGGTACCTGGCGCGGGTCGCAGGTGTATACGCCGTCAACGTCAGTCCAGATCTCGCAACAGTCCGCGCGTAAACAGGCGGCCAGCACGGCAGCAGAGTAATCAGAGCCGTTACGGCCCAGTACCACCAGTTCACCCTTTTCATTGCCGGCGGTGAAGCCCGCCATCAGGATCATATGGTCAGAAGGAATTTTGCTCGCAGCGATGCGGCGGGTTGATTCAGCAATATCAACGGTGGATTCGAGGTAGTGGCCCACCGCCAGCAGTTTTTCAACCGGATCAATCACCGTGACGTGATGCCCGCGCGCTTCCAGCAGGCCCGCCATGATGGCGATAGAGAGTTTCTCACCGCGGCAAATTAACGCCGCGTTGATGCTGTCCGGGCACTGACCCAGCAGGCTGATACCGTGCAGCACATGTTTAATCTGGGCAAATTCTTGTTCTACGAAGGCTTTCAGCTGTACGAGCGGGAAACCTGGCTGTGCCTCCGCCAGCCCCTGAAGCAGCTCGGCGAAGATACGCTCGGCATCGCTAATGTTCGGAAGTGCATCCTGACCGCCAATGGTCTTTTCAATCATCGCCACCAGGTGGTTAGTGATTTTTGCCGGCGCAGAGAGAACGGTCGCGACCTGTCCCTGCCTGGCGTTGCTCTCCAGGATATCGGCAACACGCAGAAAGCGTTCTGCATTTGCCACTGATGTACCGCCGAACTTCAACACTCGCATGGTTCTACCTCGTTTCCTTTAGCCGAAAAAAAAGCCCGCACTGTTCAGGTGCGGGCTTTTTTCTGTTTTTCCTGTACGCGTCAGCCCGCATCGTTACCTGTGGTAATGATGATGGTTGTGGTAATGGTGGTGATGCTGATGCGTTTCATGGATGTTGTGTACTCTGTCATTATTATCTGTCTGTGCTGTATTCTTTTAGGGTTAAAGGATCGGGCACCTTAAGTCAATGAATTTTTAATTTGATCACAATTCAGCGTATTCTTACGTCCCGCTGCGTGCAGATTTATTTTCATCCGATTCCGCCAGAGGCAACCCTTAACTTCAGACGCTTACGCCATAGTAAAAACTTATGGCAGCATTTTACTCGGCTAATTTTTTTTCGATATCGTGCAGCAAACGGTGCAGCATTGCCGTATCGCGCTGCTCCAGACGCCCAAGACGCTGCTGCAGCCAGTCAGCCATTTTTTGGTCATCCGCCACGCCAAGTTGCATCAGCAGGTTGTCAACGCGCGTACGCAGCGCGGCCAGCTGGTTTTCGTCGGTACCCACCGCTGGCGGTTGAGGAATTTGTATTAAGGACGCTAATTGATAACAATAGACCATCACCGCCTGGCCTAAATTCAGGGACGGGTAATCCGCGACCATTGGAGCCCCCGTCAGCACATCCGCGAGCGCCAGTTCGTCGTTTGTTAATCCTGAATCTTCCCGCCCAAACACCAGCGCCGCTTTTTCCAGCCACTGGCTTTTCTCGCTCAGCATCGGTACCAGTTCCGCTGGCGTGGCGTAATAGTGGAACTTCGCCCGACTGCGCGCCGTGGTCGCAACGGTAAACGAAATATCGTGCAGCGCGTCGGCGAGCGTGTCGTAAGTGGTTATATTATCAAGAATATCGCCCGACCCGTGCGCCACCCAACGCGCCGCGGGCTCCAGGTGAGCAGCGCTGTCCACAATACGCAAATCGGTGAACCCCATGGTCTTCATGGCACGCGCCGCAGCGCCTATATTTTCAGCTCTGGCTGGCGCGACCAGTACAATCGACAGATGCATTTATGCTCTCTTTTTAATCAGTTAGCGGGGATTAATGTGATGCGCGTCAACATATTACGCGGCGTGAATTTACAATTTTGCAACACAAATCACCGAAATAGCGTTTCATAACAAATTAAAAGCGCTAAACTATTTTGTAGCTGAACAATCATTTAGAATGTTAACAGAACCTGATTATCCTTATGTTTTATAATGATAATGACAGGGTGAATACGCGATTTAAGTTGGATTCGTAACGTTTATCAATCAAGATCCGCAACTAGTTGGTTTATTGAAAAATTGTGACAAAGGCTAGCATTTAGCTATGATGATTTCATCAAACTGTTAACGTGCTACAATTGAACTTGATATATGTCAACGAAGCGTAGTTTTATTGGGTGTCAGGTGTCACTTAGCCTGTTATGTTGCTGTTAAAATGGTTAGGATGACAGCCGTTTTTGACACTGTCGGGTCCAAAGGGAAAGTACCCACGACCAAGCTAATGATGTTGTTGACGTTGATGGAAAGTGCATCAAGAACGCAATTACGTACTTTAGTCACGTTAGCCCGGTCATGTTAATTTGCGACATGCATCAGGCAGGTCAGGGACTTTTGTACTTCCTGTTTCGATTTAGTTGGCAATTTAGGTAGCAAACATGCAGACCCCGCACATTCTTATCGTTGAAGACGAGTTGGTAACACGCAACACGTTGAAGAGCATTTTCGAAGCAGAAGGCTACGATGTCTTTGAAGCGACCGATGGCGCAGAGATGCATCAGATCCTTTCTGAAAATGATATTAACCTGGTCATTATGGATATCAATCTGCCAGGTAAAAACGGCCTTCTGCTGGCGCGCGAACTGCGTGAACAGGCGAACGTCGCATTAATGTTCCTGACAGGCCGTGATAACGAAGTTGATAAGATCCTTGGCCTGGAAATCGGTGCGGATGACTACATCACCAAACCGTTTAACCCACGCGAGTTAACCATTCGTGCACGCAACCTGCTGTCCCGCACCATGAACCTGGGCACCGTCAGCGAAGAGCGTCGTAGCGTAGACAGCTACAAATTCAACGGCTGGGAACTCGATATCAATAGCCGTTCACTGATCAGCCCGAACGGTGAGCAGTATAAACTGCCGCGCAGTGAATTCCGCGCGATGCTGCACTTCTGTGAAAACCCGGGCAAAATTCAGTCCCGTGCAGAACTGCTGAAGAAAATGACCGGCCGTGAACTGAAGCCACACGACCGTACTGTAGACGTGACCATCCGTCGTATTCGTAAACATTTCGAATCTACGCCAGATACGCCGGAAATCATCGCCACGATCCACGGCGAAGGCTATCGTTTCTGCGGTGACCTGCAGGAGTGATCCCGCAGTCAACACCATAAAAAACGGCGCGAAAGCGCCGTTTTTTTTATTCCCGCCACGGCATAATCGGCACCGCGCTAATCGCGTTTTTCGGTGAGCCTTCCACTACTTTGTCGGAGTAAGCAAGGTAGGCCAGGGTGTTACGTTTAGCATCGTAAAAACGCACCACCTGCAGCTTTTTGAAGACCAGCGACGTCCGTTTCTGGAACACCACATCCCCCTGCGCTTTGCCGTTTTTGATTTTGTCGCTCAGTTCAACCGGCCCGACCTGCTGGCAGGAGATGGCCGCATCGGATGTATCCTCGGCCAGTCCCAGACCGCCTTTAATCCCCCCGGTTTTTGCCCGGCTAACGTAGCAGGTGACGTTTTTCACATCCGGATCGTCAAACGCCTCCACCACAATTTTGTGGTCCGGCCCAAACATTTTAAACACGGTGTCGACAGAACCAATCTGTTCCGCCTGCGCCGCGCGGCCCGCTATCAGCAGTAAGGCTGTTAAGAGCAATGTCTTATATTTCATATTGTTACCATTTCTTAATATTACGTTGAGCGATTATTCAACACGTTAGACAAAAATGTAGCAAGATCACAGGATTAGAATATATTCACCCAAAACGCAGGACAAAAAGCATTAATGAGCAAAAAAAACACTGAATGCTAAAACATCAAAAAATGCTATTATCCGCTAACCTGTTATCAGGCACCTGCTGTTTTAAGGATGAGGATAGTATATGGATCAGGCTGGAATTATTCGCGACCTGCTAACCTGGCTGGAAGGTCATCTTGACCAGCCTTTGTCACTGGATAATGTGGCGGCTAAAGCAGGCTATTCCAAGTGGCATCTGCAAAGGATGTTCAAGGATGTCACCGGTCATGCTATCGGTGCCTATATTCGCGCACGTCGTTTATCTAAATCTGCGGTGGCCTTACGCCTGACCGCGCGGCCCATTCTTGATATTGCCCTGCAGTATCGTTTCGACTCGCAACAAACGTTCACCCGAGCCTTTAAAAAACAGTTCTCGTTGACGCCAGCACTCTATCGCCGTTCACCTGACTGGAGCTCATACGGTATGCGCCCGCCGCTGCGTCTGGGCGAGTTCGCCATGCCGAAGTACGAAATCATTACCCTGCCGGAAACCCATTTGATCGGTACGACACAGAGCTACACCTGTTCTCTGGAGCAGATTTCTGAGTTCCGCCATCAAATGCGCGTTCAGTTCTGGCGCGACTTCCTGAGCCATGCCCCGGCGATCCCGCCTATCCTGTATGGTCTCAACGAAACGCATCCAAGCCAGGAAAAAGACGACGAGCAGGAGGTGTTCTACACCACCGCGTTAACGCCGGAGATGGCCAATGGCTATATTCAGGGCTCTAAACCGGTCGTGCTGGAAGGCGGAGAGTATGTGATGTTCTCCTACGAAGGGCTGGGAACGGGCGTACAGGAATTCATCCTGACCGTTTACGGAACATGCATGCCTATGCTGAACCTGAATCGCCGTAAAGGTCAGGATATTGAGCGCTACTACCCGGCAAGCGATGCAAAACCGGAAGAAGGCCCCATTAATCTGCGGATGGAATTCTTAATCCCGATCCGTCGTTAGCGCTGCAGTTCATCCAGTGCAGGGGCATCAAGATGCGAAATGTCCCCTGCCATCTCAACGACCCATCCCGACGCCAACCACGCGCTTTCCTGATAATCAATACGGGAAATAGAGCAGTTGCGCAGACGCAAACGGCGCTCCGCATAGGCCGGTAACCCCAGAATGGTGCTGACCAGACATCCCAGCGCAATCCCGTGACTCACCAGCAGTGGACGGCTTCCGGCGGGCATCTTCAGGCATTCCGCCAGCGCAGCATGCATACGCACGCTCAGCTCCTGCATGGATTCGCCCTCAGGGATACGGCCATCTTCGGTACCGTTAACCAGCGTGCGGCGCCAGCCCTCTTCCGTTTCCGTCAGCGTATCGATATGGCGTTTTTCGAGCACCCCCATATCCAGCTCGCGCAGGCGCGGTTCAAGCAGCACATCACAACCACAGGCATCAGCAATTATGCGCGCCGTCTGCTGCGTGCGACCTAGATCGCTGGTGATGACATGGGTAATGCCCAGCGTTCTGGCACGTTCTGCCACCTGCCACGCTTGCTGCACACCCTTTTCAGTGAGAGGACTGTCGGACTGGCCTTGAATACGTCGCTCGGCGTTCCACTGCGTTTCACCGTGGCGAACAAGGTATACCTGTAACATGCTTTTTTTCCGTTATACTGCGATGAGTTTTTTTGAATCGAGCTTAATTATGCACCATGTTGTCTCTGCTACCACCAATCCTGCCAAAATTCAGGCAATTCTAAGGGCATTTGAAGAGATTTTCGGCGAAGGATCCTGCCATATTGATGCCGTCGGCGTCGAGAGTGGCGTTCCTGAACAGCCGTTTGGCAGCGAAGAAACGCGCGCTGGCGCACGAAATCGCGTGTTAAATGCGAAAGCGGCCGCACCCGATGCCGACTTCTGGGTCGCCATTGAAGCGGGAATTGACGAGGGCGCGACATTTAGCTGGGTGGTTATCGAAAGCCGTGAACAGCGCGGTGAAGCACGCTCGGCCACCCTGCCGCTGCCGGACATCATTCTGGAAAAAGTGCGCGCAGGCGAAGCGCTCGGGCCAGTGATGTCGCAATACACCGGCATTGATGAAATAGGCCGTAAAGAAGGAGCGATTGGCGTCTTTACTGCTGGCGCGCTTACGCGCTCAAGCGTTTACCATCAGGCAGTGATCCTGGCGTTAAGCCCGTTCCATAACGCCATTTATCGTTGAACGTGTAGGCCGGATAAGGCGCAGCCGTCATCCGGCGTTTTTCAGCAATACCGCTTCCAGCCACTGACGCAGCTCAACCGGCGCAGACTTCAGGCTGTTTGAACCGCGGGTGATCGTCGCGATCCCCGCGCCCAGCTCGTTTTTGAGCTCACGCTGGCTCATCTCACCGCGCAGTAACTCTTCGATGATCCGCACGCGCGTGCCCAACGCCTCACGCTCGTCCGGCGTCAGCATCAGTTGCAGCAGGGGTAAATGCAGATCCTGGTCGTAAGACTGGCGGAGCAACTCCACAAAACGAAGCCACTCCTGATGACGTTGTTCGGCCAGTGCCGAGGAATACGGGGAATGCTGGGTCATGTTATGCCGCCTGTTGTACTCATTAACGAGTACAGCATAACACAACCCATCCCAATCAGTAACGTCTCTGCCACTCCGCATCGCTCATCAGGGTATCTTTTTGCCCCATGAAGTAACGGTAATAGGCATCATACGCCAACACGTTCTTCACGTAGCCGCGCGTTTCTGAGAACGGAATGCTCTCGACAAACGCCACGGCGTCGATGCGTCCGGCGCTGTTACCCAGCCAGGTACGCACACGCCCTGGGCCCGCGTTATACGCCGCAGAGGCGAAAATGCGGTTGTTACCAAACTGCTGATAGACGTACTGCAGATAGCTGGTACCAATGTTGATGTTGGTATCCGGATCCAGCAGCTGTGATGGACTGCTGTATCCCGGGATATTAAACATCTTCACCGTATGCGTCGCCGTGCCCGGCATAATCTGCATCAGGCCGCTGGCCCCTACCGGGGAACGGACTTTCGGGTTCCAGGCGCTCTCCTGACGGGCAATCGCCATGGCATAGCTTTGCGGAATATCTTTACCGCTGGTGTAGCGATCGAACAGATCTTTGTAGGCCAGCGGGAAACGTTCTTCGAGATGATCCCACAGCTTGCCAGCGATCGTCGCCTGAACGCTCAGATCCCACCAGTGGTTATCAAAGGCGTAACGGGCAAGTTGGGCTTTCTCATCCGTTGTGCGGCTGGTGACCAGATTCGCCCACTCGCTACGGGCGGTGTTGTCCATATTCCAGTACATCAGCTCGCGCACGCGCGCCATTTCCGGCCCCTGGGTCAACGCCGGGCTGGCGTTACCCGGCGCTTTATCAATGCGGAAGGTGTACTCCTCACCCAGACGCTGCGCGGCCACCATCGGGTAGAAGCCTCGCTGCTGCATCAGCGCGTGGAGGATCTCTTTGGCTTCGTCATCGCGTCCCCGCTCCATCAGCAGATCCGCCTGCCAGTAGCGCCATTCGTCTTTCTCTTTGGCTTCCATCGGCAGACGCGCAAGCCAGGTATTAAGGCCTTTACGATCGCCCGTCCCCAGCGCCATACGCACGCGACGTTCCACCAGCGACGTGGAGTTGGAGCGCATAATGGCATCGTCCCGCCAGCGGGCCTGTTCGTCGGTTACGTCCGAGCCCATCAGTCTCCACGCCACGATGTCGCGCAGTTCCTGGGTTTGCTCTTCATTGAGCTGCTGTGCCTGCACCAGCTGCGGGATCATCAGCCGCGCGTTTTCGACATCGTCACGCGCCACGCTGGCAAAGGCCACCGCCGCCATCTGTCGGGTAAAATCGGTCGCTCCCGTGCTGCGGGCAAAGGTCAGAACGCTGTTGGGGTCATTTGCCAGCGACATCACGGCCGTGGAAATAGTCTGGTAATCCGACGGCATTTGACCCGCCAGAGCCATCACCAGACGCGTGTTTCCGGCTTTCATCGCCAGACGGATACGTTCAAGGTAAGCCAGCGGATCCTGTTTACCGGAAGCACGCCAGGCACCAAAGAGCGAATCACAGGCGTTCGGCTGGCTTTTCCCGGTCAGCCACAGCTCTTTTGCCCCGGCCCAGGCTTCCTCCTGCTGACCGGTGGCCCATTTTGCATAGTAATAGTTACACTGGGCTTCCGTGGTGTTCGGTTTTTCCGGGCTGAACGCCAGCAGTCCGCGCCAGTCTTCACGACGCGCCAGCTCGTTTACAAAACGAGACTGCAGGTTCCGGGCGGGCGGCAGGGTCGGGTTCGCCTGAATGAAGTTATTCACGGTGACCGTGGGTTGATTCATGAGATCGTCAGTAATCTGGCGATACTCCAGATAGGGATAGAGAGGATAGTCTTTCAGCGTCGGCATCAACGCCTGCACAGTATCCATCTGTTTGTTGTCCCACGCCTGTTTAATCTGGGCGTAGCGGTTACGTTGTTCATCCAGTGAATCGGCATGCACCGCCTGGCTTACCGCCATTACGCATACGCTGGCCGCCAGCAGACGCCAGACCACCCGTTTGGCTTTTTCCACAAGCTCTTCCTCATTGTTTTTTCGTCAATTGCAGCGTCTTGCCACGTCAAAGTCTAATTAACTTATGCTAACCAGGCATCCCGGAACGCGCCACGTTACGGACACTTTTTTACCTTTCCTGCGCGTTTTAACACTCCCGACGTTCCTGGCTGGGATTAGGACGGGAAAAAGGCTACACTTCGAGGCTGAAATTCCTTTTCATCACGATAAAAGAGGCGAAGTCCAACGTGGCTCAATTCGTTTATACCATGCATCGTGTCGGCAAAGTGGTACCGCCGAAACGTCATATTCTTAAAAATATCTCGCTGAGCTTCTTCCCGGGCGCAAAAATCGGTGTTCTGGGCCTCAACGGTGCCGGTAAGTCCACCCTGCTGCGCATCATGGCCGGCATCGATACAGACATCGAAGGTGAAGCCCGTCCGCAACCAGGCATCAAAATTGGCTACCTGCCGCAGGAACCTCAGCTGAACCCTGAACACACCGTTCGTGAATCGGTTGAAGAAGCGGTATCCGAAGTGGTTAACGCGCTGAAAGGTCTGGATGAAGTGTATGCCAAATACGCCGAGCCAGATGCGGACTTCGATAAACTGGCCGCTCAGCAAGGCAAATTTGAAGAGATTATCCAGGCGCACGACGGTCACAACCTGAACGTGCAGCTGGAGCGCGCCGCTGACGCCCTGCGTCTGCCGGACTGGGATGCGAAAATCGCCAACCTCTCCGGTGGTGAGCGTCGCCGCGTGGCGCTGTGCCGTCTGCTGCTGGAAAAACCAGACATGCTGCTGCTCGACGAACCCACTAACCACCTGGATGCGGAATCCGTGGCGTGGCTGGAACGCTTCCTGCACGACTTCGAAGGTACCGTGGTGGCGATCACCCACGACCGTTACTTCCTCGACAACGTGGCGGGCTGGATCCTGGAGCTGGACCGCGGCGAGGGTATCCCATGGGAAGGCAACTACTCTTCCTGGCTGGAGCAGAAAGATCAGCGTCTGGCGCAGGAAGCGTCTGCTGAAGCAGCACGCCGTAAGTCTATTGAGAAAGAGCTGGAATGGGTACGTCAGGGCACGAAGGGCCGTCAGTCTAAGGGCAAAGCCCGTCTGGCACGCTTCGAAGAGCTGAACAACACCGAATACCAGAAACGTAACGAAACCAACGAACTGTTTATTCCACCTGGCGCGCGTCTGGGGGATAAAGTGGTCGAAGTCAGCAACCTGCGTAAATCTTACGGTGACCGCGTGCTGATCGACGATCTCTCCTTCTCCGTACCGAAGGGTGCCATCGTCGGTATCATCGGTCCGAACGGCGCGGGTAAATCCACCCTGTTCCGTATGATGTCCGGTCAGGAGCAGCCAGACAGCGGTTCTATCACCCTGGGTGAAACGGTGAAACTGGCGTCCGTTGACCAGTTCCGTGACGCAATGGATAACAGCAAAACCGTGTGGGAAGAAGTGTCCGGCGGGCTGGATATCATGCGTATCGGCAACACCGAGATGCCAAGCCGTGCCTACGTGGGCCGCTTTAACTTCAAAGGTACCGATCAGGGTAAACGCGTCGGCGAGTTGTCTGGTGGTGAGCGTGGTCGTCTGCATCTGGCGAAGCTGCTGCAGGTTGGCGGTAACGTACTGCTGCTCGATGAACCAACCAACGACCTCGACATCGAAACCCTGCGCGCGCTGGAAAACGCCCTGCTGGAGTTCCCGGGCTGTGCCATGGTTATCTCGCACGACCGTTGGTTCCTTGACCGTATCGCCACCCACATTCTGGATTACCAGGACGAAGGTAAGGTAGAGTTCTTCGAAGGTAACTTCACCGAATACGAAGAGTACAAGAAACGCACGCTGGGCGCAGACGCACTGGAGCCGAAGCGTATTAAGTACAAGCGTATTGCGAAATAAAAGTAAAACGGCAACTTCGGTTGCCGTTTTTTTATCTTTGTGCCCTCTCCCCGTGGGAGAGGGTCAGGGTGAGGGCAACAGGCCGCACATAATCACCCACCCACGTAAAACCGCTTCACCTCATCAAACTGCATCGCAAAGTCGATATAGCTCATCAGCGCAGGCGAATTGAGCTTACGGCTCGGATAGGCGAGCCAGAGATCGTTTCCTTCAACGTTCCACTCCGGTAGCACCTGCACCAGCGCCCCTTTTTCAATTTTATCTTCCAGCAAAAAAGCGGGTAAGAGTGTGATTCCCGCACCAGCTACCGCGCACTCACGAGCATACACAAGATTATCCGTCATATGCGCATTGTCCGGCAGATAGCGGTAATCCTCACTCTCGCTTTGCAGGAGCCATTCAGACCAGGCCTTGTGGGTAATACAGCGGTGATCCACCAGCTGGCGGGGATGATACAGCGGCTCCCGGCGTGCCAGGTATTCCGGTGAGGCCAGCATATAGCGCGGGCAGTGGCCAATCATGCGGCCAATCAGCGAGGAGTCCTGCGGTTTACCGGTACGCAGCGCCACGTCAAAGCCAGACTCCACCAGATCGAGCACATCGTCAGAAATAGAGACATCCAGTGAAACGTCAGGATAGCGGAGCTGAAACTCGGCATTCAGGTGTGCCAGTAATGTCGCGCCAATGCCCGCCGGGCAGGTGATGCGAAGCCGTCCGCTGGGGTTTTCACGCAGCCGCTGAATGGCATACTCCGCCCTTTCACTGGCCGCCAGCATCTCGCGACAATGCACCAGATAGTGCTCCCCCGCAAAGGTCAGATTCAGCCTGCGCGTGGTGCGGTTCAGCAGGCGGATCCCCACCTGCTGCTCAAGCTGGCTAATCCGCTGGCTAACGCTGGATTTCGGCAGGTCTGCTTTCTGCGCTGCGGCGGTAAAACTCCCCATCTCCGCCACCAGCGCAAACAGCGCCATATCCTGCAGCTGTTTAAACATGATTGTTCACCCCATACGAACACTCCGTTCTTGATTGTCCATCTTATCATGCGCATGACCACTTAATAGACTAGCCTCAACAAAACGCATTCCATTGAGGAGTTAATCATGTCTGTTAAAGCCATTGCCGTTAATCCTGAAAATCCCGCAGCTTTTATTGAGATCACCCAACCGATGCCACAGCCCGGTGAACACGATCTGCTGGTGGAAGTAAAAGCCGTTTCCATCAACCCGGTCGATACTAAAGTGCATGCGAGTCTTGTTAAAAACGGCCTGCAGGCGCCACGCATTCTCGGCTGGGATGCCAGCGGTGTCGTCAAAGCGGTGGGGACAAGCGTCACCGGTTTCAAACCGGGCGACGAAGTGTGGTACGCCGGCGACATTACCCGTCCGGGCAGTAATGCCACGCACCAGCTGATTGATGCGCGTATTGTCGGACACAAACCGACAAGCCTTGGCTGGGATGCCGCTGCCGCATTGCCGCTGACCGCGCTCACCGCCTGGGAAGGGCTGTTTGAGCGCCTGAATATTCAGGATGCCGGGTCGGACAAAACGCTGCTGATCATCGGCGGTGCCGGCGGCGTAGGCTCCCTTGCGATCCCGTTTGCGAAGCACAACAGCAAGGTCAGGGTCATCGCCACCGCGTCGCGGGAAGACTCAGCCCAGTGGTGTCGCGATCGCGGCGCGGATCTGGTGGTGAATTATCACGATCTGCAAGGTGAACTGGCCAAACAGGGCATCACCTTTGTGGATTATATTTTCATCCTCAATGATACCGATGGCCACTGGGACGCGGTCAGCGAACTGATTGCGCCGCAGGGACACATCTGCTCCATCGTCGAAAATGCGCACCCGCTGAACCAGGACAAGCTGAAATCCAAATCCGCCGCCCTGCACTGGGAATTCATGTATACCCGTAGCATGTACCAGACTGCCGATATGGGGCGTCAGGGCGAGATCTTAAACGAGGTGGCGAAGCTGGTAGATAACGGCGTGGTGGAGAGTTCGCTCAGCGAAACGCTGCACGGGCTGAGCGTGGAAAGCATTACCGAGGCCCACCGCAAAGTGCTGGACGGGCATATGCGCGGGAAGGTGGTGGTTGCGTTCTGAGTGGATAATTCCCCCTCACCCTGCCCTCTCCCCACGGGGGAGAGGGTAAAGACAGCTCCGTACGATCCCCTCTCCCCCATGGGGAGAGGGTTAGGGAGAGGGGCAAGCCTGTGACTTTACCCCTGCTCCCCCATCATCTCCTTCACCAGCTCGACGCAGCGCAGGAAACGGGTGTCGTAATCCGACGCTTCAACGTGGACAAACTCCACGTTGTTCTCATGAAGCATCTCTACCAGCATCGTCTGGAACTCTTTTCTGTCCACTGAGCTACCGAGGCTGCGCATCCCGTCGGCGACCCACGGCGTGTTGTTTTCCAGCAGTATCACCAGGTCGAAGCGATATTCATCGATCAGCGCCTGTACGAACGGGTGCTCGCGTCCTTCATACTTCTTACAGAAGGCTTGTGTGGTGACAAAATCGGTGTCGATGAAGGCCACTTTGTTGGCGTATTTCACCGCGAAATCAATGTACTGAGCATGGCCTAGCGCGATTTTGTCGTAATCAGAATACTGCAGCGCCATCTCGTCTCCCCCCAGATGGGAAAAGACATAATCACGTCCGTATTCCCACGCGCTGGTAGTATTGAAGATATTTGCCAGCTTGTTGACCAGCGTCGATTTCCCGCTGGATTCACCGCCCAGAATCGCAACTGTGCGCACAAAGAACGGCTTCACTTCGGTCGGGATGTAATCCCAGTAGCGGAACGGGTTTTCGCGGATCTGCGCCCCGCTGATGTTCATGAATGTACGCTTCGGATCGATCAGCACCGTTTCAATGCCCAGATGCTCGCGGAACTGCGGTGCGTCGGACTCTTCAGAGGTATAGATCCAGTTGGGCGCAATGCCCTTCTCTTCCATAAACGCTTTAATGCCGTTGCTCCACACGTCCCAGCCGTGTGGATACGGCTCCATGCCCTCTTCGTTAAAGGCATGAATGCGAATGTTTTTCTGATATTTGAAGGTCTGAAGCAGCCAGCGCAGGCGATCCGGCACCGTCGGCTGCTGCGACATGGCGCTGTCTTCAAACAACTGACGGTCACGGGTTTCATCGTAACCCATGATGATGTGCAGCTCGTCGACCTGGCTACAGGCGCGCTGGATCAGGTAGATATGGCCGGTATGCAACGGGTAAAACTTACCAAACACCACGCCGATGTTCTTTTGCATACGCGGGAATTCAAGCCCCAGAAAGCGATGTAACGCTTCCAGCTTTTGCGCGCTGGGGCTTTTGATTTTGGCGTTCAGCAACTGGCTAAGATAGCCTTTCGTCATGCCGCTGGCGTCAGCCACCTGCTGTAGCGTGCAGCCTTTCTGACGGATTGCGGTCTTGATGTAGTCAAATGATGACATAAATTACGGTGCCTCCTGCAAAATCGAATACGTAATTATAAGTCGTCAAAGACATTTAACGCATCTGCGAGTTTTTTAACGCCAAAGACCTGCATCCCTTCGGGGATCTTCTTCGGCACGTTGGCCGCCGGCACAATCGCCCGGCGGAAGCCATGTTTCGCCGCCTCGGAGATGCGCTCCTGGCCGCTGGGCACCGGGCGGATCTCCCCGGCCAGCCCCACTTCGCCGAAAACCACCAGATCCTGCGGCAGCGGTCTGTCGCGCAGACTGGAGACCATCGCCAGCAGCAGCGCCAGATCGGCACTGGTCTCTGAAACTTTCACGCCCCCGACCACGTTGACGAAGACGTCCTGATCGGCCATTTGCAGGCCACCATGACGGTGTAGCACCGCCAGCAGGATCGCCAGACGGTTCTGTTCCAGACCGACCGCCACGCGCCGCGGATTACCCATCATCGAGTGATCCACCAGCGCCTGAATTTCAACGAGCAGCGGGCGCGTCCCCTCCCATAGCACCATCACCGAACTGCCGGAGGTGACTTCATCTCCCCGGCTCAGGAAGATGGCCGACGGGTTGCTGACTTCGCGCAGCCCCTGCTCGGTCATGGCAAATACGCCTAGCTCGTTCACCGCACCAAAGCGGTTTTTGTGGCTGCGCAGGGTACGGAAGCGGGAGTCTGCGTCGCCGTCCAGCATCACGGAGCAGTCGATACAGTGCTCAAGCACTTTTGGCCCCGCCAGCGAGCCGTCTTTGGTGACATGGCCGACCATGACGATCGCCACGCCGCGCGTTTTGGCAAAGCGCGTCAGATACGCGGCGGTCTCACGCACCTGCGCCACGCTGCCCGGCGAGGACTGAATATCCGCCATGTGCATCACCTGGATGGAGTCAATCACCATCAGCTTCGGCTGCTCTTCTTCGGCAATCATGCAGATCTGCTCAATGCTGGTTTCCGACAGCATATTCAGATTGCCGGTAGGTAACCCCAGACGGTGTGCTCGCATCGCCACCTGCTGCAGGGACTCTTCGCCGGTGACGTACAGGGTTTTCATCTGCTCGGCAAGCTTGCAGAGCGTTTGCAGCAGCAGGGTCGATTTACCCGCTCCCGGGTTACCGCCGATCAGGATCGCACTGCCCGGCACCACGCCGCCGCCAAGCACGCGGTCAAATTCTTTGAAGCCGGTGGAGAAGCGCGGCAACGCTTCCAGACTGATCTCTGACAGTTTTTGGACTTTTGCCACACCGGCATTACCCGCATAGCCGCTCAGGCGTTCATTGCGGGCCACACTCGGCGAAGCCGCCACACCACGCACTTCGGTGATGGTGTTCCAGGCATGACAGGCGCTGCATTGCCCCTGCCAGCGCGGATAATCCGCACCACATTCATTACAGACAAATGCGCGTTTTGGGGCTTTAGCCACGGTTTACCTCGTTATTTCAGTGCGGCCTGCGCGCCGGGTGGCGCTAACGCTTACCCGGCCTACAATCGCATACCGTTATTTCTGATTCAGGCTGCCGGAGAGGATGCAGAACACCCCCATCAGGTCAGCGTGACGGATTGTCACTTCCGTCTTTTCATTCACTTTTGGCTTGGCATGGTAGGCAATGCCAAGACCGGCAACTTTGATCATCGGCAGATCGTTTGCGCCATCGCCAATGGCAACGGTCTGGGCAACCGGAATTTCATATTTCTCGGCCAGTCGGCTCAGCGTATTGGCTTTATACTGCGCATCCACGATATCGCCGAGCACCTGCCCGGTCAGCTTACCGTCCATGATCTCCAGCTCGTTGGCGACCACGGTGGTCAGATGCAGTTTTTCCCGCAGGTAATCCGCGAAGAAGGTAAAGCCACCGGAAGCGATCGCCACTTTCCAGCCCAGCGACTGGAACTTCAGCACCAGTTGCGTCAGCCCGGGCATCAGCGGCAGTTCATCGCGCACCTGACGCAGGATATTGGCATCGGCCCCTTTGAGGGTCGCCACGCGCTGTCTCAGGCTGGCAGTAAAATCCAGCTCGCCGCGCATCGCGCGCTCGGTCACTTCCGCCACCAGCTCGCCGCTGCCCGCCAGTTTGGCAATCTCATCGATACACTCAATCTGGATGGCGGTAGAGTCCATATCCATCACCAGCAGACCCGGCGTTTTCAGATGGGGGATTTTACCCAGCGGGGCAACGTCCAGCCCGGCGTCGTGCGCCAGACGCGTCGCGCGCTGCGTCAGGGAACCGGCCAGGCGAATGACCTGATAATCTTCCACACACCAGGCGGCGACAATCACCATCGCCGCACCCAGTTTAGTTTGATATTGGGTAAGGCGTTGCTTATCCAGGCCGCGTCCGTACAGCAGCCAGCCGCTACGGCCAGCGTGGTAATCCAGAGGCATCACCTCATCGCCACTTAAAGAGAGCGGCAATCCTGGCCATAAAGAGACATCCGTTGGCAGGTCGCACCAGGTAATGTTCGGCATTGAAGCTCCTGTAATTTCGTTCGCGCCGGAAGGTTCCAGAGGGAAAATAACGCATGAGGCTACCCTGTAACCATCACTTCTGGCAACATTAAGCCGTAAATTTTCAGCAGGTGGAATATGGCTCGCGCAAAACTGAAATTCCGGCTTCATCGTGCCGTGATCGTCCTTTTCTGTCTCGCCCTGTTAGTGGTGCTGATGCAAGGGGCGTCGTGGTTTAGCCAGAATCATCAACGGCAACGGAATCCGCAGTTTGAGGAGCTGGCCCGCACGCTGGCGCGTCAGGTTACGCTTAACGTCGCGCCCGCTATGCGTACCGAAACGCCGGATGACAAACGCATCAGCCAGGTTTTGCGTCAGTTAACCGAGAACAGCCGTATCCTGGATGCCGGTGTCTACGATGAAAAAGGCGATCTGATTGCCCGCGCGGGCGAGCATGTCGACGTACGCGACAGGCTGGCGCTGGACGGTAAAAAAGCCGGGGGCTACTTTAACCAGCAGATCGTCGAACCTATTCAGGGCAAAAATGGTCCGCTGGGGTATCTGCGCCTGACGCTCGACACCCATACCCTGCCCACGGAAGCCAAACAGGTGGATAACACCACCAATATACTCCGTCTGATGCTCCTGCTCTCCCTCGCCATTGGCGTGGTACTGGCCCGCACCTTGCTGCAGGGTAAGCGCACTCGCTGGCAGCAGTCGCCCTTCCTGCTGACCGCCAGTAAATCCGTTCCTGAAGACGAAGAGAGCGAAAAGAAAGATTAGTGATAAAGTAGGCTGATGATTCGGAAAAGGAACTCTGCCATGACGACGTTACGCCTGCTGCTCTCTGACTCTTACGATCCGTGGTTTAATCTTGCGGTAGAAGAGTGCATCTTCCGCCAGATGCCCGCCACCCAACGCGTGCTGTTTCTCTGGCGCAACGCCGACACGGTGGTCATTGGCCGCGCGCAGAATCCGTGGAAAGAGTGTAACACCCGGCGTATGGAAGAGGACAACGTCCGTCTGGCGCGCCGCAGCAGCGGCGGTGGTGCGGTATTCCACGATCTGGGCAATACCTGCTTTACCTTTATGGCGGGTAAGCCGGAATACGACAAGACCATCTCAACGTCCATTGTTCTCAACGCGCTCAATTCGCTCGGCGTGACGGCAGAAGCCTCCGGACGTAACGATCTGGTGGTCAAAACGCCAGACGGAGATCGCAAAGTGTCAGGCTCAGCCTATCGCGAAACACTGGATCGCGGCTTCCACCACGGCACCCTTCTTCTTAACGCCGATCTCAGCCGTCTGGCGAACTACCTGAATCCCGACAAGAAAAAACTGCAGGCCAAAGGGATCACTTCCGTGCGGGGGCGCGTGGCCAACCTGGTTGAGCTACTGCCAGACATCACTCACGCGCAAATCTGCAAGGCGATCCAGGAAGCCTTCTTTGCCCATTACGGTGAGCGCGTAGAGGCAGAGGTGATCTCCCCGGATAAAACCCCGGATCTGCCCAATTTCGCCGAAACCTTTGCCCGTCAGAGCAGCTGGGAGTGGAACTTTGGCCAGGCGCCTGCCTTTTCGCATCTGCTGGACGAACGCTTTACCTGGGGCGGCGTGGAGCTGCACTTTGACGTAGAGAAAGGTCATATCACCCGCACGCAGGTATTTACGGACAGCCTTAACCCGGCGCCGTTAGAGGCGCTGGCGGCTCGTTTGCAGGGCTGTTTGTATCGGGCGGATATGCTGCAGCAGGAATGCGATGCGTTGATCGGGGATTTCCCGGGGCAGGAAAATGAGCTGAGGGAGTTGTCAGCGTGGATTGCACGGGCCGTGCGCTAGGTGCGGCCTGGTGCTCTCACCCCAACCCTCTCCCACAGGGAGAGGGCCGGAAGAGACAGAATTACTCTTTATCGCCCAGCAGAACGGATTCCAGCGCGATTTTGATCATGTCGTTGAAGGTGGTCTGACGCTCAGCAGCCGTGGTCTGCTCGTGGGTACGGATGTGGTCAGACACGGTGCAGATGGTCAGCGCTTTCGCACCGAACTCAGCCGCGACGCCGTAGATGCCCGCCGCTTCCATTTCCACGCCCAGGATGCCGTATTTTTCCATCACGTCGAACATCTCGCCGCCGTCCGGCGCATAGAACAGATCCGCGGAGAACAGGTTACCCACGCGAGCATCAACGCCCAGCGCTTTAGCCGCGTCAACCGCGTTACGCACCATGCCGAAGTCAGCAATCGCCGCGAAGTCGTGATCTTTGAAACGCATACGGTTGACTTTGGAATCGGTGCAGGCACCCATACCAATCACCACGTCACGCAGTTTAACGTCCATGCGCACCGCGCCGCAGGAGCCAACACGGATGATTTTCTTCACGCCGAAGTCGGTGATCAGCTCTTTGGTGTAGATGGAGCAGGATGGGATACCCATACCGTGGCCCATCACGGAGATTTTGCGGCCTTTGTACGTTCCGGTGAAGCCCAGCATGCCGCGAACGTTGTTCACTTCACGCACGTCTTCCAGGAAAGTTTCTGCAATGTGTTTCGCGCGCAGCGGGTCGCCCGGCATCAATACGACGTCAGCGAAATCACCCATTTCTGCGTTAATGTGAGGAGTTGCCATCTTCAGTTCCTTTTCATTGTAAATTCGCCCTCTCCCCGTGGGAGAGGGTTGGGGTGAGGGCATCAGGCCGCACCCAACATAACTCAGAACATCGCCTTGCCATATTCCATGTCAGACGTGCCAAAATATTTCGCAATCGTCTGGCCGATGTCCGCGAAGGTTTCACGGTGACCCAGCGAGCCCGGTTTCACTTTCGGGCCATACACCAGCACCGGAATGTGCTCACGGGTGTGGTCAGTACCGGTCCAGGTTGGGTCACAGCCGTGGTCAGCGGTCAGGATCAGAATGTCATCTTCACCCACCAGCTCCATCAGCTCTGGCAGACGACGGTCGAACAGCTCCAGGCCGGCCGCATAACCCGCCACGTCGCGACGGTGGCCCCAGGAGGAGTCGAAGTCGACGAAGTTGGTGAAGACGATGGTGTTATCACCCGCTTCTTTCATCTCTTTGACGGTCGCGTCAAACAGCGCATCCAGGCCGGTGGCTTTCACCTTTTTGGTGATACCGCAGTTGGCGTAGATATCGGCGATTTTACCCACGGAAACCACGTGACCGCCTTTCTCATCAACCAGTTTCTGCAGCACGGTAGGTGCCGGTGGCTCAACGGCCAGGTCGTGACGGTTACCGGTACGCTGGAAGTTACCCGCTTTGTCGCCGATAAACGGACGCGCGATAACACGACCAATGTTGTAGCCGCCTTCGGTCAGCTCTTCACGGGCGATTTCGCACAGCTCGTACAGTTTATCCAGGCCAAACGTCTCTTCGTGGCAGGCAATCTGGAATACGGAGTCAGCAGAGGTGTAGAAAATCGGCTTACCGGTTTTCATGTGCTCTTCGCCGAGCTGATCCAGAATCACGGTACCGGAAGAGTGGCAGTTACCGAGGTAGCCCGGCAGGTTGGCGCGTTTCACCAGCTTATCAAGCAGTTCCTGCGGGAAGCTGTTCTCGTGATCGGAGAAATAGCCCCAGTCAAACAGAACCGGCACACCGGCGATTTCCCAGTGTCCAGACGGGGTGTCTTTACCGGAAGAGAGCTCATGCGCCCAGGCGTAAGCGCCCACCACTTCCGCGTTGCCGTCCATACCGGCAGCGATTTTACCGGTAGAACCTTCATGCGCTTTCACCAGACCGAGGCGGGTCAGATTGGGCAGAGTCAGAGGGCCTTTACGACCGTTGTCCGCTTCGCCTTTCGCACAGGCTTCCGCGATGTGACCCATGGTATCGGAACCCACGTCACCAAAACGTTCTGCATCTTCGGTTGCGCCGATGCCGAATGAGTCCAGCACCATAATAAATGCACGTTTCATAATTGTTCTCCGTACGTAGTGCTAAAAATGATTGATCAGATCAGTATACCGCTATTCGGTGATACGACGATAGACCGAAGGCGAGCTTTCTGGTGCTTTATCAGCAAGCGTAATAGCCGCTTTCACCGCCTTCGCCGCCTCCTGCCAGCTGGCTTCGTCTTTGGCGTGGATCACCGCCAGCGGACGTTCTCCGTCAACGCTGTCGCCCAGACGGGCCATATCGGTAAAGCCAACGCTGTAATCAATGGTGTCCGATGCCTGACGACGGCCGCCGCCCATCGAGACCACCGCCATACCCAGTGCACGGGTGTCCATAGCAGAGACGAAACCTTCGCCATCGGCATAAACGGCTTTGCTGAGCGTCGCGGTCGGCAGGTATTTCGCGTAATTTTCCACGAAGTCGGTCGGGCCTTTTTGCGCCGCCACCATGCGGCCAAAGATCTCTGCCGCTTTGCCGTTATCCAGCACCGCCTGCAGCTTCGCGCGCGCTTCAGCGTCGTCTTTCGCCAGTTTGCCTGAAATCAGCATCTCGACGCACAGCGCCATGGTCACGTCGAACAGTCGTGGGTTGCGGTATTCGCCTGTCAGGAACTGAACGGCTTCGCGCACTTCGACAGCGTTACCGGCGCTGGAGGCCAGCACCTGATTCATGTCCGTCAGCAGTGCGGTGGTGCGCACGCCTGCGCCGTTGGCGACGCCAACGATCGCTTCAGCAAGCTGAGCAGAGAGTTCATAGGTTGGCATAAACGCGCCGCTGCCCACTTTTACGTCCATTACCAGCGCGTCCAGCCCTTCTGCCAGTTTCTTCGCCAGAATAGAGGCGGTGATCAGCGGGATGGAGTCAACGGTTGCGGTGATATCGCGGGTTGCGTAGAAGCGCTTGTCTGCCGGGGCAAGCGAGCTGGTCTGGCCGATGATCGCCACGCCAACGTCTTTAATAATTTCGCGGAAGCGGTTGTCATCCGGGAAGATATCGAAGCCCGGAATGGCTTCCAGTTTGTCGAGCGTACCGCCGGTGTGTCCCAGGCCGCGCCCGGAGATCATCGGGATATAACCGCCGCAGGCCGCCACCATGGGGCCGAGCATCAGAGACGTTACATCGCCTACGCCGCCGGTGGAGTGTTTGTCGACAATCGGACCGTTGAGGTTGAGGCTCTTCCAGTCCAGTACGGTTCCTGAATCTCGCATCGCCATGGTCAACGAGACACGCTCAGGCATCGACATATCGTGGAAGAAGATGGTCATCGCCAGGGCTGCAATCTGCCCTTCTGAGATGGTGTTATCTCGAATGCCGTTGATAAAGAAGCGGATCTCTTCGTCGCTTAATGCATGACCATCACGTTTTTTACGAATAATTTCTTGTGCGAGAAACACGGTAACCCCCATGAGGAATCGGGTGAATGATGGCGGGTACGATATACCCGACCACGATCCTGTAGGCCGGGTAAGCGTAGCGCCACCCGGCAATTCAAACTTAGTAGCTGCTGGCGCTCTTACCGTCGCCATGACCCAGCGCTTTCAGCAGGCTTGCCAGCAGGCTGGACGCGCCGAAGCGGTAGTGACGTGAGTCCGCCCACTCTTCGCCGAACAGCTCGTCGGCAATCGCCAGGAACTGCTGCGCGTCTTCCGCAGTACGCACGCCGCCCGCCGGTTTAAAGCCCACGGTTTTGGACACGCCCATATCGCGGATCACTTCCATCATGATGCGCGCGCTTTCCGGGGTCGCATTCACCGGCACTTTACCGGTAGAGGTTTTAATGAAATCCGCACCGGCTTTGATGGAGATTTCGGACGCTTTACGAATCAGCGCTTCTTCTTTCAGTTCGCCGGTTTCGATGATCACTTTCAGCAGCACGTTTGCCGCCGCGCAGGCGTCTTTACAGGCTTTCACCAGGTCAAAGCCCACCTGCTCGTTGCCCGCGATCAGCGCACGGTACGGGAATACCACGTCAACTTCGTCTGCGCCGTAGGCAATCGCCGCGCGGGTTTCCGCCAGCGCGATCTCGATATCGTCGTTGCCGTGCGGGAAGTTAGTTACGGTTGCAATGCGCACGTCCGGGGTACCCTGCTCTTTCAGCGTTTTGCGGGCAATCGGGATAAAGCGCGGATAGATGCAGACAGCGGCAGTGTTGCCCACTGGCGTTTTCGCCTGATGACACAGGGCGATGACTTTTTCATTGGTGTCGTCATCGTTCAGGGTGGTCAGGTCCATCAGTTTCAACGCGCGCAGGCTGCTTGCAGTTAAATCGGTCATAACATTCTCCAACGGCGGTGCCGTATCAATTTTACCTTGCGGGTCTGTGAGTATTCTAACATCCACCCGCATTCACACTTCGACATTCATCACAGTTAATGAAAACTACGTACAAATTTGCATTACTGTAATGAGATCTGCTTCAAATTTTAATGCGTGAACTGCTGACGAATGCAGCGATTCCCCTCGTCAGATCAAAAGCCCTGACGGGATGGCTTCCTACAATCCGTTCAACATCCGCAGAACAATCAAGGAAGCGAACATGCCCCACGCCAGCCCCGACGCCCTGCAACAACGTTGCCAGCACATTGTGACAAGCCCGGTGTTAACCCCGGAACAGAAGCGTCATTTTCTGGCGCTGGAAGCGGAAAACAATCTGCCTTATCCGGCACTTCCTGAGGCGGCTCGTGCCGCGCTGGACAAGGGATTTATCTGCGACATGTTTGAAGGCCACGCGCCCTATAAACCCCGTTATGTTCTGCCGGATTACGCAACGTTTCTGGCTAAAGGTTCAGAATGGCTGGAGCTGGAGGGGGCGAAAGATCTGGATGACGCGCTCTCGCTGTTAACCATTCTCTACCATCATGTGCCGTCAGTAACATCAATGCCGGTCTATCTCGGTCACCTTGATGCCTTACTGCAACCCTATGTTAGAATTCTAACACAAGAAGCGATCGATAGCCGAATAAAACGTTTCTGGCGCTATCTCGACAGAACGTTGCCGGACGCCTTTACGCACGTCAACATCGGTCCGGCAGATACCCCCATCACCCGCGCCATTTTGCGTGCCGATGCAGAATTGAAGCAGGCTGCACCGAATCTGACGTTTATTTATGACCCGGACGTGACGCCGGACGATCTCCTGCTTGAGGTGGCAAAAAATATCTGTGAATGCAGCAAACCGCATATTTCCCATGGCCCGGTGAATGATAAAATTTTCACAAAAGGCCGCTATGGCATCGTGAGCTGTTACAACTCGCTGCCGCTGGCGGGCGGCGGCAGTACGCTGGTCCGCCTCAATCTGCGGGCGATTGCTGAACACAGCGCGTCACCCGACGATTTCTTCACGCGTATGTTGCCGCACTACTGCCAGCAACAAATGGCCATCATTGATGCCCGCTGCGCGTTTCTCTATCAACAATCCGGCTTCTTTGAGAATAGCTTCCTGGTGAAAGAGGGGCTGATTGATGCCGATCGCTTTGTACCGATGTTTGGCATGTACGGCATGGCAGAGGCGGTGAATACGCTTTGCGAAAAAGCGGGTATTGACGGCCGTTACGGTAAGAGCGAGCAGGCCAACGCGCTGGGCTATCGCATCAGCGAGCAGCTGGCGGCGTTTGTGGAAAACACGCCGGTTAAATACGGCTGGAAACAGCGTGCGATGCTCCATGCACAGTCGGGAATAAGTTCAGATGTCGGTACCACTCCGGGTGCGCGTCTGCCGTACGGCGACGAGCCGGATCCCATCACTCATCTGCTGGCCGTGGCACCGCATCACCCGCACTACTCCGCCGGGATCAGCGACATTCTGACGCTGGATGAGACGGTAAAACGCAATCCGCAGGCGGTCGTGCAGCTGTGCCTGGGGGCGTTTAAGGCCGGTATGCGGGAATTTACCGCCAACGTAGCCGGTAACGATCTGGTGCGCGTGACCGGCTATATGGTGCGGCTGTCGGATCTGGCACAGTATCGCGAAGCCGGATCGCGCACCAATACCACCTGGCTTGGCGAAGAAGCCGCACGCAATACCCGCATTCTGGAACGTCAGCCGCGCGTGGTCAGCCATGAACAGCAGATGCGCTTTAGTTAGTCAGGTTATCCCCTTCTCCTGCGTGGACGGGCCGGGCAGCCGCCTGGCCCTCTTCCTGCAGGGCTGTAACCTGCGCTGTAAAACCTGCCACAACCCGTGGACCATCGGTCGCTGCAACGACTGCGGCGACTGCGTGCCCCACTGCCCGCACGATGCACTGAACATTCAGGCCGGACGCGTCTGGTGGCAGGAGAGTCGGTGCCAGCAGTGCGATACCTGCCTGCATCTGTGCCAGCAGCAGGCAACGCCAATGGCGCAGCGCCTGAGCGTGGAAGAGATCCTCGCGCAGGTCCGTAAAGCCGCCCCTTTTATTGAAGGGGTTACCGTGAGCGGCGGCGAAGCCACTACCCAGTTGCCGTTTTTGATCGCCCTGTTCACGGCGATCAAAACGGATCCCGCCCTGCGCCACCTGACGTGTCTGGTGGACAGTAACGGTCTGCTGGGGGAAACCGGCTGGCAAAGACTGCTGCCGGTACTGGATGGCGCGATGGTGGATCTCAAGGCGTGGGGAAACGAACATCACCTCGTGCTGACCGGACGCGAAAACCCGCAGATTAAGCAGAGCATTCGCTGGCTGGCGCAGCATCAGCGGCTGACGGAACTGCGTTTACTGGTGATCCCTGAGCAGTGCGATTATCTGGAGCATCTTAAGCCCCTGACAACATTTATCCACGGGCTGGGGAATGTGCCGGTGCGCATTAACGCGTTTCACGCGCACGGGGTTTACGGCGAGGCGGCGTCATGGCGCAGCGCTACACCGGAGGACATCGAGCCGCTGGCGCTGGCGCTCGAAAAACAGCACATCACGGTGATTCGCCCGGCACTTTACCTATAGCGTGATGCCAAACAGCGCGCGGGTATTTTCCAGCAGCGCATCTGCAATCTCCGTTTCCGGCTCCTCACGCAGTTCACACAGCGTGGTAAACACGCGTGCCGCCTGTTCCGGGCGGTTCGGCTGCCCCTGAAAACCGTTTAATGGCATATCAGGAGCATCCGTTTCCAGTAACAGAGCAGACAGCGGTAACTGTGCCATTACGTCGCGCGTTTTGCTGGCCCGGGGATAGGTAATGGTACCGCCCACGCCAATCTTATAGCCCAGTTCAATGAAACGCTGCGCCTGCTGCAGACTACCGGAGAAACCGTGCACCACCCCTTTTCGCGGCAGATCGATGCGTTTCAGGTGCATCGCCAGTTTGTCGTGCGTACGTCGTGAGTGGAGGATCACCGGCAGATCGTGACGCTTTGCCAGCCTGAGCTGGGCATCAAGGATCGTCTGCTGGCGTTCAAACTGCGGATTATCGCGATAGAGATCGAGGCCGATCTCACCCATCGCGACCAGTTTGTTTTCGCGGGTTTGCAGCGCCGCATCCAGTACGTCGAGATGTTCGTCCAGATGGTGTTCTATCACAATAGGATGCAGACCCAGCGCGGCGTACAGCGCATCATGGCGGCGGGCGAGATCAAGCACGCGCTCGAATCTGTCCACTTCGATTGCAGGCACAATCATCGCGTGGATACCCACCTGAGCGGCGCGCTCAATGCTCTGCGTCTCGTCCCCCGTAAACGGCGGAAAATCAAAGTGGCAGTGGGTATCAACAAAACGGTGCGTCACGCCAGATCCTCGTTATCCAGTAAAGCGTCATTCGCCTGCGGGACATCCACCAGTGGCACGGTCAGCGGATCGTTAGCCACAATCGCAGGCGGCGTAATAATGTGTTTGTGCCGGTGCAGCGGCGGTTGCTCTGCCAGCATTTTTCCAACCGTCGCCAGGAAGTAGCGTCCGCACAGCCGCCCCGTTTTATAATCTGCACGCAGCGCGGGAACACGGCTGCCGAGCGCCATACTGACCAGCGGTTTCGGCGGATAAATTTCAAAAATACGCAGCTTACCCGGCGGTTTTTCGATAAAGCGTTGCATCGCGCCGTAGGTGGTTTCATGCTGCTTCGCGATATTCACCAGCGGCTGCAAACTGCTGTCGCCCAGCCAGCGCTCCATCCGTTTAAACCACTGCGGCGTGTAGTACATTTGCGACGGCACAGTGCGGATCACCACAATGGTTTTTGCCCCCCGCCGGGCCGCTTCCTGCACCGGCACCGCGTCACTGATGCCGCCGTCGAGATAGCTGATGCCGTCCAGCAACGCGCCGGTCCGATAAAAGCCGGGAATGGCGCTGGAGGCACGGATGATATCCAGCCAGTTCTCTTTTTGCGGAGAGAAATAGCCCGGGGAATAATCATCGCCCCGGCTGGCGCACATCCAGAACGCTTTGCCGCTATCAAACAGGCGTGCGGCGGTATCCATCGCCAGCGGCATCTGGCTGGAAGTGGATTCCAGCAGCCAGTCGAGATCGATCAGGTTGCCGCCGCGCACAAAGCGCACCGGGTTAAAAAATTCTTTCGCCGTGGTGTAGCGCATAATGACCTTTCGCGCGTAGCCGGGCTGGTTACAGACATAGGCAGACAGGTTCTGCGCCCCGGCAGACGTGCCGAAGTAAAGGTCAAACGGGTTGAATTGCGCGCGCATAAATTCATCCAGCACGCCGGCGGTAAAAATGCCGCGCTGCCCGCCCCCCTCGCAAACCAGCGCAAGTTGACCAGCACGAAACGGTTTTAACGTCAGCGGCGCAATATTGCCGAGCGTAACGGGAATTCGTTGCCCCACCTCTGCTTTCCTGTTTTGATTATTTTCTCTCTTCACAGTAACGCACCCGACCAGCAACGCAAATAAGAAAAAGCCAGTCATCACGACTGGCTTTTTTTTGTTTAAGGAATATTGCGTTTGCTACGGACGTCTGCGTCCCGTAAACAGGCTCACCAGGAACAGGATGATACCGACAACGAAGACAATTTTAGCTGCCCAGGCCGCTGTACCCGCCAGTCCGCCAAAGCCCAAAGCGGCGGCAATTAACGCGATAACCAGAAATATAATGCCCCAACGAAACATAAGCCTCTCCTTTACCATAGTTAATGTCGGCCGCTAAATATGAGCGCTCAGGTCACTCACCGGCGTTTTTCCAGAGTCATTTTTATTTCGCCCGCAGGGCTGGCCTGTCGGGCGAATCGTGCAGGTTTACTTCGTTTTCAGATCGTTTTTAACGCTTTTCACACCATCAATTGCTTTCGCAATGGATTCGGCGCGGTCAATTTGCGCCTGAGAATCTACCGTACCGGAAAGCTGAACCACACCGTCGGTGGTTTCCACTTTGACTTTACGCGATGGCACGATGTCATCTGCTAAAAGTTTAGCTTTGATTTCGCTGGTCGTAGCGGCATCGCCTGCATAGCCTTTCACCGACGCGTTTTTGCTGTCACGGACGTGCAGTTTGTCACTTACAGACGCAACGCCTTCAACACCCTTCGCCACTTTTACGGCCTGTTCGGCCTGGGCCTGGCTTTCAACAAAGCCGCTCAGGGTGACGACTTTTTGCTCGGTTTTTACGGAAATATCGGTGCTCTTGATAGCTTCATCATCTACCAGCGCGGCTTTCACTTTTGCTGTGATTGAGCTGTCATCCATGAAATTACCGACTTTATTCATAGAGCTATCGATTTTTTCCCCTGCGGTATTAGCGGTGTTTTGCGCTTTATCCATGGTGCTGGATTCCGCCAGAGCGGAGCCGCTTACCAGAACGCTACCCAATGTCACCGCCAGCAGAGTTTTAGAAATCTTCAGTCTTGTCATATTCATCGATGTATTCCTGTGTTTTGCCCGTTATTCGGGCTACATACTTCCTTAGTAGTTTTATATATTGCGAATAGACACACGGGCAAAATGGAGAACCTAAAGTCATGCATTGAACAGTTTATTCATCCACGCCCGGAGCTAAACACTGAGTTAAATATAGATCACTCTCACAGAGGTGCTTTCAGTTTCGGGCAAAAAACGAGCAAAAAGCGCGAAAATGCGATGAATTAAGAACATTCCGCAAGGGACTAATAAGACAGGAAATAAAGAAGAGCACGGCGGCTGCCGTGCTCTGAGAGGGGATTAGTGTTCGCGCGTTTTGCGGAACTGTACGTCAGGATAACGTTCCTGCGTCAGATTCAGGTTAACCATGGTTGGGGCGATATAGGTGAGATTATCACCGCCATCCAGCGCCAGCTGAACTTCGTTCTTACGCTTGAACTCCTCGAATTTCTTCACGTCAGCACATTCAACCCAGCGCGCGGTCGCCACGTTGACCGATTCGTAAATCGCTTCCACGTTGTATTCGCTCTTCAGACGCGCAACCACCACGTCGAACTGCAGCACACCCACCGCACCCACGATCAGATCGTTGTTCGCGATTGGACGGAAGACCTGCACAGCACCCTCTTCGGAAAGCTGCACCAGCCCTTTCAGCAGCTGTTTCTGCTTCAGCGGATCTTTCAGGCGAATGCGGCGGAACAGCTCTGGCGCGAAGTTCGGTATCCCGGTGAACTTCATCATTTCGCCCTGCGTGAAGGTATCGCCGATCTGGATGGTGCCATGGTTATGCAGACCGATAATGTCACCCGGATACGCTTCTTCCACGTGCGAACGGTCGCCCGCCATGAAGGTCAGCGCGTCGGAGATCACCACATCTTTACCGATACGCACCTGACGCAGCTTCATACCCTTTTCATACTTGCCGGACACCACGCGCATAAAGGCCACGCGGTCACGGTGTTTCGGGTCCATATTGGCCTGAATTTTAAAGACGAAGCCGGTGAACTTCTCTTCTTTCGCTTCCACTTCACGGGTGTCGGTTTTACGTGGCATCGGCTGCGGCGCCCACTCCACCAGACCGTCGAGCATATGGTCGACGCCGAAGTTACCCAAAGCGGTACCAAAGAAGACCGGGGTAATTTCGCCGCTCAGGAACAGCTCTTTATCGAACTCATGAGATGCGCCTTTCACCAGCTCCAGCTCGTCACGCAGCTGTGCAGCCAGCTCGTCACCCACCGCGGCGTCCAGATCCGGATTATCCAGACCTTTCACGATGCGCACTTCCTGAATGGTGTGGCCTTTACCTGTCTGATACAAATAGGTTTCGTCTTTATAAAGGTGGTAAACACCTTTAAACAGCTTACCGCAGCCAATTGGCCAGGTGATGGGCGCACAGGCAATCTTCAGCTCGTTTTCCACTTCATCCATCAGCTCCATCGGATCACGGATGTCACGGTCGAGTTTGTTCATAAAGGTGAGGATTGGCGTATCGCGCAGACGGGTCACTTCCATCAGCTTACGGGTACGGTCTTCTACACCTTTTGCGGCGTCGATCACCATCAGGCAGCAGTCCACCGCCGTCAGCGTACGGTAGGTATCTTCGGAGAAGTCTTCGTGGCCCGGGGTGTCCAGCAGGTTCACCAGGCAGTCGTGATACGGGAACTGCATCACGGAGGTGGTAATCGAAATACCACGCTGTTTTTCCATCTCCATCCAGTCAGATTTTGCGTGCTGGCTGGAGCCACGGCCCTTTACGGTACCGGCGGTCTGGATGGCCTGTCCGAACAGCAGCACCTTCTCGGTGATGGTGGTTTTACCGGCATCCGGGTGCGAAATAATGGCAAAAGTGCGGCGTTTGGCCACCTCTTGCAGATAAGGAGACAACGTCATAATCAAATCTTCTTATATAAGCGCGACAGCAGGCCGCGCATCATGGAATACGAAAAATGCGGCTATTTTACCCATCAATGGGGGGCAGGCAATCATTGTTTACACAGGAGCTGCTCCAGTTCGTTCAACGACGTTACGGTCCAGGTTGGCTCAATACCTTCTGGCTTCACGCGGCCATGCGCATTCAACCAGACGGTCGACAGACCAGAATTCATGCCGCCCAGAATATCCGACTCCGCGGTATCACCCACCATCAGCACACGGTCGCGATCGGGGTTGCCGGCTTGCGCCAGTGCATAATCAAAAATACGTGGATCCGGCTTCGGCACGCCCACCTCTTCTGAGATCACCAGCGCGTCGAAATGATCGCGCAGGCCCGTGCGCTCAAGGCGAATCTGCTGCAGCGCGGTAAAACCGTTGGTGATGATCCCCAGTTTGACCTTGCCTTTCAGCGAATCAAGCAGGGAAACCGCCCCCGGCAGCGGGGCGCAGATATCGGCCATCGCATTGAGGAATGCCTCGTTTAACGCGCCTGGACTTACATTTAACCGTTCGGCCCAGACATCGAAACGCTGGTGCTGCAGTTGTAACGCGGTGATGGCACCGTTCTGGTAATCCACCCACAGCGGTTTATTCACCGCCTGATAGTCCTGAAAATCTTCAGCGGTGAAGGTCACGCTATAGTCCAAAAACATCCGCTGTAGACCACCGAACGAATCGAACGTAAAGAGCGTTTCGTCGGCGTCAAAGAAAATCCAGTCCCATTTCATCGTTACAACCTTATTTTTCGTTATCCAATCGGCAGAGCCATAATAATGGCGTCTTCATGTCCCTCTGCGGTCGGGTAGTAGTTACGGCGAATTGTCGCCTCGTTAAAGCCTAAGCTTTCATAGAGCGCGATGGCGGCGACATTTGACGCGCGCACCTCCAGCCACAGGGTGAAAACGTCACGGGTTTCGAGCTCACGAATGAGATGCGTAAGCAGTTCTCTTCCCAGCCCACGGCGCTGAAATGCGGGATCCACCGCGATATTAAACAGCGTGGCCTCATCCAGAACGACCTGGGTTATCGCAAATGCGGCCAGGGTGCCGTCAACGTCCAGGCGGTAATTCAGATACCGTTCGCCCTGATTGCTGGCGAGTGTCTTTTCGCTCCACGGAAACGCATGGGCGCGTGTTTCAATCGCATACGCCGCAGGCAGATCAGGCGTCGTGAGGGAAGAAATCGTGTTCATATTCGCAGATTTGTTGCCATAGCGCGCTTCGCGCTTTTGGGTTGGCTTTCAGCTCTTCCAGCACGGGGGAGCTGATCTGGCTCCCGGAAAGGGATATGTCGTTTGTCTCGCCCATTCGCCAGCAGTTGCAATGGCTGTCAGGAGGAAGCATGGCGACCCTGTCCGGCGTCAGCTGTAAAACCTGGTCGGCCGTCAGCTTCAGGCTGCGAAGGACATCACCAATCAGGGCATCATTCAGGGCAGGCAGTTCTTCCGCCACCATCACCAGACGCACATGCGCAGGGATGGCGATAGCGATTTCACCCTGCAACGCCGTCGGGCGACGCAAGACCCACTGGGTGATACCCAGCTGCTGCAACTGCCAGTCACGTCGGGATGTCATAGCGAAAACTCCTGTCTCTCAGGCGCGCAAATATAGCAAATGTGTCGAAAGTGCGCCATCTACCTACTATAATCCCCGCCTGAGTTTATTGAGGAACAATTCATGTCTGCATTTACCCCGGCAAGTGAAGTCTTGCTGCGTCACAGTGATGATTTCGAAGAAAGCCGTATTCTGTTTGCCGGAGATATGCAGGATGACCTGCCCGCGCGTTTCGACTGTGCTGAAAGCCGTGCCCACACCCAATACTACCACCACTGGCAGGTGCTGAGCCGCCAGATGGGCGAGCGCGCACGCTTTAGCCTGGTGGCGGAACAGAGTGATGTCGCTGACTGCGACACGCTGATCTACTACTGGCCGAAGAACAAACCGGAAGCGCAGTTCCAGCTGATGAATCTGCTCTCTCTGCTGCCGGTCGGGTGCGATATTTTCGTGGTCGGTGAGAACCGCAGCGGCGTGCGAAGCGCAGAGCAGATGCTGGAAGCGTACGCCCCGCTCAATAAAGTCGACAGCGCCCGTCGCTGCGGCCTGTATCATGGTCGTCTGGAAAACCAGCCTTCCTTTGATGCCGGGACATACTGGGATGCGTATCAGCTTGATGGCCTGACCATTAAAACCCTGCCGGGCGTTTTCAGCCGTGACGGGCTGGACATGGGCAGTAAGCTGCTGCTCTCCACGCTGACGCCGCACACCAAAGGCAAAGTGCTGGACGTAGGCTGCGGTGCAGGGGTACTGGCCACGGTGCTGGCAAGCCACTCACCAAAAGTCCGCCTGACGCTCTGTGACGTCAGCGCGCCCGCAGTTGAAGCCAGCCGTGCGACGCTTGCCGCAAACGGCTTCGAAGGGGATGTCTTCGCCAGCAACGTCTTCTCGGACGTTACCGGTCGGTTCGACATGATTATTTCAAATCCGCCGTTCCACGATGGCATCGAAACCAGCCTTGAAGCAGCGCAAACGCTGATCCGTGGCGCAGTACGTCACCTGAACAGCGGGGGTGAACTGAGGATCGTCGCCAACGCGTTTCTGCCGTACCCGAAAGTGCTGGATGAAACCTTCGGCTTCCATGAAGTTATCGCGCAAACGGGCCGTTTTAAGGTCTACCGTACCGTGATGACGCGTCAGGCTAAAAAGTAATCCACGGGTATTGTTTGCCGGAGAAGTGCCATCCCCCTCCGGCCATTTTTGCAGCAATTAAAACAACGCGCGCATTTTTCTATTGACGTAAAGCTCAAAACATCTAGAATGCGCCTCCGTGGTTACGATACTTTTACAGTATCGATGGTATGCGAAGGTGGCGGAATTGGTAGACGCGCTAGCTTCAGGTGTTAGTGTCCTTACGGACGTGGGGGTTCAAGTCCCCCCCCTCGCACCATAAATCACGTTGATATTGCTCGCACTGGGCGAAGGTGGCGGAATTGGTAGACGCGCTAGCTTCAGGTGTTAGTGTTCTTACGGACGTGGGGGTTCAAGTCCCCCCCCTCGCACCAACGAGGCGATATCAAAAAGTAAGATAACTGTGCGAAGGTGGCGGAATTGGTAGACGCGCTAGCTTCAGGTGTTAGTGTCCTTACGGACGTGGGGGTTCAAGTCCCCCCCCTCGCACCAATTATCTTGCATCCCCTCTGAAGTCCTTCTTGTTATTCACTGTTATTTCAAACTCATCAGTATCACCAGAATTCCACTGACCAGCGCGACGCATGATGGCAACAAAACAAAGTGCCGTAATTGCTTATGCCAGATCATGGCTGAGGTCATCAGCAGCCCTGACACAATGATGGCTTTCCAGAGATCAATGGAGAGATCGGCAAACATCAGACCGCCGAGGATGGCTCCCGGCAGTAATACCCCCCAACCACTTCCTAACACCCGGTTCAACATGGTTTGCCCTTTCGAATCGATAATGATAACCAATATCATATGACAAGCATTATCATTTGTCAGCACCGATAATTAAAAACCGTGGCCGTTTACCTTTCCCGTAATGACAGGCATTGTTTAAGGTGATAAATTGCCCACCTGTTAACTACTCATAAAATTTCTCTGATAATTACTCGTTGATTTTTTTTGCTTCCATTATTGCGAAACAACATCCATTTATCTGTTTTAATTAAATTTTAATAAAAACGCACTACTATGACATCACAATCCTGGCGGTCTTTGGTCAACAGCAAATATCAATTATCGTTACGTTTATTTTTATTTTTGAACGCAACCTCAGCGGTGTTCTCGGTAACAAATCCGCTCTATTCTGTTCAGCTGTTATCTTTCCCCCTGCTGGCTATTTTTACGCTCAGCACCGGATTGCTGCTCTGGCACTGGCAAAAGAGTACCCGCAAGATAAATATTCCTGTGGTTTCAGCGATATTCGGGATTTTATGGGCCTGGCAAATCGCCTCAAAATTTTCGTTAATTACGCACGATCGGGCGACATATTTGATCATGGCGCTATTAACGGTGCTTTTTATCGGTTCGCTGGCATTCGCCATTAATATCAAAGCGTTTACGCTCCACTCATTACCCGCATTTATTGTCTGCCTGTGGTTAAGCCCCTCTGAACACTGGTTGAGAATGATCTACTCTTTCATTCTTCCGGTCGTGGCTATCGGCGTTCACCACGTACTACAAAGACGTAACGATCGCTTCGCTCAGGAACTCCTCTCCCGGTTACTGGAAGAACGAGAAACGCTGACCGATCTCAGCATGATGGATCCGCTTACCGGCCTGTATAACCGTCGCGGCTTGCAAAGCCGACTGGAGAATCTGCCTGCGGTAGAGAACGGCGAACACTTTGTCCTGCTAATGGATATCGATCACTTCAAAGCCTATAACGACCACTACGGCCATATGATGGGTGACCAGGCGTTAATCCGTGTCTCGGCAGCCATTCGTGATGCCGTACGCTCGCGGGACATTGTGGCGCGGTTTGGCGGGGAAGAGTTTATGGTACTGCTGACGAACATCTCGCTGGAACATGCCCGCCAGACGGCAGAGCGTATTCGTCAGAAAGTGTACGACTTAAAAATCCCCCACATGTTCAATGAGCGCGTCGCGACTAACGTCACCATCAGCATTGGTATTGCCATTTTTGAGAATGAAGACGCAGAAGGCGCGCTGGAAAAAGCGGATAAAGCCCTCTACGAAGCAAAGCATCTTGGGCGGAATAACATTCTGCTCAGCGAAGAGCTACAGGCGGTTTAAGCACAGCATTCTCTCTCCAGGACAAAAGTCTTGCCATCGGTATGAGCAATAGTTAGGATTGGCAATCATTATCATTTAGATTTCTATCTATTATGGCCACTCATACCGTACAGACTGTTGAACCCCTCCTCTGGCGAGCCCGTCTCACCACGGGAGACTCTTCGCTTGCGGAAGCCATACGCCAAAAGATAGCGGCAACCCGTGCCCATCTGCTGGACTTTATCAAACTGGATGAGCCGCATCCGCACCACGCCATGACACTGGCACAGTGGCAGCAGCCGGCAAAACGCCAGTCGCTGCTGGCAACCTATTCTGACCATATCTATCGCAATCAACCCACCCTTACGCGGGAAAATAAGCCCCTGCTCTCTCTCTGGGCGCAATGGTATATCGGCCTGATGGCGCCTCCGCTTATGCTGGCATTGCTCACCCAGGAGACCATGCTGGATCTCTCCCCGGAGTATTTTCACGTTGAGTTCCACGAGACGGGGCGTGCGGCCTGCTTCTGGATCGATCTTCACGAAGACCCAACGGCCATGCATCTTTCTGCCACGCAGCGGATGGAGCGGCTCGTGACCCGCGCCCTGATGCCGGTGGTGAATGCTCTGGAAGAGACAGGTGAGATCAACGGGAAGCTTATCTGGAGTAATACCGGCTATTTAATCCACTGGTATTTGACGGAAATGAAGCCCCTGCTCGGTGATGAGAAGGTGGATGCCCTGCGTCAGTCCTTGTTCTTTACGAAACAGCTTGCGGATGGCCGCGATAACCCATTATTCCGTACCGTAGTGCCGCGTGACGGGCTTCTGGTGCGTCGCACCTGCTGCCAGCGCTATCGCCTGCCGGACGTTCAGCAGTGCGGGGATTGTACGCTGAAGTAGTCAGGACCGGCCTGATGCCCTCACCCTGCCCCTCTCCCACAGGGTTGAGGGATCCCCATAAATAATGCCTGCACAGACGGCCCCCTCTCCCTTTGGGAGAGGGCGGGGGTGAGGGGGAACATACGGCTGTGGAGGTCATTCCGTTCACTTTATGTTCCTTGCTACTCTGTAACGGCATGACTTGTGAACGTGCCAGGGTGGCTCAGTCGCCACCACCCTGGCGACCCGGGCTCCCGGCGGTAAATCGCCGCTTCGCGGATTGTTCGCCCCATCCCTGGGGCTCACCCCTTTGGGGCCAGCGCAAGCGCTGTCCAAAATTGCTCCCGGCAATTTTGTCTTCGGCTTATTCCTTCCGGCTTATCGGGGACGGGCGGATGTAACGTCCCTGTAAAGCCGCCCTCTCGGCGCATCCCTGCGCCTCGCCCCGGCCTGCAGGAAACGCCTCAGCGATTTACAGCCGGACCAGGGCATCGCTGAATGTTCTCAGTCATTCTGAGAGCAGCGTTATCGCTTATGGTTAAAAAATTACTGGGGATCCCTCAACCCACAGGGAAAGGGAACAAACACTAAAAACGGCAACTTATGTTGCCGTTTTGCTTTTACCTAGGCCACCTGCTGATTTTCCGCTTCCGCATTACGCTGCGCTTCTTCCGCTTCCTGCTCCAGCAGCTGCTTCTCGTACACTTTAAAGAACGGGAAGTAGATGATGGCTGAGACACACGCAAGCACCACTACCAGAATGGCCGCGCGGAAATCCCAGCCCAGCGCCCATGCGGCGCCCACAGGCGCGGGTGCTGTCCATGGCACAACAGAGATCACGCGGCTAATCAGATCAAACTTCATTGCCGCCCAGGCCAGCACGGCGTTGACCATCGGTGCCAGCAGGAACGGAATAAAGAACACCGGGTTCATGACGATCGGCGTACCAAAGATGACCGGTTCGTTGATGTTAAAGATGCTCGGCACCACGCTCAGACGTCCGATGGAGCGCAGGTGCGCTGAACGGCTGCGCAGGTAGCAGAACACCAGCCCCATTGTCGCCCCCGAGCCCCCAATCACGATAAAGAACGTCCAGAACGCTTCCATAAAGATATGGGGAAGAGGCTGGCTTGCCGCCAGGGCGGTCTGGTTAGCCCCGAGATTGGTCAGCCAGAACATCTGCAGCATCCCGGAGACAATTGCCGCCCCGTGGATCCCTGCGAACCACAGTAAATGACCAATCAACACCGCCAGCAGGATGGCAGGCAGAGAATCCGCAGCGGAAACCAGCGGTTTGAAGATTGACATAATGGCCTGCGGGATCAGCATGCCAAACTGAGACTGAATCAACAAACTCAGCGGATAGAGCGTCAGTACAACCACCAGCACCGGGATCAGCAGATCAAAGGAGTTTTTGATCATCGGAGGAACCTGGTCCGGCAGACGGATACCGATATTGTGCGCTTTGAGGAAACGCATCATCTCAACGCAGTAGATTGCTACCAGAATCGCAGTAAAGATCCCCGTGCCTCCCAGGCTGTCTACGGGCAGCGTGCCTTTGGTCTTAGGTGCAGCCACCAACAGAAACGCCATCAGCGACAGCATGGCGCACATGAACGGATCTAACTGATGCGATTTCACATAGTGTTTGCCGAGGTTATAGGCAATGGCCGCACAAATATAGATGGACATAATGCCCATCGTCATATCGAACGGCGTGAGAATCTGTCCTTCAAATTGCTTTGCCATGTCCAGCCAGGCGCGCGCGAAGCCCCAGGTGGTGTCTGGCGAAAACGGTGGGTAAGCAAACACTAACAAAAATGAACCGACAATCATGAAGGGCATCGCGGAAATAAATCCGTCGCGGATAGCCATAACATGACGCTGGGAAGAGATCCGCCCGGCAATGGGACTGACGTAATTTTCAACGAAACGGAATATCAGATTAAACGCAGCATGGTTGGCAGACATAGCAGATCTCCTGTCAGACGTTCGATACGGGCGTTTTCACGCCACACGTTGTTCCATAAATCAGCTTCACAACCTTGCTGGCTCGTGTACCAGCGGTACTGCTCAGACGGAATGGTTTCATAATGTGCTCTTATTAGTGGATACAGGGGACGTTACGTCCTCAGTATTAATCTCTGATTCACGCTCTGCAACCGGTTACTGTAACCGGTTTCCGTGAATGTGAAGGCGATCCAGAAATCGGCCATGTAGGATATTTGTTACTTAAGAGATATTTACAGCAGATAAATTCTTATGACAGATTACGCAGGATATTTGTCAGGAGGAAACAATGAGTTTGCAGTCTGTACAGCAGTTTTTTGCCGACAACGCGCCGGATATTGAAATCATTGAACTGAGTCAGAGTACCGCGACCGTTGCGCTGGCTGCTGCCGCTCATCGCGTTGAGCCGGGACAAATCGCCAAGACGTTATCGCTAAAAGTAAAAAATGAGGTGATTCTGGTAGTGGCGAAAGGCGATGCGCGTCTGGACAACAAAAAACTGAAAGATACCTTTGGTGCAAAAGCGCGCATGCTCAGTAGTGATGAAGTGGTGACGATTACAGGCCATCCCGTCGGGGGAGTCTGTCCGTTCGGGCTGGAAAACCCACTTTCTGTTTACTGCGATATTTCGTTAAAACAGTACGCGGAAGTGCTGCCCGCCGCAGGTGCCATCCACAGCGCCGTGCGCATTTCTCCAGACCGGATGGCTGAGCTGACGTCCGCAAAGTGGGTCGATGTATGCATTTAATTGATGTGCCAGAAGTTATCTGGCGCATCAAAAAATCACCGATTATAAAAATGCCGGCGAGCCCGACACCGAACAGCGCATGTCTCTTGCCGGAAGATGGGTAAGAATATCCGCCGCATCAAGCAACCCTACGTCAGAATTCACCCCCAGTTTCACCATCGCATTAAACTTGTGCGCGCGGATGGTTTTAATATTGCGTTCAAGTTGTTCCGCGATTTCAGGGATAGAAAACCCGAAAGACATATACCGCAATATCGCCCGCTCCGTTGGGCTTAACAATCTGTTTTGATTGACATACCAGTGGTTCAGCATATTGTCATTGATATGATGCGTCTCTCTCAATAGCACCACCAGCTCCTCCTGCAGGTGGCTCAGCGGTACCGATTTACTCACAATGCCATGCAGACGAGAAGGCGACAGATGGCTTATCAGGCGCGCTTCCATGTCATCAGACGCAAGTACAATTCGCTGAATATCGCTATGGGTGAAAGCGAGATCCCGCAGGGAAGCCAGGCAGTTACGACGCTCCTCACGCGCATCCGAGAGCGAATAGATCACCGAGAAAAAAGAGATATTGGTCAGCGCCTTTTTAAAGCTTTCGAACTGACTGAAGAGGTGCAGTCGATAATGGCTGAGCATCGGCATCGCAAAAAGATGCTGCAGCCCAACGGCACTCATTGTGCAATTTTCGATGACAGCGATATGTCCTGGTGTATCGGTTTTTTCCATTCCTCATACTCTCCATAGGCTGACATTAAACTCAGCTCTCTCATTCCCTGTGCACTGTTAATCCAGGCGTACATATCGGCATTGCTGCGCAGCGACAACCGTCGCATCGCACTGTTTTTCTGCGCACTGATTGTTTTGTTGCTCTTCTTGAGCAGGGTAGCAATTTGGTTAATTCCCCAGCCCTTACCTAGCAGGCGTAACACTTTTCGTTCAGAGTGGGTCAGCGCAACAAACGGTTCGTCTTCGGTTTCCGCCTCGGCGGGTTCAGGAGACAATAACGTCTGGCTTATCCTCTCTGCCCGCTCGCTACCTGCACGAATAGCATTAATCACGCCTTCAATCGGCTCCATTTCAGAAAGCAACGTGCTTTCCGGGCGCATAAGCAGTTCCACTGCAATGGGATAAAGGGGACGAGAGACCATAAAAATCCAGTGAATATCCCGGTATTGGTTCAGTAAGTTGTAATATTCTTCTAACGTTCCCCGGGGTTTCCTGTATTCACCTGAAATATCAGCAATAATGACATTAGCCCGGCGAAGCTGAAGTAACGTTAACTCCTGCAGCGAACGACAATAAGTCAATTCAAATTCTGGGAAATGGTTTGCCATAACGCTGCCTAACCCGTTTTGCATAACGGGTACCCTGCTAATAACTACGCCATGTTTACCATTCAATGACAACATAGACCCTCCGTGTCCATTTTTCATTTGATGAGTAGCGTCTAAACGCATCAAGATTTATGTTTTTTCGTCCCTGAGTGTAGACTGATTAATACAAGCAGAAGATGAGATATGTTCTTAGCTTAAGAAAGGCCTAAAACAACGCTAATATCTCACAAAGCGCAATTAAATTTAATTGCAAGAGCATTAAAATAATGAAAATATAAAATAAGAATAACTTAATATAAATATTCTATATTTCGACTCATACAAATTCATCGTATTTATATTTAAACCTCATTCTCTTTCGCGAACCGGGCTGCAACTGTTTGCAGGAATCTTGATCTGACCCAGAGCAAGGGATACCGCACTCTGTGCTAAAAGTAAGCATCAGGGGCCAACAGGCAAGCGACTCACCAACACTTCGGGACACTACATGCAGGCAGAAATAACGATGCAGCGTGCCACCACGCGGCTGTGTATTCAGTGCGGACTTTTCCTGCTCCAGCACGGGGCGGAAAGCGCCCTGGTCGAGGAGCTTTCGACGCGTCTGGGGCTGGCATTGGGGATGGATAGCGTCGAAAGCGCGATTTCATCGAACGCTATCGTGCTGACCACCATCAAAGATGGCCAGTGCCTCACCTCTACCCGTAAAAACCACGACCGCGGCATTAATATGCATGTGGTAACCGAAGTGCAGCACATCGTCATTCTGGCTGAACATAAGCTGCTCGACCTGAAAGAGATAGAAAAACGGTTCAACCAAATTAAACCCCTACGTTATCCGCGCTGGCTGGTGGTGTTGATGGTGGGGTTATCGTGCGCCTGTTTTTGTAAGCTCAATAAAGGGGGCTGGGACGGCGCGTTCGTGACCTTCTGCGCCAGCAGCATCGCCATGTATGTACGCCAGGTACTGACGCACCGGCAGTTGCACCCACAAATTAACTTCTGCATCACCGCGTTTGTTGCCACCACGGTGTCGGGGCTGCTGCTGCGCCTGCCGCAGTTTGCCAACACGCCCACCATCGCCATGGCCGCCAGCGTGCTCCTGCTGGTTCCGGGCTTCCCGCTGATTAACGCCGTTGCCGATATGTTTAAAGGGCACATCAATACCGGTCTGGCGCGCTGGGCGATTGCCAGCCTGCTTACGCTGGCAACCTGTATCGGCGTAGTGATGGCCATGACGCTGTGGGGGTTACGCGGATGGGCGTGATAACGTTTCTGCTGGCACTGATGCAGGACATGATCCTGGCCGCCATTCCCGCCGTCGGCTTTGCGATGGTCTTCAACGTCCCGCAGCGCGCTTTGCCATGGTGTGCGCTGCTGGGCGCCATCGGTCATGGCTCGAGAATGATCATGATGACCGCTGGTTTTAACATCGAGTGGTCAACTTTTATGGCCTCTATGCTGGTCGGCAGCATTGGTATTCAGTGGTCGCGCTGGTATCTGGCGCACCCTAAGGTGTTCACCGTCGCGGCCGTCATCCCGATGTTCCCCGGCATTTCAGCCTATACGGCCATGATTTCAGCGGTAAAAATCAGCCACTTTGGCTACACCGAGCCACAAATGATCCTGCTTCTGAGCAACTTTCTTAAGGCCTCATCTATTGTTGGCGCGCTCTCGATCGGGTTGTCGATCCCGGGGCTGTGGCTTTACCGCAAACGCCCGCGCGTTTGATGTTTGTGTTATTTCGCTGCCATGGGGATAATCTTTCTATTCCGTTTAGTGACGATAAGGAAAGGATGTGGCAAACCCTGGCAGCGAACTCCCGGAGCACAGTGAAGAATCCAGCCTGAAGGAAAAAATCTTTCAGAGCGCTATCGCCCTTTTTGCCGAATATGGGTTGAACGGCGCCCGCATGGAGCAGATCGCAGAGAAAGCAGGCACCACTAAACGGATGGTGGTTTACCATTTTAAGAACAAAGAAAATCTTTACCTTCTCGTTCTTGAGTACGTCTACACCCGGATCCGCGCCAGTGAAAAAGCGCTCAGCCTTGCAGACATACCGCCGGTTGAAGCGCTGGTGCACCTGGTGGAAGCCACCTTTGACTACCACGCAGACCACCCGGATTACATTCGTATTATCTGCATGGAGAACATGCAGCGTGGTCGCTTTATGCAGCAATCCAGCTACCTGCGCCAGGTCAACCGCAGCGCGCTCGATCTGCTCGACGATATCCTGCGGCGCGGAAAAGAAAAGCAGCTGTTCAGCCAGTCTGTTGACCCGCGGGATCTTCACCGCCTGATCAGCAGCTTCAGCTTCCACTATGTTGCCAACAGCTACACCTTTACGCTGCTGTTTGAAGAGGGAGCAGACGAGCAGGCTCAGCGCCAGCACTACCGGAAAATGGCCGTTCAGGTGGCGCTTCGTTATACCTGTCCATAAAATTGCTTGCAATTATATCGTGCACTATCTATATTCAACTCATGAACGCAAAAACGAACGACACCACCAACGCGCTTCTGCTGGATAACCAGCTCTGTTTTGCCCTCTATTCGGCAAACCTGGCGCTTAACAAGCTGTACCGGCAACTGCTGGCGCCGCTGAACCTGACCTACCCGCAATACCTGGTGATGCTGGTACTGTGGGAGCAGGATGATATTACGGTGTCGGACATCGGTGAGCGGCTGTTCCTTGACTCTGCCACCCTGACGCCGCTGTTGAAGCGTCTGGAAAGCGCCGGGCTGATCAACCGTCAGCGTTCGCGTAAAGACGAACGCCAGGTCGCCGTCACGCTGAGCGATGCGGGACGTGAGCTGCAGCAGCAGGCCTCCGGGATCCCTCACGCGGTGGGATGCGCAGCGCAATGTGACACTGACACCATGCTGGCACTCAAGCAGCAGCTTGAAATTTTGCGACATCAGTTACATCACGCGTAAGGCTATACTTTACGCGTATTTATTTACCCAAATACATCGCGTGCTATTTAATAGCGCACACTAACGTAAAATGAGGAACCTGCCATGTCTTTAGAAAAAGTTGTCTACACTGCCAAAGCAAAAGCGACCGGAGGCCGTGACGGCCGAGCAACCTCTTCCGATGGCGTCCTGGACGTCAAACTGGGTGTGCCAAAAGAGATGGGCGGCATGGGGGGCGAAGTGACCAACCCTGAACAGCTGTTTGCTGCCGGCTACTCTGCCTGTTTCCTGGGGGCGATGAAATTTGTGGCTGCGCGCGACAAATTTACGCTGCCAAAAGAGGCCTTCATTGAAGGTGAAGTGGGAATTGGTCCACTGCCAACCGGTTTTGGTATCGAAGCCAAACTGAACATTCACGTTGAAGGCATGGATCCTGCAGAAGCCAAAAAACTGGTGGATGCGGCGCACATTGTGTGCCCGTACTCTAACGCGACCCGCGGCAACATCGACGTGACCCTGAATATCATCGCGTGATAAATGCCTGATGGCGCTGCGCTTATCAGGCCTACGACTGTAGCCCCGGTAAGCGCAGCGCCACCGGGGAAATCCCCTCCATTCCCTCATCCTCTCTGTGCTACCATAAGCCCATATCACGCCCGTAGTAATCAGTAGAGAAAGCGTTATGTCCTCCAGAATTCTGACCACCAGCATTGCTGGTATTGATGCCTTTATGCGCGATCCCCGCGGTGTGTTGACGCACGCCGAAGGCGGCACGCTTGCAGTGTTGGCCGATAACGCCCCGGCGTTTTACGCCCTCACCCCGGAGCGTCTGGCGCAGCTTCTGGAGATAGAAGCGCGGTTGTCGCGCCCGGCAAGTGACGTCACGCTCGATAACCAGTTCTTTGAAGAGCCGGGTAACGCCCCCGTCACGGTGCCGATGGGGAAATTTGCCCTGTACGCGGGCTGGCATCCGGATGTGGATTTCCAGCGGCAGGCGGCATTGTGGGGCATTGCGCTGACGCAACCGGCTACCCCTGAGGAGCTTGCCGCCTTTATTGCCTGGTGGCAGGCAGAAGGCAAAGTCTTTACCCACATTCAGTGGCAGCAAAAGCTCGCCCGCCATCTGCAAATTAACCGCGCCAGCAATAACGGCCAGCCAAAACGCGATATCAACGCTTTTTCAGAACCGGATAAACAGATCCCTAATGGATTCCGAGGTGCGAAATGAAAAACGTCGGCGACCTGATGAAACGACTGCAAAAGATGATGCCAGCCAATGTGAAACCTGCCTTCACAACGGGTGAAGAACTTCTGGCGTGGCAAAAAGAACAGGGTGAGATCCGCGCTGCCGCCCTCGCCCGCGAAAACCGGGCGATGAAAATGCAGCGTACCTTTAACCGCTCCGGTATTCGCCCCCTGCATCAGAACTGCTCATTCGATAACTATAAAATTGAGACCCACGGGCAGATGAACGCCCTGGCCGCCGCCCGGCAGTACGTGGACGAATTCGACGGCAACATCGCCAGCTTTATCTTCAGCGGTAAGCCCGGCACCGGTAAAAATCACCTGGCCGCCGCCATCTGCAACGAACTGCTTCTGCGCGGGAAATCGGTGTTAATCATTACCGTGGCCGATATCATGTCTGCCATGAAAGATACCTTCAGCAACCGTGAAACCAGCGAAGAGCAGCTGCTTAACGATCTGAGCAATGTGGATTTGCTGGTTATTGACGAGATTGGTGTTCAAACCGAATCCCGCTATGAAAAGGTGATCATTAACCAGATTGTCGATCGCCGCTCTTCTTCCAAGCGTCCCACCGGCATGCTGACCAACCACAATATCGACGAGATGACCCGCTTACTGGGCGAGCGCGTGATGGATCGCATGAAGCTGGGCAACAGCCTCTACGTCATCTTTGACTGGGAAAGCTATCGCAGCCGCGTCACCGGTAAAGAGTATTAAGACAGTTCCAGGAATCGCCGCCGGAGCGGAGGTATATACTGGACCCCTTCCGGCCCAAAACGGACCTTTTTGAGAAAGCCATTATGAAAAAACAGATTCTTTTCAGCACACTTTTAGGCGCCCTGCTGGTCACCGGCATGGCCCATGCCGCGTCATGGCAAGAGTCCCTCTCCAGCGCCGCCAGCGAACTCACCAAAGAGAGCGGCAGCACTCAGGGCGGGCTGTCAGCCTCTTCCCTCACCAGCCTGCTGGGCAATAGCTCCCAGAGTCTGAGTGCCGGCACCATGAACAACGCAGCAGGCATCCTGGAATACTGTGCGAAGCAAAAGCTGGCTTCCGTGACCGATGCGCAAAATGTGAAAAACCAGGTGCTCGGTAAGCTGGGTCTGGACACCCAGGAGCAGAAAGCCGACACCAACTACATGGACGGCATTCAGGGTCTGCTGAACGCGCAAAATGGTCAGCAGCTGAATCTGAGCACCCTTGGCAACTCATCTCTGGCGAAACAGGTGAAAACCAAAGCCTGCGATCTGGTGCTGAAACAAGGCGTTAATTTCATCTCCTGATCGGCCCCATTTCCTGCCACAACACGCCGCGTTTAATACGTTAGTCTTGCAACGCGGCGTGAAACCGGCATTTTTCCCCTTCTGCCCTCGTCTCAGCATCCGTACAGCAGGATGCGACCGCCTTCAAAAAAACGATTTTCTAAACCAATTCCTAACAACGGCACACTTTCGTGACACTAAAATTGCAGCTTAGCGACATCACCATTACATTGTATTACCCAAAAAATAATCAATTAGCCAGCGAAGCACCTGGCGTCATGAGGATATGCTGTTGTCAGAGTTAATGTCCCTTGCCCTTTTTCTGGCCTCCATCGGCGTTTACGCCTGGAAAGCTGGCCGTAACACCTGGTGGTTTATCGCCACGCTGGTGGTGCTCGGCATTTTTATTGTTTTAAACATTACGCTCTACGCCAGCGATTACTTTACCGGAGACGGGATAAACGATGCGGTGCTCTACACCCTGACCAATAGCCTGACGGGCGCGGGCGTGGGTAAGTATATCCTCCCCGGTCTGGGGCTGGTGCTGGCGCTGGTGACCATTTTTGGCGCGCTCGCCTGGGTGCTGCGCCGCCGCCGTCATCTTCCGCACCATCATGGCTACAGCCTGCTGGCGCTTTTCCTTGCGCTGGCCTCCGTGGATGCCAGCCCGGCATTTCATCAGATCACCGAGCTGGTGAAATCCCAGTCGCGCGACGGTGACCCGGATTTCGTGGCGTACTATAAAGAGCCATCGAAAACGATAGCCAACCCGAAGCTTAATCTGGTGTACATCTACGGCGAGAGTCTGGAGAGGACCTATTTTGATAACGACGCCTTCCCGAACCTGACGCCGGATCTGGGCGCGCTGAAAAACGAAGGCCTCGACTTCAGTCACACCATGCAGCTGCCCGGCACCGACTACACCATTGCCGGAATGGTCGCCTCCCAGTGCGGCATTCCTCTGTTTGCCCCCTTTGAAGGCAACGCCTCAGCTTCAATGTCGAGCTTCTTCCCGCAGAATATCTGCCTGGGCGACATACTGAAAAACTCCGGTTACGAGAACTATTTTGTCCAGGGGGCCAACCTGCGCTTTGCCGGGAAAGATGTGTTCCTGAAATCACACGGGTTTGATCATCTGTACGGCTCAGAAGAGTTAAAAACGACCGTCGCCGACCCCACTTACCGCAACGACTGGGGCTTCTACGACGATACCGTGCTGGAGGAGACCTGGAAAAAATTCGAAGAACTGTCCCGCGCCGGGAAACGCTTCTCCCTCTTTGCCCTGACGGTAGATACTCACCATCCTGACGGTTTCGTCTCGCGCACCTGCAAGCGCAAACGCTACGACATTGACGGAAAAGATAATAAATCCTTCAGCGCCGTCACCTGTAGCCAGGAGCATATCGCCGCCCTTGTTCAGAAAATCAAAACCTCGCCCTGGTTCAAAAACACGGTGATCGTGGTCTCTTCAGACCATCTGGCGATGAAAAACAGCGCGTGGGATCAGCTGAACAAACAGGATCGCAGCAACCTGTTCTTCGTTCTGCGCGGCGACAAACCGCAGCAGGAGGTAATCGCCACCAAGCGTAATTCGATGGATAACGGCGCCACGGTGCTGGATATTCTTGGCGGTGACAACTTTATTGGCCTGGGCCGCAGCACGCTGTCGGGACAATCGCTGTCCGAAGTGTTCCTCAACATGAAGGAAAAAATCCTCGCCTGGAAGCCGGATATCATTCGTCTGTGGAACTTCCCGAAAGAGATGAAAGACTTCACTATCGATCAGGATAAAAAAACGATCGCCTTCTCAGGCAGCCACTTCCGGCTGCCGCTGCTGCTGCGCGTGTCGGATAACCGCGTTGAGCCGCTGCCTGAAAGCGAATACTCGGCGCCGCTGCGCTTCCAGCTGGCGGAGTTTGCCCCGCGTGATAACTTTGTCTGGGTCGATAAGTGCTACAAAATGGGCCAGCTCTGGTCGCCGCCGCTGGCGCTGTCGACGGACTGGTGCGTCTCTCAGGGGCAGCTTGGCGGGGAGCAAACCGTGCAGCACGTGGACAAGCCAGTATGGAAGGGCAAAACCGCCTTCAGGGATACGGTTATCGATACCGCCCGCTATCAGCGCAACATTGATATGCTGAAAATCGTCGACAACGATATTCGTTATAAAGCGGACAGCTTCATCTTCAACGTCGCCGGTGCGCCGGAAGAAGTTAAACAGTTCAGCGGTATCTCTCGTCCGGAGTCCTGGGGACGCTGGTCCAACGCACAGCTGGGCAATGAGGTAAAAATTGAGTATGCCCACCCCTTGCCGCAGAAATTCGATCTGGTGATCACCGCCAAAGCGTATGGCGCTAATGCTAACCGCCCTGTTCCGGTACGGGTGGGCGACAGCGAGCAGACGCTGACCCTTGGCAACGAAGTCACCACCACCACGCTGCATTTCGATAATCCTTCACGGAGTAATACCCTGGTGATTGTGCCGCCAGAGCCGCAATCCACCAATGAAGGCAATATTCTCGGCCACTCACCGCGCGAGCTCGGGATTGGCATGGTCGAAATTAAAATCGTGGGTAACGCAGGCTAATGCGTGTCGGCCTTAACATCACCGTTCGCCCAACACGCCCCGGTGACGTCACCGCCCTGCCCGCCATTGAACGCGCGGCGGGCGAGCGTTTCCGGGACTACCCGGAACTCGCCTGGCTTGCAGAGGGCGAGGTCATTTCCGCTGAGCAGCATCTCGACTACGCCGAACGCGGACTGAGCTGGCTGGCGCTGGCCAACGACCAGCCGGTCGGTTTTATCCTCGCAGAATTGCACGTTTCGTCGCTGTTCATCGTGGAGCTTTCGGTGCATCTGGACTGGCAGGGAAAAGGGATCGGCCGACGGCTCATCGCCTGTGTCGCTGACCAGGCCCGCAAAAGGGGGCTGGCATCGCTGACGCTGACAACCTTCCGGGACGTGCCGTGGAATGCGCCGTTCTATGCGCGGCTGGGGTTTGAAATGATAACGACGCTGACGCCTGAACTGCGTGAAAAACGCGAAGAAGAGATGGCGCACGGTTTAGCGTATGACGCTCGCTGTGCCATGCGCCTGCCTCTGTAATATCGTCCGACGGCGCACCGTCATTGCGTAGGCCGGGTAAGGCGTAGCCGCCACCCGGCACCACATACGGCGTTAGAAGGTTTCCCAGTTATCGCCCGCATCCGCGGTCGCCGGTTTACGCATCACCACCGGTGCAGCAACGCTTTTGGCAGCGGCAAACTCACGTGCTTTCATCTGCTCCTGCTGAATACGGAACACCGCGACGGCCTGCGTCAGGCGGCTCGCCTGCTCTTCCAGCGCCGCAGCGGCAGCAGCAGACTCTTCCACCAGCGAGGCGTTCTGCTGAGTCACGCGATCCATCTCCGCCACCGCCAGACCAACCTGATCGATACCGCGGCTCTGCTCATCAGAGGCAGAGGCGATTTCGCCCATGATATCGGTCACGCGGGTCACCGCATTAACGATTTCACCCATCGTTTCACCGGCGCTTTCCACCAGCGTTGAGCCCACTTCCACACGACCGACGGAGTCTTCTATCAGGCTCTTGATCTCACGGGCAGCCTGGGCACTGCGCTGGGCCAGGTTACGTACTTCACCTGCCACGACGGCGAATCCGCGCCCCTGCTCACCCGCACGTGCAGCTTCAACCGCCGCGTTCAGTGCCAGAATATTGGTCTGGAAGGCAATACCGTCAATCACGCTGATAATATCGGCGATTTTCTGCGAACTGCCCGCGATGTCGCGCATGGTTTGCACCACGTTATCCACCACTTTCCCGCCCTTCTGTGCGGTTTCAGACGCGCTCAGCGCCAGGTTGCTCGCCTGGCGGGCATTCTCGGCGTTCTGCTTCACGGTCGCCGTCAGCTGCTCCATGCTGGCTGCGGTCTCTTCCAGGGAAGCGGCCTGCTGTTCAGTACGGGAAGAGAGATCGTTATTGCCCATCGCGATTTCGCTCGCGCCGCTGTAGATAGCGTTTGCGCCGTTACGCACGTCACCAACGGTACGCACCAGTTCGCTCTGCATATGACGCAGCGAGTCGGCCAGTTCACCCATCTCGTTAGCGCCTTCCACTTCAATGCGCTTCACCAGATCGCCGCTGGCGATATGGCGGATGTTGTCGATGAGACGGGTCAGCGGAGAGATCAGCGCCTGCTTGATACCCAGCCACACGCCCACGATGACCACCAGCACAACCATCAGCACGCTGATCAGCACCCAGATCGCCTGGCTGTAAGAGCTGTTGCTGTTTTCCACCGCCATCTGATACAGCTTGTCGTTCTGCAGCAGGTAGTTCACATACTGCTTCTCAAAACCATCCTGATAGCTCTGGGTAGGCTGATCGAAGAAAGCGTTAATTTTGCCTGCCCCCAGCAGCTGAATCAGCTCCGCCAGCGCGCCGTGATAAATATCGTAGTTACGCTTAATTTCCATCGCTTCAGCGTCGCTCTGACGCGGATCGCGCGGCAGGGCTTCGTAGGCGGCCCAGTTTTTTTCCGCCTGTTTCAGTGACACAGAGGCAATTTGCATCAGATCGTTCACGGTCGCGCCGCTGCCGATATTGTTCTGATCCATCATGTAGCGGATGCCCGCGCGGTTCAGGGTGTTACGGGTTTGCAGCAACGCCACCCAGCTGGCGTTCAGCGTGGATTGTTGCTGGCGAATGGTTTGCAGGACGGTGAAATTCTCTTTGTCATGCTTCAGGGCATTGAAGAAAAGACCACCGGAGGTCAGTTGTAAAAGGCCAAATATCGCTAAAACCAGCATTAAGCTGGTGACAATCTTGATACGGTTTAACATGTTTTCTCTTCCTTCAGACAGATACAGAATTTTCGGCCTGGAAAGGGAAAACTTTACGAAAATCATCCTTTAATTTGTGGTTTTTACTCTTCGTCACGCGCTGCGTTATGGCGGTTTCCCAGCGCGATAAACTCCTCAAGCAGCGCCGTCAGCTGTTTCATCTTCTCCGGCGTATATTCCGCCTCTATCTGCTGGTACGCCTCTTCCACCTGCGCCTGAGCGTGCTCGTACAGCGCGTTGCCCTCTTTGGTCAGCGACACGTACAGTTTGCGCTGGTCATTGACCGGTTTTAAGCGCAGCACCAGACCGTCGCGCTCCATGCGCGTCAGAATGCCCGTCAGGCTCGGGCGCAATATGCAGGTCCGAAACGCCAGATCGTGAAAATCCATCGAGGGATGTTCAGCCAGTACACGCACAATGCGCCACTGCTGCTCGGTCAGGTTATGCCGCTTCACAATTGGTCGGAAGTAGGACATTGCCGCTTCCCGCGCCTGCAACAGGGCGATAGTTAAAGAATCATGCATAGCCACTCCCGCTTATTGTTAACAAGTAAACAATTCAAAATCGCTGTTTTAATCAACTGCTTTTTGACCATCGGAAAGTCTAACAGAAACAACAGCACTTTATTAACACGATGATAAATATATCATTTTAAACGAAAATGTAAATTTATTGTTATTCATATCACAAATATTTCACTTCTGATTGCGAAATAATCAGCAAAAGCATAAAACCAGATCATTAACATATTAACAAAATCAACGCCGGCGTTCCGGCCTGAGGAGTATGTCAATGAAAGGTACCGTTTTTGCCGTGGCGCTGAACCACCAAAGCCAGCGCGACGCCTGGGCTGAGGCGTTTGAAAAAGCCCCCTACAACACCCCGCCAAAAACCGCGGTGTGGTTTATCAAGCCACACAACACGGTGATCCGCGCAGGTGAACCCATCCCGTTCCCGCTGGGTGAGACGGTGCTGAGCGGCGCAACCGTCGCGCTGGTGGTGGGCAAAACGGCCAGCAAAGTTCGCGTCGAGGATGCGGCGGCCTACATCGCCGGGTACGCACTGGCCAACGAGGTAAGCCTGCCGGAAGAGAGCTTTTATCGCCCGGCAATCAAAGCCAAATGCCGGGACGGGTTTTGTCCGCTGGGTGAGCTGGTCGCCGTCGACAACGTGGATAACCTGACTATCATCACCGAAATCAACGGCCGCGAAGCAGATCACTGGAACACCGCCGGGCTACAGCGCAACGCCGCCGAACTGCTGAGCGCCCTGAGCGAGTTCGCGACCCTGAATCCGGGCGATGCGATCTTGCTCGGCACGCCGCAAAGCCGCGTCGAGATCCGCCCTGGCGATCGGGTACGCATTCTGGCGGAAGGGTTCCCGGCACTGGAAAACCCGGTGGTGGATGAACGCGACGTGGCGATGGCTCAGGGCGCGCACCCTCACCCCACGCTGTTCGCCCTCGGCCTGAACTACGCCGATCACGCCAGCGAGTTGGCATTCACGCCACCGACCGAGCCGCTGGTGTTTATCAAAGCGCCCAATACCTTCAACGGCGACAACCAGACCTCGGTACGCCCGGACAACGTTGAGTACATGCACTACGAGGCGGAGCTGGTGGTGGTCATCGGCAAAACCGCGCGTAAGGTCAGTGAAGCCGAGGCGATGGATTTTGTTGCGGGCTACACGGTCTGTAACGACTACGCTATTCGCGACTATCTCGAAAATTACTACCGCCCGAATCTGCGGGTCAAAAGCCGCGACGGGTTAACCCCCATCAGCCCCAACATCGTGCCAAAAGCAGCCATTCCCGATCCGCATAACTTAACCCTGCGCACCTTCGTCAACGGTGAATTACGTCAGGAAGGGACCACGGCGGATCTGATTTTCAGCATCCCATACCTGATTGCATACCTGAGCGAATTCATGACTCTGCAGCCGGGCGACATGATCGCCACCGGCACGCCAAAAGGACTATCCGACGTGGTACCGGGGGATGAAGTGGTGGTGGAAGTGGAAGGCGTGGGTCGCCTGGTAAACCGGATTGTGAGTGAGGAGACGGCAAAATGAAAAAGATTAACCACTGGATCAACGGCAAAAACGTGGCGGGAAGCGACTACTTCCACACCACCAACCCGGCCTCCGGCGAGGTGCTGGCAGAAGTCGCCGCCGGCGGGGAAGCGGAAATCCATCAGGCCGTGGCGGCAGCAAAAGAGGCTTTCCCAAAGTGGGCCAACCTGCCGATGAAAGAGCGTGCGCGTCTGATGCGTCGCCTGGGCGATCTGATTGACCAGAACGTGCCGGACATTGCCGCGATGGAAACCGCCGACACCGGCCTGCCCATCCACCAGACCAAAAACGTGCTTATCCCCCGCGCCTCGCACAACTTTGAGTTCTTCGCCGAAGTGTGCCAGCAGATGAACGGCAAAACCTACCCGGTTGACGACAAGATGCTGAACTACACCCTGGTGCAGCCGGTGGGCGTCTGCGCGCTGGTGTCGCCATGGAACGTGCCGTTTATGACCGCCACCTGGAAGGTCGCCCCATGCCTGGCGTTGGGGAATACCGCCGTGCTGAAGATGTCTGAACTCTCGCCGCTGACCGCCGACCGTCTGGGCGAACTGGCGCTGGAGGCGGGTATTCCGGCGGGCGTGCTGAACGTGGTGCAGGGCTATGGCGCCACGGCAGGCGATGCGCTGGTGCGCCATCACGACGTGCGGGCCGTCTCCTTCACCGGCGGCACCGCCACCGGGCGCAATATCATGAAAAACGCCGGGCTGAAGAAATACTCCATGGAGCTGGGCGGCAAATCCCCGGTACTGATTTTTGAAGATGCCGACATTGAGCGCGCGCTGGACGCCGCCCTGTTCACCATCTTCTCCATCAACGGCGAGCGCTGCACCGCGGGCTCGCGCATTTTCATCCAGCAGAGCATCTACCCGGAATTCGTCAAACGCTTCGCCGAGCGCGCCAACCGCCTGCGCGTGGGCGATCCGACCGATCCGAACACCCAGATTGGCGCACTGATTAGCCAACAGCACTGGGAGAAAGTCTCCGGCTATATCCGCCTGGGCATTGAGGAGGGCGCGACCCTGCTGGCGGGCGGCCCGGACAAACCGGCCGACCTGCCCGCGCACCTGAAAGGCGGTAACTTCCTGCGCCCGACGGTACTGGCGGATGTCGACAACCGCATGCGCGTGGCGCAGGAGGAGATCTTCGGCCCGGTAGCATGCCTGCTGCCGTTCAAGGACGAAGCGGAAGGGCTACGCCTGGCCAACGACGTGGAGTACGGCCTGGCGTCGTACATCTGGACCCAGGACGTCAGCAAAGTGCTGCGTCTGGCGCGCAATATCGAAGCGGGCATGGTGTTCGTGAATACCCAGAACGTGCGCGATCTGCGCCAGCCGTTTGGCGGCGTGAAGGCCTCCGGCACCGGGCGCGAAGGCGGCGAGTACAGCTTTGAGGTGTTCGCGGAGATGAAGAACGTCTGCATCTCCATGGGCGACCATCCGATTCCAAAATGGGGGATCTAAAATGGGAAAGTTAGCGTTAGCGGCAAAAATCACGCATGTACCGTCAATGTATCTCTCTGAGCTGCCGGGTAAAAACCACGGCTGCCGTCAGGGGGCCATTGACGGGCACAAAGAGATCGGCAAGCGCTGCCGCGAGCTGGGCGTCGATACCATCATCGTCTTCGACACCCACTGGCTGGTGAACAGCGCCTATCACATCAACTGTGCGGACCATTTTTCAGGCATCTACACCAGTAACGAGCTGCCGCACTTTATCCGCGACATGACCTACGACTACGACGGCAACCCGGAGCTCGGGCAGCTGATCGCCGACGAGGCGGTCAAGCTTGGCGTGCGCGCCAAAGCGCACAACATCCCGAGCCTGAAGCTGGAATACGGCACGCTGGTGCCGATGCGCTACATGAACGCGGATAAGCACTTCAAAGTGGTCTCCATCTCGGCGTTCTGCACGGTTCACGACTTCGCCGACAGCCGCAGGCTGGGCGAGGCCATCGTCAGCGCCATCGAAAAGTATGACGGCACCGTGGCGGTGCTCGCCAGCGGCTCGCTGTCGCACCGCTTTATCGACGACCAGCGTGCGGAAGAAGGGATGAACAGCTACACCCGCGAGTTCGACCGCCAGATGGACGAACGGGTGGTGAAGCTATGGCGCGAAGGCCAGTTCAAAGAGTTCTGCAGCATGCTGCCGGAGTACGCCGATTACTGCTACGGCGAGGGCAACATGCACGACACGGTGATGCTGCTGGGTATGCTCGGCTGGGACAAATACGACGGCAAGGTTGAATTCCTCACCGAGCTGTTCGCCAGCTCCGGTACCGGCCAGGTTAACGCCGTTTTCCCGCTGCCCGCGTAAGGAGCCACCATGCCGCATTTTATCGCTGAATGTACCGACAACATCCGCGAGCAGGCCGACCTGCCGGGGCTGTTCGCCAAAGTGAACGAGGCGCTGGCCGCCACCGGCATTTTCCCCATCGGCGGTATCCGCAGCCGCGCCCACTGGCTGGATACCTGGCAGATGGCGGACGGCAAGCAGGAGTACGCCTTTGTGCATATGACGCTGAAGATTGGCGCCGGGCGCAGCCTGGAGAGCCGCGAGGCCGTGGGTGAAATGCTGTTTGCGCTGATCAAAGCGCATTTTGCCAACCTCATGGCCGCCCGCTATCTGGCGCTGTCGTTTGAGCTCGATGAACTGCACCCGACGCTCAATTACAAACAAAACAACGTACACGCGTTGTTTACGTAATTCCGTCCCCTCTCCCTTTGGGGAGAGGGTTCCCCAGTAATTTTTTTAACCATAAGCGATGAATGTTGCTTCAGGAAAATGAAAGACTTACAGCGACGCCCTGGTCCGGCTGTAAATCGCTGAGGCGTTTCCTGCAGGCCGGGTCGCCAGGGCGGCGGCGATTGAGCCGCCCTGGCACGTTCACAGGTTATGTCGTAACAGAGTAGCAAGGAACATAAAGTGAACGGAATGACCTCCACAGCCGTATGTTCCCCCTCACCCCAGCCCTCTCCCAAAGGGAGAGGGGGCCGTCTGTGCAGGCATTATTTATGGGGATCCCTCAGCCCTTTGGGAGAGGGTTAGGGTGAGGGGAAATCTCTGCGGCCCGATGCCCTCACCCCGTCCCTCTCCCACTGGGAGAGGGAGAAAACAAACATAAAACAGGATATCGCCATGCTCGACAAACACACCCATACCCTGATCGCCCACCGCCTACATCAGGCGGAGCAGTCCCGGGAGCAGATCCGCGCGATCTCGCTGGAGTACCCGGAGATCACGATTGAAGACGCCTACGCCGTACAGCGCGAATGGGTGAACCTGAAAATCGCCGAAGGCCGCGTGCTGAAAGGCCACAAGATCGGCCTCACCTCAAAAGCGATGCAGGCCAGCTCGCAGATCAGCGAGCCGGACTACGGTGCGCTGCTGGACGATATGTTCTTCCACGACGGCAGCGACATCCCCGTCGATCGCTTTATCGTCCCGCGCATTGAGGTGGAGCTGGCTTTCGTGCTGGCAAAACCGCTGCGCGGCCCCAACTGCACGATCTTCGACGTCTACAACGCCACGGATTACGTGATCCCCGCACTGGAGCTGATCGACGCCCGCTGCCACAACGTTGACCCGGAAACCCAGCGCCCGCGCAAGGTGTTCGACACCATCTCCGATAACGCCGCCAACGCGGGCGTGATCCTCGGCGGCCGTCCGATTAAGCCCGACGAGCTGGATCTGCGCTGGATCTCCGCCCTGCTCTATCGCAACGGCGTGATCGAAGAGACCGGCGTTGCCGCGGGCGTGCTCAACCACCCGGCTAACGGCGTGGCGTGGCTGGCCAACAAACTTGCCCCCTACGACGTTCAGCTTGAGCCAGGCCAGATCATTCTCGGCGGTTCGTTTACCCGTCCGGTCGCGGCCAGCAGAGGCGATACCTTCCACGTGGACTACGGCAACATGGGCTCCATCAGCTGCCGCTTTGTCTAGGAGATAACCATGCAAAACGCATTCAAAACGGCGCTGAAAGCCGGAAAGCCGCAGATTGGTTTATGGCTGGGGCTGACCAGCAGCTACAGCGCCGAACTGCTGGCGGGGGCTGGTTTCGACTGGCTGCTGATTGACGCCGAACATGCGCCGAACACCGTGCAGACCGTCTTAACCCAGCTGCAGGCCATCGCCCCTTATCCGAGCCAGCCGGTGGTACGCCCGTCGTGGAACGATCCGGTGCAGATCAAACAGCTGCTGGATGTGGGCGCGCAAACCCTGCTGGTACCGATGGTACAAAACGCCGAAGAAGCCCGTCTGGCGGTCCGTTCCACGCGCTATCCGCCTGCGGGTATTCGCGGCGTGGGCAGCGCCCTGGCGCGGGCCTCACGCTGGAACCGCATCCCGGACTACCTGCACCAGGCCAACGACGCCATGTGCGTGCTGGTGCAAATCGAAACCCGCGAGGCGCTAAAAAACCTGCCGCAGATCCTGGATGTGGACGGCGTCGACGGGGTGTTTATCGGCCCGGCGGATCTGAGCGCCGACATGGGCTTTGCCGGTAAACCTCAGCATCCGGAAGTGCAGGCGGCCATTGAACAGGCGATCGCGCAAATCCTGAGCGCCGGCAAAGCGCCCGGCATCCTGATGGCCAACGAGCAGCTGGCCAAACGCTATCTCGAACTCGGTGCGTTGTTTGTCGCCGTCGGCGTCGACACCACCCTGCTCGCCCGCAGCGCCGAAGCGCTGGCGGCACGTTTTATCGATCACCCGGTTACGTCAGTTAATAACAATAAATCCGTCTACTAAACGTAAGATCTGGAGCGCACCATGACGACCTCTACCCTGCAAGATAATAAAGCTGTTGAACATCGCGTTATAAATAAGCTGTTCCGTCGTTTGATCGTGTTTCTCTTTATCCTGTTTGTCTTTTCGTTTCTCGATCGCATCAACATTGGCTTTGCCGGGCTGACGATGGGCAAAGATCTGGGCCTCACCTCCACGATGTTTGGCCTGGCCGCGACGCTCTTTTACGTCACCTACGTGCTGTGCGGGATCCCGAGCAACATCATGCTGGCGAAGATCGGCGCCCGGCGCTGGATCGCCGGGATCATGGTGGTGTGGGGGATCGCGTCCACCTGCACCATGTTCGCCACCAGCCCGGAAACGCTCTATGTGCTGCGCATGCTGGTGGGCATTGCCGAGGCTGGCTTCCTGCCGGGGATTTTGGTCTATCTCACCTGGTGGTTCCCGGCCTATCACCGCGCCCGCGCCAACGCGCTGTTTATGATTGCCATGCCGGTAACCATGATGCTCGGCTCTATTCTTTCCGGCTACATCCTGGCGATGGACGGGCTGTGGAATCTGAAAGGCTGGCAGTGGCTGTTCCTGCTGGAAGGGTTGCCGTCGGTGGTGCTCGGCGTGGTGACCTGGTTCTACCTTAACGACACCCCGGATCAGGCCAGCTGGCTGGATGATGAAGAAAAGCAAACGCTGAAAACCATGATCGCCCGTGAGCAAGAGCTGGCGGTGGCGCATGCCGCCACGCCGCGTTCAACGCTGCGTGAAGTCCTGACTCCGGCGGTACTGCTCTATACGCTGGCCTATTTCTGCCTGACGAACACGCTGAGTGCGATCAATATCTGGACGCCGCAGATCCTGCAAAGCTTCAACACCGGCAGCAGCAACATTGTGATCGGCCTGCTGGCGGCGATCCCGCAGTTTTGCACCATCCTCGGCATGATCTGGTGGAGCCGTCGCTCCGACAGGCTGAAAGAGCGAAAAAAGCACACCATCCTGCCGTATCTCTTCGCGGCGGCGGGATGGATGCTGGCCTCGGCCACCGATCACAGCCTGATCCAGCTGCTTGGCATCATCATGGCCTCAACCGGATCGTTTACCGCCATGGCGATATTCTGGACCACGCCGGATCAGGTTATTAGCCTGCAGTCCCGTGCGGTGGCGCTGGCGGTGATCAACGCTATCGGCAACGTCGGATCCGCCGTCAGCCCGCTGCTGATCGGCATTCTGCGTGATGCCACCGGCAGCTTCAGCTCCGGGCTGTGGTTTGTCGCCGGGCTGCTGGTGGTGGGCGCGCTGGTGCTGACGCGGATCCCAATGACCCGCCAGGAAAGCCTCGGGCGCGATCCGGGGATGGCGGCACAGAAGATCCACTGAGGAGGAGCTATGTGCCAGAGCCCCGTCGCCAATATCGATATCAGCAAAGAGTACGACGAAAGTCTGGGCACCGACGATGTGCACTATCAGTCGTTCGCCCGCATGGCGGCCTTTTTTGGCCGCGACATGCAGGCGCATCGTCACGACCAGTATTTTCAGATGCACTTTCTTGATACCGGGCAGATAGAACTCCAGCTCGACGATCATCGCTACTCGGTGCAGGCTCCGCTGTTCGTCATTACCCCGCCGTCGGTGCCGCACGCGTTTATCACCGAATCCGACAGCGATGGCCACGTTCTGACGGTACGCGAGGATCTCATCTGGCCGCTGCTGGAGGTGCTCTACCCCGGCACGCGAGAAGCGTTTGGCCTGCCGGGGATCTGCCTGTCGCTGGCCGATAAGCCCGACGAGCTGGCGGCGCTCAGGCACTACTGGCAGCTGATTGCCAGGGAATCCACCGGGCAACTTCCTGGGCGCGCGCATACCCTGGTGCTGCTCGCGCAGGCGGTCTTTACCCTGCTGCTGCGTAACGCCAGGCTCGACGACCACGCTTCAGGCGGCATGCGCGGTGAGTTAAAACTGTTCCAGCGCTTTACCCAGTTGATTGACACCCACTATCACCAGCACTGGACGGTGCCGGACTACGCCTGTGAACTCCACCTGACCGAATCCCGCCTGACCGATATCTGCCGCCGCTTCGCCAACCGTCCGCCGAAGCGGCTGATCTTCGACCGCCAGCTGCGCGAAGCCAGACGGCTGTTGCTCTTTTCCGACAGTACGGTCAGCGAGATTGCGTGGCAGCTGGGCTTTAAGGATCCGGCCTATTTTGCCCGCTTTTTCAATCGCCTGACGGGTTGCTCGCCCAGCGCGTATCGGGCGCAGAAAGTACCGGTGTCGTAATCCCCCGGTGGCGCTACGCTTACCGGGGCTACGGTCCGTAGGGCGGGTAAGCGTAGCGCCACCCGCCTAAAAGCCGCACAGATCACAAAACCACATCTCACCCGAAAAGTACCTGCCGTTGTCCCAATCGTCCCTTCACGTTCCGCCCCTCTCACGCTTCAATTAAACAACAAAAACAAAACATAAATTTAACAAACCAATTCCGATACGAGGTCCCTATGAAGCCTGAAGAGTTCCGCGCTGATACCAAACGCCCGTTAACCGGCGAAGAGTATTTAAAAAGCCTGCAGGATGGCCGCGAGATTTATATCTACGGCGAGCGCGTTAAAGACGTCACCACCCATCCGGCGTTTCGCAATGCGGCGGCCTCCATCGCGCAGATGTACGACGCGCTGCACAAACCGGACATGCAGGACACGCTGTGCTGGGGCACCGACACCGGCAGCGGCGGTTACACCCATAAGTTCTTCCGCGTGGCGAAAAGCGCCGACGACCTGCGTCAGCAACGAGACGCCATCGCCGAGTGGTCTCGCCTGAGCTACGGCTGGATGGGCCGCACGCCGGACTACAAAGCCGCGTTCGGCTGCGCGCTTGGCGCAAACCCGGCCTTCTACGGCCAGTTCGAGCAAAATGCCCGTAACTGGTATACCCGCATTCAGGAAACCGGCCTGTACTTTAACCACGCTATCGTCAACCCGCCTATCGACCGCCACAAACCGGCGGACGAGGTGAAAGACGTCTATATCAAGCTGGAAAAAGAGACCGACGCCGGGATCATCGTCAGCGGCGCCAAAGTGGTTGCCACCAACTCGGCACTGACCCACTACAACATGATCGGCTTTGGCTCCGCACAGGTGATGGGCGAAAACCCGGACTTTGCGCTGATGTTCGTCGCGCCAATGGATGCCGAAGGGGTGAAGCTGATCTCCCGCGCCTCCTACGAGATGGTGGCTGGCGCTACCGGCTCGCCGTACGACTACCCGCTCTCCAGCCGTTTTGATGAGAACGACGCGATCCTGGTGATGGATAATGTACTCATCCCATGGGAAAACGTGCTGATCTACCGCGATTTCGACCGCTGCCGTCGCTGGACTATGGAAGGCGGTTTTGCCCGCATGTACCCGCTGCAGGCCTGCGTGCGTCTGGCGGTGAAGCTCGACTTCATCACCGCCCTGCTGAAAAAATCGCTGGAGTGTACCGGCACCCTGGAGTTCCGCGGCGTGCAGGCAGATCTCGGCGAAGTGGTCGCCTGGCGCAATATGTTCTGGGCGCTGAGCGACTCCATGTGTTCCGAAGCCACGCCGTGGGTGAACGGTGCGTACCTGCCGGATCACGCGGCGCTGCAAACCTATCGCGTGATGGCGCCAATGGCCTACGCGAAGATTAAAAACATCATCGAACGCAACGTCACCAGCGGGCTGATCTACCTGCCATCCAGCGCACGGGATCTGAACAACCCGCAGATCGATCAGTATCTGGCGAAGTACGTGCGCGGCTCCAACGGTATGGATCACGTCGAACGCATCAAGATTTTGAAGCTGATGTGGGATGCCATCGGCAGCGAATTTGGCGGCCGTCACGAGCTGTATGAGATCAACTACTCCGGCAGCCAGGACGAAATTCGCCTGCAGTGTCTGCGCCAGGCGCAAAGCTCCGGCAACATGGACAAAATGATGGCGATGGTCGACCGCTGCATGTCTGAGTACGACCAACACGGCTGGACGGTGCCACACCTGCACAACAACAGCGATATCAACATGCTGGACAAGCTGCTGAAATAACGCAGCGGGAGGTTTCAATGCATTCAGATGAACAACGCCTGCGTTTTCGCGACGCCATGGCCAGCCTGTCGGCCGCGGTGAATGTCATCACCACGGCGGGCGATGCCGGACGCTGCGGGATCACCGCCACTGCCGTCTGCTCGGTAACGGATTCCCCGCCGTCGGTCATGGTCTGTATCAACGCCAACAGCGCCATGAACCCGGTGTTTCAGGGCAACGGCAAACTGTGCGTGAACGTGCTCAACCACGAGCAGGAGATCATGGCTCGCCACTTCGCCGGTATGACCGGGATGGCCATGGAGGAGCGCTTTACCCTCTCCTGCTGGCAGAAAGGTCCTCTGGCGCAACCGGTGCTGAAAGGGGCGCTGGCAAGCCTGGAAGGCGAGATAAGTCAGGTGCAAACCATCGGCACGCATCTGGTTTATCTTGTTGAAATTAAAAATATCATCCTCAGTGAAGAGGGCCACGGCCTGATCTATTTCAAACGTCGTTTCCACCCGGTAATGATGGAGCCGGAAGCAGCCGTGTGATCCCCTCTCGCGCTGGCCCTCCTGAGGCCAGCGCGCCTTTCTGCAAAAATTCCTAAGGTTTCCGCTAAATCACGCCGTTATATAGCCATAAGAGAAATTTTCTGTGCCTGAATACTGACACGCTGTGTCAGTGCTACCCGCATCATTCAGCGCATACCCTAATATACAGGAAGACCTTATGGCTAAAACGACGCGGAGCCGCTCGGCTGAACGTCTGGTCGATATTCTCCTTGAGCTACATTTAAACGGTGTGATAAACCGCAGTGCGCTGATGGAGAAATTTAATATTACCGAGCGTACCGTCTACCGGGATTTAAATGCGCTCTCCCCGATTGTGGAACATACCGGAAACGGGCTATATCGGCTGATCCATTCCGCGCAATCGCCCGGCGGACAAGGATTACACCATACCCTTGCTAACTTCCTGAATGCTGATAGTTTTTTCCCCGAAAGAAACGCGGAGTTTTGGGAGAAACTCGAAAACCGCGTTGACGAAAATCATATTCTTATTCTCGCCAACGAGGCGGAGCACACGGCGGAACGTGATATTCGTCGCCATTTATCCAACATTGAAAAATCGATTAAAAACTGTAATGTTTGCCAGATCGTTTATAAAGGCAAAACCCGGCTGATTAACCCCTATAAACTCATTAACAAAAAAAATATATGGTATTTACAAGCTACCGAAAATAGCCGGTTAAAATCCTTCTCATTGAGTCAGATTCGCTGGCTTGATATTCAGAAACGCACCTTTACGCCGGACGAAAATGTGATCGGGCTGTTGGAAAACAACCTCGATCCGTGGGTATCGGAAGATACTTTCGAGGTGAAAATATTTATTAAGGATAATATTTCACACTACTTCCTGCGCCGCGATCTCCTCCCGGCACAAGAGCTGCTGGAGGAGCAACACGACGGCGTGACGCTGCGCTGTCAGGCAGCACATGAAAACCAGATCCTGCCGCTGCTGTTCTACTGGTTACCCAACATTCAGATCCTGGAGCCAGCCTGGCTTAAGGAAAAGCTGGTTAAAACGCTGGAAGGCTACCTGGGGGGGAGCGCAGCCACGGTAACCGGGTGATCTGTATCACATTATTTCTTCCGCTGGCGGCGAGCCTGAACCACTCGCCGCCCCCTTTGACCGCTCACCAGGCACTTTCAACCACTCACCCAATTTCTTCCCTTTACGCGCGCAAGCTTCTGGCACGATCGCTCCAGCATTACTCAATACCTCCTCACAACGAACCCTGACCCTTTTTTCTTTACATAAAAAACCAGGTCTTACTATGGATACTAAAAAACTACTGAAGCATGTGCCCTGGGCCTTACTCGGGATCCTCGGCGCTTTCTGTCTGGCGGTTGTCGCATTACGCCGGGGCGAACACGTAAGCGCCCTGTGGATCGTGGTCGCGTCGGTTTCCGTCTACCTTGTGGCTTATCGCTACTACAGCTTATACATCGCGCAGAAGGTCATGAAACTCGACCCGACGCGTGCCACCCCGGCGGTCATTAACAATGACGGCCTGAACTACGTGCCAACCAACCGCTATGTGCTGTTTGGTCACCACTTTGCCGCCATTGCAGGCGCTGGCCCGCTGGTCGGCCCGGTACTGGCCGCGCAGATGGGCTACCTGCCGGGTACCCTGTGGCTGCTCGCTGGTGTAGTGCTGGCGGGTGCGGTGCAGGACTTTATGGTGCTGTTTATCTCCTCGCGCCGTAACGGTTCGTCGCTGGGTGAGATGATCAAAGAAGAGATGGGCCGCGTGCCGGGTACCATCGCCCTCTTCGGATGCTTCCTGATTATGATCATCATCCTCGCGGTGCTGGCATTAATCGTGGTGAAAGCGCTGGCTGAAAGTCCGTGGGGCGTCTTTACCGTCTGCTCTACCGTGCCGATTGCGCTGTTCATGGGGATCTACATGCGCTTCCTGCGCCCTGGCCGCGTCGGCGAGGTGTCGGTCATTGGTATCGTGCTGCTGGTTGCCTCTATCTACTTCGGCGGTGTGATTGCGCACGACCCGTACTGGGGTCCGGCGCTGACCTTCAAAGACACCACCATCACCTTTGCCCTGATTGGTTACGCGTTTATCTCTGCCCTTCTGCCGGTATGGCTGATTCTGGCTCCGCGTGACTATCTGGCGACCTTCCTGAAAATCGGCGTCATCGTCGGGCTGGCGATCGGTATTGTGATCATCAACCCTGAACTGAAAATGCCGGCGGTGACCCAGTACATTGACGGTACCGGTCCGCTGTGGAAAGGCGCCCTGTTCCCGTTCCTGTTTATCACCATCGCCTGTGGTGCCGTTTCTGGCTTCCACGCGCTGATCTCCTCCGGCACCACGCCGAAGCTGATGGCCAACGAAACCGACGCGCGTTTCATCGGTTACGGTGCCATGCTGATGGAATCCTTCGTGGCGATCATGGCGCTGGTGGCTGCGTCTATCATCGAACCGGGTCTTTACTTCGCGATGAACACCCCGCCGGCAGGCCTGGGCATCACCATGCCAAACCTGCATGAGATGGGCGGTGACAACGCGGCGCTGATTATGGCGCAGTTGAAGGACGCCAGCGCCCACGCGGCGGCGACCGTCAGCTCCTGGGGCTTTGTGATTTCGCCTGAGCAGATCATGCAGACCGCGAAAGACATCGGCGAACCGTCCGTGCTGAACCGCGCCGGTGGCGCACCGACGCTGGCGGTAGGTATTGCACACGTGTTCCACAAAGTGCTGCCATGGGCGGACATGGGCTTCTGGTACCACTTCGGTATTCTGTTCGAAGCACTGTTCATCCTCACCGCGCTGGACGCCGGTACCCGTGCAGGCCGCTTTATGCTGCAGGATCTGTTGGGTAACTTCGTGCCGTTCCTGAAGAAAACCGACTCGCTGGTGGCGGGCGTGCTGGGTACTGCGGGCTGCGTTGGCCTGTGGGGTTACCTGCTGTACCAGGGCGTTGTTGACCCACTCGGCGGCGTGAAGAGCCTGTGGCCGCTGTTCGGTATCTCTAACCAGATGCTGGCCGCCGTTGCCCTGGTGCTCGGCACCGTGGTACTGGTGAAGATGAAACGCACCAAATACATCTGGGTCACCGTGGTGCCTGCGCTGTGGCTGCTGCTCTGCACCACCTGGGCGCTGGGTCTGAAACTGTTCAGCAGCAACCCGCAGTTGGAAGGCTTCTTCTACATGGCTAACCAGTACAAAGCGAAAATTGCCGCCGGTGGCGCGGATCTCACCGCCCAGCAGATTGCCAACATGAACCATATCGTGGTGAACAACTACACCAACGCGGGTCTGAGCATTCTGTTCCTGGTGGTGGTGTACAGCATTATCTTCTACGGCATCAAAACCTGGATGAAAGTGCGTAACGCTGAAGGTCGTACGGACAAAGAGACCCCGTACGTGCCGGTACCGGAAGGCGGCGTGAAGACCTCTTCGCACCATTAATCTACTAATACCCCTCCCCCCAGCCCTCTCCCCATAGGGGAGAGGGTGTAAAAGTTCCCTCTCCCCTATGGGGAGAGGGTTAGGGTGAGGGGCTTTTCCTGTCTGGAATCCACAATGTTTGGTAACTTAGGCGAAGCAAAAAAATACCTCGGTCAGGCAGCGAAAATGCTGATTGGCATTCCGGACTATGACAACTACGTTGAGCATATGAAAACCAACCACCCGGATAAGCCCTACATGACCTACACTGAATTCTTCCGCGAGCGTCAGGAAGCGCGCTACGGCGGAAGTGGAGAAGGCGGCGTCCGCTGCTGCTAAAGGAGAGACCATGACCCCGATTGCCGTCACCCTGTTGACCGGTTTCCTCGGCGCCGGTAAAACCACCCTGCTGCGCCACATTCTCAACGCGCAGCACGGTTTCAAAATCGCCGTGATCGAAAACGAGTTCGGCGAAGTCTCCGTTGACGACCAGCTGATTGGCGATCGCGCCACGCAGATCAAAACCCTGACCAACGGCTGCATCTGCTGTACCCGCTCTAACGAACTGGAAGATGCCCTGCTGGACCTGCTCGACAGCCGCGATCGTGGGGACATCCACTTCGACCGCCTGGTGATTGAATGCACCGGCATGGCCGACCCCGGCCCGATTATTCAGACCTTTTTCTCACATGACATCCTTTGCCAGCGCTACCTGTTGGACGGCGTGATTGCCCTGGTCGACGCGGTTCACGCCGACGATCACATGAACCAGTTCACCATCGCCCAGTCTCAGGTGGGCTACGCCGACCGCATCCTGCTGACCAAAACCGACGTGGCGGGCGAGAGCGTTAAACTGCGCGAGCGCCTGGCACGCATCAACGCCCGCGCACCGGTATACACCGTGACGCACGGCGATATCGACCTGTCTCAGCTGTTCAACACCAACGGTTTTATGCTGGAAGAGCATGTCACCTCAAAACCGCGTTTTCACTTTATGGCGGATAAGCAGAACGACGTGGCGTCGATTGTGGTGGAGCTGGATTACCCGGTAGACATCAGCGAGGTCTCCCGCGTGATGGAGAACCTGCTGCTGTCGTTTGCGGATAAGCTGTTGCGCTACAAAGGCATGCTGTGGATCGACGGCGAACCAAACCGCCTGCTGTTCCAGGGCGTACAGCGGCTGTACAGCGCGGACTGGGATAGACCCTGGGGCGACGAGACACCGCGCAGCGTGATGGTATTTATCGGTATCCAGCTGCCGGAGGAGGAAATCCGGGCGGCGTTTGCGGGGCTGAAGAGATAACCGCCCGGCATCCCCTCTCCCTTTGGGAGAGGGTTAGGGTGAGGGGCAAACCTTATTTCACCGCCTCCGGCAGCGTCACAATCCACAACTCACTGTCAGACTCCGGTTTCTCCAGCGGCTTCACGCTGAGGGTCGTCTCAACCGGCTTATCATCCAGCGTCAGCTTTCCTTCCGCGTTCACCCGATAATCCTTGAGCTTCTTGCCCTCGACCGGATGTTGCATCGCCACCTTCACGCCAAAGTCGTTATCGTTCGCCACCGCCAGCGTTTTGCTGTCGATCAGCGCCAGCCCTTCAGCCTTTTCCTGCTGCCAGCCCAGGGCGCGCAGATCAACAACCTGCGTTTTCTGCGCAAGGGTAATGCCGCGCTGTGCCAGGGTTTTCTCATCATCAAACTCCGGATACTCGCCCGGCTTGTCGAAACCTGACAAATCGCTCGCCTTACTGAGATCGACCTTGTAAATCAGGTTACGCATTCCGTCGTTTTTATCACTTCCCTGTTCAATCAGCAGGATGTGCTGGTCATCGAGCGCCACGATGTCGCCGATTTTAGCGTCGCTGTTTTTGCTGTAAGCCGCGCTGTCGATGGGATAACCGTACATCGCGGTTTTCCCGCTTGCCGGGTCAAAGCTCACCAGACGCGTAAACAGCGCCTTTTTCTTGCCCTTACCGTCGATATCCAGCGTACTTTGCACGGCGGCAATAATACGCCCGTCCGGCATACGGGTGAGGCCTTCAAAGCCGCGGTTCGCCTGACGCCATTTGAGGATATTTGGCAAACCGCCCGCAATTGCTTTTTCCCCTTCCGCCGCCTGCGGACCGTGGATCGCCAGGATTTTCCCTTTACTGTCGATGTTAATCAGGAACGGGCCATACTCATCGCACAGCCAGTAACCGCCTTTACCGTCCGGGGTGATCCCTTCCGTATCCAGCCCGCGATTATCCCCCTTCAGCCTCTTTAACGTGTCGCTGAAGGCCACTTCATTGGTGGATCCAATCACGTCGCTTTCCAGCGGCAGACCGTTGATCGCGCCTTTATCGTCATGCAGAGGACGGGCATCAATGGCCTCCGCTTTGCCGTTTTGTACACGAATCGTCATCAGCAGCGGCGCGAAATCTGGCGTAACGAAAATTTTGGCTTCGTTTTTACCCAATTTCGGTGAATCCGCGTTCGGACCGCGATCGGTAATGGTGGCGAAGGTCAGGGCATCGCCCTGTTTCCCGGTGAACAGCAGGCCAGAACCTATCCCAACCGGAAGCCCGTTCGGGAATGCACTGGCAAATGCGCCGGTGTAGTTCACGTGTGTGCCTTCTGGAAAACTGACGACATAGCGCTCAGCCGTAGGCTGCGCCGCGAGGGCAGAGAAAGAAAGCACACAACCGATTAGCACAGGAATAATTTTTCTTTTCATATTGTTAGCATCCATAAAGTGAAGCTCACACCGTAAAGAAGAAACGTGTCAGGAAAATGACATCGAATGGCAACATTGCGCGGGCCGGAGCGCCAAAGAAATGTAAAGCTCTGTTGTTATATGTAACAGCGGAAACATTTCTGGAAATTATTAGAAACCCAATTAATTCGCTGCGAACCACTCTTTCAGCTCTCGTTCAGATTATGTTTAGCAAAAAAAATAAACACTTTCTAAACGCCAAATCATTACCCGTTGACGACCTCGCAACCCAACACTCTCGCAACACCACCAAATTAAAAAATTAACAAAACCAGCATAAAACGGCGACTTTCATCACATTTGCAGTCATTAACATCGCTTGTTAAGGTGCGCCCAGATTAAATTGATGACGAGGCATATGAGATGAAAAAACTGAATATCCTTCTGCTGACTGCGTTGACTGCTGTATCGGGTTCTGCACTGGCTCTGGGTGGCAGCGTTGAGCAGGGTAAAAACTTCACCAACCTCAATCTTGAGATGGGTAAATCCTCATCCGGTCTGTATGTGGAAAGCAACTGGCTGAAAAACACCGATGACGGTACGCAGACCGGCGGTGTGGGTGCAGGTTATAACCTGGGTCTTGGCCCGGTCATGCTGAACGCGGGTGCAAAAGCTATCTATATCGGCCCGAAAAAAGGCGATAATGGCGTGGCGTTCCCGATCGGTGGCGGCGTAAACGTTGCCCTGACCGACAGCATTCATCTGTATGGTGAAGGCTACGTGGCACCAGAAGGGATGAACAACAGCGTGAAAAACTACGTTGAAGCCAACGGCGGCGTAAGCTGGACGCCAGTTACACCTGTGACCCTGAAAGTGGGTTACCGCCACGTGAGCGTTGATGGTAAAGACGGTCGTCCAGGCCACACCCTGATTGACGGTGCGTATGTTGGCGGTGGAGTCACCTTCTGATGAAACACCGCATTACCGCGCTTTGCGTTCTGAGCCTCACGCTTCTGCTCACCGGCTGCGTCCAGTACAAATGGGTGAAACCGGGCGTCAGCGACGCTGAAATGAACAAAAAGCTCACGGAATGTGAAGCGCAGGCGCTGATCGATCTGCCCCCGGATAACGTCGTGACCGGTTCGGACTCGGAAAAAACGGATCTGAAGAACAAGAAAAAGGATATTTCCACGAGCTACACGGTTGAAGACGCCAATGAGGATCGCAGGGCGACCCTCGTAGACAGCTGCATGTTCAAAAGCGGCTGGGATAAAATTGAAGTGCAATAATCTCTAAAAAACCTGCCTACTGGCAGGTTTTTTATTGCTGCTTACTTACGCACCACCACCAGCTTCTGGTTCACAAACTCTTTGATCCCCAGATCCGACAGCTCGCGTCCGTAACCGGAGCGCTTCACGCCGCCAAACGGCAGCTCCGGTGCGGTATCGGTGAGCCAGTTGATATACACCATCCCGGTCTCAATCCGTGACGCCATTTTCTTCGCGCGTTCAATATCCTGACTGAACACCGCACCGCCCAGTCCGTAGTGGGAGTCGTTCGCCAGGGCGACCGCCTCGTCATCGTTTTTCACCACATACATCTGCGCCACCGGGCCGAAGAACTCCTCGAAGTACGCCGGGTTGTCGCGGGAGATATTCGTCAGGATCGTCGGCTCAAAGAAGCTCCCGTCGCGCTGCACCGGTTTACCACCATAGTGTAACGTCGCGCCCTTTTTCACCGCCTCGTTGACCTGTTTTGTCAGCGTTTCGAGCGCATCTTTAGACGACAGTGGCCCAAGCGTGGTGCTTTCATCCAGCGGGTCGCCAATTTTCACCTGCTTAAAGGCGTCGGTGAATTTGCTCAGGAAGGCATCAGCAATTTTCTCATGCAGGATAAAGCGCTTCGCTGCGGTACAGACCTGACCGGCGTTGTTAAGTCGCGCGTTCACGCCTGTCTTCACCGCTTTATCGAGATCCGCGTCGTCCAGCACCACGAAAACGTCGTTACCGCCCAGCTCAAGGGTGGATTTCTTGATGTGCTTCGCCGCCTGCGCGGCCACCACGCTGCCCGCTTTCTCAGAGCCGGTTAGCGCGGCCCCCTGTACGCGGTCGTCAGCAATGATGTTCGCCACCTGCTCAGACGAGATAAAGAGATTGGTCCATGCCCCTTCCGGCGCCCCTGCCTCACGCACCAGATGAGCAAAGGTTTCGGCACAGTGCGGCACGATGCTGGCATGTTTAGCCAGAACCGGGTTACCCGCCGCCAGGTTAGGTGCCAGAACACGCATCAGCTGATAATACGGGAAATTCCACGGTTCCACGGCCATCAGCACGCCGATGGGGTGATGCTCCACCCACGCTTCTCCGAGTTCAGACGGGTACTTCACCGGGGCCAGGAACTGCTTCGCGTTATCGGCATAGTAGCGGGCGATTTGCGCGCACAGCTTCACCTCGCCGCGGCTTTGTTCGATGAGCTTACCCATCTCCTGACTGGCAATTTTAGCCAGCTCCTCGGTGCGTTCGTCGATCAGGTCAGCAAGCTTATGCAGCACCGGCAGGCGCTGTTCAATGTCGCCTTTCGCCCACTGCGAATGGTAAAGGGCGTCGGCCGCTTTCAGCGCCGCTTCGATATCCGCGTCGGTATGAGAGGGATATTCTTTGATGAGCTGGTTGGTGGCAGGATTTACTGTCTGATAAGCCATATCGAATCTCCATGTTTTACCGCTTAGGGTAGTAAGGGTAGACAACATGACGGGTGATGGACGTAAAGTTGGGTATATCCGGAAGGTTCTTAGCAGGGCCAGGGCATGGTATAAAAATGTTCCTGACAGGAGCGCCTATGACCCATACCCGACACATCCGGCAGACCTTTAACCGCCTTCCGGGCCTTGAGCTGCGCAGCACGTGGCAGAGTACCGTGGCGTATAAACGTCATTGTCACCCCCAACTCTCGATTGGCGCGATAGTGGAAGGCCAGACCTGCTGCCGGTGCAATGACACGCAGTACATCCTCCACCCCGGCGATCTCATCGTGATCCCGGCGCATGTGCCGCACAGCTGCAACCCCGTTGCGGGCCAGCCCCGCAGCTATCATATGCTCTATATCGACACGGATTATCCCCTGGCAGAACAGGTCATTCGCGACAGCACGCTGTTTGCTCTTTACCAGAACGTTGTTGAGAACATGTCGGCTAATTCCCTGAACATGCTGATTTCTGCCCTTCCGCGCTGCGCCAGCCGCACGGGTGAATTACGCTCAACCAGCCAGCACATCCAGCAGGCGTTTCTTACCGATTTAACCAGCCCGCCGTCACTCGACGACCTTGCCCACCGCTTCTCGCTGCGCAAAGAGACGCTGATCCGCACCTTCAGGCAGGACACTGGCCTGACGCCGGGCAGCTTTCTCAACATCTCCCGCGTGGAATACGCCAAAGCGCGGCTCCGCGCCGGGGATGATATTGCCGATGTCGGCTACCAGAGCGGGTTTGCCGATCAGAGCCATTTTCATAAGACCTTTGTGAGCTATACCGCCGCCACGCCGCGCCAGTACGCCACGGGCCGATCAATATTGGACAATAAATAGCGTTTGCATCGCCGTAGTCTGACCTCGGTTTTTTACACAGAGGTTGCTATGGAACTGTTATTCCCTTCCGCTTTTCTTGCTCTGGCGCTGGCGCATTTTGTCGCCCTGTTAAGCCCGGGCCCGGATTTCTTCCTGCTGGTGGGCTACGCGGCGCGCTACCGGGTCCGCGGCAGCGCCGGGCTGTGCCTCGGCATCGCTGCGGGCAACGGGTTGTATATCCTGCTGGTGATCATTGGCTGGAGCGCGCTGCGCCAGTTTACGTGGCTGTTTACCCTTATCGAGCTTTGCGGGGCGCTGTATCTGCTGTGGATCGGTTCGCATCTGGTGCGCAGCCGCCCGCAAGCGCTGGCGCTGAACGAAACCCATCAGCGCTTCCCTTCACTGCGTAAGCAGATCCTGCTGGGACTCGGCTCAGCGTTGTTAAATCCAAAGAACGCCCTGTTCTATCTGGCGCTGATGACGGCGCTGCTGGGGCCAAACGTCACGCTGCTTCAGCAGTCGACCTGCGGCGTCTGGATGGTGCTGGTAGTGCTGGTGTGGGATCTGGCGCTGGTATCACTGATGGGGCTGCCCGCGTTGCAACAGAGGCTCAGCCGTTCGCTGTGGCTAATTGAGCGGGCGGCAGGGGTTGTACTAATGGGGTTTGGCGGGTGGGTACTGTGGCGGCTGCTGGAGCTGATAAGCTGAAATAAGGGGCAGCCCAACGCTGCCCGTGGTTTATTTTTTGTTTTGATCGCGCAGCATCGCTTCACGCAATATGGCGTTTAGCCGCGTCTGGTAACCCTTTCCAGGCCGTTTCAGCCACTCCATCACGTCGGCGTCAATGCGTACAGATGCCTGCGTTTTAAGTGGCCGATAGAACTTCCCTCGCACCGCCCCGGACCACTGTTTATCGTCCGTGGCAGGAATATCGCTGTAATCGATTTCTGCTTCTGGTTTTTCAGCTAATGCTTTTAGCTCAGCGTCACGACGAGCGCTAACCTCAGGCGAACTACCTCGTTTATGTTTAACGATGCTCATAACGGCTCCTCTCTTTACGGTCCGCCTTACGTGCGCTAATGATACGAATAATTTCGCCTCCGCTTTCGAAACGTACCGTATGTGCGACCAGGATAACAATGACGCCTTGCACAAGGCCGATGGTTTGCCAGCGAAACTCACCGTTCTCATAGCGATCCTGAACAGACAAATGATAAGGATCGTCGAAAACCAAAACCGCATCCTCAAAGCGTATGCCATGTTTTTGCTGGTTACTTTTCGCCTTATCGCTATCCCACTCATACTCCGTTGGCATAGTGTACCCTTCCCTGATTGTATATACAAAAAAGCATATACAAACTGCGCAAGGATTAAACCCATTAAGCAAAAGCGGTGTTTAATTTCGGAAGGCGGATTCCAGAAGCGAAGATGGTGTAACGCTCCCGTCTTTGCACTTTTCCCCCGTCTCCCTCTATCCTTAACCCATGGAAAAAATCGCTGAACTCAAACGCGCCAAGCTGCTGGCGCTGTCGCTGCTGCTGATTGCCGTCGCGGCATTTATCACCACCCTGTTTCTGCCGCAAACCTTCTGGGTGCGCGGCGTGAAGGCCATTGCCGAGGCGGCGATGGTTGGCGCGCTGGCGGACTGGTTTGCGGTCGTCGCGCTGTTTCGCCGGGTGCCCATTCCGTTTATCTCGCGCCATACGGCGATTATCCCGCGCAATAAAGACCGGATTGGCGATAATCTCGGCCAGTTCGTGCAGGAGAAGTTTCTCGACACCCAGTCGCTGGTGGCGCTGATCCGCCGCTATGAGCCGGCGCAGATGATTGGCACCTGGTTTAGCAAGCCCGACAATGCCCAGCGTGTCGGGCAGCATCTGATTCAGGTGATGGGCGGTTTTCTTGAGCTGACCGACGACGGGCGTATTCAGCACCTGCTCAAACGCGCGGTGCATAAGGCCATCGATAAGGTCGATTTCACCGAAACCAGCGCAGTGATGCTGGAGAGCATGACCAAAAACAACCGCCATCAGGTACTGCTGGACGCCATCATCAACCGCCTGATCACCCTGATTCAACGCGATAGCACGCGGGAATTTATTTCAGACCAGATCGTCCACTGGCTTAAGACCGAGCATCCGCGCAAGGCGATGGTGCTGCCCACCGAGTGGCTGGGCGATCAGAGCGCGGAGATGGTGTCAAACGCGGTGAATACCCTGCTGGACGACGTCAGTCATGACCGTACCCACCAGATCCGCCAGGCGTTCGACCGCGCCACGCTGAAGCTTATCGACAACCTGAAAAACGATCCGGAGATGGCCGCAAAGGCAGAGAACATCAAGCATTACCTGAAGAACGACGACGCGTTTAACCGCTATCTGGGTGAGATGTGGGCTGACCTGCGCCAGTGGCTGAAGGCGGATATGCAACGTGAGGATTCCCGCGTGAAGCAGCGCATCGCCAACGCCGGGCAGTGGTTTGGCGAAACGCTGCTCGGTGACGACAGCCTGCGGGCATCGCTCAATGAGCATCTGGAGCAGGCGGCGCACCGCGTGGCACCGGATTTCGCGGCGTTTCTCACCCGTCATATCAGCGACACGGTAAAAAGCTGGGACGCCAAAGATATGTCCCGCCAGATCGAGCTTAATATCGGCAAAGATCTGCAGTTTATCCGCGTCAACGGCACCCTGGTGGGCGGGACAATTGGCCTGATCCTGTTTTTACTCTCGCAACTGCCCGCCGTGCTTGCGCATTACTCCGTTTTTGGTGGTGCAATGACGTAGCGCGTCGCCTCAAAGCGATTGAGGATCAAGTGCACCAGAAACACCATCGTCAGCGTCGCCACCAGGGAAAAGGTCACCGAGGTGATGCGGTAGAGATCGCTGAACACCAGGTCGCTGTCCGGGTGCATGTTCTGACCGAACATAATCCCGATGGTGGTGATGCTGGCAAACCCAACGCCGGCTCCCACCTTCTCCATCACATGCAGACGCGCACCAAACGCCAGCCCGAGGCCGATAAGCGGCATCATCAGTAGCATGTGGCTGCTGTGATCGTAGAGGATAAGCTGCACCACCAGAATATAGAGACAGCCCAGCACCACGCCAGCCACGCGCCAGATAGAGCTCATCACCGCGCCGCGATAGTGCATCGGGAACAGAATCAACACACCGGCCATCAGCGCCGAAAGCGAATCGCTTAAATCGCTTATCTGGAAGATAACAAAAATCATTGTCGCAACGGTGCCGGAGAGCAGAGACTCGTGTCGCACGCGGGCATCATCTTTCTCGATCAGCGGCGGCGGCTTGCGCGGTTCAACGTCCGGCAGGAGGTAGTTCATCAGCGCGCTCAGGCATACCGCCATCACACTCGCTTCAATGTTGGAAAACAGCAGCGTGTGCCAGTCGGTGGTGGGATAGCTCATAAAGTTGAGCATCACGCTCTGGCACACCACGCCCATCGACCCGAACAGGAACAGCGGCCCCTTACTCATAAAGCGAAAACGCATGACATACAGCGCAAAAACTACCAGCGTCATGATCACCGGCCACTGGGACAGATAGCCGATAATAATCACCATTTCGACGCAGTTTAGCGATGCGCTGAAGATAAACTGCTTCGCCACATGGCGGTTAAAGACCGGCACCAGCGACAGCAGCATGATGGGGTAGACCACATAAAACACGCCGTAGCTGGTGTTATAGAAACTTGAAATACTCAGCGCGATCATCCCGGCAAAGACGATGCGCAGGGTCTGGCGAAAGTCATTGGCCGTATAGACGATGTTGCCGTGCGGGGTAAAGACCCGCGCCAGCGTGCTAATAGACATAGTGGAGCAGGCTCACCAGGTGGATTTGCATCCCGGAGAAGAAGCGCGCAAACGGCCCTTCGCTGTTGTAGAGCTGCACGGTGGCACGAGCGCCGGTCGGGAGCGGTTTCGGCAGCGTCTCATCCAGCGCCACGTGAATACGCATTCGCTGAGCGTCGCGCACCCAACGGTTGGAGGTTTCCGGCGCGGACAGTTCGCCGCTCACCGCCTCCTGTCCGGCAAGGATCCCCGCATCGCTGCTGGTCACGTGGGCGCGGAAAACCTGTCCCGGAAAGGCGTCAAATACCACGGCGGCATCGGTCCCCTGATGGGTATGGCGCAGACTCTTCTCACGAAAATCGGCCACAATATCGGTCTGATTATTCACCAGCGCCAGCGCCGCCGAGCCGGACGAAGCATAAAACCCGGGGCTTAGCTGCAGGTTGCTGACCGTACCATCCGCCTGGGCGTAAACCTTCGTCCAGCCGAGGTTCAGCTCCGCCTCATCCAGCGCGTTACGGTATTTTTGCAGCGTCACGTTGCGGTGCTCTTCCCGCTCACCACGCTGGATGCGCAGGTTATGGATGTTCGCCTGAATCGAGCTCACGGACTGCTCGCTGCTCTGCCAGGTGGTGCGGACCTTATCCAGATCCGCCCGCGAGACGTTCTGTAACGTGCTCAGCTTCTGGTAGCGGTCAAAGGTCACTTTGTCGTTACGCGCGGTCAGCACGGCGGTTTTCAGGCTGGCCTGGGCGGCGGCGATCTGCGCGTCCAGCTGTTCATTGGACAGGCGTGCCTGCTCAAGCGCGATTTGCGCCGCTTCCACTTTATTGCGAAACGGCGTGTCATCCAGCTCAAACAGCAGGTCGCCCCGCTTCACCTGGCTGTTGTTGTGTACGTGCACCGCCGACACATACCCGGAGACGCGCGGAGAAACCGGCGTCACCACGCGCATGACGGTGGAGTCCGGCGTCAGCGGGATCCAGATATCGGCAACGACAAAGTAGACAAACATCAGCAGGAAAGAGGCAATACTCACCCTTACCCAGCGGGCAAACTTTTGTTCAGGAGTCATTATTTTTCGGTCTTGTTATCTTCTTCGCGGATTGTCCGCAAATTGCAGGCGATTTGATTCAAGGTGGCGCTGAAAATTTCGATATGCTCAGGCGCGATGTTTTGCGATACGCGCGTCTGGTACGTCTCAATCACCTGGGTGAGCCTTTTTAGGATGGCTTTTCCCTCAGGCGTCAGCGTCAGAAGCCGGATGCGCTTGTCATAAGGCGATACGGTGCGCAGCAGGTATCCCTGCTTTTCCAGCTGTGTCAGGGTGCGCATCAGCGGCGGCAGTTCAATGCCCTGCACCTCCGCCAGCTCACTCACCGAGACGTTATCCCCCAGTTGATGAAGCTGCATCATTACCGTCCAGCTCGACTGGGTTAACCCGGTATCGAGAATGGCGTCGTCAATAACGGCGCGCCACTGGCGCACAATCATCGCCATCCGCATGCCCATCGGCCTGCGGCAAAACAGTTGTTCTTCACTCATGGGGGGAACCTCTCGAAACACGTCGTCAAGATAATAGTTATCAGGGTAAGTATCAAGAAACGCGAGGCGAAAGAGCAGGAATTGCGAAACGATGTCTCCCTCTCCCGGCGGGCTGAGGGTTTCCCATAAAATAATGTCTGCACGGAGGACCCCCTCTCCCTTGAGGGAGAGGGTTGGGGTGAGGGCACAGCCCGCAGCGGAGTTTAGCGGCTAAAATGTCGGGTAATGGCCCCCTTCCCCGAAGCCGTAAGCACCACTTCCCGATACCCCGCTACCCGCTGGATCCAGCCCTTGCTTTCCAGATGCATGAGCAGCGCCGCACCGGCTTCACCGCCCAGATGAAACCGCCGCTCGCTCCAGTCCAGACAGGCGCAACAGGCCTTTCGCCGGGGATGGGTGCTTAACGGGATACCGAGTTTCAGAAACTGCTCCCGGCCATACAGCGTCAATGCTGAACCGTCTGGCTCCAGCCAACTTTCGCCCTGCATGAAATCGTAGATCTGCACCGCCACCGCACCCGCCAGATGGTCGTAGCAGGTGCGGGCTTCACGCAGGGCTTTTGGCGCGCTGGTTTCCGGCGGAGAAATGCGGTGCCACGACAGCCCCATCATCTGCTCCACCAGCTCCGCTACGTCATGCCCTGCCAGGCGATAATAGCGATGGCGCCCCTGCGACAGGCAGGTAATGAGCTTTCCGTCCAGCAGTCGCGCAAGGTGCCCGCTGGCGGTAGACGGCGCCACATCCGCCGCCGTACTCAGCTCGGTGGCCGTCCACGCCCGCCCGTCCATCAGCGCACAAAGCATTTTCACGCGCGACGGATCGGCCATTGCGGCTGCTACTGCGGCAATGGCCTGCTCCAGCGCTGCGCTGTTATCTGGCGGTAAGCTCGTCTTTAACATAGGTTGCCCAGGGTTCGGTGATTGCTGCGGCCAGCTTATCATTATCCGTCAGCAGAATGAGGTGATTCGCGTGGTCGCTGTACTGGGTAAGAATAGACACCCCGCGAGCCGCCAGTGCAGCAGCTATCTCCCCCAGTTCGCCGGGGCGTTCCTGCCGCAGTTTTCTGATGATGGGCTGACGAACCGCTTTCAGGTTAAATCCGGCCTCAAGCAGAACATGGCGGGCTTTTTCGCCGTCTTCCACCAGAAAATGCGCCACAACGCCGAATACGCCACCGCCTTCCAGTCCAATCCCCTTACTGCCCAACAGCTGACCAAAGCGTGCCAGTTCACCCGGCATATCGTTAAAAATCACATGAACATCATACATCCGCGTGCCCTCCGTTTTCGGCGCTGTATTCCCGCACCAGCTGTGCCACCCGAATGCGGTAGTACGTAAAAATCGACTCCCGCCCCTCGGCCTGCGCGGCCTGATGAAAAACGTTCTGCTTCCAGTTGCGGATAGCCTCTTCGTCCCGCCACCAGGAGAGCGAGAGAATTTTGCCGTCGGTGGTCAGGCTCTGGAAACGTTCGATATCGATAAAACCGTCAATATCCGCCAGCAGGGGTTTAAGTTCGGCCGCGAGCTGCAGGTAGCGCGCCTGATGCGCCGGCGCGGCTTTGGCTTCGAAAATGACTGCGATCATAAAGGTCTCTCCGTTGTGATGGTATGGAGAGAATGCAGGACAGATGACAAGGATGCTTCGGTATGGAGCGAAGTGTTGTGCCGGATGGCGCTGCGCTCAATTTCCCGTTGAAATCCGACGATGACAGACATATGATTTATGTACGGTAAAATTCCGTACACAATATTACTATGCAACCGGGGCATGAACCCCAGGTCACGATGAAGAGCGAATCATGTCAGCACTAAAGAAACAGCGCATCGATCTACGCTTAACCGAAGACGACAAAAGCCTGATCGAAGAAGCAGCGGCAATGACGAACCAGTCAATTTCACAATTCATGGTAAGTACGGCCTCCGAGCGCGCAGCAGAAGTGATTGAACAGCACCGCCGCCTGATCCTCAACGAGGCATCCTGGAACCAGGTGATGGATGCGATCAGTAACCCGCCAACGCCAAATGAACGACTGAAGCGAGCAGCCAGGCGTCTCCAGGATCTGGAGTGATACGTGAATAACATGAAAATAGGGATTTTTTCAGATGACGTTGAGTATGATCTAAGCCATTTCGATTGCGGAGAAGAGAGCCTAAACACCTTTCTGACGGCGCACCTGAAACGCCAGCATCGTGGGAAATTTTTGCGGGGTTACGTTCTTGTCGCATCCGGGGAAAAGCCGCGGGTGTTGGGTTATTACACGCTGTCCGGGAGCTGCTTTGAAAAGGCGTACCTTCCTTCTAAAACCCAGCAGAAGCGAGTGCCTTACAAAAATGTTCCCAGCGTCACGCTGGGCCGCCTGGCGATTGATAAACGCTTCCAGGGGCAAGGATTGGGGGAGTTGCTGGTCACCCATGCTCTGAAAACGGTCTACCTGGCGTCTTTTGCCGTGGGTATCCATGGGATATTCGTAGAAGCGCTGAACGACAGCGCCAAAAACTTTTACCTTAAACTGGGGTTTATCGCCCTTCAGGCAGAGAATGAAAATACTCTCTTCCTGCCGACTAAAACCATCGAAAGACTGTTTGCAGATTAAGTCTGTTACTCACGCCCCGCGAACCGGGCGTGAGTAACACGTAATGGGTTTAACCCACAATCGACTTCGGCTCCATAAACGCCCCAATTCCCCATTCGCCCATCTCACGTCCCACGCCGGAGTGTTTAAACCCGCCAAACGGGGCTTTTGGCTCATGCGCGAGGGTGTTCACCAGCACGCGCCCGGAAACAATCTGCTGTGCCACGCGACGCGCACGCCCGGTGTCACGCCCCAGCACCATCGCGCTCAGGCCGTACTCGGTATCGTTGGCAATCGCGACAGCCTCCGCCTCGTCCTGATAAGGAATAATGCACAGCACCGGGCCAAAAATTTCCTCACGCGCGATGGTCATCTGGTTGTTCACATCAGTAAACAGCGTCGGGCGCACAAACCAGCCGTCCCGCGTCCCGTCCGGTCGCCCTTCGCCGCCCGCCAACAGTCGTGCGCCTTCGTCGAGCCCTTTGCGAATATATCCCTGCACCCGCAGCCACTGCTTTTCGCTGACCATCGGGCCAATCTCTGTCGCGCTTTCGCGCGGGTCGCCGGATTTCACCGCCGCCACCGCCTGCGCCAGGGCGATTTCCATCTCGGCCTTGCGCGACTGCGGCACCAGAATACGCGTGCCGGCCACGCACGCCTGCCCGCTGTTCATAAACCCGGCCTGAATCACCAGCGGGATCGCCCGTGCAAGATCGACATCATCCAGCAAAATCGTCGGCGATTTACCGCCTAACTCCAGCGTGACGCGCTTAAAACCCTCCGCCGCGTTACGCAGGATCGCTTTGCCGGTATTCGTCGACCCCGTAAACGAGATTTTCGCCACGTCCGGGTGGCGGCTAATGGTCTCCCCCACCGTCTCGCCGCGCCCGGTGATGATATTAAACACGCCCGCTGGCAATGCGGCATCACGCAGCGCCTCGGTAATAATCTGCGTTTGCAGGGCGCTCATTTCGCTGGGTTTGATCACCGCCGTGCAACCCGCCGCGAGCGCCGCCGCCAGTTTGCCGCAGATAAACCCCGCATCGCTGTTCCACGGCGTGATCAGGCCCGCTACGCCTAGCGGCGTCATCTGCACCGATGCCGCCCCCGCTGAAAATGAAAATTCAAACGCCTCCAGGGCCTCCATCGCCTGGGCAATGACATCGGCCGGATAACTGGCCATCCACGCCGAGCGCGCAGCCGGTGCGCCGTACTCTTCGATTATCGCCTCGAGCAGCTGATCATGACGGGCGGCAACAGCGGCATGCATACGTGTTAACGCAGCAATCCGTTCCTGTTTTGCGGTTTGCGACCACGCCGGAAACGCCGCTTTGGCGGCCGCAATGGCGCGTTCAGCGTCTACCTCATCTGCCAGACGCACCTGCCCTATGACCTGTGCCGTCGCCGGGTTGTATAAATCAAAACGCTCGGTGCCGTGCGGGGTAACAAATTCGCCGTTGATAAAAATCTGTTCGATGTGGTGCATGTAAACCTCCTCAGGCTGTGTGGACACAGTCTGGCACGACTACTCCGTTGCGATAATCCACGCTATGCTGCAAGGGTTGTTTCGATTTTCAGGATAATCTATGCATCGTTCAGGTTTGACAGAGCTGGAAGTGGTGATGGCGGTGGTACGACGCGGCAGCTTTCGCGGTGCCGCCCAGGAGCTGGGCATGTCTGCCACGGCGGTGAGTAACGCCATCGCCGGGCTGGAGAGCCGCCTCGAGACGCGTCTTTTTAACCGCACTACCCGCAGCGTGGCGCTCACCGACGCCGGGCAGCGTTATGTGGCGCGCATCGGTCCGGCGCTGCAGGAAATTCGTCAGGCCGGGGAAGAGATCCACAGCGATACCGGTGAACCCGCAGGCACCCTGCGCCTGAACGTGCCGAACAATATTGGCTCCCTGTTTCTGGACCAGCTGCTGATCGACTTTATGATCCGCTACCCGAAAATGCGTGTTGAAACGGTGAGCGAGGCGCGGATGATCGATATCGTCGCCGAAGGCTACGACGCCGGGATCCGCCTTGAAGAGGCGGTGCCGCAGGATATGATCGCCGTACCGCTGACCGGAGAGATCCGCCAGCTCGTGACCGCCACACCGGACTATTTTGCCCGCCACGGTATACCGCAAACGCCGGAGGATCTGCTGTTGCATCAGGGGATCGGGATGCGCATGGCCCACGGTGGGATCTACCGCTGGGAGCTGGCCCGTCGGGGAGTCCAGTATGCGCTGGCCGTGCCGCCGCGTTTTGCGACATCCGATCTTTTTGCCTCGATCCGCGCGGTCAAAGCAGGGCTGGGGATTGGCTTTTTGCCGGAACTCTATATCCGTGACGAGCTGAAAAGCGGGGAACTGGTGAGCGTGTTAAACGACTGGACGCAGCCGTTTGCCGGGCTGCGTCTTTACTATCCAGGCCATCGCCACGTCCCGCCGGGGTTGCGGGCGCTGGTGGCGATGATCCGCGAGCGCGGGATTATTCCAGGTTAGCCTTGTTCAGTCCGTAAGCTGCGTCCAGCGAGCCGGGGGCCATGCGCGAGGTAATGCCTAAACGGTTCCAGGCGTTGATCGCCACGATGGCGAAGTTCAGCTCTGAAATTTCCACGTCAGAAAAGTGTTCCGCCACGCTGCGGTACAGCGCGTCGCTCACCCCGTGAACGCCAATCTGGGTCAACGCTTCGGCGAAGGCCAGCGCCGCTTTCTCGCGAGCGCTGAACAGCGGAGATTCGCGCCAGGCCGCCAGGTGGTAAAGGCGCAGTTCGCGCTCCCCGGCAATTTTGGCCTCTTTGGAGTGCATATCCAGACAGAAGGTACAGCCGTTCAGCTGGGAAACGCGAATGTCGATCAGGTGCTTCAGCGCCGGGTCGATGGAGGTTTTCGCCACTTCCATGCTCAGGGCGGACAGCGCGTTGGCAAGGGCTGGAGTGACTTTATGGTGGTTTACGCGAGTGCTCATTGTCTTTCCTCTTATTTACACGGTATGTGTCATGCGATGAGGACAATCTACGCGGGTCATGACATAGTAAAAAGATACAAAAACCATAAAATGAGGTAGGACATGAAGCCGGGCTATCACGACATTTACACCCGCTATCGCGACAACATTACGCGCGGCGTGCTGAAGCCTGGCGATAAGGTGCCCGCCATTCGCGTACTGGCCGAAGAGCTCAAGGTAGCGCGCAAAACCGTCGAAACGGCGTATGCCATTTTAATCGGCGAAGGGTACCTGGTGAGCCAGGGCGCGCGCGGCACGCGGGTCAATCCCGATCTCTTGCTACCCGCGACGCCGGCTCCAGCGGATCACACCACCGGTACGCTCCCGGCATCGCTTATCAACCAGCGTGAACGAGCGGGTTTTCTGCGCCCCGGCATTCCCTCCCTCGACAGCTTCCCCTATAAAAAATGGTTACTGCTGGCAGGCCAGGCGACGCGCTCCATGCGCCCGGAAGAGATGCTCAACCCGCCGGTGCTGGGCTGGTATCCCCTGCGCCAGGCCATCGCCCGCTATCTGAATATCTCCCGCGGGCTCTCGTGTACCGCCGAACAGGTGTTGATCACCAGCGGCTACAGCGGCAGCCTGCGCCTGATCCTCGATACGCTCGCCAGCCGCAGCGACAAAGTGGTGTTTGAAGATCCGGGCTATTTCATGGGCCAGCAGTTGCTTAAGCGGATTGTGCCACGTCTGCACACCGTGCCGGTCGATCGCTGCGGCATCGACACGGAGTATCTGTTGCATCATCACCGCGACGCCCGTTTTGCTATCGTGACGCCCTCTCACCAGAGCCCACTGGCGGTAACGCTCTCTCTGCCGCGTAAACAGCAGCTTCTCGACTGGGCGAGCCAGAACGGGGCGTGGATTATTGAAGATGATTACGACGGAGAATTTCACTATACCCGCAAGGTGCTGCCGTCGCTGAAAAGCCTCGATCGCCATGATCGGGTGATCTTTATGGGCACTTTCAGTAAAACCATTATGCCCTCCTTACGCATGGGCTACATCGTGATGCCCGCCAGCACGGTTGAGGCATTTACCGACTGTGCGGACATCGTCGCCAGCGGCCAGCCGGTGTTGACGCAAAAAATCCTCACCACCTTTCTCAACGAGGGCCATTTTTTCCGTCATCTTAAGAAGATGCGCGCGCTGTACCAGACCCGCCGGGAGTGGATGATTGCCGCCCTGCGTGAGGTATATGGCGATCTGTTTTTCACCGAGCAAAACGACGGCGGAATGCATATCGTGGCGTTTCTGGCGAAAGGCAGCAACGATCGGGAGGTGGCGTGCTGCTGGCAAGCGCAGCAGCTGCAGGTGAATGCCCTTTCAGAGTGGTATCGCGGGTCGGGCAAACGTTACGGGCTGGTGATGGGCTATAACAACGTGCGGTCATATCAGGAGGCGGTGGATTTGCTGGAAAGACCGAAGCGGCAGACACTTACGCTGTTGAGCTAAACATCGCCCGGTGGCGCTACGCTTACCGGGCCTACGGGATCGAGTAGGCCGGGTAAGGCGCAGCCGCCACCCGGCGGCGACGTGTCTCACACATCATACCGCGACAATCCAACGTCCTTGAGCTGCTCATCGCTCATCTGGCTCAGAATGCGGCGGGTACGGTTGATGCGATACCAGTTGCAGATCGTTTTGCCGATCCAGACGAAGACAATAAACGGACGTTTTGAACGATTCTCATAGAATTCCATGATGCTCTCCTCACCGTGTCAGTGGGGCTATGATCGTGGAAAACGGCTTTAGCAATACAGACTCAAAAACAACTTTTGTTTAACATACAGATCCGCTAAAACGGTATCTGCATGCCGTTTTTTGCGGCAATCTGTACTGGTTTTGTAATCTGTATGGTGACAACAAAGGATACAGCATGACGCGCTACCAACATCTGGCCAATCTACTGGCAGAACGCATTGAACAAGGGCTGTATCGCAGCGGTGAACGTCTGCCGTCGGTACGCGCGCTGAGCCAGGAGCATGGCGTGAGCATCAGCACCATACAGCAGGCCTATCAGATCCTCGAAAACCTGCAGCTCATCACTCCCCAGCCGCGTTCCGGCTATTTTGTGTCTAAGCGCAAGGCCCAGCCGCCGATGCCGGCCATGACGCGCCCGGTGCAGCGCCCGGTGGACGTCACCCAGTGGGATGAGGTGATGATGCTGCTGGATGCCCGCGCCGACAAAGAGATGATCTCCTTTGGCGGCGGTTCGCCAGACGTTAACCAGCCGAGCCTGAAGCCCCTGTGGCGTGAGATGAGCCGCATCGCACAGCACAACCCCGCCGAAATGCTGAGCTATGACGTACTCGACGGGCGCCTTGAGCTGCGCGAGCAGATCGCCCGGCTGATGCTCGACGGGGGCTCCACCGTGGCGGCGAACGAGATTGTGATCACCAACGGCTGCCACGGCGCGCTCTCCATCGCCCTGCTGTCGGTCTGTAAACCAGGAGACATTGTGGCGGTGGAGTCGCCGTCGTTCCACGGCACCATGCAGATGTTGCGCGGGTTTGACATCAAGGCGATAGAAATTCCGACCGATTCGCAAACCGGGATCAGCATTGAGGCATTAGAGCTGGCGCTGGAGCAGTGGCCCATCAAAGCAGTCATCCTGGTGCCTAACTGCAATAATCCGCTTGGGTTTATCATGCCGGAGTCGCATAAGAAGCAGGTGCTGGCCCTGGCCCAGCGGCACGATATCGTGATCGTCGAGGATGATATCTACGGCGAGCTGGCGGCGGAATACCCGCGCCCGCGGACCATTCACTCCATGGATATTGATGGCCGCGTGATCCTCTGCAGCTCGTTTACCAAAACCGTGGCGCCAGGGTTACGCGTCGGCTGGATTGTGCCGGGACGCTACTACGACCGGGTGATGCACATGAAATACGCCGCGGGCGGGTTTAACGTGCCGGGCACGCAGATGGCGGTGGCGGCGTTTATCCGCGACGGCCATTATCATCGCCACGTGCGCCGTATGCGCCAGTTTTATCAGCAGAATATGGAAACCTATACCTGCTGGGTACGGCAATATTTTCCGGCAGACATATGCGTGACGCGCCCGCAGGGCAGTTTTTTGCTGTGGGTGGAGCTACCGGAGAGGGTCGATATGGTGTGCGTCAGCAAGCAGCTGTGCCGCCTGAAGATCCAGGCCGCGGCCGGGTCGCTGTTTTCCGCCTCCGGAAAGTACCGCAACTGCCTGCGGATTAACGTGGCATTACCGCCGACGGATAAGCATCGCGAGGCATTGAAGAAGATGGGTGAAGCGATTGTGATTGCGATGGAGGAGGGCTAGTGCGGCCTGATGCCCTCACCCCGGCCCTCTCCCACAGGGAGAGGGAGAAAACCGCCGTTGTAGGCCCGGTAAGCGCAGCGCCACCGGGCAACAGGCCGCACTACTCGTCGAAGTACCAGTACCCCTGGTTAATCAGCCCGGTGAGCTCCTCGACAAACGCCGGGTTGTTCAGCGCATCGCCCAGCTCGGCCTGGCCCAGCTCAGTGTAGCGGCACAGCGCGTCCGCCGCCTTCGCGTCGACTGTCTCGAGCTGTTCGCTGTTGATGAAGAAACTGCCGTTGATATTCAGCACGCGCAGGCCGCTCAGGCGAGACAATCTCTCTCCGCCCTGCAACGCGTCCAGCACCTCCTCGGGCGCATACGGCGGCTCGGCGGCGGCGATATCCAGCTCGTGACGTGGCGTGGAGACAAAGCTGCCGAACCATTTTGTGAAATCATCCGGCTTACCGATCATGTCGATCATCATCTGGCGAATGCGATCGAGCTCGTACTGCTCAATGCGCCCAGGGTGTTCGCGACAGGTCAGATCCGGATCGCTGTAATGCTCCCCGCCCAGATCGTTTTCCAGCGCGTAATCGGCAAAGCTGCTGATCAGATCGCGGCCGTTTGGCCCCCGGAAACCCACAGAGTAGTTCAGCGCGGTTTCATGGGTGAAGCCGTCGTGCGGGAATCCTGGTGGAATGTAGAGAATATCGCCCGGCGCCAGATCTTCGTCGATGATCGGTTCAAACGGATCCACGTGCAGCAGCGCCGGATGTGGGCAGAACTGACGCATCGGCAGCTTGTCACCCACGCGCCAGCGACGGCTGCCCATCCCCTGAATGATGAACACATCGTACTGATCGATATGCGGGCCCACGCCGCCGCCCGGCACGGAGAAGGAGATCATGAGATCATCCAGACGCCAGTCCGGCAGCACGCGGAACGGGCGCACCAGCTCCGCCGCCGGCATGTGCCAGTGGTTCACCGCCTGCGCCAGCAGCGACCAGCCGGTTTCACCCAGGCCGTCAAAGTGCTCAAACGGACCATTGCTGGCCTGCCATTTGCCGTTGAAATGGCTCACCAGACGGCTATCGACCTCCGGCTCCATCGCCAGGCCTGCCAGTTCGTCCGGGGTAATCGGGTCGACAAAATTCGGGAAGGCATTTTTCAGCACAACGGGTTTTTTTTGCCAGTATTTCTCAAGAAATTCCGGCCAGTTCAGGTTCAGTTGATACGCCATGGATAGCACCAGTGAGAGGGGAAACAGGCGCGATTATAGGCAAGAAGGCAGAGGGGGAACTTGTCATGGGTCAAACCAGCACGCGTAGGTCGGGTAAGGCGTAGCCGCCACCCGACACGTACACGGCGTTAAAAACTTAATCCAGCTTCAGATCGTCATAATGGGTAATCAGTTTACCCACAATGCCGTAATCCAGCGCTTCGGCCGGAGACATCCAGAAGTTGCGGTCGGTGTCTTTTTTCACTTTTTCCAGCGGCTGGCCGGTGGCATCAGCGATCAGCTTGTTCACGCGGTCCAGCATGCGGATGATCTCGCGCGCTTCAATCTCAATATCCGTCGCCTGACCGCGCACGCCGCCCAGCGGCTGGTGGATCATAAAGCGGGTGTTTGGCAGCGAGTAGCGATGCTCTTTTTTCGCCGCCAGGAAGATGGTGATCCCGGCGCTCGCCACCCAGCCGGTACCGATCACGTGCACGTCCGGGCGGATGAACTTGATGAAGTCGTGAATGGTATCACCGGCTTCCACGTGACCGCCCTGGCTGTTGATGTACAGTTTGATCGGATCGTTGCTCACGCTTTGCAGCAGGATCAGCTGGGTGATGACTTTCTCTGCCAGCGCCTGGTTGATTTCACCGGAGATAACAATCGAGCGGGATTCCAGCAGCTTCTGCTGCAGTGCGCTCTGTGTCCCTTCCGCTTTATCCTTATCGCCGTCTTTCAGTGTGTAGTGCATTGTTATGTCCTCAGCATTTAGCGCTTAAAACCAGAGTGTAGCCTGTTTTACCCGTGAAAGTCCTCAGGCGCACACAATGCGAATGTCCTGGGCCGCAAACGCGTCGACAACGCCCTGTTCCAGCGCCTCTTCTACCACCAGCACATCAATGTCCTGACACGTCGCCACCACAAAGCGCGCCACGCCGGGAAGTTTGTCTGCCGTCAGAGCCACGATGGTCTGGTTGCTCTGGGCGATAACCGCCTTTTTGAATTCGCAGTCGGCAAAATCAAAGCCGGTGAGCCCCATCTGCGGATCCATCGCGCAGCCGCCAATAAAGGCCTGATCGAAGATAATGCCCTGGATCTGACCCGCGGCCGTGGCGCCCACCGACCCGCCGGATGCCCGCTGGATCTGCCCGCCGGTGATGATCACCTCGCACAGGGGATGGCGCAGCAGTTCCGTGGCGATGGCCGGGGAGTTGGTCACCACCGTGACGTTGAGATCCGCCGGGAGGGCTTTCGCCAGCGCCAGGTTTGTTGTCCCCGCGTCAATAAAAATGCACCCGCCCGCCTGAACCAGCGTTGCTGCTTTCTGCGCGATTGTGTGCTTTTCTGCACTTATTTTCTGCTCGCGGCTTAAAAAATTACCCGCATCCGGAAGCTGAAGCACCGCGCCGCCGTAGACCTTTTTGCAATAGCCCTCTTTGCTAAGTTCATGTAAATCACGGCGAATCGTGTGCTCGGATACGTTCATCTGGCTCGCCAGCTCGGTACAGACCACCCTTCCGCTCTTCTGAAGGATCTGGCGGATCCGCGCTTGTCGCTGTTCAGGAAAAGCTGCATAATCGAGCATTGAAAGTCCTTTAATAATTCTAATCGAGTATCAATGCGCATAATGTTGCATAACCGCGCAACACAAACAACGAGGGTTACAATGAATATTGCACATGTCGCACTCTGGACCCGCAGCCTTAACGCCCAGGTTCAGTTCTGGGAAACGGTGTTTAATGGCCGCAGCAACGCACGCTACGTCAGTAAAAATCGTCCGGGTTTTGAATCCCATTTTATTACCCTTGATGAGGGGCCGACGATTGAGCTGATGACCATTCCGGACCTGCCCGACGCGCCTGCCCACCCTGAATTTATCGGTTGGGCGCATATCGCCATCAACGTCGGCGGAAAAGCACAGGTGGACAGCATGGCGGCACAGGCCAGGGCAAACGGCACGCTGCTTAGCGCCCCGCGTATGACCGGGGACGGCTTCTATGAAGCGGTAATCGCGGACCCGGACGGTAATCGCATTGAGCTTGTCGGTGCATAAAAACAGCGTTTCGTTCCTTCACCGCCCCTGTTCCGGCTCGCTATACTTCATATGGTTATCATATTGTTAAATGATAATGATATTTAATGTGTTAAGATGAAAGTCAGCATAAACAGTCTCTTACGTAACCGAAGGGACGGTTTGCATCCTCGACATTTAAATCAGCACCGGGGCGGTGAATGGAACACATTGTGTATGTGGTTGATGACGATGACGCCGTCAGGCAGTCCGTGACCGGGCTACTGGAATCGGCAGACCTGAACGCTATCGGCTTTTCATCGGCAGAAGCATTTCTTCAGCACCGCTTCGAGGATCTGCCTTCGTGCGTGATCCTCGATATGCAAATGCCCACCATCTCCGGTTTTGAGGTGGCTGATGCCCTCAGGGACAGCGGGCGTGAGATCCCGATTATTTTCCTCACCGGCCACGGCACCATCCCGATGTCGGTTCGCGCCATCAAAGGCGGGGCCTATGAGTTTCTGACCAAACCGGTTGAATCCGCCGCGCTTATCGACGCCATTGAATCCGCGCTCCGGCTGGCGGAAAACAACGCCGTGCGTAATAAAGAGCACTACGCCCTGAAGCAGCGCCATATGTCTCTTACCCCGCGCGAACATGAAGTGCTCCAGCTGGCGATAAGCGGCCTGCTGAACAAGCAGATCGCCGCCGAGCTTGGGGTGAGCGAAATCACGGTGAAAGTCCATCGCCGCCGCGTGATGGAGAAGATGCAGGTGCGCTCCGTGGCAGAGCTGGTCAGGGTCGTGGAACGCCTGAGCAAAAGTCTGCCAACGGAATAGCCGTTACCCTTCCTGTGCCGCAAGCGGCAGCGCAAAAGCAAAGACGGTGCCGTGCGGCTCCCGGCGGCGCGCGCTCAGTTTCCCGCAGTGCCGCTCAATGATGCTGGCGCTGATGGTCAGCCCCATCCCCATGCCCTGCGCTTTGGTGGAATAGAACGAGTCAAAAATCTTCTCCAGCCGCTCAGGCTCTATGCCGCTGCCGGTATCGGCTATCTCCACCAGCACTCTCCCTTCTGCATTGCTGGTGCTGATGGTGATGGTGCAAGAGCGATCTTTCACCTCGGCCATCGCCTCTACCGCGTTCATCACCAGGTTGAGCAGCACCTGCTGGATCTGCACGCTGTCGCCGGTGATAAAGCTGTCCTGCGCCTGCAAAAGGTAATCGACGCTAATGTGTCGCTGCTCAAGCTCGCTGCGCGACAGCGCGATGATATGGTGGACCAGGTAGTGCAGATCGATGCGTGAGAAGGTCGGATCCTGCTTGCGCGTCAGGGACTGAATGCTGCGGATGATCTCCCCCGCCCGCGCCCCTTCAGCGGCGATCTCCTCCAGCCCTTCACGCACTTTATCCAGCCGGGCTGGCTCCCGGTTGAGCCAGCGCAGGCTCGCCCCGGCGTTGGAGACGATCGACATCAGCGGCTGGTTGATCTCATGAGCGATGGAAGAGGTCAATTGCCCGACGGTGGTCGCCCGGGAAACGCGCGCCAGATCCGCCTGCGCCACCCGCATCGCATCTTCCGCCGCCCGCTGGCTGGTAATGTCGGTGATGATGCCGTAATACTCGTTCACCTCGCTGCCCACGCCCACCGGATCGCCAATCCCGAGAATATAGCGGGTTGAGCCATCGGTACGGTTAATGCGGAACTCCGCCCGCATGGAGAGCCCTTCGCGTACGCTTTGGGTGACGATGGTACTGATCCGGGCGTAATCATCCTTATGCACAAAGGTCAAAAACTCCGCCATGGAGATCTTCTTTTGCTGTTCAGGCAGGCCGAGGATGCGGGCGTACTCCTCGGAGATAAACATCAGATCCTGCTCCAGCTCCCAGCGCCAGCTGCCGGTGTGGCTGATCTGCTCGCCCAGCATCAGCGAGGTCTGGCTGGATCGCAGCTCTTTCTCCACGCGGCGACGCTGGATGTTTTCCGCCAGCAGCTCGGCATACAGGCGCGCCGTCTCCAGCGAGACCGCCGCCTGCGCCCCCAGCAGGCTCACCACGCGGGAGTGCTCGGCGGTAAAGACCTCCGGCATCAGGCGATTTTCCAGGTAGAGCACGCCCACCAGCCGCGCCTGTTTGAACATCGGGACGCACATCACGGCCGCCCCCGAGGTCACGAGATAAGGATCCTGGCTAAAGGGGTGGAACTCTTCCGGCTTGCCGGTGCGGATCTCCTGTCCGGTGCGGATCACCGCCGCCAGCACCGACAGCGGCATATCGGTCGCCATCGGGACCTCTTTCAGGATCCGCACCCGCACGCCGTCAGTACTGGTCCACGCGCTGGCCTCGATCTCCGGGATATGGTTGTCGCTCACGCGCAGCAGCAGACCGCGCTGCGCCCCGGCCCGTTCAAGCAGCAGCGTCATCAGGTTTTCGATTAACCGCTCAAGGTTAATTTCTTCAGACAGCGCGCGTGACGCCTTGATCACGCTTTGCAGATCGCGAATCACTTCATTCTGCGCGAAAGCCACCGTGTCGTACGCGCTGGCCTGGGCGGAGCTCAGAAGATGCGGAAAATCCTGCTCAAGCTGGCGCACTTTTGCCTGTGCACCGGCGCGGCCCCAGGCGGCGATCGCCCCGCGGAAGTGGGCGTCCGAGGCGGTCGGATAGCCGCAGGCAAGGGCAAAGCGCCCTGCCAGCTCGTGGGCCAGCGCGTTCAGCGGATTAAAACCACCCTCCCGCGAGAGGCGCACCGCTTTCTCATACTGCTCAAGCGCAATGCTGTTCATCCCGTCCAGACGCACGATTTCGGCGTAAATCAGCGCCTCTTTGTCGGCAAACGTGCCCGGATTAATCCGTGCCCAGAGGGCGATTTTGTCGTAGTGGGCGTGAATGCTGCGACGGTGATTTGCCGAGAAGGTCTCCGGCGTCAGCTGTCTGGAAAGCGACAGGGCGCTGTAGAGATGGTAATCCAGCAGGTGAATGTGGCCGGGCGCAGACCATGCGAACCAGCCCGCCTGCTCCAGCTCCGCCTGCGCGGCGGCATACTCCCCGCAGGTAAAGTGCGCCATCCCACGGTACAGCCAGTACCAGAACAACATGGTCGAGGTCTGCTCCGGGGCCTGCTCAGGCGCCGCTGGCAGCATCGCTTCAGGGAGTACCTGCGCGGCGCTCCAGGTGCCGATGACCGGCGTACGCAGAAACTCAACGTAGCCGCGCTGGAGCATCAAAATCGTTTCGATGTCCTGGAAGTGGGTTTTACGGACAAAGGCCAGACCGCGATCGATGCTGGTCAGCACCCCGTCCAGATGATCGCCCCGCGAGAGGAAGTTGATCACCTGATGGCAGGCCGCAAAGCAGGCCACCGTCATATCACCGTGAGTGACGGCGGCGGTAAAGCAGGCTTTGGCGCACTCGATGGTGAATGACAGCGGCTGGGTCCAGACGCTGAGCTGATCGAGCGGCAGCAGGGTTTTGGCTTCAAAGGCATCGTAGCCGTGACGGTTTACCAGCTCGCGGGCCAGCGTGCCGTACTGGAAACCAAGGCGATACTCGGCGTAGCGTTGGCCAATCAATACGCCAAACCAGGCCATCGCCGTGGTGGAGGCGCCGGTGATACCGTGGTCGAGGGTCAGATGCATCATGCGACAAAGCAGCAAAAAGTGCAGGCGCGGACAGATAAAACTGGCGCAAATGCTGGCGCTATACAGCAGGTTCATCACCGCTTCGGTTTGCGGGTTGTCCATTTGCGAGAGCTGGACAAAATGCTGTTGCGGCGCGTCTCCCACGCGGTTGCAGAAGTGTTTCCAGGCTTCGTCGCACTCGACGTCTTCCGGGTAGTGGCTGATCTGGATACCAAAAATCCCCAGCCAGCACAGCGCCGCCTCCAGCGCCAGACGGCTGTCGGACTGGCGAATGTAGACTTCCACCAGCAGGTTAGCCGCCAGCGCTTTTTCAGTCAGCCCGCCGGGGCAGCCGAGGATCGCGTCACACAGCTCGCGGGTTCGCTCCAGGTGGCCGAGCGCAAATTCACAGCCCGCCTCTTCGATGTCGAGCATAAAGTCAGACACCGCCCCGGCATTGCCCAGCGCTCTGGCGGTCTGAATGTAGCTCAGGGCCGAATGATAATCGCCGGTGCGCTTCGCCCGCCGTGCGGCCAGCAGGCTGAGCTCGCGGAACATCTGGCGCTGCGGCGCAGGCTGAATGCTGTCCAGCGCGGCCGTCACGTGGTGCACGGCGCGGAACAGCAGTTCGTTCCCCGCCGCCTGACGCGCGGCCTCGGCCAGCAGGCTGGCGGTGGTCAGGTGCAGGTGGCTCCTCTCACGCTGATCCAGCAGTGCGAAAGCAGCCTCCTGCACCCTGTCGTGGGTAAAGGCATACGCTTTTTCCGTCAGCACAATCAGCTGCGCCATCACCGCCGGGTGCAGCGCATAACGGATTTCCGCCACCGACATCCCGACCACGCGGCACAGCATCTCCAGCTCGCCCGTGCCGCCAAGACAGGCAATGCTGCCCAGCAGACGACGCGTCTCGTCGGGCATCTCTTCGAGCTTTTCCAGCACCAGGGTGACGACGTTTTCAGTGTAATGCCGGGCGCGGATCGCCTGCAGATCGTACTGCCATTTGTCCTGATACTTGTTATGCACCACCAGCCCGTCATCAACAATGCGGCGGAAAAACTCATGCACGAACAGCGGGTTGCCGCCGGTTTTCTCGTGGATAAGCGTGGCGAGGTCGGTTGTTGTGGCGCTGCGCACGCGAAACAGCGTGCCCAGCCAGCGTGCTACCGCCTTCACCGTCAGCGGCTGCGGGATAATCTCGATGGCGTGCTGCGCCGACGCCGGCAGGCTCGCGAGCTGCTGCTGTAACGCGGGATCGGACAACGAGGCGATGTCCCGGTGCGCCACCACCAGCAATAGCGGAATGGCACCGCAGGTCGCCAGCAGGTGCTTCAACGTTTGCAGGCTGGCGGCGTCGCTCCACTGCAGATCGTCAAGCAGCAAGACCAGCGGACAGCCCTGCGAGGCAAAGGTTTTAACCAGCGCCAGCACCATATGGCTGAAGCGGGCCCGGGCATCAATGGAAAATGTATCTGCCGAGAAGCGAGGTTTACTCTCCAGCAGCAACCCCAGCTCGGGCACCAGGCTGACGGCCAGCTCTTCATATCCTTCCAGGGCGCGCGCGAGGCGGATTTTCCACTTCGCCACCTCTTCCGCAGGCAGCCCGAGCAGGTGCAGCGTCAGGGTGCGAAACGCCGAGCTTAATACGCCGTAGGGTAACGTCGGCGAAAACTGATCGACCTTGCCCACCGCCAGCAGCACCCTGCGCTGTTGCAACGTTTTTAACGCCGTGGCGATAATCGAGGATTTACCGATCCCCGACGGCCCGCCGATCGTCACCAGCTCCGGCACAATGTTTTGCCCCACCCGCTCAAACGCGGCGATGACGTCGTTTGCCTGCGGATGCGTCGCAAACAGGGAGTCCGCCAGATGGATCGCCGGCGTCCGGTCCTGCTGGCCGGGCGTGAAGGCGACGATCTCGCCTTCGGAGGTTAACGTCGCCTGGCAGCGTCGAAGATCGGCAATCAGCCCGTCGACGGTCTGGTAGCGGTTATCGGGTTGCTTCTCCAGCAGCTTGAGGATGATGGTCGACAGCATGTCGGGCACATCCGGGCGCAACACGGCGGGAGAAAGCGGCTCAGAGGCAATGTGGTAATGCGCCCAGTTGGTCTGCTCGTTCTCGCCCAGCTCAAACGGCAGGCGTCCGGTCAGGAGCTCATAAAGCACAATGCCGAGGCTGTAGAGATCGCTGCGGCAATCGACGGCCCGCTGTGTGCGGGTGGTGTGCTCCGGGGACATATAGGCGGGCGTACCGCCAGAGACGGCTAACCGGGTCTGGGAAAAGGCCCCCGAGATACTGCATGACAGGCCAAAGCTGCCCAGACGGCAGGTTGAATCGTGATGAACAAAGATATTGCCGGGCTTGATATCGCCGTGGATCAGGTTCTGCAGATGCATCTGGCGCAGCGGCGTGCAGATCTGGATCGCCAGCTCGATAAACCCGGCGATCCCCGAGATCGCCCTGCCCGCGCGTCGCGCCAGCAGCTCAAACGAAAACGGCGCATACACCAGTGCAAAACGCCCCCGGTACTGAGTGGAGGCCACGGCGCGAATGGCCCAGCTGCCCTGCAGGTGATCGCGCAACGCAAACTCATTTTTGAGCAGCCGGGTGGCCCGCTCTTCCTCTTCGTCGCTGACCGCGGTGGCAATGATAAAGGAGCCGCCAGAATGGGGATGTCGGGCGTTCATCCAGGAGATCCCGCCCTCCTGCGCCAGCACGGTAAAAATGACATCCTCTTTAAGGACAAAAACCCGCCCATCATGGAGATTTCCCTGGGCGGGCCAGAATGCAGGCAGCTCGTTTTCGTTCATCCGCGATCCTTATTGTCGGCGGGCCAGCTCCCGCTGAATATGATCCAGCAGAATATCGATGTTAATAGGCTTACGCAAAAATGCAGCGGCGCCCAAATCAAGAGCGTACCGCTGCATATTTTCATCAGCATGACCGGAGATAAAGAGTACGGGGGGAGGCGGGGCGGCCAGCAGCCGCAGCTTTTCAAACAGCTCCAGGCCGTTCATGCCCCGCAGCTTGATATCGGTGATCACCAGCGCCGCGCCGGACAGGGCGAACGGGTGGCTCAGAAACACCTCTGCCGAATCAAACGTGTCGGTCGCATACCCTTCCGACTCCAGGAGGTTACTCAGCCCGCTGCGGACAGAACGTTCGTCATCAATGATGGCAATGCGCCACGGCAGCGTCATGCTGTTATTCCTCAAAAAATCATTAAACGTCGCGGTTTTCCTTCACGGGCGCGGGAGGCGCCGTGCCGCTGATTTTCGGCACACACTCGTGACGAAACCAGGCCAGAGTCAGCGGTTCGCGATTCAGTATGCGACGTCCCACCGGGATCAGCTGTTCGCCCACCAGCATACCAAACAGGCCAAGCAGGGCGACAACCGGCGGTGCCGGAGAGTGGACGTTGAGCAGAGCGTAAATTACCCCAGCCAGCACGCCGCACACCAGCGAAATTATCCAGGCCTTCATGATGACTCTCCTGCCGGATGGTGAACCACTGCCGGAACGCTCACCACGCTGTCGCGGGCTAACAGATGGCGCGTCGCCTGCTCCCCGGCCAGCATCCCCAGCAGGCCAATCAGCGCCAGCGCGGGCGGCGCGGGGGAGCGTACCTTCAGCGCGGCATACATCAGGCCGATCAACACGCCTGCCGCAAGGGATATCAACCCTGTACTCATAGAGAACTCCAGAAAGCAGTCAGTGGCAGGCCGGATGAGGGACCAGCCTGCCGCCTGGACTTAGCGGGCCGGGACCGGCGCTAAGGTACGGTGCTCGCTCTTCTGGCGAGACGGCGCTTTGTGCACCATGGTGTAAGCGTAATCCACACCCATGCCGTACGCGCCGGAGTGCTCGCGCACGATATCCATCACCGCGGTGTAGGTCTCTTTACGCGCCCAGTCGCGCTGCCACTCCAGCATCACCTGCTGCCAGGTCACCGGGATCACGCCCGCCTGGATCATGCGCTGCATGGCAAAGTCGTGGGCTTCTTTGGTGGTACCGCCAGACGCGTCCGCCACCATATAAATTTCGTAGTCGCCTTCCAGCATTGCGCACAGGGCAAAGCTGTTGTTGCACACTTCGGTCCACAGACCGGCAACCACCACCTTCTTCTTGCCGTTGGCTTTCAGCGCGTCGCGCACCTTCTGGTCGTCCCAGGAGTTCATGGAGGTACGCTCCAGAATGTCCTGGCCCGGGAACACGTCCAGCAGCTCCGGGTAGGTGTTACCGGAGAAGCTTTCAGTCTCTACGGTGGTGATGATGGTCGGGATGTTGAACACTTTGGCCGCTTTCGCCAGCGCCACGGTGTTGTTTTTCAGCACCTGGCGGTCAATAGACTGCACGCCAAACGCCATCTGTGGCTGGTGGTCGATGAAAATAATCTGACAGTTCGCAGGGGTTAATACTTCGAGCTTTGAAGAGGTCATAGCATTTTCCAGTGGTTAAGGGTGAAATCGCCGTGAGTGCCACGCCGATAAAGTCGCCCCCATCCTGCGGCCTTCTGCGCCTGTGCGTAATTATCTCTTCGTATAGTTAACCTTAGGTATAGTTATACTTTGGTATACCTATCCTATTGTATAACTGGATCTTTGCCGAAACCGGTTCCCATAATCCTGACCATTCCCCTCTCAGTCAGGAGCAGTTATGGTTACCCTTGGAAAAGCCGATCTCATTCTGGTTAACGGCCAGTTTCACACCGTCGATCGCGAGAATCCTGTGGCGGAAGCCGTCGCCGTGCGCGACGGAAAATTTCTGGAAGTGGGTACCGTCGCCGAGGTGATGCAACACCACTGCGACGGCACTAAAGTGGTGGATTTAAAAGGCCACACCGCCATCCCCGGCCTGAACGACTCCCACCTGCACCTCATTCGTGGCGGGCTGAACTACAACCTCGAGCTGCGCTGGGAAGGCGTGCCGTCTCTGGCCGATGCCCTGCGGATGCTGAAAGAACAAGCCCTGCGCACGCCATCGCCCCAGTGGGTGCGCGTGGTGGGCGGCTGGAGCGAGTTCCAGTTTGCCGAACGCCGCATGCCAACCCTGGACGAAATTAACGACGCCGCGCCGGATACCCCGGTCTTTATCCTGCACCTCTACGACCGCGCCCTGCTCAACCGCGCCGCGCTGAAGGTGGTTGGCTACACCAAAGACACGCCAAACCCGCCGGGCGGCGAGATCCAGCGCGACGCCAACGGCAACCCGACCGGGATGCTGATCGCCCGTCCGAACGCCATGATCCTCTACGCCACGCTGGCCAAAGGGCCGAAGCTGCCGCTGGAGCAGCAGGTTAACTCCACCCGCCAGTTTATGCGCGAGCTGAACCGTCTGGGACTGACCAGCGCCATCGACGCGGGCGGCGGCTTCCAGAACTACCCGGAAGATTACGAGGTGATTGCCGAGTTGCACGAGAAGAAGCAGATGACCGTCCGCATCGCCTACAACCTCTTTACCCAGCGTCCGGGCCACGAGCTGGAAGACTTTGAGAAATGGACCGACATGCTCACGCCGGGCCAGGGCAGCGACTTCTTCCGCCATAACGGCGCGGGCGAGATGCTGGTCTTCTCCGCCGCCGATTTTGAAGATTTCCTCGAACCACGCCCTGACCTCGCGCCGGGCATGGAGGATGAGCTGGAGCGCGTGGTGCGCCATCTGGTAGAGCACCGCTGGCCGTTCCGCCTGCACGCCACCTACAACGAGTCCATCAGCCGCATGCTGGACGTGTTCGAAAAAGTTAACCGCGATATTCCGTTCAACGGCCTGCACTGGTTCTTCGACCATGCGGAGACTGTCACCCAGGCCAACATCGACCGCATCAAAGTGCTCGGCGGCGGCATTGCCGTGCAGCACCGCATGGCCTTCCAGGGCGAATACTTTGCCGAGCGTTACGGCATTGAAGCCACCCGCCATACGCCACCGGTGGCAAAAATGCTGGAGACCGGCGTACCGGTGGGCTTAGGCACCGATGCCACCCGCGTGGCGAGCTACAACCCGTGGACCGCCCTCTACTGGCTGGTCTCTGGCCGTACCGTCGGCGGGATGCAGATGTACGATCACAGCGCCCGTCTGGATCGCGACACCGCCCTGATGCTCTGGACCCAGGGCAGCGCATGGTTCTCCAGCGAACAAAACCAGAAGGGGCAGATTAAGGTCGGCCAGCTCGCCGACCTGGCGGTGCTGAGCAAAGACTACTTCCGCGTGCCGGAAGAGGAGATCAAGGGCATCGAATCCGTCCTGACGGTGGTCAACGGCGATATCGTCTACGCCGCAGGCAGCTTTGGCCCGCTGGCCCCGCCTGCCATTCCGGTTCTTCCCGAGTGGTCCCCGGTGGTGAAGGTGCCGGGCCACTACCGCAGCGCGCCGCCGCAGGCCACACGCGTGGGTATGAATGCCGTCCACCACTGCAGCGGCCCGTGCGGGGTGCACAGCCACCAGCATGATTTTGCGCGCACGTCAGAGATACCGGTGTCGGACGATAACGCATTCTGGGGGGCGCTGGGCTGCAGCTGCTTTGCATTCTGATGAAAAACACCTTTGCTCCGCCCCGGGTCGACCTGGGGCTGTTTTTCCTGCGTCTCACCGGCAGCCTGCTGTTGCTGTACGTACACGGCCTGCCGAAGGTGCTGCACTTCAGCGAAGAGCTGACACGCATTGAAGATCCGTTCGGCTTCGGGCCCTGGGCGAGCCTGATCCCGGCGATTGTCGCCGAGGTGATCTGCCCGCTGTTTATCATTGCGGGCGTCTACACCCGCCTGGCGTGCCTGCCGATTATTGCCGTGCTGCTGGTGGCGATGCTGGCGGTACACCCGAACTGGTCGATTGCCGAAGGGCAGTTTGGCTGGCTGCTGCTGATTATCTTCACCACCCTTGCCCTGACCGGGCCGGGCCAGTGGCGGCTGCAGCGTAAGGTAACGGAGAAATTTGCATGACCCAGGTTAACGACGTTCGTGACGCCCACGTCGAGACGACGCCCGCACCGACGGTTTCGCCCTGGCAGCCGCTGAGCCAGCCGGTATTCCGCATGCTGTGGATCGCCACGGTGGTCTCTAACGTCGGCTCATGGATGAGCGACGTCGGTATTAACTGGAGCATGCTGAGCCTGAGCGCCGATCCGCTGGATATCGCGCTGGTACAGGCGGCCAGCAGCCTGCCAATGTTCCTCTTCGCCCTGCCGTCCGGGGTGATGGCGGACATCGTCGACCGACGTAAATACCTGCTCTTCTCCCAGCTGTGGGTGTTCATCGCCGCCGCCGGGCTGGCGGTGCTCTCCTTCACCGGCCACGTCACGCCTGCGGTTCTGCTGGTGACGACGTTTCTGCTGAGCGTGGGCGCGGCGATGAGCTCGCCGCCGTTCCAGGCGGTGGTGCCCGACCTGGTGAGCAAGCCGGAGCTGGGTGCCGCCGTGGCGCTGAACTCGCTCGGGGTGAACATCAGCCGGGCGATTGGCCCTGCGCTGGGCGGTTTTCTGCTGTCGCTGGCCGGGCCGTGGATGGTGTTTGCCCTGAACGCGCTCTCCGTGGTCGGCGTGGCGTGGGTGCTGTGGCGCTGGCGTCCCGCATCGACAGTGCAGCGTCTGCCGCCGGAGCACTTCTTCTCGGCGGTGCGCTCTGGCATCCGTTACGTGCACGCCGCGCCGGTGCTGCGCAACGTGCTGGTGCGCACGGTGGCCTTCTTCGTTTTCGGCAGCGCGGGCTGGGCCCTGCTGCCGCTGGTGGCGCGCCGCGAGCTGGGCTTAGGCCCGGCGGGCTACGGCGTGATGCTGGCGTGCATTGGCCTGGGGGCGATCGCCGGGGCGATCCTGCTGCCGCGACTGCGCCAGCGGCTGAACGCCGACCGCCTGATGGTGGCCGCCAGCCTGACATTTGCCCTCACCATGCTGGCGCTGGCGTTCGTACGCCACTTCTGGCTGCTGAACCTGTTTGAGTTTTTCACCGGCTTCGCGTGGATTGCGGTGCTTTCCACCCTCAATCTCGGCGCGCAGCGCAGCGCGGCACGCTGGGTGAAAGCCCGTGCGCTGGCGGTTTATCTGACGGTGTTCTTCGGCTCGATGACCGCCGGCAGCGCCCTCTGGGGACAGATCGCTTCGCAGTTTGGCACCCCGACTTCGCTGGTGGTCGCCACGCTGGGAATGGTGCTGGCGAGCGCGACGGTGTTCCGCTGGAAGCTGGAGAAAGATCCTGATTTAAATCTCGACCTCAGCGGCCAGCCGCTGGACGGCATCGAGATCGACCTGCCGAACGAGCGCGGCCCGGTGCTGGTGTCGCACGAGTACATCATCGACCCGCACAACGCGAAAGCGTTTTTGCAGGCAGTGCACGAGCTGCGCCGGGTGCGCCGCCGCGCCGGAGCGATGAGCTGGGCGGTGTACGAGGATATCGAACGCCCCGGACTGTTTATCGAGACCTTCCTGATGGGCTCCTGGATTGAGCATCTGCGCCAGCAGGAGCGCCACACCATGAATGACCTCCTGCTGCAGAGCCGCGTTCTGGCTTTTCATCAGGGCACAACATCACCGGCTATTCGCTACCTGGTCGCGCCGGTATAACCATAACCATCACCTGTACAGGAACACACTATGGCAACGTTTAAGGCAAAAGACGGCACGCAGATTTACTACAAAGATTGCGGCGCGGGTAAACCGGTTCTCTTCAGCCACGGCTGGCCGCTGGACGGCGACATGTGGGACAGCCAGCTGAACTATCTGGCCGAACGCGGCTTCCGCGCCATCGCCTTTGACCGTCGCGGTTTTGGCCGCTCGGATCAGCCGTGGAACGGCTACGACTACGATACCTTTGCGTCCGATATCAACGACCTGATTACCACCCTGGACCTTCAGGACGTGACGCTGGTGGGCTTCTCCATGGGCGGCGGCGATGTGACCCGCTACATCAATAACTACGGCAGCGCACGCGTGGCCGGTCTGGCGCTGCTGGGCGCGGTCACGCCGATCTTCGGCAAATCGGACTCCTTCCCGCAGGGTGTGGATCAGAGCGTGTTCGACGGTATTCGCGACGGCCTGCGTAAAGATCGCGCCCAGTTCATCAGCGACTTCGCCACCCCGTTCTACGGCATCAATGCCGGGCAGACCGTCTCTGCCGGTGCCCTGACCCAGACGCTTAACATCGCCCTGCTGGCGTCACTGAAGGGCACCATCGACTGCGTGACCGCGTTCGGCGAAACCGACTTCCGCCCGGATATGGCGAAAATCGATGTGCCGACGCTGGTGATCCACGGCAGTAACGACCAGATCGTGCCGTTTGAAAGCACCGGCAAGCTGGCGGCAGAGATGATCAAAAACGCCACGCTGAAGGTGTACGACAACGCGCCGCACGGCTTCGCGCTGACCCACCAGGACCAGCTCAACGAAGATCTGCTGGCGTTTGTGAAGTCGCTGTAAGTTCCCGGGGCTGACGCCAGAAGGCGTCAGCCTGAAGATGCACTTCCGGACATACCAAATTTGAGCGTAGAACTCCCTCTCCCTTGTGACTAGTATTCCTTCATTTCGAAGGGAGACTACATAAGATGAATATCCAGTTTCATAAGCGGCTAACTCGAAAGTTTATCATCGCTATTTTAACATCCTCTTCATTTGTCACAGCCTGTATATTTAGCGTTATATGGTTCTATCTTGCGAATATTGACCGGCTTGATATTTTATATGATGCGTTGAGCGTGAGTAGCGCAGTAGGAATAATATTTGGGTTTACCCTTGTCTCGCTACTTGGCTTCAGCCTTGTCATTTTTATCTCATCTTTCCTTGCTTACTTAATTTACACTGCACATGAGAAAGAGTTTGTTAAATACGAAGGTTTGACACATAGCTTTACCTCAGTCTGTTTTGGTAATAGCGTTGTGATGTGCGTTGTGCTTATCGGAGCGTTCTGCTTACAATTTTTTCTGCATGTAAATGGTTTTATCGTTCTTGCCTTAGCGATAGCAATAATACTGGCCGCATCGTATGGCTTATGCTACAAGCTTATGTTCAACGTTCAGTCATATAAGGATGTTGATGATACGCTTGATGTAAAATATTTGCAGAAAAACGTCGTCAGGAACTGGCTGCCTCTGTTATTGATTGCCCCTGCTTTTACACAAATCTTCCCACTCATTTTTATCGCGGGTCAGCTAGATTTTAACGAAGAAAGTAATACCTTCTTACAGGTTATCATTTTCCTTGCACTCTCGGTCGCGATGATTATTGTGGGTATCTTCCCAGGAATGATCCTGATAAACGAAAAGAAAAATAAAAATTTATTGCAAATAATCATTTATACATTAATCATTATTCCTGTCAGCATGCTTGTCCTGACAATGATTTTCCGCCCCACCCCCAATATGATCATTAACATGACCATGAACCTTTCCGGCATTAGCGACTGGCGCACACATCAATATTACATAGATACTCAAACTCACCCGCCAGCGATGTTTGATGGTTTAACATGGAACACACGTTACTATAAAGATATCCCTTCGAGATTCTTTATCACCGGCGTAAACATTTTCTCGCTTGGAAACATTCAGCTTATTTGCCCTACGCAAATCAATCATGCCAGATCGCTGAGCCTGAAAACTACGCCAGACAACTTTGACGAATATGACCTTCGCATAAAACGGTTAAAAAACACCGCTATGAAATGTATCCCGTTTAAGAAGGATGAGATACACCAATGGGATTCGCCTATAGCTGAACCTGTTTATTTTCAGAAAATTAAATCAACCGGTGATAGCCTTTTATTAAAGTTGCTTCATGATATCAAGTAGCTTTTTAAGAAACGCCCGCAGCGCGGGCGCTACTTAATCAATTCACCGTAAGCGGAGGATCATGCTTCTGCCCGGGCTCACCGCGTTATGGCCAAATTCGACGTGCCGACGCTGGTGCTCCACGGCAGCAACGACCAGATCGTGCCGTTTGAAAGCACCGGCAAGCTGGCGGCAGAGATGATCAAAAACGCCACGCTGAAGGTGTACGACAACGCGCCGCACGGCTTCGCACTGACCCACCAGGACCAGCTCAACGAAGATCTGCTGGTGTTTGTGAAGTCGCTGTAAGTCATTACGCGAAGCCTGATGGCGCTTCGCTTATCAGGCCTACAAGGGCTGGTCCTGTAGGCCGGGTAAGGCGCAGCCGCCACCCGGCGCTTTCGCAGACGCGTTCCGCTCCGCCAGCAGCCGACAAATCTCCGCATGCTTCTCCTCGGTAAAGGTAAAGCGCGACATAAAGCCCATGCGGATCAACGAGCCAATCGCCGGTAACAAACAAATCCCGAAGAACAGCCCCGACAGCACGCCTTGGCTCTGAAGTTGCGCCTGCGGCACGTAACCGATCATCGTCAGAAACACGCCGATGAGCCCACCGCCCACCGCCACCGACATCTTGCCGGTAAAGGTCTGCCCGGAGAAGGTGATCGCCGCGCAGCGCTTGTGGGTGTGGTACTCCGCGTACTCGATGGTGTCGGCAATCATCGACGAGGTGAGGATGTTGGTCATCATCACGAACAGCGTGCTCAGGCCGAGCAGAATGAACAGCATCGTCACCTGCTGATAGCCGATGAACCACATCACCACGCGCACCGCCACATCCAGCCCGCAGAGGATCATAAACAGCTTCCGCTTCTGCATCCGGCGCGTCAGCATCGGGGCGACCAGGCACAGCACCGCCGCCACAATACCCATCACGCCAATCGCCATCTGCAGGCTGCCGTCGCCCAGATTATTGATAAAGAAGTAGATATACAGCCCGCCCGCCACGTTGTGGAACACGCAGAAAAAGAACGACAGCAGGACAATAAACAGCGGCTTGTTCTGGCGCAGGTTGTGGAAGGTGTCGCGGATGGTCACCTTTTCCGGGCTCGGCGGCACGCGCTCCTTGATCTGCATAAAGCCGTTAAGCATCAGCGGCAGGCCCACCAGCATCATCACCAGCGCCGCCATAAAGTAGCCTTTATCGTTGCTGTACTGGGCGAAAAACGCCGCCAGCTTCGGGAAGAAGATGTTGGCGCAGGCGATCCCCGCGTTCACCCCGAGCATCGCCGCCGTTACCGCGCGGGTGCGCTGGGCGGAGTCGTTGGTCATCACCGACGACATCGACCAGAACGGGATATCGGAGATGGCATACAGCGTCCCCCACAGGATATACGTCACCCCGGCGTAGAGGATTTTGGTGGTCATGTCTGCTTCGATTTTATAGAACGACAGCAGCGTGACGCCGGTGATCAGCAAAGGCGCAATCAGCAAAAAGTGGCGAAACTTGCCGAACCGGCTGTTAATGGTATCCATAATGCTGGCAAACAGCGGATCGTGAACTGCGTCCCACGCGCGGGCAATCAGGAAAATGGTACTGGCCGCCAGTGCCGAGATCCCCAGCACGTCGGTGTAAAAATAGTTAATAAACGAACCCACTAAACCAAAGCTAAAACACTGACCTAAACCATAGCCAAAATAAGACCACAACTCGCGAGACGGTATTTTCATTGTCATTGCCATTGTTATATGCCTGCCTGGTTGCCCGGCGGTCGGCCGCCGGGTCGATATTATTAGCCCTGGACTTTCGGGGCGATCTTGCGCAATTGCTGCATTAATGCGATTTCACGGCGTGAGAACGGAATGCCGTTCTCCTCGAACACGTCGTGGAACCAGAGGCGGCAGTAGTCCGTGGACTCCTTCATCACCACCGGCCACGGCAGCCACGTCTGGGTTTTGCCGCGCACCAGCCCCCACTGGTACGGCGCGACCTTCGCCGCGTACATCAGCGGAAGCTGCTCCTCAATGGTGCTGCCCACGTGGCGCGCCAGCCATTCGGTGCAGAACAGCGGCCGACCAAGCTGTTGCAGTTGCTGAATAATCGCCGTCATACGGCCAGTGTGGGTGTAGGCGTGGAAGCTCACCACGTCCGAGAGTGCCAGTGCGGTCTGGTCCAGCGGATGCTGGAAGAACGTCTCGCCCTCCTCTTCCGGCGGCAGACGCCACGCGCAGACGGTGAGCGGCTGGGTCGGGTCTTCTTCACGCACCCACTGGAACGCCAGCTTCATCAACTCGTGCGCGCAGGTCTCCAGCTTCGCGTCGTACTGCACCTCCTGCGTGCCCGTCGCGAAAATGCCGCGGTTGCCCGGCTCGTTATAGAGATCCCACAGCAGCACGCGCTTATCGTCGCGGAACTGGCGGACAACGTCGCGGATATAACGTTCAATGTTTGCCCAGCAGTCCGGATCGCACACCTTGTCGCGCCCCGGGCTCGCCGCCGCCTGGCTGTTGTGCTTGCCCGGTACCGGCGGCTTTTGCGGGCCGAGGTACGGCTCGTCGCCGGAGAAACCGCAGTCGTCCATCAGGGTCAGCATGGTGCTGAAGCCGCGACCGTCGGCAATCGTCAAAAAGCGGTCGATGCGCGCCATCAGCCCGTCGCGGTCGTGCTCCCAGACGATAAACGGCAGATTAATGCGCAGGGTGTTATAACCCGCCTCCGCCGCCCAGCCCAGCTCGCGCTCGATGGTGGCGGCATCGAAGGTCTCTTCCTGCCAGATATCGGTCCAGTTCACCGCCGTCGACGGCAGGTAGTTAAACCCGCACAGCCAGCCTTTTTGCTGATACCACGCCTGTGCCTGCTCCCTGCACCACTGCTCTTTCATTACGCATCCTCTTACTGATAATATTTAGCTAATAAATATTAGCTGCGGGATAAATGCGCAAATCACGGCGTTTAGAAAAGCGACGGCCCTCACAAAGTTCACGCTTCGATGAATGAGAAACGTGATCGACGGCGCTAAAGCGTGCGGTTAGGGTATGATGCGAAATCGCGAAAGGGAGAGGACGGATGAAGCGAAAAACGAAAGTGACGATGAACGATATTGCGCGGGCGGCAGGGGTATCGCAGGCGACGGTATCGCTGGTGCTTAACCAGTCCCGCAACATCAAGCTCAGCGACGACACCCGCCATCGGGTGATTAATGTGGCCACCGAGCTCGGCTACGACCGCCTCCCCGCCGTTCACGCCCCGCGCAACCAGGAAGAGATCGCCCTGCTGGTGAGCTCCATGCAGAGCTTCGACCCGTTTATCGACGCCATCAGTCAGGCACGGGAAGCGGCGTGGCGCAACGAGACGTTGCTCACCGTCTACGACTACGGCGACGACATCGAGCTGGCGCTGAACATCATCCGCCAGCTGGAGAAACGCAACTGCATCGGGATTATCCTCGCCTCCCCGGTCACCACGCTGGTGGACATGACGGCATTCCAGGACTGCACCCGCATCCCGCTGGTGCTGCTTAACCAGCGCGACCCCGGCTCGCCGCTGCTGCCGTCGTTTATCCCGGACGACTACGCCAACGCCTTCCAGGTGACGAAACATCTCATCGCCTGCGGGGCCACGCGCATCGCCCACATCACCGGCGAGAGCTGGATGGAGGCCTCCCGCCAGCGTCTGGCAGGCTACCAGGCGGCGCTGCAGCAGGCCGGACTCGCGTGCGACGACAGCCTGGTGCGCCAGACCAACTGGCAGTTCAGCGAATCCTTTACCGCGACAGCTTCCCTGCTGGAACTGGCCGAGCGCCCGGACGCCATCTTCTGCGCCAGCGACTGGCTGGCGATTGGCTGCTATCAGGCTCTGGCGGTGAACGGCGTGCGCATCCCGCAGGACATGCTGCTGGCGGGCTACGACGACCAGAAGATCTCCGAGCAGCTCACACCGCCGCTGACCAGTATCCAGCTGCCCTACAGCGAGCTGGGACGGCTGGCGGTGGAGTACCTGTGCAATCAGGAAGATGCCGCCACGCACGTGACGCTGGCGGGCAGGCTGAAGGCGCGCGCCTCAAGCCTCGTCTGAGGTAAACACCATGCCCGCATAGGGCTTCTCGCGACACGCCGCCAGCCGCGCGGCGAGGCTGCCCACATGCAGCTCCAGCTTGTGCCCGTCCGGGTCGAGAAAATAGAACGACGCCCCCTCGCTTTTGTTCTGCTTCCAGACGGTGACGCCCGCCTGCTCGAGCCTGTGCGAGAACGGTTCAAAATCTTCTTCCGCGACGGTAAACGCGTAGTGGGTGTAGTCGCTCTCCTGCGGCGGCACGTTCCTGCGCGCCTCGTCGTACGACAGGCAGACCCACAGGTCGCCGCAGGTGAGGTAGGCCCCGGTATTCCAGCGGGCATGCAGCTCAAGCCCCAGCAGCTCGTGCCAGAAGGTGACGCTTTTTTGCAGGTCGCTGACCGCGAGGGTCAGGTGGTTGAGTGATTGCAGCATGACGTGCCCTTTTGTTTTTTGCGCCGGACGTGATACGGTAAAAGCATGAACATAAACCACGCCGTGCTCACCGTAAACCGCTGGTGGCTGCCTTCGTAAAGGCGGCACGGAGTAGTTTTCCCCATTTTCAGATAGCCGCCGAAAGGCGGCTTTCTCACATCTAAGACCCCTTTCGGCAATTGCACATTAAGGAGTCTTTATGAACGCACCAACCATCCTCACCGGAGACCGTCCAACCGGCCCGCTGCACCTTGGCCACTTCGTCGGATCGCTGCGCCAGCGCGTGGCGCTGCAGCAGACACACAACCAGTTTGTGCTGATTGCCGACCTGCAGGGGCTGACCGACAACGGCAGCAACCCGCAGAAGATCCGCGACAACATCCCCGAAGTGCTGGCCGACTACCTCGCCGCCGGCATCGACCCGAACCTGACCACCATCTGCCTGCAGTCCGCCCTGCCCGCCCTCGCCGAGCTGACGATGCTGTATATGAACATCGTCACCGTCGCCCGCGTGGAGCGTAACCCGACGGTGAAAAACGAGATTGCGCAGAAGGGCTTCGCCCGCTCGCTGCCGGTCGGGTTTATGGCCTACCCCATCAGCCAGGCGGCAGACATCACCGCGTTCAAGGCCGAGTGCGTGCCCGTCGGCGACGACCAGCTGCCGATGATTGAGCAGACCAACGAGATTGTACACAAGATGAACAGCCTGCTGCCCGTTCCGGTGCTGCGCCACTGTAAGGCGATGCTGAGCGACACCAGCCGCCTGCCCGGCATCGACGGCAGCGCCAAGATGTCGAAGTCGCTGGGCAACACGCTGCACCTTTCTGCCAGCGAAGAGACCATCCATCGCGCGGTAAGCGCCATGTACACCGACCCGAACCACCTGAAGGTGAGCGACCCGGGGCAGATTGAGGGGAACGTGGTGTTTACGTACCTCGACGCGTTTCATCCGGACAAGGAGAAAGTGGCGGCGATGAAGGCGCATTACCAGGCGGGCGGGCTGGGTGACCGGGTGTGCAAGAACGAGCTGGAGGCTTGTTTGCAGGAGTTGATTGCGCCGATGCGGGAGCGCAGGGCGATGTATATGCAGGACAAGGGAGAGTTGATGGCGATGCTGAAGCGCGGGACCGAGCGGGCGCAGGGGGTGACGCTGGCTACGTTGAGGGAGGTGAAGGTTGGGTTGGGGGTGCCGGTGTTTTGAAAGCGGCTTAAATAATAATCCCGGCGCAGGGCCGGGATATTTATCAGGCGTTGCGCTTAATTACCGGAATATCGCCCGTGTCATTTAAAGCGCCCGGAAACGTTTTTAACCACTGCGCGACTTTCTGCTTATTTATATTCACTACGCTCATCCCTTCCAGGCATCCCCATAATTCTCTTGTATGCTGTGGCGTAATCACAATGCAGTCTTTCATGGCGCGGATTTTTACCGGCATACCGTTGATAAAGCCTGCACGGGCTAACCAGTCACCACCCAGCAGAAGATATTTCATGTCTATGCGAGCATACAGCTCGCAGCAGGCGGCACTGTCCTGCGGCGTTTCCGCGCGGGGATGGACGGGCGCCGCGTTGGGCGGGTTGCCGTGAAGACGGCGGACGCTGTTTTTGCGTACCAGCTCGCGGTTTTCAATCATGCCTGTGAAAGCGTCTGATTCTGTTTTGCAAACAGTAAACTCTGGCTTAAAATTCGTCGCAGCCATTTTCAACTCCATCTTAGTTGTTTGTGGTTAGCGGTATGGGGGTGTTGCAGCACCTTCATATCGCGAATTCCTCGTTAAATATTCCCTGATACTTCCTTTGCCGTTCGGCGTTATTTATGGTGCTCATTATACAGGGCTGAATATAAATACAGCGGTTTTGGGTGGGGTAAATTTGGAATTTGCGAGGGGGATTCAGGAAATAGGGTTCTGTGGGGTAAGCTCATGTTTTTGTTGATTGTGGGTTGATTGGTCTGGGTTTTGCGAGCATCATCGCAATTATTTACCCTCTTCCGTAACGCGATGGCTTCCAGCAAAACTCTCGAACAGGCAATTGCCGACATCACTATCTGGCGCAAAGGCGAACAGCGTGCGCCGCATAAGCCTTTATTGCTTCTGTACGTGCTGGCGAACTATCAGCAGGGGCATGCGCGACTGTTTGATTACGGAACCGAGCTCCACGAAAAGCTGCTTAGTCTGGTAGAACGCTTAGGTCCACAGATAAAGGCTCATTACCCGAATATGCCTTTCTGGCGGCTCAAAGGGGATAGATTTTGGGATCTGAAGAATACTGAGTTCTGTTCGACCAATGGCAGTAAGCAACCGCCCGTTAAAGAACTTGTGGAACATAACGTCGCAGGCGGGTTTGATGAAGAACACTTTGCGCTACTGGGTAAGAACAAAAACCTGATCGGCTCGCTGGCGCAGCAGATCCTTGAAGCGCACTTTCCTGAAAGCATTCAGGAAGAGCTCGCGGATGAGATGGGTTTTGATATCCAGCAGATCCGTAAGGTTCGCGATCCGCTGTTCCGCCAGCAGGTGCTGCGAGCTTATAACTATGAGTGTGCAATCTGCGGGTTTAACATGCGACATGATAACGCCTCTGTTGGACTTGAAGCCGCGCATATCAAGTGGAAGCAGTTTGGCGGACCATGTGAGATCCCGAACGGACTGGCGTTGTGTGCAATTCATCATAAGGCGTTTGATAAGGGATCAATGTGACTGGATGAGAGTATGCGGGTGCTCGTGTCTGAGGCGGTGAATGGGAATGGGATTGTTGGGCGGTTGTTCTGGGATTTTGCAGGAAAGCAAATTGCGCTGCCGGTGGTGAAAGGGAACTACCCAAAGGAGGGATATGTGGAGTGGCATCGTAGGGAGGTGTTTAGAGGATGAATGCGAAGGCCGGACTCGAACATCGCAACTATCCTTATGATCTTAAGAGATTAAAATTTACCACATTAGACATGATACCATCATCCATACCATCAGTCCCTATTGGTAATAATCGAACATGGTACGGAGAACAAATTACCAATGCAGCAATATGTGTGTGTTAGCAAATTTTCTCCTCGTACTGATACTTATCATGCTTGTAATTTTGCTAAGTGTGAATATGCCTACCCAAAAAAATGTAAAGAAATAGTTCAAAAGTAACTGATTAATTTTTAATGCTTTTATAATTTTTTTTGTTATAATTCTTGACAAAACACTTTTGGCTGAACGGGATCAGATGTATTGAAACCGAGCGGTAGCCTTGCTGAAATGTTGACAAAAAACAAAATAACCCATAAAAATCAAATAGTTACAAAGATAAACGAACGCATTTTTTTAATGTGGGCCTATAAATAAACATTTTTATCGAGTTGGAAATATGAGAAAAATATATCTTCCTGAACTAATAAATCTTAAAATTAACAACTTCACTTTGTATCCTAATGGGATGAATTTTAGTTATGACTTTATAAAAGGAGTGAACCTCGTTCTTGGTGGCAACGGAATGGGAAAAACAACTTTTGTTAATATTATTAAATATTCTATTATAGGCCACTATAAAAAGCAATTTAATCATACCCGAACTTACAAAGATAGAAGTATCGAAAAGCGAATATTATATCCAATGGATTATTTCCTCAACCGAATGGATGATACGGTTTTAACTGATGGAGATCCTACGGTAGAAATTACATTCGCTCTGAACGGTACCATATTTACAGTAACCCGTAGATTGGATGTTATACAAATTATCAATATAACAGTTGATAAAAAAACAATAAATGGATTAATTATACCTCAAAATAAATTTGAAGAACTCCAAGAAGAAAGCAAGACTGAATATTTGCAATTCAAGTACGAACAACTCATAGAAAAATATTCTGGATTAAATTTTGATGATCTAATATTTTTTGTGAATGAAGTTTTATTTTTTGGAGAGAATCATAATACCATTCTTTGGAATGATGGCGAAAAACCTGACAATGTACAAAATGAATTGTTCAATAAATATTTTAACAGCCCTGAATTAGATAGAGAGCGACAAGAGTCTCAAAGGCAAGCAAAATATTATGATAGTATATCCAGGCATCGTTCTGAAGATATAAGAGCGATAAAAAAAGTTTTAGATCGGGTAGAAAAAAACAAAATCACACCAAACAGCAAAGAAGATCCTTTCAAACAAATAATAGTTTGTAAAGACGAATTAGAAAAGACAGAGTTTAAAATCAAAAGCCTTAAAGAAATAACATTAAATAATTCGTCTAAAGCATCCATAAGTCAGAACAGAATAAATACATTAAGTATAAAAGTCAGTGACTTAGAGCAAGAAATAAATAAAGCTGAAGCAAAATTAAAAAGTAAAATATGGGAAAAACTACACCCAGATTATGACTTATTCATTGAAAACATAAGAAATAACCATCTCTGTCCCATGTGTAACACGGAGGATGAAAAATTATACGAGCGGGTTATTAATGATTCCGTACACTGTTTTTCCTGTGGTTCACAGTTTGATAAAAATGAGGATGAGTCACTAAACTCTAATCATAAAAATTTAGTTGATGACTATAAATCCATTTCAAACCAAATACAAGAACAACAAAAAAGTCTAAAATTAATTGATATTGAAAACGATAGTCATGATAAAGAAATCAGAACGTTAGAGTCGAAAAAACGAAACTTAATTCAGAAAATAAGAACACTAGAATTACAAATTTCTAATAAGAATGAAAACAATAACAATAAGGATTTACAAGCATTCTATGAAGAAATAAAGGGTTTAGAATCCGACAAACTGAAGTATCAAGAGTTAAGCCGATTAGCTCTTAATAAAGCAGAGTCAATTTCCAGAGAAATTGAACAACAGATAATATCAAATACTAGTAAGTTTTCAGCATTATTTTCAGAATATGCAGAAAATTTTTTAGGGGTGAAATGCTCATTAACTTTTGATAAACTAACAAGCGGAAACAGAAGATTTTATCCTGTTATTGATGGTAAGACTCGAATTTACGAAGAAGAGCTATCAGAGTCTCAGCGTTTTTTTATCGACCATTCATTTCGAATGAGTATATTGTCCTTCTTTTATAGTACCCCAACATTCTATATTGTCGAAACTCCTGATAGTAGTTTAGACATTTCTTATGAAGAAAATGCGGCTAATGTTTTTATTCGATTCCTTCAAAGCCCAAACTCATTGATCATAACGTCAAATCTTAATAATAGTTCCTTCGTCAATCATATAATTGACAATAATAAAGATGTTTCAGTATCATTAGTAAGACTACTTGATATAGCAAAAAAATCGACCATCCAGAATACAAACACGACTCTTATTGAGATGTATAATTCAATTAAGCATAAAGTTAGTGAAAAAAAAGATGAACAATAAATTTCTATATGATGCCAACGGCGATATCCTATTTATAGCCCATAATGTAAAACATATAGGTTGGGTTACTATCAAAGAACAATCTATTCAAAGGATAATATATCTGTCAAAAGTATTATATTCATTCACCCATAATGATGAAAACATTTTTGACTATTATCATTTTTCTAAAACCCTCCATGGTCCTTATGCTGTAATAATTCGTGACAGTATTAGCTTCCTAAAAAGTAATAAATTTTTAAATCTTACAGAGGGCAGTATTGAGGCTGTAAAAGATAGCCCAATCTCACTTGATCCAACAAAAAGTAATTGGTTACAAGCAATTATCTTAATTTTAGGCAAATATGGTGAAAACAGAATATTTGGATTTACCATTAATGACCCCCTTTATAAAGAAGCTGTTGATACAAACTCTCAAAAGGAATTGGATACATCGTCACCTGAAAACACAACGATTCAGGTACTTAACGATTTCAAAACAGCATTCGAAGAGACACTAAATACAACTGCACAAATAAGCAAAGAAGAGTATTTAGATCTTTATTTTGAATATGTGTTCAGCCAAATTATTAGTAATTAAAACTATGGACTTCAATTTCAAAAGAAACTCAGCTTTTAAAGACCTAATAAAAGCAAAAGAAAATGAAATTATGAAAAGAACTTTTAATAGTTTCCAAGAAACTAATGAGTTCAAAGTATTTCATAACGCACTTCTTACATATTTAAACAGTAGAGAACGGCAAGATATTAAAGCATTATTAATTACTAAAGAACACGTAAAAAATATAATACCCGATTTTTACCCAAAACTACAATCTGCATTAGACTCTGATATTGGAATTCAGTATAACTCATTAATATTAGATTCAAATATGGACATAGTTGAACATGAAATGATTTCCCAAAAAAGTGACTCTAATGAAGCCCGAAAATTATATGCAGAATTATCTAAAGATTACCTAGTCTTTCTATTGCTTCCCAAAAAAGTAATAAAATACTTTATTGATGGTGATGATTTCGGTGATAGCATCTTTTTCACCATTGATGATTATATTTCTTATGATGAGAAAATGCCAATACAAAGAATAAATGAACTATTCATTGAATATAGGCAACACTTGACTATGAGAAATACATATTGCAAGTTTTTTATTTCTAAATCTCATCTTAAATCTCTACGTGCTGATATGAAAGATAACCTTGATGAGAAAAAGTTTATCGAAAAATATAAGCACTTACTTCAAAATAAACCTGAAGATATATTTAGAGAGGATCTTCGATTATTTTTGAGTGGGAAACTAAAGGCTAATTTTCTAGCAAAAGAATTAATTCTTGAAAATTTTAAGCGATTAGATATCGTTATGCTGGATGAGTCTGGAAATGACTTTTATCTTATTGAAGTGAAATGGGTGGGAACAAGCATACATGGTGATGGAAAAAAAATAGGAACTTCATACGATGAATTGGATATTACCCCCGCAGCTATTAAACAATCAGTCTCATATATAAATCAACTTTCTGCTGAACGTAAAAACATAAAAATAGCTTATTTAGCTGTTTTCGATGCAAGGGAAGATCAAAGCCAACGAGACACGGGATTTGATATAAATGAAGATATATTGGACGCGAAAGACAGGAAGTTTTTCAATCAATTTCGTAAAATTGATGATTTTAAAGTGAAAAACTCCCATCCTAATTAAGACTTAAGTACAATAACACTTTCTCTTAAGCTTTTTATTTGCTTCGACTGTTGAGAGCTCGTTTTTAAGTCACGAGCTTTCCTTATTTCAATAGTAGAAAAACCGTGTTTTTCTGCAATTTCACAAATAATTTCATCAACCAAGATTTCGACACCGTAGTATGCAGAGTTTGCAACATTTACATAAGCCATTTTTCCGCTTTTCATTATTCTTTTGAATTGAGAGAAAAGGTAATCCATATCAATAAAATAACCTTTAATCATATTGATTAAACCGTTATTCCACAACTCCCCTGCATTTTCTTCTATTTTTTGCACAACTTCTTCTAACTTCTTTATTTCTAATAATTCTAAATTAGCGTATTTAACTTGTACATGTGAGCGAATTGTTTGCTTTCTTAAAGCTCTAAGTTCATCATAGCTGTTCATCAAGCCAAGCATTTTCAACTCAAGCATATATATATCAGTATAATCACGAGAATTCAGATATGGCGGTGATGTAATGATCAAATCAATTGATTCATCACTTACTTTCGTTATATTTTCCCGTACATCACCTTTATAGCAGAGTTCATAATTATTGATATTTGCTTTAACTTCGGTTAAATTTTTAATATCTTCGTTAAAAATTGTTTTTAATTTATCTATAAATAATTTATGAACATCCTTTCGTTTAAACTTTACCTTGTTTAACCAATCTTTTTTATAGGACAGACACTTACCATTTCTAAAAACGTTACTTACATCTAAAAGAATAGATGCCAATGCTATATTGAACAGTTGTTGATATTTTTTGTCATCAACTCTAGAAATAGCATTCTTAATATCCAGTAAGGCATTCATAACTGGATCGTTGAAGTTCCATTTCTTCACTTTATCATTTTTTACAACAGTATCACCAAATGGTAGAGGTTCAATTTTTCGAATATTACGCTTGGGCTCATTCAGGCTTGACTCAATTTCATAAACAAAATTTAAAAAATCATTATCATTATAATCCCTTCTCAATTTAACAGTTGAGAGAAGATGCATGAATGGGCTTACTTCGAAAGAAATACATTTAATTCCTTTATCTTGCATTTCAACCGGCGTAGTGCCACTACCCGAAAAAGGCTCCAGGACACATTCAGGAGTGTAGTCTAATTCATCAAGGATACCTTGTATAAACTCTTTTGAATACCCTTCTACAAAAGGATACCATCGATGGATTGGGATATTTTTATTTTTGTTAAATTGCATAATTGATTTATAACGTTCCGTGTAATCAATTATTTTGAAAGTTTGTTTCATAAAAACCCAATTCAAATTGTAATTTCAGCATCCTTTATTGTATCACATTTCGTATGCTTTTTCACTAACTTTATCCACATCAACTTTATAAACTATCTATTATGGTCCTTTGGACTTCTGCACTTGTGATAAAAAATAAATCTTAATTAGTATAATACTTAATCTAATACTGCTTGAGACATATAGCACTGTTAATTAATTTTTGATTCAATCTCAATCTCAGTTAAAGAGAAAAGATATCTCACAGCATTGCTGATGTATCGAAAGTTATTCAAGTTACTGAAACCAATTTCCTTATCTAATTTAAGAATATATTTATATAAAACATTGTCTATCTCACATAAACTAAGCATCCGATTATATCTAATGTATTGTAAAAAATATAATGCTGTTTTAGGTTCATACAATGATAAAAAATCAACTAATCTAGTATGTTCAAATCTCGCGGACTTTACTATTTTGGATATACTTTTATTTGCGAATGAATTTATTTCAGATAGGTTAAAGTAGTCTTCATTAATTTGACAAGATTGAGGGACATCAAAAAAAACAACAAAATCGTTTTTAATCTCAAAATAAACATCATCAATGCCATTGGACTTCATTAGTTTTATTACTGAAAGAATAAAACCAGCATCACCAACACTCATAAAACAGTTATGACGCTTTATAACATCAATAGACCTGCCAATTAACTTCATGTTATTTAAATATATTTTGCGCCTTTCGCAGATATAAATCTTATTATAATTATGATCGAATGATATATTCTTTACTAAACGATTTAATTCCTCTCGCATTTTTATTCCCGCCTTATGTCTTAATTTATTTTAGTTATATAGCTTCCTATTACATTGTCAATCACCAACAAAAACATTTTGATTGTTATTTAAAAAAGATTTAGACTAACTATTACGATATAAAAAGGAGTATACCCATGGTTTCAAAAAGATTTTATGTCATCAGAGTATGTGTTCCTGATTTTTATTTTCCTTTTTTACCAAGTATTAGAAAGCAATTTATTCTAGAAAGTTTATGCGAAAAAGGTTTTGTTTCAGTGTATGTTGTTTCTGATAAATGCAGAAAAGTAAAACCCATCTTATACTATAATTACAAATCTGCACTGGAAAAATGTAAATATAATAATTTAAATAAAAAAACTATAGATATTCCAGATAAATATAAAACTCCCCAGAGAATTAGTATTTCTATAATCTCAAATGAGAAAGTGACCGGTGAATCATCTGAAGAAACACAAATCAACTATTCAGAACTCAATAATCTATACCTTGAAGACTTTTCAATAAATACAGAGAGTTATAATCCGAACGATACGGACCCAGTAGATTTGAATTTAGAAAAAAACTTACTTAATGATATATTACAAAGTACTTTCGAACACAGAAAAAGCATTATTGCTGACATTGAATCACTAATAATTACAAGTTTTCTTACAAAGAAGGAAAATTTAAAATCGAAATCTAATCCAAGCTAATGCATTTATTGCATAAAGCAAGGGCTAACTAAGGGAAGCGATGCTTCCCTTAGTCCCTTGCTTTTTCTTCTATGCTATCGAAAAAGATTACAGAAAAACTTTATTGTAGAATATAAAATTCTAATAGCTTCAAAACTAGATATTCAAACATAGCCATAAAATATTTGACCACGGGGTTCATAATTTACTCGACTAAGTATTTCATCAACTAAACTATGAACAGCATCATTTTGTTTTAAATTTATTTTATAGCCGTGAAAAACAGATTCCTCATGATAAGGGAAACAATACCATGTGTCTTTATACTTACTGATTACTTTCTTACTAACAAAAACGCCATTTGTAAGTGCATTTTGAGCTTCGTTAATATCTAAATCCATTTCACTAACAACGAATTTTCCTAAATCTAGAGGTAGCTTTTTATGTTTTGGGTTAGGTTCATAAATCCAATTGACATTTAATGAATCGGAATATCTCGTCAAGTTAATAATTTTTCTTCTTCCGGAGATGCTGCTTTGAACTTCAATATCATAATCATTATATTTATCTGAGTTTTGAGCAGATACAACGATTGCACCACATTTTGAAATTGAAGCTGAATCAAAACATGTACCACTCAGATCATTGCCATCAAGATCTCGTATGGTCTCACCATCAACATGTTTATTTTTACTATAATGTGGACTTCTACAAAAAACCTCTAATATAGCCCTTTTTTTATCTTTCTCATAATTTTTCATGTCATGCAAAATCTCTAATATGGTAATTTCATCCCATATTTTTGCATTTTTCACTTCTGGATGGATTGAGCTTTTCTTAGCACAGCAAAAGGTTTTGCAGTGATAAAATATTTTTACTACCTCCATCAGAATATCTACAGCTTCTTCCCTGCTTTTCGCTTGACCATTAAAAGAGCAATCATTCACATATAATTTCATTCAAATAACCTCATCAAATCCTTTTCTGCCTGATCAAAGAATCCATCATCGTAATCAGAAAGGCTACCATTTTTAGAAACTCTAATTGCAGTAACGATTTTTTTATCGTGCTCAGATCTAATGTTATTTATTACTACTTGGTCCTCGTTCAAATTACAATCTTTTGCAAATAAACGAATTCCATTGATTATATGATCACTATGGGTTTCAATAATAACTTGTACACCTGTTTGTGAAGTATGGGCTAGAAAATTAGCCAACTGCGATTGAGCGGCTGGATGGAGATGGACCTCAGGGTTCTCTACAATCAATATCCCCCCAGGTGGAGTACACAATGCAGCAACTACAATAGGTAAAACATAGCTTATACCAAAACCAGTATTCACTGGTCTAACTGCTCTTTTTGCTTCTATGGAACCGTAACTATGTGAAACTTTATCTAAGGAATTATGGGGCTCTAATTTAATATCAAAACCTTTAGAAATCCTCTTCATTGTTTCTTTTACAGCGACTTCTAAGCCATATACTTTTTGATCGGAAGAATTACTTTCAGATTTAATTATATTCTCGTTATTTTTTTTACCATTGATGAATGAATCTATTGATGTTTCGTCAATGATTTCATCGAAATTCAAAAAATCATTATTTTTATCAGAGTCTTCAAAAGACTCTTTAGCTACTTCACTTATATTTGTCCCCAATAGTTTTTGTGTAAGTAAGACTGTTTTTCTGGCTAAATCTTGATTTAATGCTGGTTCCAATCTTAAACGTTCTAGTTCGGCAACGGCATATTGACCATATATTCCAAAATCTATTTTGTCTGAATCAAAGTTGACATCATAACTATTCTGTGGCGAAAGCCTATAAGCATTCAAATAGTGGAAAGCGTTATTAAGAAAAGGATGGATACCGATGTTTTCTGATTTCAATGGTAAAAGATAAGAATTTTGATCAATATTCTTTAACAATTGTGATTCATATACGGAATCATCAACCTTGATGCTAATCGTATCACTGATAGCTTGTTGAGCAACTAAATCCTGAACATGTCCAACAGAGAATAAGGGACCTGATAAGTTTAATTTTTTTTCTTCAAAGCTATGTATATCAAAACTTTGCTTTAATAGCAGCAAGCATTGAATAGCAGTTGACTTTCCTGCAGAGTTGGCCCCGCAAAATACGGTTAAGGGAGCAAACTCAAATGTAACATCCTGAAAACACTTAATATTTTTTAAGTTAATTTTTTTTATCATGTCAAATCTCTTCGAATGTATCAATAAATGATGCTTTCACATCTAAATAGTTTGGTGTTTTAGAACTATTTTTCAGCCTAATTAGTGTTCGTTTGCTAATATCTTCATTTAATAAATAGTTATAGAAAATATGTATAAATGAATTTGCATTTAAAATATAATCAGAGTCGTCTAATAGAGTATGTTTATAATTTTTGTTTAACGATGAATACGATGATAAAGATGAAGAGTCCATATCCAAAGCTATATTTTTATATTCGATGAGTTGGAACATATCTCGTATTTTACGATACACATACCCTTCCACTCCTCTTGCTTGCCTATTATTTTCATAATAATTTGCAGAAATATCTAAAACTTCACTGATAGTTAAATCTTGGTCATGGATATTTATTAACTTAAACTGCAAAAATGCAAGCATAAATAAAAACAAGAAAAGTTGATCTATTTCTGCCCTCTGCTTGATTCGTAAATTATTACGTCTAATCCCTTTATGTTCATCATAAAATGAAATAATATCATAAGTTCTTTCCCTCAAAGATCGTATAGCAGACTTCATTTCAGGATATGCATAGTTTCGCGCATTTTGTATTGGGAAGTTATTATTATTTGAGTTGACACGCTTGCAAAACTCATATTTAAGCAAATTATCACTATCATAGTTGATTATAATCATATTTATTAAATATCTATCCATTAGTAAATTATAATCGCGATAATCTAAATCAAATATCTTTTTCCCGTTTAGCTCTTTTCGAATGCTTAACCCTTTAAGTGCAAACTGTCCTCGATGGAATCTATATAAAGAGTTTATAATTTGAGTTCCATCTAAAAGTAATAGATTGCCGTACTGATTTTCTTCACAGTAGATATTCTGAAGAGGAAAGCCGACTAGAACGGATTCGATTAACTTACTCGATTTAAGAACGGTCCAATCATTTGTATGTTTAATTGCTAATTGTAAGTCCAATCGGTCATGGTTAATCTGCTCAATAATTCCAGAAACAGACATAGAAATATTTTTCGTTTGAAAACCTCTCTCAGAGGAAACCATCCCAAAATAATCATTATTATTGCTATTGTAAAGATTGTTCATAGAACCCTCCGTCTTCTAACCACATTATAACACCTACACTCGAACTTTGTATATACCTTTCTTTTGTAGAGTTAATTATAATAGTTCTATAATTTAAATTTAATCATAGCTTGTGTTCCTTAAAAACCATATGATTCGTAATAAATTCACTTGTTATATTGTTGAGAGATGTAATATATAAATGAATTATTGATGACTAAAATTTGACGCTATATCTAAACCATGCAATATATATATGTGTGTAATTTTTTAGCCTAAGGAAGGGGAAATGAAACAACATTATAAACACGAGGCCGTATCTTGCTACAACATACTAAAGCCTGAAAATTTATCTAAAAGAATATATTGCATCAGTGTTAGGTTAAATAATAAGGAATTAGAGATTCTCAATGTGAATCGAGGAAGTTACAAAAAAGGCGAATGGCTCCGCATGGCTTTCCTACATAAAGTGCCCTCCATTATTCCTGAGATCAACATCGAAGCATGGAGAGCTTTATCTGACATATTACAAAAGTTGAATCGTATTGCCGCTCATATAGATGGTAAAAGCAAAGACAGTCAGCTTACTCAGACTGAATTGTTTGCAGTGAAGCGACAACTGGAAGAGCTTCGCCAGCACCTGCTAAATGCTGACATATGGAGCAAATCCTATGAAGGGTATGCAGAAGATCAAAAGGGGTAAGAGCTTCACAGGTGTTGTTCAATATGCATTGAAGCCGGGAGCACATCATAAAAGTGATCCAATCGTAATCGGGGGCAATATGCTGGGTGACACGGTCCATGAACTGATTGCTGAATTTGATGGCACCAAGCAGCTTCGGCCAGATGTCCAGAAACCAGTATGGCACAACTCGCTTCGCTTACCTGATGGTGAATCATTATCGAATGACCAATGGGCAAAGATAGCTGACGACTATATGAAGAAGATGGGGTTCAATGAGACCCATCTCCGCTGCTATGTTCTACATGACGATTCTGCCGGCCAGCACATACATATCATTGCAAGCAGGATAGACCTCTATGCTGATAAGCTATACCTTGGCAGAAACGAAAACCTCATCAGTACCCGGATCATTAGTGAACTCGAAATCGCTCACGGTCTGACAGTGACTAAGACAGCACCTTCCATTACACCAAAGCAACAGAAGCGAAAAAGAATCTCTCGTAACGAACAAATGCTATCGGAACGAACTGGGGTGCTTTCACCAAGAGAAGCTCTGCAGCAGATACTTGATAAAAGTTTATCTGATAAGCCGGACCTTCTAACTTTTATCAAGAGGCTGGAAGAAGCTGAAGTATCCTGGAAGGCCAATATTGCCTCTACCGGTAAAATGAACGGCTTCTCTTTCGAATACACAGGCATAGCTTTCAAAGCTTCGCAATTGGGCAAGAGCTACTCCTGGGCAAATCTCAGTAATCGGCTTAACTACAACCTCGACCACTTAGAAGCTCTGCGAAGCGACATATCGATAAAAGACCAACCTGCTGCTCCTGCTCCTGCTCCTGCTCCTGCTCCTGCTCCTGCTCCTGCTCCTGCTCCTGCAAAAGATGTTTCAACAACGGATATTTCAAAGGAAAGCATAAGTGAAAAAATTGCTGAACTCGAACTACGACTCAAAGAAGACAGAAGAAACGAAATCGTAGAAAAGATTCTTCAAAAAAACTCAGTACAACAGCAAAAGCATCTCAGGCTTATCGGCTGGATTCCTTTTCTCAGAAGGCTCGCAGAGCTTCTCAGAAGCTATGGGAAGTCCATTCTTCACAAAACCCACACACACTTCTCAAAAATTCATGTAATCCAACCTTTAAACAAGGCGAGAAAAATTCGTTTATAGACAGCTAGTTGTAAACATCTATCGTAACCACACTCTATTCTCTAGTAATAGATTTGTGTTTAGTCAAGAAAATATTGATCGTTATTACAGATCGATAATCTAGTTATGATAGACAATAACTATCAAGTAACAATCATCGATCGGTACAAGCAATTTTACTAAAGCGAGTCGGTCATCGAGAATCTCTGTAAACGCACCATTTAATCTGCAACCCTGGGGTTGATATGAAAGACGAAACAATAAAGTGCCCGTTCTGCTTTACACAAAGTCCTCATGGCGTGCGGATTTGTAAAGGCTGTCATGCAAAGGTCGCTTACGGTGAAAGCCCGCTCAGTGTGGCATTCCTGTTTCAATTCGTGGCATTTGGTCTCGCGTGGTTAGTATTCTCGTGGACCGGCAGCACTCTTGTATCAGTCATTACGTTTTTCGTAAGCATCATTATTCTTATCTATAAAATTAAAAAGATGTATGCAGACAGAGTTGTTTTTATACGGTGAAATTAATTTCACACCACCGCTAACATAAAATGAGAAAGCAAATGAACCGATTTATAACGGCCTCTTTTTTTATTATTGTCTTCCTGCTTTCTGGCTGTTCAACATCAGGGAACCAGAACCTTAAAAACGAAACACCACAAAGCCTCCAGTCAAAGATCATTAAAAACAAAACAACTAAGACGGAATTACTCACTAAGTTAGGTGAGCCTGATACAAGAACCACACTCGATGACGGAAATGAGCAGTGGAAATATTTCATGTCTAACAATCAGTTCAATGCAACGACTTTCATTCCAGTTGTGGGGCTGTTTACTGGCGGTTCCCAAACTCAGTCTAAAACTCTTGAAATCGACTTCAAGGGAGAGACTGTAAGTAAATGGACTTTTTCCTCTGACAATAACAACACCAAAACTGGCATTCTTAATTAATTGTTTTTTGGATAAGAAAATGAAAATATACTCAATTATCACAGTTATCATTACCACCTTCCTTCTAACCGCATGTAACAATGAACCATCGCAAGACGATATATACAATGTTTTCAAAAGTGTTGTAGATAGAACAAATACAAGTATGAAAGCTCTTGATTCAAGAGTTACAGAAAAAGATCTTTTAAGAATCGATTACGTGAAGAAAGTTAGTTGCACAGAAGAAGCAAACAATGTTTATAACTGCATTGTCGATGCCTCTATTAGTAATATGAAACAAACAAAACCAGTAAAACTAATCAAATCTGATGGTGTCTGGAAAGAAGTTCAGTAGTAGCCTATATCAAGAAGTCTTTTAGCCCCTGCATAGGGGCTTTTTATTGCCTATAACCTGGCGGTTCTTACGCGAACTTCATAGGTTAACTCTTTCTCAATTACTTTCATTTCATATTGTGCTTTGACAGTAGCAGAGATTTCTTCTGCTTTTTCTTGATTATTATCGATGTAATTAACAAGCGAGTTTAGCTCCCTGATAACAGCTTCCTTATTGTTTAATCTTTGTAGTAGATTGCTTGTAAGACTTTTGTATACCGAGCTAAACATAGTCATTATGTTATCAATATTACGATTGGATTTGGAATAAATCCTTTCAGGGTAGAAATACTTCAAATGGTATCCCACAAAAATTAAGTAAAGCTGGTATGAGAAACTTTTATCACCTGGCTGGTATCGTTTTGAAATATATTTATCAACGATAATGATAAGTTGCTCTTCCAGAGTAAACTCTGGATAGATAATGTTTTTGTCCATAAAATGCATCCTTGCATTAGTTAAATAGTCTTCCTGACCATATATTTATATTTATCGCATTTATTAAACTTGTCAATAGGTGTAACCTATCAAATATTATTTTTTATTAAATGGCCTATTCAACTGTTCCATAGTAAGACCGTGTCTATAAGCATTATACTGCCAATAGCTAAATTGCTCTTTGTATCTATTGTTCTGTTTTTTCAACATTTCGTTTTCGGCTTTAAGGTTTATTATTTGTTGTGCCGCAATAGTTAAGTTAGCTGGTTTCTTTAGACCAGATTTTTTCAAATTGGACAAACTTTTCTTTATTCTATATGCTTCAACAACTTCATCATGAGCACTTAAAGATTGCCTTGTGATAGTTCTGTTTAGATTCTTATACACTGATTCACATAAATCACTCCATGTGATTTTACCGTCCCAAGTCAGTATAATGTGTTTAATTGCTTTTATTTCACTCCTGTTCAAATGTTTTGCCATAAGTATCTCCTATTTTAATTATTCAAAAGCTTATTAATTCTTTCCAGATTTTTTTCATGGTGTTGCAGCCATTTGTCTGCACCATAATCACCATTTTCATAAGCGGTCTGCGTTATACTCTTCAGTTTTGTTACTTTTTCTCGGATAGATTCAAGTCTAATTCTATCTATTGATTTCATTTCCAGGGTTTCATTATTATATTCTATAAATTCATTGATTTTAGTACAAGGACGAACTAAATAGTTATGCACACAGTAGCCAAATTCGGTTAAGTGAATTGCTCCTTGATTCAGGTTATCAAAATCAACTGTCAATTCATTTGTGGGTATGGACTTCCTTTGACAATAATTTTTCATGCTCAATTTAATAGTTTTGATTTTATCTAACATATCTTCTTCTGACACGTGATTATAAACTCTGTTCTGATTCACATTGACACGACCAGACCATTTAGCTATATCCAGTTCAGACATTTCACCATAATGGGCTATTGTGTTTAAAAGATGTCTTGGTTGGTGTGAGCGAATAAGTAGTGGTTTTCCTTCAATATAATAATATCCGTATCGGGCGAAAATATTTTTAAATCCAGACTCATTACTTGTTTTATCTTGTATGTCTTTAAAAAAGAATCCTTTAGTAGGTTTATAAAATGAATAGATATCGCTCATTTGGGATAAGGAAAATTGGCGAGGATTCAATAAACATAATGCATTACTAAATCTTATAGATTTTTCTTCATCATACCAAGGAAAGTCTTTACTAAAACCAGAGATAATCATTTCCCATAAATCATTCAATGAATAGTTATAATCATTGGGGTTTAAGAAACTTTTCCTACCATCCAGACTTGTCTTTTTGATTTTTAGAACGCAAGATTTGTGATCATGTAAAGGGTAGCCAAGTGCATGACAAACCTGTATAACTGTCAACTTTGATTTTTCATCAACTTTTGGGCAAAGTTCATGTTGGTAAAATTTATCAGGATATTTTTCGCACCATTGAGCAAACGCCCTTGCATTTTGTGATAAGGAAAGCAATCTTCTAATCGCTTTCTTCGCAACTGGTATCATAACCTGTGGAATCCACTTGATATTAGGGCCATACCCCTTAACCGAATAGAATCTCAGACCATATCTTTCGACACCCTTCTCATCTTTTTGTGTAATCTCACAATCAGCAGGTAAGGCTAAAATCTCAGAAATTCTGCTCGGACAACAAAGCAGAAGTGCAAATACTGAACTGGTGAATTTATCCCTTGGACTCAGTAGCTCATCATTTTTAGAAAAAATATCAGCAATAGCAAGTAATGCTGATTCATCTGGTAACTTATCGTTTCTGTGATAGTCCTCGATCTCAGGAAGATAGTTGTTTTTGACCTTCTGCTTCACATGGTTTTTCCAGGATATGTATCCTGATTTCACCAGGTTATGTTCAGATAGAAATTTTGATAATTTTTCAAGTTGTATCCCACATTGAGCGAGAACATTACCTTCAAAATATTTACTTCCGATTTGCATTGCCTCATCAAAAACAACGGCTGTAACATTATAAATGAGACCACTGTTCAGAACCTGCAAAAGAGCCTGTTCGAGACATCTCAAAGCCATCATTGTAGCCCCATAGTTTTTCAAGGGTTTCAATGAGTGTTGATATCTGATATATGCTTTTGCAAAATCGAGAAAATCTTCATGCATTGCATCTTTGGAGTTAAATGCTTTATGTCCAACCCCTATCTTTCTAAAAGTTATATACCCTTTCCAGACATATTGTTCCCAATCATGAGTTTGGGTGAGTCCTGATAGTTGATAGCGGCAAAAACTTATGAAGTCATTATAATTGTTTTCAGCCGTAATTTCTTTTTTAGATTTAAACAAAATAATATTGTTCATCGTGGATTTACCTCGTCAATATCAACTGGCATAAAGAAAGCACATTCATTACAAGAAAAATTTACATTTAAATTCTGAATTTGGCATTTTCTAGAAGAGCAAAACTTGAAATTCGTTATCTCTTTTGACCTTATTCCATTCATAAAAATTTCAGCGACAAATGACAATTGTTCTGAAACAGCGGAATCAATCCTTTCAACACTCTCAGCAAGATTTTTAATATAAATTCCAGTGCTTGAAGTAGAAGAATGATCCAACAATTCAGCTATAGTATTGGCATTATGACCATCCTTAGCCAGCATAGTTGCTATTGTATAACGAAGCCTGCGAGGAGTAACATTGAGTAGAGAACCTGTACGATTTGAAATTAAGTTCCCAGTATTAACAATATTCTTTAATGCTCGATTAGCAATTGTTGGTTTTGCATATATTTTATTAGATTCCAGGAAGTTAAAATCTATTACGGCTAAATCAAGCAGTTTTTCCTCGTTCAAGAAAACTGGAACCTTGCCTTTAGCATGATCATCAAGGGTTTTGCCAAGGTTTTGCTCAACAAGCCTCACGGAATGATTAGCTTGAAGTTGAACAATTGATGCAACCTCTGAGATTATTGGTAGTTCTCGATATTGTAGTTGTTTACCCCTTTGTTTAACCCGTGGTACTGAAATTAAATATTCTACTTTACCATTATCTAAGTTCTTTTGAAGAAGGTCTTTATATTTCAACATAACTAACTGCTGAGGTCTTCTGCCGGTAAGACTTATTAATAGCGATATCGCATAATCTGACAGTGACAGTTCACCTATGCTATATGCGTGACTCATAGCCTTGATCAAGGAAGTGTGTTCCTCTTTAGTCAGTGGACCCACAGTTGGATCATCTTGTAATATAGGTTGACCAGTTTTTTTTATTTTTAGGTCAAAATGCTTTGCTATTTCAACAGCACTTTCATCTATTCCGGGGTATCCTAATTCAAACCATTTAGTAAAAAATGGCCGTAAACCTCGCAAATATGATGGTTTATTTGCTGATTGCATATTTTGATATTGGATTATTACTTTATCATCAATGTAATTAGGAGAAACATTGTTAATAAACTTCTTCATATTTTTAACTATTGTTTTTACATACAAATGGCTTTTACTACAAAAATAATACTGTAATGTATTCACAAATCCACAAACCAAACTTTTGTTCATAACACATATCAAGTCTCTAATATTGATTCCATGGCTCTCAATCAAAGTGACGATTTTTTGTTCATGAATTGACATTTTATCAGAGCTTTGTTTAATTAAATTATTCATCAAATCCTCCTTTGAATAGCTGCTCTTGCTGCTCAAGTGCAGTTTTTTTCGATAGCTCAAAAATATGCCTGCGATTATAGATTATTGATGTGTCTGAACCTGGTATCCATCCCATTAGATAAGAACGGATTTGTTTCTCTTTTTCGTCGGATATGTCCTTGGCCTTATCTATTGTTTTCGAGAACTCATAATTCCATGTGTGTCGTAATTTATGGCCTGTTAATCCACTTAGAAGCGAGGATGATTGACGAACAACACTCACTATCTTATGGTATGAAGAAAATGACAGCGGTTGCCCTTGAGTCTTCCCTTCCTTATAGGTAATAAATAGAAAGTCATGCTTATTAGCATTTTGGACTTTCCTACGATCATTCAAGATATAATCTGAAATTTCATATATAAGGTTCGCATCAGCAATTAACTTCCTCTCACAAGTCTTCACTAATGGCTGATAAACTCGTGGATCTGTTTTATCATTTGCTCTCCTCCTTATTGCTATTGTTGATTCTGCAAAATCTATGTCACCAATTCGCAGATTCAAAAGTTCACCGGCTCTCATGCCAAAGCAATGTAATAACAGGAATATTAGGTTATTTCTTTTTTGTACTATTTCCGTAAACGGGTTCAAGTTACTTCCTGGCGAAAGAATGCTAAACAAAGTATCCAGTTGAGCTTTATCTAAGCTCTTTTCGATATCCATAACATATTTGTCATTGTTTCTTGGTTTTTTTCTTTTTATGTTGTCAATGAAAACAAGTATCTCTTTGATTGTATCTTTCTGACCTGTATGAGAAAGAAGTATTTTACATAACCATTCCAGATAGTTAGCTATTGTTGTAATCCGAAAATACTTAGTTGGTTTTTTGACATTTGAAACGCAAAAATCATTATCTACACCACCTTTAAAATTGAATGAAGTAAACTCAATCAAATCATCAATTTCATGAGGAGCCAGAAATATCCTTTTCTGAATTCTTTCATCAATATTGATATCTTTCCTCGTAAAGAATCGATATAACAATGAAATGCTACCAGCAATAACTTTCATTGTTGATATAGACTCTGACCGATTTCTGACTTGTGTTGTTATATACAAATTTGGATAATACAATGGCTCACCAGTTTTTTTATTTACTACATGACAATACCTCTCACCATTTTCCAACATAAACGAATCTACACAAATACTGCACATATTTTCCTCCTAAACCTTACAAAAAGTATAATTCCAATATATTAATAATAAGCATTTCGTAGATTTACAAATTTATTTGAATCGTTAGAATCATTTATTTAAATTAAAACAGTGAGATAGACGATTATTCCTGTCAAATTATCATCTGGTAGATCTAGATAGCATTATGTACACCTAATACTTCGAAAACTATCTCACTGCCTTGCTAATAAACGGCAACCAAAATAATGTAAATTATTTTGTAAGGTTTTAAGCAAAAATATGGTGCCAAACTTTACATTTTTACAAAAGAGTTTTCAGCCCAATCTGGTATTGAATTATTCGCTTTGAAAGATTTCTCATTTCAACGGGACATTTAATTAGCGAGAACCATGTCTCGTAAACATAAAACTGCTCGAAAATATTAAGCTCAGAGATCGAGTCTAAGGGCTCTCTCAAGTTTCCTACAAGGTACTGACTGAGCCAGTAAATGATTTCTTTATTAAATTCGTTATTGGGTAAATCATAAATTGCTCCGGGTTCGAAGATCTTGTAAAAAAGATCATCGCCTAAATTGCACATATGGTTATCTTCACTCACAAATTCTTCGATATTCATAACATATCTCCCCAAATTAACTAAGCAACATTATTTCGACTTGTTTCGATAACTGATTGAATCCACTCGTCAACTTCACTCTCGACAAAAGCAACGGCACGAACACCGATCTTCACTGGTGCCGGAAACCGACCTTCACTGATCAGACGATAGATCCAGGCTTTGCCGAAACCAGTTCGTTTCAATACTTCTGGTAAACGAATTAAGCTTTGACTGATTGTATTCATTTGGCTGTCTCCTCCGTTTCCGTTACGGAGATATTAGCCACACAGATTTGTATCTATGAAGGGAATGCTGATAACTGAAAAGTTAGATGAGGGAAGAATGGAAGGAAATTCTGGGGAAGAAAAATATTTACGCCCTCCCCTTGACAATTAACATGATGATTTACAACTAGAAAGAGCCGAGTTCAGAAATCGGTATGTTGAGGAGATGGCTGTTTTTGCTGATAAAGTATTCGAGACTACGGGTTGTTTCTCCATTCAATGTCTTCTCTGCAACAGGCCTGTCTGTATCTTTAATGTGATCTTCTCCTCTGATCTCACTTGTAAAGTCGGGATACAAGACACGAGACAAGACCATATTTGAGATTTTTACTTTTTTAAATTTTGCCCAAATCAATAGATCCATCATTGGGATAATATTGTAATCGACGAGTTTTCTTATTTTTGCCAGTCCAATTTTTTCTGTTTTTACTGGCTCAATTTCATATTCCTTCCTAAGAATGGGTAGCATCGTTTGTAAGGCTGTTATAATTTCTTCATCGCTGGACATTCCTAAATCAAATGAAACATACATCTTGCTGCTATTTTGGTTAAGAAAAAAGTCTCTCATAGTTTTTGTTATTGGTTTCTTTTTCAACTCTTTTTTGAAATCGCCATTTTCTTCAAAAAAATCCATGCTAAACATTATTAACTTATTCTCTAATTTTTTTATATCACCAAAGCTGACCTGTGCAACATGTCTTTGGCCCTTGCCAAAATGACCATGATTATTATCTTGTCTGCTTAAAATAGGATTACCTTCAAGGATAGACCTTAAATTTTGATTATCATCTTCCCATCCAAAATTTACACTGTCGAAAATCGCTTCTCTAAAGGCAAGCTCAGTATGCAGTTCTTTGATTGTAAGTAATTTTAACTGCTCATAGTTTTCAAGACTAAACCAGCTTTTTAATTCTTCATAAGGGCTTACTACTTTCATTAATCCCTCCACAGTATTCAAAGCTTGAATGAGTTAGCACTGCTTATTTGAATTAATTCTCCCTTAACAAGGTTGATAAGGGAGAACGATTAATTAACTAATTATTCATAGTTAAATATTTTTAAAATCAAATGGTGAAACTTGTCGTATTCTAAGGAGGTCAAGGTAATCGGCCCACCACTGCAACATAAGCTTTCTCTCATCAAGGTGCTCTGCTTTATGTATGTAGGCAGCACGAACTGAGTTCCGCTCCTGATGGCTCATTTGCCGTTCAACAGCATCTTTCGACCACAAACCAGATTCAATTAAAGCACTACAAGCCATAGCCCTGAATCCATGTCCACAGACCTCCACGGTTGTGTCATAGCCCATAGACCTCAAAGCCTTGTTTACCGTATTTTCACTCATAGGCTTTCTGAAATCATGGTCGCCAATGAACACAAGTTCATGATCACCGCTGATCTCTTTAATTTCCGTCAGCACAGCCAATGCCTGACAGCTTAAAGGAACAAGGTGTGGAGTTCGCATTTTCGAACCACGGTGCGAATGTTTCACTCCGGGTAATGGTTCTCGTTCAGCGGGAATAGTCCACATAGCATTCTCGAAATCGATTTCCGACCATCTTGCGAATCTGAGTTCACTGGAACGAATGAAAATGAGCAATGTCAGCTTTACGGCTAACTTCGTGAGTTTCCTACCTTTGAAGTTATCAATTCGCTCTAAGAGTTCTGAAAATCGTTCGAATGGCAAAGCTGGCCTGTGGGTTCTTTTAGCTACCGCAATAGCTCCTGCCATCTCCTGAGCAGGGTTGTAATCTATCAGCCCGTTCTGGACAGCATATCGCATTATTGCTGTGGTTCGTTGTTGCAAACGAGCAGCTACTTCTAGTCGTCCAGAAGTCTCAACAATTTTGACTGGAACGAGAAGATCCTTGGTTTTAAGCTCGGCTATTTTTCTCTTTCCTATGGAAGAGAAAAGGTTATCTTCAAGGCTCTTTAAAACCCTTTCACTATGAGATTCTGACCATTTCCTTTTACAGGCAGTATGCCAATCCCTTGCAACAGCTTCGAATGTCAGGGCTTCGCTCTGCTCGATTTTGTCTGCTTTTTTCTTCTCGGAAGGATCGATACCATCAGATACCAACTTTTTGGCTTTATCTCGCTTCCTGCGAGCTTCACCAAGAGAGACCATTGGATAAACACCCAATGCTAAAACTTTCTGTTTGCCATCGAAACGGTATTGGAGTCGCCAGTATTTTGAACCATTGGGATTGATTAGCAGGTGCATACCCTGCCCATCGGTGAGTTTGAAGGGTTTGTCGGAGGGCTTGGTAGTCCTAACTTTGATATCGGTGAGAGCCATCAGTTGATACCTCCAGTGTTGGTACCAAAATCAATCGAACCGGGAATACCATCAGTTATACCATCATCAGTTGGTATATGTTCAAGGAATTGAGTAGACGTGGACAGACTAAGAAAAGCCAGAAACCTGCTTAACTTACTGTTTTTATGGACTAAAATAGACGTTGATAGACTTGAAAAAAGCTTTGTATGGTGCCGAAGGCCGGACTCGAACCGGCACGTATTTCTACGGTTGATTTTGAATCAACTGCGTCTACCGATTTCGCCACTTCGGCACTGAAGGGGATGCGGAAACGTTGTGGATTATACCTGTCGCGCGCCGCCATGCAAGCGACGACGCGCTAAACCTGCGCTAAGTGCCCAAAAAACCAGCGCCCTTCGTCAGTCCAGCTCAGACACCGCCAGCCGAATCACCCTCGCCGCCTTCTGCTCCGGCAGCGCCAGCACCTTCGCCCACATCTCCTGCACCATATCGCAGGAGAGCTTCTCTTTGCCCACCGCCTTCTCCGGCGTCTGCAGCAGCTGGATGTCCTCGCCGTATTTGTCGGCAAGTTGCTTCATAATCGGTCTCACATCCTCGACGGCCGCCTCACGTTCGGAGGGGGTCACGGTGTGGCGGTTTTTGCCGTAGGCTGCGCGCATCATGTCGGCGTCGGCCTGCATGCGACGCGCCATCAGGTCTTTACCCAGCATGCGCATCGGGTTGATGCCGCCCTTCACCATCGGGTAGAGGAAGCGGAAGCAGGCGTCGTCGCTCACCTTCTGGATGGCGGCGGTCTGCTCCATATTGATGGTCATGTAGTTCACCACGTTGGCGTCCGGGGCGTTTTGCAGGCGCGTCATCTGCAAATGCAGGATCTGCGGCTGGATGGTGTCGATAATCTGCTGCTCCGGCTCACCCGCTTTTTGCAGGGCGGCCATCTGGTCGAGGATGCGCTGATGCAGCGCGGGCTCCTGCTCCTTAATCACCTGCCAGGCGGGCATCGCGTTGAGGGCGTTATCCATCTGCCGTTCCGGGGCGCGCTGCCTGTCGAAAAACACCCAGAACGCCACGGCGGCAGCCGCAATGACGACAATCACAATACGGGTCCACGTTTTATTCATCTCGCATCCTTATCCTTGAGTTATGCCGGTTTACACCGGCACGCCGCTGTGGAAGCGAAACTCGTTGTCCGGTGTCGAGATAAGTGTGGCTTCAATTTCGCCAAAAAGCTTTATGCGCGGTGAGATATCGTCGTCGCTCACCTGCCGGGCCAGCGTCAGGTAGTCCTGATAATGGCGCGCTTCCGAGCGCAGCAGCGAGAGATAGAACTTCTGCAGGTCGTCGTCGAGGAACGGGGCCAGCGCGGCGAAGCGTTCGCAGGAGCGGGCTTCGATGTAGGCGCCGCAGATGAGCTTGTCGATCAGCGTCAGCGGCTCGTGGGTGCGCACGTCCTTCAGCATCCCTTTGGCGTAGCGGCTGGCGGTGATTTTGACGTACGGAATGTCGCGGGCCAGCATCGCCTCGCGCACCTGCCAGAAGTGGTGCAGCTCCTCTTTAATCAACAGTACCATGCTGTCGATGAGCGCCTGGCCCCACGGGTCGTCGGTTTTGGGCATCACGCTTTTGCCAATCTGCCTGTGCAGGGCGATGAAGTCCGGCTCCGGGCCGTCGCGGAAGGTGAACATTTCGTAGGGTTTGAGCCAGTCGAGCAGCGCGTCAGCACCGCTTTCGTCGGCGACGTATTTACGCACGAGTAATAGCGCGGTCTGGGCGGCCTTGAGCTCGCACACCATGTGGTCGGTGAGCAGCAGCGGCAGGTTCGCCGGGTCGCGGGCTTTATCAATCCATGCTTGCGGGGTCGGGCACTGGAGGAAGTTAAGTACAGGGGCGAGTATCTGCGGGTAATCCATGGTTCTGCCTTGAAAAAGCGGTGGCGCGTGCCACCGCCTGAAACGCTTAGTGACGCACGCCGTCGTCGTCTTCATCGACGTAATCTTCGTCTTCGCCGTCTTCACCGTTCGGATCTTCGAAGTAGGTTCCCCAGCCGTCGTACTCCACGCCAAACTTCTCGGCCAGGTTCATCAGCTGTTCTACCTGCGCGTCGATCAGCTCCGCCTTCAGCGCGCCTTCGCTCAGGATGTCGCAGCAGATGACGGTATCGCCCTCTTCCACTTCCAGCTCTTCCGGCTCGGTCACTTCGTAACCCAGTTTAAAAGCTTCCACCGCCATTTTTTCCAGCGCGTCGAAATCATCCGCAGAGAAATGGTGCTCGATGGTGTACAGCGCGTCCGGATCGCTACCGTCTTCCAGCAGCTCTTCAATAATCAGACGCGTCTCTTCGCGTTGTTCTTCCAGGTGTTCCGGGTTTGCCATGGGTCATTCCTCTTTAAAGTGCGGCAGATACTTCTATTTTCACACACGGACGTGTTTGCCTCCACCTTTGTGAGAAAGATTTGTTAAACGGGGTTGCAAATGAATAATTACACATATAAAGTGAATTTTAATTCAATAAGTGGCGTTCGCCATGTGAGGATAAAATGTCTGATCTGTACAAGAAACACTTTCTGAAATTGCTCGACTTTACCCCTGCACAGTTCACTTCTCTGCTGACTCTTGCCGCACAGCTCAAAGCCGATAAAAAAAATGGCAAGGAAGTACAAAAGCTTACTGGCAAAAACATCGCGCTCATCTTCGAAAAAGACTCAACCCGTACACGATGCTCTTTCGAAGTTGCCGCATTTGACCAAGGCGCGCGCGTCACGTATTTAGGGCCGAGCGGCAGCCAGATTGGGCATAAAGAGTCAATTAAGGACACCGCGCGCGTGCTCGGGCGGATGTACGACGGCATTCAGTATCGCGGTCACGGCCAGGAAGTGGTCGAGACGCTGGCACAGTACGCGGGCGTGCCGGTGTGGAACGGGCTGACCAACGAGTTCCACCCAACGCAGCTGCTGGCAGACCTGCTGACCATGCAGGAGCATCTGCCGGGTAAGGCGTTTAACGAGATGACGCTGGTCTACGCGGGCGACGCGCGCAACAACATGGGCAACTCAATGCTGGAAGCGGCAGCGCTGACCGGACTGGATCTGCGTCTGGTAGCCCCGAAGGCCTGCTGGCCGGAAGAGAGCCTGGTGGCGGAGTGCAGCGCGCTGGCAGAGAAGCACGGCGGCAAAATCACCCTGACGGAAGACGTGGCGGCGGGCGTGAAGGGTGCGGACTTTATCTATACCGATGTGTGGGTGTCGATGGGCGAAGCCAAAGAGAAGTGGGCGGAGCGGATTGCGCTGCTGCGCGGGTATCAGGTGAACGCGCAGATGATGGCGCTGACCGGCAACCCGAACGTGAAGTTCCTGCACTGTCTGCCGGCGTTCCATGATGACCAGACCACGCTCGGCAAGCAGATGGCGAAGGAGTTCGATCTGCACGGCGGGATGGAAGTGACGGACGAGGTGTTTGAGTCGGCGGCCAGCATCGTGTTTGACCAGGCGGAAAACCGGATGCATACGATTAAGGCGGTGATGGTGGCGACGCTTGGGGGTTGATTCCTCTGTGGTCTGGTGCCCTCACCCCGGCCCTCTCCCACAGGGAGAGGGGGAAAACACTAAAAAACGACAACAGGGTTGTCGTTTTTGCTTTTACCTCCCCTTCATTGATTTTTCACCCCGAAAAAGGTACGTTTTCGCCTTAATTCCAGCGTGGACATACCAGCATTATGCCGATTATTCAGTCTGTTGAACGTGCGTTGCAGATCCTCGACCTGTTCAACGAGCAGGCCACCGAGCTTAAGATCACCGACATCAGCAAACTGATGGGGCTGAGCAAGAGTACCCTCCACTCGCTGCTGAAAACCCTGCAGCTTCATGGCTATATCGATCAGAACCCGGAGAACGGTAAATATCGCCTCGGCATGAAGCTGGTCGAGCGCGGTCATTTCGTCGTGGGCTCCATCGATATTCGGCAGAAGGCGAAAGGCTGGCTGACGGAGCTGTCCCAACGGACCGGGCAGACCACCCATCTGGGGATCCTGGACGGGCGTGAAGGGGTTTATATCGAGAAGATTGAAGGCAAGCTGGCCGCAATCGCCTATTCGCGCATTGGCCGCCGCCTGCCGGTTCACGCCACCGCCATCGGCAAGGTGTTGATTGCCTGGCTGGGCGAGACCGAGCTGAACGCCCTGCTTGAGGGTTATCAGTACACCACCTATACCCCTTCCACCCTCGCCTCTCGCGAAGCATTGATGGCCGCTCTGGCGCAGACCCGCGAGCAGGGCTATGCCCTGGATAGCGAAGAGAACGAGCAGGGCGTGCGCTGCGTAGCGGTGCCGGTGTGGAACCATGAATCCCGCGTGATTGCCGCCCTGAGCCTGTCGACGTTGACCTCGCGCGTGGACGATGCCGGGCTGGCTGATTTCCGCGAGCAGCTTCAGCAGGCCGGGCTCCAGCTTTCACGCGCGCTGGGCTACCCGGCCTGAGCCGTTAAACCGGCTCGTAGGTGAAGTAGTCGAAGTCCGCGTGGCAGCCGTCGCCGCTGATGTCCTCGCAGTGCAGCCCCACAAACGCGCCGGTAAAGAAGCCGCGCCCGCCGATGTAGTCGTCCGACAGCTTCCACGCCTCATACGTTACCGGCACGGTGTGCCACGTCTCGCCGTCAAACGAGTAGCTGTAGCGGTAGACCAGCGTATCCACATCCACCCGCAGCCAGACGCTCTCCGCACTCTCCGGCACCGGAATCGGCTGCTCATGCAGCGGCCATGACGGCACATTGTGGTCGAGTTGAATAACCTTGATGGTTCTCCCCTGCCCCTCCTCGTAGTCCACAAAGCAGTAGCTCCAGTTTTTGCTGTTGTAGTAGCAGGTCAGTCCGGCGCTTTGCTGGAAGTGAACCGGCGAGAACTGCATCCGCGTCTCCGCCCGGAAGGCGAAGTGCTGCCAGCGGCGTGCCACGGTCGACTGGGTAAAGGTCGAGTTGAGCGAGTCGTTGCCGTAGAGCCGTAAATAGCCGGGGCGCGCGGTGAGTGAGCCGAGGGTGTCGTCGAACGGGATGCGCAGGGTCTGCAGTTCCGGGTCAAGCGTGCTGCCGTCGAAATCCTCCCGCCAGCTGCCCGTAACGGATGCAGGCTGTTCCGCCATCTGCGGGCCTTTCACGGTCAGCTGCGCGTGCTTGCCGCCTTCCACGTACGGCCAGCCGTCGCGCCATTCAATGCGGGCGATACCGGTCTCGCGCCCCAGCGGACAGTAGCCGCGTCCGCCGGTGGCCAGCAGCGGCACGCCGGGCAGGCGCAGCGGGCGGCTGGTGAGATAGGCCATGTACCACTCCCCGGTGTGGGTCTGCAGCAGCGAGCCGTGGCCGCTCTTCTGCAGCGGGTTCTCCGGCAGGTGCCAGCTGGTCATCATCGTCACCTCCGGGTGCAGCTCGTACGGCCCGTCGATGGTTTTTGAACGCAGCACCACAACCGCGTGCTCGTAGCTAGTGCCGCCTTCGGCGACCATCAGGTAGTACCATCCCGCGTGGCGATACAGGTGCGCGCCTTCGGTGTAGCAGAGCGGCGTGCCGGTAAACAGCGTTTTGCGCTCGGGCGAGAGGGTGCCGGTCTGCGGGTCAAACTCCTGCATCACGATGGTGTTGTGCGGGTTGCTGTGGTGGCGCGGCCCCCACGGACGGTAGATATAGTACTTGCGGCCATCGTCGTCGTGGAACAGGGACGGGTCAAACCCGCCGTTGCCCATCGGGATCGGCTCGCTCCACGGCCCCTCGATGGACGGCGCGGTGACCAGGAAGTTGCGGCCATTTTTCCACGGCGAATCGACAATCTTTACGTCGGTGTAGAGCAGCCAGAATTTGCCGTCGGCATAGCTCAGGCACGGCGCCCAGATGCCGCCGGAGTCCGGGTTGCCCTTCATGTCCAGCATCGACACGCGGTCCAGCGGGGTGCTGACCAGCGACCAGTTTTTCAGGTCACGGGAGTGATAGATGCGCACGCCCGGGAACCACTCGAAGGTCGAAGTGGCGATGTAGTAGTCCTCGCCCTGACGACATAAAGACGGATCCGGGTTGAAGCCGGTGAGTATTGGGTTGGTGATTTCCATATTGCCTCCGGTTAATGGGATGCGGCTGTCGCTGCGTCGGGAACGGCCTCGCCCTGCGCCGCGCGGTGCTTGATCAGCTGCTGGCTGATGGCCTCCACGCGGGCATCGGTGAGCTTATAGAACGACAGCATGATGAACATGCCCACGTAGAGCACCACCGGCACCACGCAGAACAGAATTTTGATGGTGGTCAGCACCTCAACCGGCTGCACGCTGCTGCTGGCGGAGTAGTTGACATACGCCAGGATCCAGCCCACCACCGCCCCGCCAATCGCCAGGCCAATCTTCAGGCTGAACAGATAGGTGGAGAACACCAGCCCGTCGAGGCGTCGCCCGCTGCGGCTCTCCTCGTAATCCACCACGTCAGAGGCCATCAGCCACTGCAGCGGCGTGGTGGTGTTAAAGACGAACAGGAACAGGATGTTGAGGGCGAAAATCAGGGCGATATGCTCCGCCGGGGTGACGAAAATCAGCAGGCTGATCAGCGAGTAGGCGACGATGATCCACTTGAACGCTTTTACCCGGTCGAAGCGGCCCAGCAGACGGGAGGAGCAGAGCGAGCCAAACATGGTGGCGAGGCTGCCGTAGAGTAAAAACTGGGTCGCCATCTCCGGGTGATCCATCACGTATTTGACGAAGTAGAGCGTCGCCCCGCCGCGTACCACGTTAGAGCAGGTCGCCATCATCTTGAACGCGCACATGATCCGCCATTGTCCGTTGCCCAGCAGCAGCTTAAGGTCTTTCGCCACCGACGAGCCCGTCTGCACCTCAAAGGTGTAGCGCTCTTTGGTGGTAAAGAAGCAGACGTAGAGCAGCACCACGCCGGTCAACCCCAGCACACACATGGCGCCGAAATAGCCCACCTGCTCGTCCCCTTTGCCGATGATGCTCACCAGCGGCAGCGCGATGCCGCTAATGGCAAGCGAGCCCGCCGCCGCCAGGAAGAAACGCCACGACTGCAGGGCGTGACGCTCTTTCGGGTCGGCGGTAATCACGCCCGGCATGGCGCAGTACGGCACGTTAACGAAGGTGTAGACCAGGGTCAGCAGAATGTAGGTTACGCAGGCGTAGATGATTTTGCCCTGCGCGGAGAAATCCGGCGTGTAGAAGGTCAGCATGCAGACGATGCCAAACGGGATCGCCCCCCACAGCAGGAAAGGGCGGAACTGGCCGTAGCGCGTGCGGGTGCGGTCCACCAGCAGCCCCATCAGCGGGTCGGTCACGGCGTCGAGCACGCGGGAGACCAAAAACAGCGTGCCCATAATGCCCGCCGACAGGCCAAACACGTCGGTATAAAAGTAGGCCAGCAGGAACATGGTGGCCTGCCAGACAAAGCCGCAGGCGGTGTCACCCAGCCCGTAGCCAATTTTATCTTTCATGGTTAATTGCATCATCATCGCACCTTTATTTTCGTATGCTGATTTCACAACATCGTGTTAATGGAGTGTAATGAGCTGTTCAATTAACCAGCAATGGTCATATCTTATTTCCGAATTACGATATTTTGCTTTTGTGACGCCACCGATATATCACAACGCATTGTTTAAATTGATAAATTTAAGATACGCTAAAACCGTCCACGGGATATTTCCCGTAGACGGTATCGCTCAGAAAATAATTAAAGTCCGAGTGCTTTTTTACCGGCGTTAATTACCTCGATAATTTTATCGGTGTCATAAATACAGCCTTTCCAGGTGCCGCCGCTCACCGACTGTAATGCCGCCCACAGGCGGGTATCGTCCGGCAAAAAATCATGAGGGTGCAGGTCCGGGTGCGTCTGTCTTACTGCCAGCTCGCGCGCGCCCTCTTCCGGCGTCAGCGGGTTTTCTGCGGTACCGATAAAGTTGACGCTGCCCGTCAGGGTCAGGCGATCCACGGCAATCTCAATGATGTCGTTGTCGCGCAGCTTGCCAATCGGCCCGCCCGCCAGCGCTTCCGGCGACACGTGGCCGAAGCAGGCGCCCGTCGACACGCCCGAGAAGCGCGCATCGGTGATTAACGACACCGTCTTGCCCCACGAGATATGCTTCAGCGCAGAGGTGAGCTGGTAGGTCTCTTCCATGCCGGTACCGGACGGCCCACCGCCGATCACCACCATGATATCGCCCTGTTTAATCTCTTCCTGCTTGATGGCTTTAATCGCCTGTGCTTCCGAGACAAACACCCTTGCCCGGCCCGTATGACGGTAAACGCCATCGTCACCCACCACCGACGGGTCAATGGCCGTGGCCTTGATCACCGAGCCTTCCGGCGCGATGTTGCCCGTCGGGAAGCAGACCGTCGAGGTCAGCCCTCTCGCTTTTGCCTTCTCCGGCGGGAGGATCACATCATCCGGATCCACGCCGTCCTGCTCGCGCAGGCACTGGCGGAAGCGTTTACGGCGCTCGGACGCCTGCCACCAGTCGAGGTTCTCGCCCACCGTCTGGCCGGTGACGGTCATGGCATCCAGATGCAGCAGGCCGAGATCGCGCAGGTGGAGCATCACCTCCGGCACGCCACCCGCGAGGAAGGCGCGCACGGTCGGGTGATAGTCCGGGCCGTTGGGCAGCACGCTGACCAGGCGCGGCACCCTGCGGTTGACGCGTGTCCAGTGTTCTACGTCCGGGATCGTGCAGCCCGCCGCGTGGGCGATGGCCGGGATGTGCAGCAGTAAATTGGTGGAGCCGCCGAACGCCGCGTGGATCACCATGGCGTTTTCGATGGCTTTATCGGTGAGGATATCGCGCGTGGTGATGCCGCGGTTATCCAGCTCGCTCACCGCCCGCGCCGACTGGCGGGCAATTTCCAGCCACACCGCCTGTCCGGACGGCGCCAGCGCGGAGTGCGGCAGCGCCAGACCCAGCGCTTCGGCCACCACCTGCGAGGTGCCCGCCGTGCCGAGGAACTGGCACCCGCCGCCCGGCGACGCACAGGCGCGACAGCCCAGTTCGGCGGCCTCCTGCAGGGAGAGTTCATGGTTGGCGAAGCGCGCGCCGATGGTCTGCACCTTGCCCGCGTCTTCCCCCACGGTCGGCGGCAGCGTCGCTCCGCCCGGCACCAGAATGGTCGGCAGGTCGTGCATCGCGGCCAGCGCAATCATGGTGGCAGGCAGCCCTTTATCGCAGGTCGCCACGCCAATGACCGCCCGGCGCGTCGGCAGGGAGCGAATCAGACGACGAAACACAATCGCCGCATCGTTGCGGTACGGCAGGGAGTCGAACATCCCGTGTGTGCCCTGCGAGCGCCCGTCGCACGGATCGCTGACGAAGGCCGCAAACGGGATCCCGCCGTTGCGGGTGATCTCCTTCGCCGCGGCCTGCATCTGCATGCCGATCTCCCAGTGCCCGGTGTGGTAGCCCAGCGCAACCGGCCGTCCGTCACCGGCGCGGATGCCGCCCTGAGTGCCAATAATCAGCACCTCTTTGCCGGTCAGCTTGTTGGCGTCCCAGCCCATCCCGGCGTTCTGGGTCATGCCGAACAGGTTGCCGCTGGGGGATTCCATCAACATCTGCGGAGTCAGCGGCAGCGCGCCCTGCGGCCCCGCCGCATGGGTGATGACGGCATAAAACGCATCATCCTGCGGGGTGAAAATTTTCTCGATGGTCATGGTTATCGTCCGGCTCAGCAGAGCTTGAGCTGTTGCAGCAGGGTTTTCAGCTGCGCCTTACGCGGCTCGTCCAGCGCAGAGGCGGGCGGCAGCACGTGGGTAGAAATCGGGCGGCCGCAGAGCACAATCGCCTCTTTAATGACGTTCACAAACGGCGTATCCAGCTGATACATCTGCGGTATTTGCAGTAAGGTCTGATGATACTCAGCCGCTTTCGCCACGTCTTTATCCCGCCAGGCTTTCAGAAGATTCACCGACACCTGCGGAGCAAAGTTGCCGCTGGCCGAGATCGCCCCATCGCCGCCGAGCAGCAGGGTATTAAACAGATGATCGTCGTAGCCGCACAGCACGGTGAAGTGCGGATGGGCGGTTTTGACGGTGTGGATCATGCTGCGCAGATGGGCCACGGAGTCGATGGTGTCTTTAATGCCGACGATGTTGCTGCGCGAGTCGGCCAGGGTTTTCACCAGCGCCGGCGTCAGATCCTGCCCGGTCAGCGCCGGGAAGTTATAGAGGATCACCGGCAGCGTGACGCTGTCGGCCACCTGCTCGAAATAGCGGATCAGGTTCGCTTCAGACACCTTCCAGTAGTAGGGGTTGATCACCACGATACCGTCCGCCCCCGCCTGCTGGGCATGCTGGCTCAGTTCAATGGTTTCCCGGGCGTTGGTGCCGCCGGTGCCGATCAGCACCGGCACACGACGATCGACGTGATCGATAGCAAAGCGGGCAATGGTTTTACGCTCTTCGGCGCTGAGCTGGGAGAACTCACCGCCGCTGCCCAGGAAGAACAGGCCGTCAACGCCTGCCGCGATCAGATCGTCGATCAGCGCGGCGGTGCCCTGCTTATCAAGCTGGCCATCGGCGGTAAAAATGGTGGAGACAGGGGGAATGATTCCCGTGAACAACGCGGACTGCGGCATGAGATCTCCTTGCTGAATCATTTTGTTCTACATTATAGAACAGCGTTCATTAATTTAACGATCATACTATGACGCAGAAAAAGCGCAGGTAAATGAGAGATGAGGAGGGAGTGCGGGAAATTTAAGCTGGATCACATTATGCGTGGGTGCGGTCTGGTGCCCTCACCCACGGGGGAGAGGGTGTAAAAGTTCCCTCTCCCTGTGGGAGAGGGTTAGGGTGAGGGCAAATTACCCCACCAACATCTTAACAACCACTTTTCTGACCTTAGCAGGCGCTCCCACCGCGCACAGCGGCTTATGCATTTCACCCGGCCAGAACACCACGAAATCCCCATCGCTCAGCACCACGGTTTTCTCCTGCTCGCCTTCCGGCAGGAACGCGATGTCTTTATCCGCCAGCCAGTCGGTGTCCGGCGTGCCGTGTGGCAACGTACTGAACGTCATCCCTTCCTGCCCTTTGAGCACAATCTGAATGTCCAGATAGCGCGCATGGTACTCCGCGCGGCGCTCGGCAAACGGCTGGGTCATGTCTTCGGAGACCAGATAAAACAGGTTGTTGCCGTTGATGTCGTGTTTGCCCGACGGGGTGGCGTCGGTGACATGGGCCTTAACGTGCTCGATGGCCTGACGCAGGGGTTCCGGTAGCCAGGCTTGCAGATGGTGGATGTTGCCGATAATCATAATTAAACCCTCATAATAAAACACCGTTTCATTTTTATCTTTTATACGAGAATTCAAACTGCCATACCAGCCCTTTTTCGCGGAGAGTTGCGCGAACGCATGTTTATCGGGAAAGGTGTTAATCTGCTGTTAATCCCTCACAGGCATTTATGCAGTTGTTATGCATAACCTCAGCGCGTCGTGACGGTGCCGTGACTCTAACTCACTGATTATACTGCCTTCATCATAAAACTCGCACCAGCTTCACACTTTATCATTTTGATTATTTGCTATTAAATTCCATAATTATTTATTGATTTTTCTTAAGTCAAAAATAGTTAATTGGCTATTCTGCATAGCCATTCCGCACAGGAAATAAAATCATTTAAAATCAATAGTATAACCAAATATGTCAAAACATTAAATTCTACAAAATAATAACAACCTCAAATAATGCCAACGGATCCTGCTTAGCTATTCACCGGCTAATAATATCAAATTAATCATTATCTGATGCGAATCATGCAAATGAAAACAAACTACTCAATACCTAATTTCACGTGAGCAACATCACAATACGGTTTATTTAAGCGCCTACTATTGACCACGAAATCAATTGAGCTTAGCCGCCATATCATTACACGAATATGGCGCATGCCCTTTTTATTCTGAAAAACAGTTAAAGGAATAATTATGGAAAAGCATTATGTCGGTTCTGAAATTGGTCAATTGCGTAGCGTGATGCTGCACCGCCCTAATTTAAGTCTTAAACGCTTAACGCCATCAAACTGTCAGGAGCTGTTATTTGATGATGTGCTCTCGGTTGAGCGGGCGGGTGAGGAGCATGACATTTTCGCAAACACGCTGCGCGAGCAGGGTGTGGAAGTCCTGCTGTTGACCGACCTTCTCACTCAAACGCTTGATATTGCAGAGGCGAAAGCCTGGCTGCTGGAGACGCAAATCTCCGACTACCGTCTCGGCCCCACCTTTGCCAGCGATGTCCGCGGCTGGCTGGCGGATATGCCGCACCGGGAACTGGCGCGCAGACTGAGCGGCGGATTAACCTACGGTGAAATTCCGGCGGCGATTAAAAATATGGTGGTGGATACCCACACGGCGAATGATTTTATTATGAAGCCGCTGCCAAACCATTTATTTACCCGCGATACCTCGTGCTGGATTTATAACGGCGTCTCCATTAACCCGATGGCCAAACCGGCCCGCCAGCGTGAAACCAATAACCTGCGAGCCATATATCGCTGGCATCCGGCATTCGCCGATGGCGAATTTATTAAGTATTTCGGCGACGAGAATATTAATTATGACCACGCCACCCTGGAGGGCGGCGACGTATTAGTGATTGGCCGCGGTGCGGTATTAATTGGCATGTCTGAACGCACCACCCCGCAGGGCGTGGAGTTCCTCGCTAATAGCCTGTTTAAACATCGCCAGGCCGAGCGCGTGATTGCCGTTGAGCTGCCAAAACACCGCTCCTGCATGCACCTCGACACCGTCATGACCCACATCGACGTGGACACCTTCTCCGTCTACCCGGAAGTGGTGCGTAAAGACGCCCAGTGCTGGACGCTCACCCCGGACGGACGCGGCGGCCTGCTGCGCACCCAGGAAACCGACCTGCTGCACGCCATCGAGAAAGCGCTCGGCATTAATCAGGTACGCCTGATCACCACTGGCGGCGACGCCTTTGAAGCCGAGCGCGAGCAGTGGAACGACGCCAACAACGTGCTCACCATCCGCCCGGGCGTGGTGATCGGCTACGAGCGCAACGTCTGGACCAACGAGAAATACGACAAAGCGGGGATCACCGTGCTGCCTATCCCGGGCGACGAGCTGGGACGCGGTCGCGGCGGCGCGCGCTGCATGAGCTGCCCACTGGAACGCGACGGAATTTAAGGAGCCACTATGGAACGAAAACCCACTCTGGTTGTGGCCCTGGGCGGCAACGCATTGCTCAAACGCGGCGAACCGCTAGAAGCCGAGATCCAGCGTAAAAACATCGATCTCGCGGCCCGTACCATCGCCGGGCTGACGGAGCAGTGGCGCGTGGTGCTGGTGCACGGCAACGGGCCGCAGGTCGGGCTGCTGGCGTTGCAGAACAGCGCCTACGACAAAGTCGCCCCCTACCCGCTGGACGTTCTCGGCGCCGAAAGCCAGGGGATGATCGGCTACATGCTCCAGCAGGCGCTAAAAAACAGCCTGCCCCAGCGCGAGGTGAGCGTGCTGCTCACCCAGGTGGAGGTGGACGCCGCCGACCCGGCCTTCAGCAACCCGACCAAGTACATCGGCCCGGTCTACAGCGAAGCCCAGGCAATAACGCTGCAGGCGGAGAAAGACTGGGTGTTCAAGGCCGACGGTAACTACTTCCGCCGCGTGGTGCCCTCTCCGCAGCCGAAACACATCGTTGAGAGCGACGCCATCGCGGCGCTGATCCAGCGCGACCACCTGGTGATCTGCAACGGCGGTGGCGGCGTACCGGTGGTGGAAAACGCCAATGGCTATCACGGCATTGAGGCGGTGATCGACAAAGACCTCTCCGCCGCCCTGCTGGCGCGCCAGATTGAGGCGGATGCCCTGCTGATCCTCACCGATGCCGACGCGGTGTACCTCGACTGGGGCAAACCAACCCAGCGTCCGCTGGCACAGGTGACGCCGGAACTGCTCAAGGGCATGGCGTTCGACGCCGGTTCAATGGGGCCGAAAGTGGCCGCCTGCCGCGAGTTTGTTGAGGCCTGCAACGGGATTGCCGGGATCGGCGCGCTGGCCGACGGCGCGGAGATCCTCGCGGGCGAGAAAGGCACGTTGATTCGTAACTGAATAACTTCCCCCTCACCCGACTCTCCCTCTCCCCGTGGGAGAGGGCCGGGGTGAGGGCACCAGACAGCTAACGATTTAAAAAGGATTTACACATGACCATCAACCTGAAAAACCGCAACTTCCTCAAACTGCTGGACTATACCCCGGCGGAGATCCAGTACTTGATCGACCTCGCCATCGAACTGAAGGCCGCCAAAAAAGCCGGACGTGAGAAGCAAACCCTGGTCGGGAAAAACATCGCCCTGATTTTTGAAAAAACCTCCACCCGTACCCGCTGCGCCTTTGAAGTGGGCGCATTTGACCAGGGCGCGCAGGTCACCTACCTCGGCCCAAGCGGCTCGCAGATTGGCCATAAAGAGTCGATGAAAGACACCGCCCGCGTGCTGGGCCGCATGTATGACGGCATCGAGTATCGCGGCTACGGCCAGGCCATCGTCGAAGAGCTGGGCGAGTACGCGGGCGTGCCGGTATGGAACGGCCTGACTGACGAGTTCCACCCCACTCAAATCCTCGCCGATCTGATGACCATGCTGGAGCACTCGCCGGGCAAAACCCTGCCGGAGCTGAGCTTTGCCTATCTGGGCGACGCGCGCAACAACATGGGCAACTCGCTGATGGTCGGTGCGGCCAAGATGGGAATGGATATCCGCCTGGTGGCACCAAAGTCCTTCTGGCCGGAAGCGGGGCTGGTTGAGCAGTGCCGCGCCATCGCAAAAGAAACGGGCGCACGCATCACCCTTACCGACGACGTAGAAGAAGGTGTGCAGGGAGCCGATTTCCTCTACACCGACGTGTGGGTCTCCATGGGCGAGCCGAAGGAAGCCTGGGCCGAGCGCGTCAGCCTGATGAAGCCGTATCAAATCAATGCGCAGGTGATGAAGGCCACCGGCAACCCGAACGTCAAGTTTATGCACTGCCTGCCGGCGTTCCACAACGAACACACCAAAGTGGGCCGCGAAATTGAGATGGCTTACGGACTGAAAGGGCTGGAGGTGACGGAAGAGGTCTTTGAATCACCAAACTCTATTGTCTTCGACGAAGCAGAAAACCGTATGCACACCATAAAAGCCGTCATGGTGGCGACACTCGGCGACTAATCACCGCCCGGCGCGCCACGGGGTGCGCCGGGGTTCAGGAGAACATCATGGGCAAGTTTAAGTTTCCCTCCGCTTACACCATTCTCTTTTTTCTGATTGCCGTCGTGGCCGTGCTGACGTGGATTATTCCGGCCGGACAGTACCATATGGCAATGAACGAGGCGCTCGGCAAGGACGTGCCGGTTGCCGGGACCTACGCGCACGTGGCGGCCCACCCGCAGGGGCTGGTTTCCGTACTGATGGCTCCCATTGCCGGGCTGTACGATCCGGAGTCCGGCCAGGCCGGGGCGATCGACGTAGCGCTGTTTATCCTGATCATCGGGGGATTTCTCGGGATCGTCACCAAAACCGGGGCGATCGACGCCGGGATCGAGCGCGTCACCACGCGATTACGCGGGCGTGAAGAGTGGATGATCCCGATCCTGATGGCGCTGTTCGCCGCAGGCGGCACCATCTACGGCATGGCCGAAGAGTCACTGCCGTTCTACACCCTGCTGGTGCCGGTGATGCTGGCCGCCCGTTTTGATCCGGTTGTTGCGGCCTCCACCGTGTTGCTCGGCGCGGGGATCGGCACGCTCGGCTCTACCATCAACCCCTTCGCCACGGTGATCGCCGCCAACGCCGCCGGGATCCCCTTCACCAACGGGATCGCCCTGCGCGTGGCGCTGCTGGTCATCGGCTGGATCATCTGCGTGGCATGGGTAATGCGTTACGCCCGTAAGGTGCGCCAGGATCCGTCTCTTTCCATCGTTGCAGACAAACAGGAAGAGAACCGCGCCCATTTCCTCGGTAACAAGGACGCACAGACGCTGGAATTTACCCCGGTACGCAAAATCATCCTGGTCATTTTCGCCCTCGCCTTCGCGGTGATGATTTACGGCGTGGCGGTGCTGGGCTGGTGGATGGCGGAGATCTCGGCGGTGTTTCTCGCCAGCGCCATTATCGTGGGGCTTATCGCCCGCATGAGCGAAGAGGAGCTGACCTCAACGTTTATCAACGGCGCACGAGATTTGCTGGGCGTCGCGCTGATTATCGGCATCGCCCGCGGTATCGTAGTCATCATGGATAAGGGCATGATTACCCACACCATTTTGCACAGCGCGGAAGGGCTGGTCAGCGGGTTATCCACGGTGGCGTTTATCAACGTGATGTACTGGCTGGAGGTGGTGCTGTCGTTTCTTGTGCCTTCTTCATCCGGCCTGGCCGTTCTGACGATGCCGATCATGGCACCGCTTGCCGATTTCGCTAACGTCAACCGCGACCTGGTAGTCACGGCTTACCAGTCAGCCTCCGGTATCGTTAACCTGGTGACGCCCACCTCCGCGGTGGTTATGGGCGGGCTGGCTATCGCCCGCGTGCCCTATGTGCGCTACCTGAAATGGGTGGCGCCGCTGCTGGGGATACTCACGGTGGTGATCATGGTGGCGTTAAGCCTGGGGGCAGTATTGTGATGTTTTGACGTTGTAGGCCCGGTAAGCGTAGCGCCACCGGGCGTTTTGTTTCAGCCACTTACATGGGAAATAGTTATGACGGAATATGGTGATTACTCTCCAAAAGAACAGCTACAGCTGACGGTCTGTCAGCGCCTGATCGCAGAAAAAAGCTATCTCTCCCAGGAAGAGATTCGCCGCGATTTGCAGGAGCGTGGTTTTGAGACCATCAGCCAGTCCACCGTTTCACGTCTGCTCAAGTTGCTTGGTGTCATAAAAATTCGAAATGCCAAAGGGCTAAAGATTTATTCGTTGAATCCTCTTCTGCGCCCTGCCCCCGACGCCGCGCGTACCGTTTCCGAAATGGTGGTCAGCGTGGAGCATAATAGCGAATTTATCCTTATTCATACCGTGGCCGGATATGGCCGCGCGGTGGCGCGCATTCTGGATTATCACCAGTTACCGGAAATTTTAGGCGTGGTTGCCGGAAGCAGTATTGTCTGGGTCGCCCCCCGGGTGGTGAAGCGTACCGCGCTGGTGCATAAGCAAATTAATTATTTACTCAGAACGCATTAATATTCATAAAGAACCGTTTGCATTGAGTAAAGCGTGCATTAAATTGCTTGATCCGGACATCGGGGTGCGTATAATGCCCGACAATTTGCCGGGAGGAAGCATGGTCAAGCGTGTTCGACATAACGTCTTACCGCGTCTGAAATCAGACGCTGGCCTGCCGTTTTTCTTCCCGTTGCTAAACCTATTCCCAGAGCCCCTCATTTGAGGGGCTTTTTTTTGCCCGGCGTCAGGAGATAAACATGAATCCGCTTTATCAAAAACACATCATTTCCATAAACGACCTCAGCCGCGAAGAGCTGGAACTGGTTCTGGAAACCGCGGCAAAACTGAAGGCCAATCCGCAACCGGAGCTGCTGAAGCACAAGGTGATTGCGAGCTGCTTCTTTGAAGCCTCGACCCGCACGCGCCTCTCCTTTGAAACCTCCATGCACCGCCTGGGCGCGAGCGTGGTGGGCTTCTCAGACAGCAGTAACACGTCGCTGGGTAAAAAAGGCGAAACCCTGGCGGATACGATTTCAGTGATCAGCACCTACGTTGACGCGATTGTAATGCGTCACCCGCAGGAGGGCGCGGCCCGTCTGGCGACCGAGTTCTCCGGCGGTATTCCGGTGCTGAACGCCGGTGACGGTGCCAACCAGCACCCGACGCAAACCCTGCTGGATCTGTTCACCATTCAGGAGACCCAGGGCCGTCTGGAAAACCTGAACATCGCCATGGTGGGTGACCTGAAATATGGCCGCACGGTTCACTCCCTGACCCAGGCGCTGGCGAAATTCAACGGCAACCGCTTCTTCTTCATCGCCCCGGACGCGCTGGCGATGCCGCAGTACATTCTCGACATGCTGGATGAAAAAGGCATTCCGTGGAGCCTTCACGCCAGCATCGAAGAGGTGATGGGCAACGTGGATATTCTGTATATGACCCGCGTGCAGAAAGAGCGTCTGGATCCGTCCGAGTACGCCAACGTGAAGGCGCAGTTTGTGCTGCGCGCCAGCGACCTCGAGGGTGCGCGCGACAACATGAAGGTGCTGCACCCGCTGCCGCGCATCGATGAGATCACCACAGACGTGGATAAAACGCCGCACGCCTGGTACTTCCAGCAGGCCGGAAACGGCATCTTCGCCCGCCAGGCGTTACTGGCACTGGTTCTGAATCGCGAATTGGCTCTGTAAGGGGAAACGACAATGACACACGATAACAAACTCCAGGTTGAAGCCATCAAACGTGGCACCGTGATTGACCACATCCCTGCGCAGGTCGGCTTTAAGCTGCTGACGCTGTTTAAACTGACCGAAACCGACCAGCGCATCACCATCGGCCTGAACCTGCCGTCAGGCGAAATGGGCCGCAAGGACCTGATCAAGATCGAGAATACTTTCCTGACCGACGAGCAGGTTAACCAGCTGTCGCTGTACGCGCCGGACGCCACCGTTAACCGCATCGACAATTACGACGTGGTGGGCAAATCACGCCCAAGCCTGCCGGAGCGGATTGAGAGCGTGCTGGTTTGCCCGAACAGCAACTGCATCAGCCACGCGGAGCCGGTCTCCTCCAGCTTCGCAGTGAAAAAACGCGCCGATGACATCGCACTCAAATGCAAATACTGCGAAAAAGAGTTTTCTCATTATGTGGTGCTGGCCAACTAATTGAGGTTGGTAAAGGATCCCGGCCTCCCTATAATGGCCGGGACTCTTAAATCAGCTGTTATTCTGGAGAAATCATGACCAAAGTACTCGCGACGGAAAATGCACCAGCGGCTATCGGCCCATACGTTCAGGGCGTTGATCTGGGTAGCATGATTATTACCTCTGGCCAGATCCCGGTGAACCCGAAGACCGGTGAAGTGCCAGCCGACGTAGCGGCGCAGGCGCGTCAGTCGCTGGAAAACGTGCAGGCGATTGTGGAATCCGCAGGCCTGAAAGTGGGCGACATCGTGAAAACCACCGTTTTCGTGAAAGATCTGAACGATTTCGCCACCGTTAACGCTACTTATGAAGCGTTCTTCACCGAGCATAACGCCTCTTTCCCGGCGCGCTCCTGCGTGGAAGTGGCTCGTCTGCCAAAAGACGTGAAAATAGAAATCGAAGCGATTGCCGTACGTCGCTGATTGATAGCAGCAGAGAATGGGCGGCTTCGGCTGTCCATTTTTTTTGGTTATTTTTCCTCTCACCACAGCATGACCTTCCCCACCCGCCATTAATAACATCACCCTGCGTATTTATTATTAATGGACTAACAATGAAATTATCAAAAATTGCCCTTGCGATGGCGACCCTGACCGTTGCCTCATCCGCTTTAGCGCACGGATATATTGAGTCTCCTGCCAGCCGCGCTTATATGTGCAAGCTCGGTCAAAACATTGACTGTGGCTCTGTTCAGTATGAACCGCAGAGCGTGGAGAAAACCTCCGGCTTCCCGGGCGGTGCGATGCCGCCAGACGGCCAGCTTGCCAGCGCGGGGATTGCGAATTACTCCCAGCTGGATAAACAGAGCCTGAACGCGTGGACGAAAAGCCCCATGACCGCCGGCCCGCATGAGTTTGTCTGGTATCACACCGCGCCGCACAAAACCACCAACTGGCGTTACTACATCACCAAACAAAACTGGGATCCGAATAAACCCCTGACCCGCGATCAGTTTGAATTAACCCCGTTCTGTACCGTGAATGGAAATGGCCAGGCCCCCGCGATGCGCAAAGCCATGACCTGTAATGTACCTGCGCGAACGGGTTACCAGGTGATTTATGGCGTCTGGGAAATAGCGGATACCTCGAACAGTTTCTACCAGGCCATTGACGTTGATTTTGGTAACGGCGGCAATGTTACCCCGGATGACGGTGCCGGCATCGAATCAGAGTGGAGCAAAGTCCTCAGCGGCCAGATTGCAGGAAATAACCTGAACGTCGGCGATAAGGTCATTGCCCGCTTCTTCGATGCGCACGGTGAAGTAACCTCCCTGCGCACAGAAATAACGATCGCCACGGCCGCGCAGGGGGATGCCAACCAGTGGTCGTACGATCTGGCGCAGAAAATTAACACCGCGCACCAGGACATTCGCGTCGGCGTGAAGGATGAGGGCGGCGAGATTAGCCCGGTCCATGGCGCGAACAGCGTCTTCGTCAAAGAGGGCAGCGCCCTGCAGTCCGTTGCGATTTCGTACGAAGAGCAGAAGGCAGAGGTCAATGAAACCATCGCCGTCAGCAATTTGCACTACAGCAAAATCGAGAACGGCAATGCGACCGTCACCTTCCATGTGAATACTCACGGTAACGTCGATTTCGAAGCCCACGTCATGAACCATCACGGGGCGGAAAAAGGGTACCTGAAGCAGGAGATGAATAACGTGAATCAGGACGTCACCCTGACGCTGACCGGCGTTGAGGCGGGTCACCACATGCTGAAGTACTACGCCACCAATAAAGACGGCACGCTGTTTGCGCAGGATGTGCTGAACCTGATGCTGGAAGAGGAAGCCGCGGCGGACAACAGCACCAGTCAGCATGATTACATCTTCCCGGATAACATCGCGTCGTACAAAGCAGGCACCGTGGTGTTGCAGCCAAAAGACGGTAAGACCTACCAGTGTAAGCCTTTCCCGTACAGCGGTTACTGCGTGCAGTGGAGCAAGTATGCGACCCAGTTTGAGCCGGGCACCGGTTCACACTGGAAAGAGGCGTGGGTGCTTAAGCACTGAGTCCCCTCACCCTAACCCTCTCCCCAAAGGGGAGAGGGAACCGATCGAGCCCCTCGCCCCTTTGGGGAGAGGGGTTGGGGTGAGGGGGTTTTTCCTACTGATTCCGCGTCGCGCGCAGCAGCGTCTCCAGCGGGTACACCGCCGCAATCACCACTTCGTCCTGAACCTTCGCCGCGTTATCCAGCTCGCTCTGAATTGAGGCGATCTCTTTATCGTCCAGCGTACCCTGACGCGCCACCAGATCGGTGAGCCTCAGGCCAATCGAGGCCAGCTTATCCACCTCCTGAATCACCGGCTTGATCGCCTTCAGCTGATAGCTGTTTTCACTCAGTGCCAGCGCGTCGCTGGTATTGCTCTGCCAGCGGTTAAACACATGGCGCAGCGCGTCGGCACTTTCGGTATCCTCGGCGTCGCTCACCAGACGGTCGGCCCATTTGTTCATCTGGCGCACGGTGGCGCTTTCGGCGTTCAGCGCATCCGCGAAGCGGTTGAGCGGCTCAAACTGATGGTAGTTTCCGGCCTGGAATTTGAGATGCTGACGAGTGTAATACTGCGCAGGCTCCACCGCCTGGGCGAGGATTTGCAGCGGCAGCGTATCGGCATTCCCGGCAAGGCGCGTGAACTGCACCTGCTGCTGGGTGTGCTGCTGCAGCCCGACCGAGACCGTCGACCAGCTGTCCATCGCCTGCAGGCGGGTGTACATGTTGTCGACATCGGTAACATCCTGCGCGGACCATAACCGCTCCGCCACCGCAAAGGTACGCGGCCACAGACGGATATCCAGCACCGGCGCCACCACGTTTTCCGCCCACAGCGCGGCTTCTCCGCCAAGCAGATTAACCTGATGCGCGATATCCGGCACCACCGGCGGAGTGCCTTTAGGGACCTCATCCAGACGCGTGCCGCTGATCGGGTAGCGGACATTCCCCACCAGGAAATAACCCGTGAGCTTATCGTTATCAACCGACACCACCGGGCGCGTTTCGCCCATCCAGGTATCAACGGTAAACGTCACCTGATTGTCATCGCGCCACGCAATGTTGTCCACCGCGCGGCGGGACTTGCCGGCAAAATCAATAATTCCGCGCCAGCTGGACTCCCCTTTCACCAGCGTAAAGCTGCCTTCGACCGGCTTGCCTTTCAGACTCGGCATGGAGAAGGCCCAGCTCTGGGCGCTGTCGGTGTCGGCCATCACGTCCACGCCGTTTAAAGCCTGCGGAACGATCTCATTGCGGTAGTGGTAAGCGGTGGACTGCGGCTGATCGAGATAGAAGCCCGTCGAGAGGATCCCTTTGTAGCCGTTCTGCGCCACCAGTCCCAGCGCATCCTGCCCCTGCCAGGACTGGATCAGAATGCTTTTGGGCAGATCGGGATGGTAGATCTCATCCCAGCCCACCATCTGCCGGTGGTGTTTTTCAAGGATCGTTTCCAGCTTGCGGTTGAAATACGCCTGCAGCGCGTGGCTGTCCGCCAGCTTGTGGTCGCGCATAAACTGCTGAATGGCCGGATTCGCTTTCCACTGGCTGTCGTCCACCTCATCGCCACCGATATGAAGATAAGGATCGGGGAAGATCGCCGCCAGTTCGCTGACCATCGCGTCAGCAAACGCGTAAGTGGCCTCTTTGGTCGGATCCAGCACCGGCTTTAAGACTCCCCAGTGGCGCTCCATTTCGTACGGCCCCGGCGCGCTCATCAGCGCCGGGTAGGCCACGGCAATGGCCGAGGCGTGGCCTGGCATATCGATCTCCGGTACGACGCGGACACCGCGCTCGGCAGCATAGCGGACAATCTCGCGCATCTGCTCTGGCGTGTAGAACAGCCCGTCGCTGGCAAGCTGGGTCAGCTTAGGATAGCGCTTTGAGCTGAAACGCCAGCCCTGATCGTCGGTTAAATGCCAGTGCAGCACGTTGAGTTTTGCCGCGGCCATACCGTCGATCTGGCGTTTGATATCCGCCAGCGGGATAAAGTGGCGCGCCGAGTCCAGCAGCAGCCCGCGCCACGGGAAGCGCGGGGAATCTTCAATGGTCACCCACGGTACAGAGGTGTTTTCCGCGCCGTTTTGTACCAGCTGGAGCAGCGTTTCCATGGCACGCAGCGCGCCGAAGCGGGTGTTGGCGGAGATATCCACCCCGTTGGCATCCACCGTCAGCCTGTAGCTTTCGTCGCTGTCCGGCAGCGGCTGCGGCTTCACTTTTTTGGCAATGGCAATGCGGATGGTCGGTTTTTCGGGTTTGTCGGCCTGCGCCTGCAGCGTCCAGCCGGTTTGCAGGGCAATGCGCTGGCGCAGGCGGTTAACGGCGTCACCGAGATCGTCTCCGCTGACGCTTACGGAGAGTTGATTATTAAGCACCAGCGCGCCCTGAGTGGTCGGGCGTTCAACCTTCGCAGGCCAGGGCATCAGGGGAAGATCGCCTGCCGGGGCGGCAAACGCTGACGCGCCGAGCAGCAGCCCGGCGGTTAAGAGGCTGTACCGTAACATGAATGTTCCTTATCTGACGGGCCAAATATCCCCGTCATACTTCAAGTTGCCTTTGCGTTGGCTGCACTCGTTCACCCCGGTCACTTACTTATGTAAGCTCCCGGGGATTCACTCCCTTGCCGCCTTCATGCAACTCGAATTATTTAGGGTATAAAGGCAAAACATTCTGGTAACATGCGCTCAATTTGTCGTCAAGCGAATGCGCCGACGGAGATCACAGGTTGTTGAATTTGAGAGGAAAGCCAGTCCCCTCACCCCGGCCCTCTCCCTGGAAGGGAGAGGGTGTAATCATCCCCTCTCCCTTCCAGGGAGAGGGTTAGGGTGAGGGTATGTTTTTACTGCCAACCATACCGACGCGCGTAAAACCCTTTCACCATCTGTGTCAGCACCATATAGCCCGCGAGGATCGCCACCAGCCACGGGAAGTAGCTCAGCGGCAGCGCCTGCAGCTGCAGGTAGCTGGCCAACGGTGAGAACGGCAGCGCGATGCCAAGCGCCATCACAATCCCCGTCATCACAATCAGCGGCCAGGCGGCTCGGCTCTGGATGAACGGAATACGACGTGTGCGGATCATATGCACAATCAGCGTTTGCGACAGCAGCCCCACCACGAACCAGCCGGACTGGAACAGGGTCTGATGTTCCGGCGTATTGGCGTGGAACACAAACCACATCAGGCAGAAAGTCAGGATGTCAAAGATGGAGCTGATCGGGCCAAAGAAGAGCATAAAACGCCCCAGATCCGCCGGGTTCCAGCGCTGCGGCTTCTGGATCTGCTCGTCATCGACGTTATCAAACGGGATCGCCACCTGAGAGACATCGTACATCAGGTTCTGGATCAGCAGATGCAGCGGCAGCATCGGCAGGAACGGCAGAAACGCGCTCGCTACCAGCACGCTGAAGACGTTACCGAAGTTGGAGCTGGCGGTCATTTTGATGTATTTCAGCATGTTGGCAAAAGTCCGACGCCCTTCGATCACGCCCTCTTCCAGCACCATCAGGCTCTTTTCCAGCAGGATGATGTCTGCCGCTTCGCGGGCGATGTCCACCGCCCCGTCCACGGAGATACCGATATCCGCCGCACGCAGCGCGGGCGCGTCGTTGATACCGTCGCCCATAAAGCCCACCACGTGCCCTTCCCGACGCAGCAGGGTGACGATGCGCTCTTTATGCATCGGCGTCAGGCGGGCAAACAGCGTGGTGTGCCGGGCAAGCTGAGCCAGCTCGTCGTCACTGAGGTGTTCGATATCGCTGCCTACCACCACGTCACCCGCGTCCAACCCCACTTCGTGGCACACTTTGGCGGCCACCAGCTCGCTGTCGCCGGTAAGGATTTTCACGGTGATCCCGCTGGCCTTCAGCGCTTTCAGCGCCGGAGCGGTGGTCTCTTTCGGCGGATCGAGGAATGCGATATAACCCTCGAGGATCAGATCGGATTCGTCGATACGCTGATAGTCCCCCTCGCGCGCAGGCAGGAATTTGCTCGCCACCGCCACCACCCGCAGCCCCTGACGGTTCAGGTTATCCGTGACGCGTTTGATGCGGCGCAGCATGGTGTCGTCCAGCGGCACGATGTCGCCGTTGTAGCGCACCTGGGTGGAAACATTGAGGATCTCCTGCAACGCGCCTTTGCAGATCAGCTGGTGCACATCCGGCTGCTCGCTGACCACCACCGACATCCGGCGGCGCTCAAAATCGAACGGGATCTCATCCACCTTCTGCCAGCGGCCAGAGAGTGAGCGGGCAGACTCTTCATCCACCCCTTCCAGCACCGCAACATCGAGCAGATTTTTCAGCCCGGTCTGGTAGTGGCTGTTCAGCCAGGCGCTGTGCAGCACGCGTTCGCTGGTTTTACCGGCGATATCGGTGTGGTTCTCCAGCACGATTTTATCCTGCGTCAGCGTGCCGGTTTTGTCGGTGCAGAGAATGTCCATCGCGCCAAAGTTCTGAATGGCGTCGAGGTGTTTGACGATTACCTTCTGTTTTGACAACTTCACCGCCCCGCGCGCCAGGGTGGAGGTGACAATCATCGGCAGCATTTCCGGCGTTAAGCCAACCGCCACGGAGAGCGCAAACAGCGCGGCTTCCCACCAGTCGCCTTTGGTGTAGCCGTTGATCAGCAGCACAATCGGCGTCATCACCATCATAAAGCGGATCAGCAGCATGCTGACGCGGCCAATCCCTTTCTGGAACGCGTTCGGCTCGCTCTCCTGCTCTGTCACACGTCCGGCAAGCTGGCCAAACCAGGTATTGCCGCCGGTGGCGGTGACAATCGCCTGCGCCGTGCCGCTGACCACCGTGGTGCCCATAAAGCACAGGGTGTCGCACTCAAGCGGGTTCATCTGCTGCGGATCGCGAGTTCGCGCCACCTTTTCCACCGGCAGGGACTCCCCGGTGAGCGAGGCCTGGGCCACGAACAGATCGCGCGCCTGGATGATGCGTAAATCCGCCGGGATCATATCCCCGGCGGCGAGCTTCACCAGATCGCCCGGCACCAGCTGGTCGATGGGCAGTTCGACCCAGGCGTTTTCACCCAGATCGTTGATGACTCGCGACACGGTCGCGGTGTTGCTGACCATCGCCTTCAGGGCATCCGCCGCTTTGGTGGAGCGCGCTTCCTGGATAAAGTTCAGCAGCGTGGAGATCCCCACCATCAGGGCGATAACGCCTGCGGCAAACAGATCTTCAGTGGCATAAGAGATAATGCCCAGCACCGTCAGTAGCAGGTTGAAGGGGTTGCGGTAGCAGATCCACAGATGCACCCACCACGGTGCCGGTTTTTGCGCCGGGATAAGGTTATCGCCATGCACGGCCCGGATTTTTTGCACTTCAGCCGCATTCAGCCCTTCCGGATGTCCGTTAAAGGCGCGCCAGACTTCGTTCTCATCCATCGCCGCCACGTTAAGGCAACGCTCGGTCAGGCTGGCGGGAATAGTGGCGCCGGAGAAATTTTTGCCGTTTGGCAGCGGATCGCGCTGAACCAGACGGTGTGGCAGGTGGCGGCTCAGCAGCGCCTGCAGCTGCCGGGTGATATTTTTAAACATAGTCATTCCCCCGCATCCGCCAGGGCGGACGCAGTCATTCCTGCAGGCGTGGCAAAGCCGTACCTGACAGGCACTTAAATTTTCAAGCAGGAACGTTCAGAACGTTGCTGCCTCACATCACCGGTGAGACAGCACAAGGCTGGCTTACCGGAAAGAAGGGGTTCTCCTGGTCAGGAGAGGTGTGGGATCGGGATCCATGTCGCCTCCGGTAAGTAAAAATAAGGGGTACGCCGCGCAGTATAAGGATTTAACCGTACCCTAAGCGGCGCGTCGGGCGGTATTATACCCACCCTCAAATAAACCGAACGTAAACCAGACTTTGCCCATAGCGAATTAGCGCTATAGCATTAGGCTCATTTGACACCGTTATCGTTGTTACAGGGAATACAGCATGCAAAACCGCCTTACGATTAAAGACATTGCGCGTTTAAGCGGCGTGGGGAAATCCACCGTGTCGCGCGTGCTGAACAACGAGAGCGGTGTCAGCGAACGCACGCGCGAGCGCGTCGAGGCGGTGATGAATCAGCACGGGTTTTCCCCTTCCCGTTCCGCACGGGCCATGCGCGGACAGAGCGATAAAGTGGTCGCCATTATTGTCTCGCGTCTGGATTCCCTCTCTGAAAACCTCGCCGTACAGACCATGCTGCCCGCCTTCTATGAGCAGGGTTACGATCCAATCATGATGGAGAGTCAGTTCTCGCCACAGCTGGTGGAAGAGCATCTGGGGATGCTGGCGCGACGCAACATCGACGGGGTGGTCCTGTTTGGCTTTACCGGCATTAAAGAGGAGATGCTCAAACCCTGGCAACCCTCGCTGGTCTTGCTGGCACGCGATGCCCACGGATTTGCGTCCGTCTGCTATGACGATGAAGGGGCGATTATTACCCTGATGCAGCGCCTGTACGAAAAAGGCCATCGTCATATCAGCTATCTTGGCGTACCGCACGCGGACGTCACCACCGGCAAACGCCGTCACGAAGCCTATCTGGCGTTTTGCAAAAAGCACAACCTCTCTGCCGTAGCTTCCCTGCCCGGGCTTGGCATGAAGCAGGGCTATGAGCAGGTCGCCAGCGTGCTGACCCCGCAGACCAGCGCGCTGGTGTGCGCGACCGATACCCTGGCGCTGGGTGCGAGCAAATATTTACAGGAACAGCGCATCGACGACCTGCAGGTTGCCAGCGTAGGCAGTACCCCGCTGATGAAGTTCCTGCACCCGGAGATCATCACCGTCGATCCGGGCTACGCCGAGTCCGGCCGTCAGGCGGCCGCACAGCTGATTGAGCAGATCAACGGGCGCGCAGAACCCCGCCAAATCGTCATTCCCGTCCATCTTTCATAACCACCATAAATCGGTTTATTGTGATCTTCGCCCGATTTCGGGAACGTTCCCATTTTCGCCGTCCCGCTGAAGGAGTAGGCTTGCGCTCAGGTCATTACACCCCTCCCATCTGTCATGAGGTTTCATGATGAGTAAAGTCAAACAAGCAGATATCGATCAGCTGATCGTCCTGGTGGGCGGTCGCGAAAACATCGCGACGGTCAGCCATTGTATTACCCGCCTGCGCTTCGTGCTGAACGATCCGGCCAAAGCCAATCCGAAAGCGATTGAAGCGCTTTCGATGGTGAAAGGCTGCTTCACCAACGCCGGGCAGTTCCAGGTGGTTATTGGTACCGAAGTGGGCGATTACTATCAGGCTCTGCTCGCCACTACCGGGCACAACGCGGCAGATAAAGAGCAGGCCAAAAAGGCCGCGCGCCAGAATATGAAATGGCACGAGCAGCTTATCTCCCACTTCGCAGAGATCTTCTTCCCGCTGCTGCCAGCGCTGATCAGCGGGGGCTTAATTTTAGGCTTCCGTAACGTCATCGGTGATGTGCCGATGAGCGACGGCAAAACCCTGGCGCAGATGTACCCGGCGCTGAAAACCATTTACGACTTCCTGTGGCTGATTGGCGAAGCGATCTTCTTCTATCTGCCGGTGGGGATTTGCTGGTCCGCCGTGCGTAAAATGGGCGGTACCCCGATTCTGGGTATCGTGCTCGGCGTAACGCTGGTCTCTCCGCAGTTAATGAACGCTTACTTACTTGGTCAGCAGGCGCCGGAAGTGTGGAACTTTGGCCTGTTCACCATCGCCAAAGTGGGTTATCAGGCGCAGGTTATCCCGGCACTGTTGGCGGGTCTGGCGCTGGGCTTTATTGAAACGCGCCTGAAACGCATCGTGCCAGATTACCTCTATCTGGTGGTGGTGCCGGTCTGCTCGCTGATCCTGGCGGTGTTCCTGGCGCACGCCTTTATCGGTCCGTTTGGCCGCATGATCGGCGACGGTGTGGCCTTTGCCGTCCGTCACCTGATGACCGGCAGCTTCGCGCCGATTGGTGCCGCGCTGTTCGGCTTCCTGTACGCCCCGCTGGTGATCACCGGCGTACACCAGACCACGCTGGCGATTGATATGCAGATGATCCAGAGCCTTGGCGGCACGCCGGTCTGGCCGATTATCGCGCTGTCTAACATCGCTCAGGCATCTGCCGTAACGGGCATTATTCTGGTCAGCCGTAAGCATAACGAGCGTGAAATTTCCGTTCCGGCCGCCATCTCCGCGTATCTCGGGGTCACCGAACCGGCGATGTACGGTATCAACCTGAAATACCGCTTCCCGATGCTCTGCGCCATGATCGGCTCGGGTCTGGCGGGTCTGGTGTGTGGTCTCAACGGCGTGATGGCAAACGGCATCGGCGTTGGTGGCCTGCCGGGTATTCTCTCCATTCAGCCCGCCTTCTGGCAGGTGTTTGCCCTGGCGATGGCCATCGCGATCATCGTCCCTATGGCGCTCACCACCGTGGTTTACCAGCGTAAGTTCCGTCAGGGCGCGCTGCAGATTGTTTAACTTCATCTTTCGGGGCGCAGTTGCGCCCCTTCGCATTTGCAGGAACGCACTATGAATACCCTTCCTCACTGGTGGCAGAACGGAGTCATCTATCAGATTTACCCAAAAAGTTTTCAGGACACGACCGGCAGCGGCACCGGCGATTTGCGCGGCGTGACGCAGCGGCTGGACTACCTGAAAACCCTCGGTATTGACGCCATCTGGCTGACGCCGTTTTACATCTCCCCGCAGGTGGATAACGGCTACGACGTGGCGAATTACACTGCCATCGACCCGGCGTACGGCACGCTGGATGACTTTGACGAGCTGGTCGCCCAGGCGCATGAACGCGGCATTCGCATCGTGCTGGATATGGTGTTTAACCACACGTCAACCCAGCACGCCTGGTTCCGTGAATCACTGAATAAAGCCAGCCCGTACCGCCAGTTTTATATCTGGCGCGACGGCACGCCGGAGCAGCTTCCCAACAACTGGCGCTCCAAATTCGGCGGCAGCGCCTGGCGCTGGCACGCCGAGAGCGAGCAGTATTATCTGCACCTCTTCGCCCCGGAGCAGGCGGATCTCAACTGGGAGAATCCGGCCGTGCGCGCTGAACTGAAAAAGGTGTGCGAGTTCTGGGCCGATCGCGGCGTGGACGGCCTGCGTCTGGATGTGATTAACCTGATTTCGAAAGACCAGGCTTTCCCGAATGACGATATTGGCGACGGTCGCCGCTTCTACACCGATGGGCCGCGCATTCATGAATATCTCCGGGAGATGAGCCGCGACGTCTTTACGCCGCGTAATCTGATGACGGTGGGCGAGATGTCCTCCACCTCTCTGGAGAACTGCCAGCAGTATGCGTCTCTCGACGGGCGCGAGCTGTCGATGACCTTTAACTTCCATCATCTGAAGGTGGATTACCCCGGCGGCGAAAAATGGACGCTGGCAAAACCGGATTTCGTGGCGCTGAAAACCCTCTTCAACCACTGGCAGCAGGGGATGCATAACAAAGCGTGGAACGCGCTGTTCTGGTGTAACCACGATCAGCCGCGTATTGTGTCGCGCTTTGGCGATGAAGGCGAATACCGCGTACCGGCGGCGAAGATGCTGGGCATGGTGCTGCACGGGATGCAGGGCACGCCGTATATCTATCAGGGTGAAGAGCTTGGCATGACCAACCCGCACTTCAGCCGTATCACCGATTACCGCGACGTGGAAAGCCTGAACATGTTCGCCGAACTGCGGGCTAACGGCCGCGATCCGAACGAACTCCTGGCGATTCTGGCGAGTAAGTCGCGCGATAACGGGCGCACACCGATGCAGTGGGATGCCTCGCACAATGCGGGCTTTACCGAAGGTGAGCCGTGGATTGGCGTCTGCGACAACTACGAGACGGTCAACGCCCGCGCGGCGCTGGACGATCCCGATTCGGTGTTTTATACCTACCAGTCGCTGATTCGCCTGCGCAAAACCCTGCCGGTGCTGACGTGGGGCGATTATCAGGATCTGCTGCCGGAACATCCGTTCCTGTGGTGTTATCGCCGCCAGTGGCAGGGGAAAACCCTGGTGGTGGTGGCTAACCTCAACCATCAGTCTCATGAATGGGAATCTGATGTTCTCAGCGGTGAGTGGCAGGCCGTCATGAGTAACTACCCGGCCCCACACACCGCCACGCTACGTCCGTTTGAAGCCGTCTGGTGGCTACAGGCGTAATCTCCCGCCGGGCGTAATAGCAGCGCCCGGCTTACTTTACTGTTTTTGTTGAATAATTAATCAGATTTTTCCTTTGCGGATTTACATTCGCTCCAGCGCCCGCCGTTTGTACTCTCGTCTTTTTACTTTGTTCTGAATCAAAAAAATCGCAAACATGTTTGATGCAAATCACTATATGTAGCACTTAAAATGCTGGCCGACCCAACATCTTGTATTTATCGTCTACTATTCCAACAACAACACGGCGACTCCGCTCTCCGGGATTGTGGATAACAAGGGTCGGGAACGCGGGAAGTCATTGGGCTGGCTGATAATCCACCCGGTGCATACTTCCCCACCTCTGTGGATAACCTGTTTTTAAAATGGAGTGATCATGACACCGCATGTGATGAAACGTGATGGCTGTAAAGTGCCGTTTAAATCAGAGCGCATTCAGGAAGCCATTCTGCGTGCAGCTAAAGCAGCGGGAGTCGATGACGCAGATTACTGCGCCACCGTCGCAGACGTCGTTAGCCGCCAGATGAACGAACGCAGCCAGGTGGATATCAGCGAGATCCAGACTGCGGTTGAGAACCAGCTGATGTCTGGTCCTTACAAGCAGTTAGCGCGCGCTTATATTGAGTACCGCCACGACCGCGACGTCCAGCGTGAGAAGCGCGGTCGTCTGAATCAGGAAATCCGGGGTCTGGTCGAGCAGACCAACTCCGCCCTGCTCAATGAAAACGCCAATAAAGACAGCAAGGTGATCCCGACCCAGCGCGACCTGCTGGCCGGTATCGTGGCTAAACACTACGCCCGTCAGCATCTATTGCCGCGCGACGTGGTATCGGCGCACGAGCGCGGTGAGATCCACTACCACGATCTCGACTACTCGCCGTTCTTCCCGATGTTTAACTGCATGCTGATCGATCTGAAAGGCATGCTGACCCACGGTTTTAAAATGGGTAACGCCGAGATTGAGCCGCCGAAGTCCATCTCCACAGCGACGGCCGTCACGGCGCAGATTATCGCCCAGGTCGCGAGCCACATTTACGGCGGCACCACCATTAACCGCATTGATGAAGTGCTGGCCCCGTTTGTCACCGCCAGCTTTAAGAAGCACCGTAAAACGGCGGAAGAGTGGCAGATCCCCGATGCCGACGGCTACGCCCATTCCCGCACCGAGAAAGAGTGCTATGACGCGTTCCAGTCGCTGGAGTACGAGGTGAACACGCTGCATACCGCGAATGGTCAGACGCCGTTTGTCACGTTCGGCTTTGGTCTGGGAACCAGCTGGGAATCGCGTCTGATTCAGCAGTCCATTCTGCGTAACCGTATCTCCGGTCTTGGCAAAAACCGCAAAACGGCGGTGTTCCCGAAACTGGTATTCGCCATCCGCGACGGTCTGAACCATAAGTTTGGTGACCCGAACTACGACATTAAACAGCTGGCGCTGGAGTGCGCGAGCAAGCGCATGTATCCGGACATTCTGAACTACGACCAGGTGGTGAAAGTCACCGGTTCGTTTAAAACCCCGATGGGCTGTCGCAGCTTCCTCGGCGTGTATGAGGACGAAAATGGTGAGCAGGTGCATGACGGCCGCAACAACCTGGGCGTGATCAGCCTGAACCTGCCGCGCATCGCGCTGGAAGCCAAAGGTAATGAAGACGCCTTCTGGGCGCTGCTGGATGAGCGTTTACAGCTGGCACGTAAAGCGCTGATGACCCGCATCGCCCGTCTGGAAGGGGTGAAAGCCCGTGTCGCGCCAATCCTCTATATGGAAGGGGCCTGCGGCGTGCGTCTGAAAGCGGACGACGACGTGTCTGAGATCTTCAAAAACGGTCGTGCGTCGATCTCGCTGGGCTATATCGGTATTCACGAAACCATCAACGCCCTGTTTGGCAACACGCATATGTATGACAGCGACGCGCTGCGCGAGAAAGGCATCGCCATTGTTCAGCGCCTGCGCGATGCCGTTGACCAGTGGAAAGAAGAGACCGGCTACGGCTTTAGCCTGTACAGTACGCCGAGCGAAAACCTGTGTGACCGTTTCTGCCGTCTGGACACCGCCGAGTTCGGTATTGTGGAAGGGGTGACTGATAAAGGTTACTACACCAACAGCTTCCACCTGGACGTGGAGAAAAAGGTTAACCCGTACGACAAAATTGACTTTGAAGCGGCTTATCCCCCTATCGCCAGCGGCGGCTTTATCTGCTACGGCGAATACCCGAACATCCAGCACAACCTTAAAGCGCTGGAAGACGTGTGGGATTACAGCTATCAGCACGTGCCGTATTACGGCACCAACACGCCTATCGACGAGTGCTACGAGTGCGGCTTTACCGGCGAGTTTGAGTGTACCAGTAAAGGCTTTACCTGCCCGAAATGCGGCAACCACGATGCGGCCCGCGTATCGGTAACCCGCCGCGTGTGCGGCTATCTTGGCAGCCCGGATGCGCGTCCGTTCAACGCCGGTAAGCAGGAAGAGGTGAAACGCCGCGTGAAGCATTTAGGGAATGGGCAGATCGGGTAAGTTCCGTGTTCTCCCCCTCACCCTAGCCCTCTCCCTCAAGGGAGAGGGAACTCTTCCCCCTCTCCCCGTGGGAGAGGGCCGGGGTGAGGGCATCAGCGCGCATACATTCTCTGGACATTTCTATGCGATATCACCAGTACTACCCCGTCGACATCGTTAACGGCCCCGGCACCCGCTGCACTCTTTTTGTCTCAGGTTGCGTGCACGAATGCCCTGGCTGCTACAACAAAAGCACCTGGCGGCTCAATTCCGGCATGCCGTTTACCGCCGGGATGGAAGACCGGATCATTAACGACCTCAACGACACCCGCATCAAACGCCAGGGGATTTCGCTCTCCGGCGGCGATCCGCTGCACCCGCAAAACGTGCCGGAGATCCTGAAGCTGGTGAAACGCATTCGCCGCGAGTGTGCAGGAAAAGATATCTGGGTCTGGACGGGCTATAAGCTGGACGAGCTGAACGCGCAGCAAAGGGAAGTGGTGGATCTGATTAACGTGCTGGTCGACGGCAAATTTGTACAGGATTTAAAAGACCCGGCGCTTATCTGGCGCGGCAGCAGTAACCAGGTTGTGCATCATTTGCGCTGAACGCTATAGCCGTTTGTTAGCATCGTGATACACGGTTAATTTCTCTCTTTTCCCAATAGCGATGACAACTACCGTTACCACGTTGTCCTGAACCTGATAGACCAAACGGTAACCCTGGGATCTGAGTTTTATTTTGTAGCAATCAGTCAGATTATGCAGACGGGCCGATTCGATCCGGGGGTTTACCAACACCCCGGCAAGTTTCTTCCTGAACTGCTTTTTTTATAGTCTCCCCCAGCTTGCTCCACTCTTTTAACGCCCTCGGGTCAAATTCCAGTTCATAAGTCATCCAGACTAACCTTAATTCCCTTTTGCGGATTAGCCAGTCGCTCCCGGACTGTCTGTATCAGCGCATCTTCGCTGTCGCTAATCGTGACCGTTTTCACCGGCATGCGCCCCGTCTCCGCAACGTACTGAAACAGGAGTCGCACGGCTTCTGTTGGGGTGATATTGAGTTTTTCCAGCACGGCATAAGCCTCGTTTTTGAGTTTGTCATCCAGACGGACGTTAAGCGTAGCCATTATGCCTCCAGGCGAATCGAATGTGTAATGCAGTTTAGCATTACATTCGCATTACATCGAATTCTGGATAACGCCTCTCAAAACCGGCTCAAACTCTCCATCGCCACCGCCTTAAACTCGGCAAAATTTCCGCAGCTACAGAGTCGTGACATCGCACGTTCGCGCAGGAAGGTGACGAAAATATCGTAGATCGCCATCGCCTCTTCGTATTCGCTTTTGCTGATGGCGAGCAGGAAGATGACGTGGGCGGTTTCGTCGCCCCACTGGACGCCGTGCGGGGCGAGCACGGTGTAGACCACCGTTTTCTGTGCCAGCAGGCCAAGGGAGTGCGGCAGCGCGATGCCGTCGCCGAGCATGGTGCTGACGATGGCTTCACGCTCAACGACCGAGTCGAGGAACTCAGCCCCCACAAAGCCCTCCTCTTCAAGCTGGACGCAGAGCTCGCGGAACAGCGTTTGCTGGTCCACAGGGGCGTTGAGAATACGGAAATGCGCAGCGTCGAAGTATTTATCCAGCATCCAAGGACGGGTTCTGTCAACCAGCACCAGCTTGCCAATCTGCTCCAGCTGGTAGTCCGTCGGGAACGGGGCGATCATCACCACCGGCTTAGACTTTTCACTGACGCGGGCAGTCGAGATCACAAAGTCTTCGCTAATGGATTCCGTCTGCTCGTACTCGCGAAGCGTAAGCGTGTGTGTGACCTCAATCTGCGGGTATTTGCGCTGCAGCACCGCCTCAATCATGCGCACCATGGCATTACCGGCATCGCACACCAGCAGCACGCGCGGCTGGCGCTGGTAGCCAATGTTGTAGTGGCGCTCCAGCCCGACGCCAATATGCAGCACCAGGAAGCCAATCTCGTTTTCGCTGATCACATACGGCGTGTATTTGCCCCAGCTTGAGACTGCCGCCAGCGTCATATCCCACGCCATCGGATAGTGCTGCTTGATGTTATCCAGCAGCGGATTCGGGATCATGATTTGATACCGCACGCGGGTGATCATGGTTTTAATATGGGTAAGCAGATCCGCATGCAGCTGCTCGTCGCTGAGCAGGTTGTAGTTATAGTGGGTGTTGATATAGCGCAGGATGTAGTTGACCAGCGCTTCGTCGTCATCCGCATTGATGGCACTCGGCGCGATATCCTGGATCTGCCGCGCGGCGATATGCACGCACAGCCAGCTCTCTTCCGAAGGGGAAAGCGCTTTGCCCGCCAGTTGCTGAATGGTCACCGCGATATCTTTCGCCGCGTCACGCACGTTCTCTTCCACATCTTCGGCGTGGAATTCCGGCAGCGGGTACCCCTCGCTGATGCGGCGCACCGACACCGCGCAGTAGAGTCGCAGGAACAGCTCGCCTTCGTCGGTCAGGCGGATGTGATGCCGCGTCAGTGCCTCGTGCAGTACGGGCACCATCTGCTCTGCTACTCCGGCATTGAGCGCCACGTCGGTCACCAGCGGATTCAGGCTGTCCTGCTGGGCCAGCTCCCAGAGCAGATCGGTCAGACAGGCGCGGGTCGCCATCTCACTGCCAAACAGCTTCATGCCATGGCGTGGACGCGTTTCCAGCGTCAGGTTGTAGCGGTGGAACCACTCCCGCACCTCCACCATGTCGCTCTGCAGCGTGGCGCGGCTGACGAACCACTCATCGGCCAGGTCTTCCAGCTTGAGTGAAAACGCCGAGGTGAGAAAACGCACCACCAGATAATGCACGCGCTCCGGCCCGGTACGGGGAATGCGCAGCGCGCGCGGATGGGAAGCCTGTAGCTGCTGATAACGTACCGCATCGTCAATTTTGAGCTGGTAGCCATTGCCGCGGCTGAGAATAAACTGCGCGCCGTGGCTTGCCAGCAGCGCGTTCAGGGCGGAAATATCCGCCCGGACGGTTCGCGTGGAGACCGACAGCCGCTGCGCCAGCTCGTCCTGCGGCAGCGTCTCGTTTTGCAACAGATCGAAAAGTTGCGCTAAACGTTGGTTCGGAAATCGCACGTCGTTGTCCTCTTACTGCTCAGGGTGAAATGACCATCTGGGATGGGCTGCCGACCGGGGTGTAGTCTGACTCAAAGCTTAGCTTGCCGTCCTGACCGACGCGGAAACGGGTAATGTTGTCGCTGCGCTGGTTCATGACGTACAGCCAGCGCCCCTGTTTATCGAGCGTCAGGGTGCGCGGGTAGTCGCCACGCGTCCAGACATCGTCGTGATGCGTCAGCGTGCCCTCCGCTGTTACGGTAAAGTGCCCGATGCTGTTATGCAAACGGTTAGCCACGTACAGCTGTTTACCATCTGCACTCAGCGCCAGTCCGGCCGCAAAACTGGTGCCTTTGTAACCTTCTGGCAGCGCGGAGAGCGTTTTGCCCTCTTTCAGCCTGCCGTTGCTGTCCAGCGTATAATGGGTGAGCGTAGACGCCTCTTCGTTAATCAGCCACAGTGCATCCCCCTTCGGCGTAAAGACAAAGTGCCGCGGCCCGGCCCCTTTTGAGGAAGCGCTGATAAACGGCGGATCGTTCGGCGTCAGCTTGCCGGCTCGATCGTCAAAGCGGTACTGATAGATGCGATCCAACCCCAGATCGGTGGAAAACACATATTTCCCGCTCGGATCGGCGGCGATCATGTGCGCATGGGGGCCATTATGATCGCTGATGGCAAAACTGCCTTCTGCTGCCGCCTCCGGTTTCGCAGCGCCTGGCTCACCCTGATCCTGATGCCGATCCGTGGCGTCACCCAGGCTGCCATCGGCTTTGATCGGCAGCACTGCGATCGATCCACTTACATAGTTCGCCACCAGCAGATGCTGACCGTTCGGCGTGAGCGAAAGATACACCGGCCCCGCACCGCCGGAGGAGACCTGATTCAGCTCGCTCAGCTCGCCGTTATCATCTATCCGCAGCGCCTGCACCACGCCCTGCTCCACTTCGCTTGCCAGATACAGCGTTTTGCCATCGTGCGAGACGGCCAGCTGCGCGGCGTTCGGCAGCTGACTCACCAGCGTTTTATCGCCGAGCGCACCGGTGTTCGGGTCGACGGTAAAGCGGTACAGCCCTTCCCCGTTGGGGTTATAGGTGCCGACCCAGGCGTACTGCGGCTGGGCGATAGCGGCGTTAGCCAGTAAAGAGAGTGAAGCGACAAGCAGGGTACGGGTGTGCATGGTGGCTCCTTCAGGTTTGTGCGGTGTGTTCCCCCCTCACCCTAACCCTCTCCCCTTTGGGGAGAGGGGACGATTACACCCTCTCCCCTTTGGGGAGAGGGCTGGGGTGAGGGGTAAGGTTTTGTTTTACTTCACCAGCTTCTTCGTCATCGCAAGCAGCGTACGCACATCTTCCGGACGCGTATCGCCGCTGGCTTTGTCGATAATCGAACTATAAATATGCGGAATGATTTTGCTCACGCCCGCGTCCAGGGCGATCTGCAGGATCGCCTCGTAGTTTTCCAGATCGATACCCCCGGTCGGCTCCAGCCAGAAGTCGTGACGGGCGCAGGCTTCCGCCACGGCCTGGTATTCGTCACGGCACTTCAGGCCGCCCATCGGGAAGTATTTGACTGAACTGCCGCCAAAGTCTTTCAGCAGGGCGATCGCCGTTTCAACCGGCACAATGCCGTCCGGTGCCGCGCTGCTCAGCGGGCCGGTGGAGATTTTTACCATCCCGACGGTGCCGGTCGGGGAGACCAGACCGTTGACCACCGATTCATTCTGCCCCAGCAGCGCACGGCTGGTGGCTACACCGGTGAAAACCTGGTTAACGTGCTGCGGCTGCACCTGACGGGAGATTTCGCTCACCATCGCCGACTGGTTCGGGTCACCCGCCCCCAGGCCTACCGAGAGCGCGTTATCAATCAGCGCCGCGTACTCGCGCATATCAGCAACCGCGCTGGGCACGTCCGGGTAATTTTTGGAGAGCACGCCCACCAGCACATGACCTTCCGCCGCCTCGTAAATGGCGCTGGCGTTCGCTTTTGAGCCTGCCAGCACGTTCAGGCAGACGCGGTCACGGTAAAAATTGGGGGTCAGTTTCATGCTTTTTTCTCCTGTCCTAACACTTCGCTTATGCGGCGGTACACAATGTTCAGCTGGTCAGCGTTCACGCTGCGCACGTCCGCTTCGATAATCCCTTCGTTGGCCTTGTAGCCGCGGAAATAAATGGCGTATTCGCCCTGCTTCAGGGCATTCACCAGCTCGCCGGTGCCGATGCCGGTTACGGCTTCGTCAAACTTAATCTCGGTACGCGCGATATCGCGACCGGCGCTGTCCCAGACCACGCGCGCGGTAACGCCGTTCAGGGTGTTGAGCGCGTCGATAAACGGCGTCATCTTCGCCACCATCTCCGCCCCGCTCTCTTTAGTCGCCGTCAGGTAGTGTTCGATGGCGCAGGTCAGGCCGAGGATCCCCTCTTTACCCACCTTCATGGCGCGGCCAATGCCCGCCGTCTGGCGCTTCACCCACTCGACGTACTGGGTCTTGCCGATCACCAGGCCGCTGGTGGGCCCTTCGATCGCTTTCGCGCCGCTGTAGATCACCAGGTCGGCGCCGGAGCGGTAATAGGTATGCAGATCTTCTTCCGCTGCGGCATCGACGATCAGGGGCAGATCGTGTTTGCGCGCCACAACCGCCGCCTGCTCAACGCTGAGCATGCTTTTCTGCACGCAGTGGTGCGATTTGATGTAAAGGATCGCCGCGGTGCGCGGGGTGATGGCCGCCGCCAGCTGATCGGCTGAGCATTCGTTGGCATAGCCCGCTTCCACCAGCTTGCCGCCGCCCAGCGCCACCATGGTGCCCACCGGCGCGCCAAAGTTAACGTTGTGGCCTTTCGGCAGCACGATTTCGTTGTTCTCAATTGGGGTAACGTGCAGGTTTTCCAGCAGCCAGTCGCTGTCTTTCACCAGCACCGCCGCCACGGACTGGGCGATGCCCGCGGATGCGCAGGAGACCACCGTCGCGCCCTCCACATCCAGCAGCTTCGCGATGTATTCCCCGGTTTTATTGACCAGATCTTTCATCTCGAAATAGTGATTCATGCCGTCCATCGCCGCCTGCACCACCTCCGGGCGCGGCGTGGAGACACCCAGCGCCGTCATGCGGCCAGAGGTGTTGATGACTTGCTTTAAGTGGTACTTCTCATAAATCGAAGGCATGTTCCGTGCTCCCTTGTTCGGTCATGTAGCCCTTGCCCGCGCGGATCGCGGCAAGCGGCACCAGAATGTGTTCAGCCTGCAGGCTGTCGTTTTCAGCATCCGTCAGCACCGTCGGCTGACGTTTAAGGGTGAACAGCGTCAGGTCGGCGTCGAGGCCGGGTTCGATACGCCCTTTGCGCGTCAGGCGCAGGCCGTCGGCGGCGTTGGCGGTGACGCAGTCAATCACCTGCGGCAATGACATGCCGATGGCGAGGAATTTCGACATCACGCTCGAAAGCGAGCCCACCGGGCCGTTGATGCGGTTGCGGCAGTAGATATCCGAGCTGATGGTGTGCGGCAGAATGCCCATCGCGATGGCGCGTTTCGCCACTTCAAAGCTGAAGCTCGCCGTACCGTGGCCTACGTCCAGCCGCACACCGCGTTTCAGGGCAGAGGTAATGGAGGCGCGCAGCTCGCCGGAGGGCGTCAGAATGCGGTTTGGTTTGCCGTTGTAGCAGTGGGTAATGATGTCGCCCGAACTCAGCAGCTCGGCAATTTCGTCGAGGTTAGGCGGGTTATTGCCGATGTGCACCATCAGCGGCAGGTCGCCGTTCTCTTTCTGAATGGCTTTCGCACGCTCCAGCGGCGTAATACCGTTTTCACCCACCACGCTGCTGCTCATGCGCGCTTTCAGCCCGACGATAAAGTCAGGATGGCGTTTCACCGCCTGCTTCACGGCATCGGCATCAATATTCGCCATATTGGCCAGCTCGTTCTGGGCAATCAGCCCCACGCGGGAGATATTCAGCAGGGCAAAGACCTCGGTTGAGGCTTTGCGGGTGATTTCGTAGAAATCGTCCACGTCGTCGGCACCGGTACTGCCCGCATCCACCACGGTGGTGACGCCGGTAGCGATACCCACGCTGTCCGGTTCGTCGTGGTAAATGGGGGAGTTCGGGTAGCAGTGGACGTGGGAGTCGATCCAGCCTGCGCTGACGAATACGTCATCGTTCAGCTCCACCGTTTTGCGGGCGGGAGCGTCTATGTCGCCTGTTGCGGCAATTTTCCCGTCCAGAATGGCGATATCGGTCAGGGTATCGTCGCTAAGGCGCGCACGGCGCAGGAGTAAATCAAACATGGGGTTCTCCTGATAAGGCGGGCGCCAGCGCGCCCGCAGGTATTAAAGGGCGACCGGGAACAACCAGCCTAAAATCATGGCGCCAAGGATGGCACCGCCGGTGATCGGCTTCTGCCAGATGTAGAACAGCAGCGCGCCCAGCAGGGAACCGACGCCAATCGGAATAGAAGCGGTCATGGCGCTGAGGATAATCAACGGCCCCAGAAAACGACCGGAGGCATTGCCCGCGCCCATCATCACGTCCGCCCCGTAGGTGGAGTTGCTCTGGTTGATGGTGAACTTACGCGCCAGGATGATGACGTAGCCGATCGCCAGACCAATCACCAGGCCGGTAATCAGCGAGGCAATGAAGTTGGTCACCGGGAACATGATCCCCGCGCCCAGCAGCAGTGCTGGCACACCCAGACCCACGCCGGTCTGGATAGCCCCGCCGATGTCGAGGATCCCTACCAGCGATCCTTCGATAATACGGGCGAACAGGAAGCTTGCGCCGAACGCCGCCACTGCGCCGTATACACCGGTATCAATTCCCGCCTTCAGCATCGCCACGAAGGCCACTTCGTTAAACGCGCCGATGCCGTAAAGGTAGTACATGTGCGTCCCGGCAAACACGCCGGAGGAGAGCAGGCCAACGAAGATCGGGAACGACCAGTCGGCATACCAAAAACCTTTATTCTGTTCCATGTAGAGGCTCCTGTTATTTACCGCTGAGCGAGTTGTGGATCATGTCGAGCCAGTTCGGCACGGTCAGATGGAAGGATTCAATCATCTTCATGTCGAAGCCGCGGAAGAAGCCGCTCAGCACGAAGAGCAGAACGATGGCCGCCATCATCACTTTGGTGACGTGGTTCCAGCCGCTCTCTTCCACACCTTTACCGATCAGGATCCCCAGTACCAGGCCCGGTACGGCGTTACCCATAATCAGCTGCGCCGCGCCGCCGAAGATGGTCGCCCAGAAGCCGGATTTTTTACCCGCGTCGATGGCCGCCAGCCAGAAGATCACCGGCATCACGGTGTTCACCAGCAGGTTTGCCGCCGGTACCAGCACCTTCACGGCGGTGACCTGCAGTGCGGCCGGAACAGACGAGGCAGTCAGGTTAAGGAAGGTGACAACAATCATGCCGATGATGCCGCAGGCAATCGCCATTTTGCGGGGATCGTGCAGCGTTTCGCCGACGTTACGGTTTTTGATCATCAAGGCTGCAGCACCCCAGTTTGGGATGATGCGGTGGTCTACGTCCTGTGTGAAGGCACCTGCGGCCACGGAAGAGGCCCAGGCGTTAAAGAAGAAGCCTAACCCAAAGGAGAAGTGAGAAGCCGGATCCCCTTCGCAGGAGTTCAGTTCCCCCAACGTACGAAACGCGCCCATACCCTGAGTGGTAGGCGCATGAAACATGCGTGCAGCCCCGGCTCCAACACCGACGCCTACCAGGCCGCCAATGATGAGCGATTTTATTAATATAATTAAGAACATCAGTCTGCCCTTTTATGAATAATCAGCGTTGCGTGACGAAATCCACCTGGTCGAGATTGATGGCGGTCACGTTGACGGTCACATCCAGCTCCACGCTGTAGGTGCGTCTTTCCCGGCGCAAAAAGAAGAACAGAAACGCTTCTTTACGCACCGCTTCTTGCGCCTGAACGACCTGCACATCCTGTGGCTCAATACGCAGTAAGATATGCGGTGAGGCTTTCATCACCGCGGCCTGAACGTGGTTGAGTGCGTCGGCAAAGGCGCGCGCTTTGGCGTCGCCCTTCCCCTTCACTCTCACCGTGGTTGTGAACTGTTCTTTCATGCTTATGCGCCGTGCTTCTTCTGCCACGCCTGTACCAGACGCTCGCCCAGCTCTTCTTTATCCATAAAGCCAAAGCCCAGCACGTTGCAGCCTTCGTTGATGGCGGTCACCCCCTCATCCACGGAGCGCATGCCGTATTTCGCTTTGTAGCCATATTTGGTTTGCGCCGTGATGGCACCCGCGCCGCCGCTGCCGCAGAAGGAGATGCCGAAGGTGGCGTTTTCCGCTTTCATGACGTCGCCGAGTTTCATATCTGCCGCCATACCCGGCACGACAACCGCACGTCCACCCGCTTTTTCCACACCGGCAGCCACTTTCTGGCCTTTACCCAGGCGATCGCCAATCACGACTGTAATCTGTTCCATGTGTTGCTCCTTAAAGGTTGTCTTTCGCGACTTCAAAGTGAACGGAGAGCAGCCAGGCTTCTTCATCAGGAAGGTTGCCAAACTGCGCTACCACTTCACGGGCGAGCCGCATTGAATCCGGTGAAATTTCGTCGAACAGCTCTGCCTCCACTTCCGGCAGCGGCTCGCCGGTCACGGACCGGTGCGCCATCGCGCGGACATGGGAGGTGAGCATCTGTTCCTGTACTGCATTGGGGATGATGTTGTGCCGGGCCAGCAGGGCATAAACCTGCTGCAGCATGGTGTTCGCGAGCTTTTCTGTTTGCTCCGCCTGATCCCCAACGTCGTTCATTACCGCTCCGTTACTCACTGGTCTTACCCCGTTAATGGCTCTGGAATAAAACTAACGTTGGCGATGGCGGGTTTGTAGCGAGTTGTTTTCCACTTCGAAGTGGAAAGGCGAGCCGCAGCAGTGATCTGTGCCACATAAATAGGCTGAATCTGGATAAATCGCTGTATTTACGTGATGAATATCACGTTATCTGACGGCAAATACAGGGAGAGCGAAGCGGAAAAGATTACGAGCCGACTCGTAGAAATGTGACGTGGATAAGGTTTTCTTATGGGGATTCGCTAGAGTGGCGGCGGGTGCTTGAGACTGACCGTCTCAGGCATGGGACGGAAAGTGGAAAGCCCCGCCTGATAAAAAATCAGGGCAGGGGCTCGAAACGACACGTCACGACCGTGGAGTTCGCTACCTCGCCCGCTTTAAAGCAAGGAGGCATCCATGAAACGCCAATCCCCAATTATCCGGGTTTTGATGATTATTGCTTTGACAATAATCATCTTAACGCTGGTGACGAGGAAAACACTGTGCGCCGTTTTCGAAACGGCTCGCTTGAAGTGACAGCGCGGATGGAGTGTCGCTCCGGCCAGTAGGGAGCAAAGATGCGGGGGCGCTAACTGCGCCCCCGCATACGGGAAAGGACGTACAGCTCAGGCACCCAATTAACGATACTTTTTGTGATACGTGTTACGCGTCGCGACAAACTGGTCGGCTGCCGCCTGGGCTTCCTTCACTTTGCCTTCGTTAGCGAGCTTCAGCGCGCCGTCAATCTGACCGACCAGCACGTCAAAGCCGTGGCGATAGTCCTTCATCTCTGCGCTGTCTGCCGCTTTGCTTTCCAGCTTTGGCGGCGTCGCTTTTTGCGCGTCTAGCGCCGCTTCACGCATTTTGGTCAATGCGCTTTTCATTTCTGCCGCATTGTCCGTTTTCTGCACGACCTTCAGGTTTTGACTGAGGATGTCCATGTTGTCTTCGAGATCGGCAGCAAACGCAGAAGAGCCAAGAACCAGCGTTGAAGCCGCGACGATCGCTAACAGGTGTTTACGCATTGCTCACTTCCTTTTTTATTATTAAAACGCTTTTCGGGTATTACTGGCCGGCAATTTTCATTTCCGGCAGTAATACAGAACCACACTGTATATTGCTACGTGTTTCAATATCGTTACCGACCGTAACGATATTGCGCCACATGTCCTTCAGGTTACCGGCGATGGTAATTTCGCTCACCGGATACTGAATCTCGCCGTTTTCGACCCAGAAGCCTGCCGCACCGCGAGAGTAGTCTCCGGTAATGCCGCTCACGCCCTGGCCCATCAGTTCTGTCACCACCAGGCCGGTGCCCATCTCTTTCAGCATCTGCTCGAAGTTCAGGCCCTGTCCGGCAATGCGCCAGTTATGGATGCCCCCCGCATGTCCGGTGCTTTTCAGCCCCAGCTTGCGCGCGGAGTAGTTGGTCAGCAGCCACTGGGTCAGAATGCCGTCTTTAACGATATCGCGGCGTTCCGTGCGCACGCCTTCGCTGTCGAACGGCGTAGAGGCCAGCCCTTTCAGCAGGTGCGGGTGCTCTTCAATAGTCAGCCATTCCGGCAGGATCTGTTTGCCCAGTGAGTCGAGCAGGAAGGTCGATTTACGGTAAACTGAGCCGCCCGCGATAGCGCCCACCAGATGGCCAAACAGGCCGGTCGCCACTTCATTGGCAAAAATAACCGGGGCTTTCATGGTGGAGAGCTTACGCGGTGACAGGCGAGACAGCGTGCGTTCAGCACACGCTTTGCCCACCCACTCAGGGGACTGTAAATCCCCCAGCGCGCGGCCGATGGTGTAAGCATAATCCCGCTCCATATCGCCGTTCTCTTCGGCGATCACGCAGCTGGAAAGCGAGTGACGGGTTGAGCAATAGCCCTGCAGCATACCATGCGAGTTACCGAAGACTTTGATGCCGTAGTGGCTGTTGAAGCTGCCGCCTTCGGTATTGGTGATGCGTTTATCCGCCTGCAAAGACGCCTGTTCGGCACGTGCGGCCAGCTCAATGGCTTCGTCCGGGGTAACTTCCGCCGGGTGGAAAAGATCGAGATCCGGGGCATCAAACGCCAGCAGATCTTTATCCGCAACGCCAGCATAAGGATCCGGTGAGGTGTAACGCGCAATATCCAGCGCCGCCTGCACGGTACGGGCAATGGCATCGGGGCTGAGATCGGTAGACGACGCGCTGCCTTTGCGGTTCTGGTGATACACCGTGATCCCCAGTGCGCCATCGCTGTTGAATTCTACATTCTCCACTTCGCCATAGCGGGTGCTCACGCTAATGCCGGTGGTTTTGCTGACCGCCACTTCGGCGCCATCTGATTTACCTGAAGCGAGCGTCAGCGCGGTGGAGACGGCTTCTTCCAGAATCTTACGCTGCGCTTCAACTTGTGAGGTTACTTTCATCGCAAATGCCATACTGTAAGAGAGAGTTAACTGAAGTCTAACAGAGAACCGTTTTTCAGTGCGCGTCTTAACTGGTAACATTAGCCTCTTTTTTTAAGGAGCCTGACATGACTAAGCAGCCCGAAGACTGGCTCGACGACGTTCCCGGTGATGACATCGAAGACGAAGATGATGAGATCATCTGGGTCAGTAAAAGTGAAATTAAACGCGACGCCGAAGAGTTAAAACAGCTTGGCGCAGAAATGGTGGAACTGGGTAAAAACGCGCTGGATAAGATCCCGCTCGACCAGGATCTGCGTGATGCCATTGAACTGGCACAGAAAATCAAAAAAGAAGGCCGTCGTCGCCAGCTTCAGCTTATCGGTAAAATGCTGCGTCAGCGCGACGTCGATCCGATCCGCCAGGCGCTGGATAAACTGAAAAACCGCCACAACCAGCAGGTTGCGCTGTTCCACAAGCTGGAGCAGATCCGCGACCGTCTGATTGAACAGGGTGATGATGCGGTACCGGAAGTATTGAACCTGTGGCCGGATGCCGACCGCCAGCAGCTGCGTTCACTGATCCGCAACGCGAAGAAAGAGAAAGAAGGGAATAAGCCGCCGAAGTCCGCGCGTCTGATTTTCCAGTATCTGCGCGAGCTGTCTGAGAACGAAGAGTAATATCGAACCGCCTGTTCCCCCCTCACCCCAGCCCTCTCCCCATAGGGAAGAGGGAGAAGAGTAATGTAGGCCCGGTAAGCGCTAGCGCCACCGGGCTTTTTTTTACTCTGCGGCCTCAGCCTTTTTCGCCAGACCGTCCAGCAGCTTCTGATGGATCCCACCAAAACCGCCGTTACTCATCACCAGAATATGGTCACCCGGCTGAGCGGCTTTCACCACCATATCCGCCAGAGCATCAACATCCGCACTCCAGTGCGCAGGCTGAATGCAGGCATCGGCCACTTCAGCTACCTGCCACGGAATATGCTGTGGCTGCAGCAGGAAGACTTCGTCGGCACGCCCTAAGGATGGCGCGAGATCGTCTTTGCAGATGCCCATTTTCATGGTGTTAGAGCGTGGCTCCAGCACCGCCAGAATGCGCGCGGTACCGCCGACCTTGCCGCGTAACGCTGCAAGCGTCGCCAGAATAGCAGTTGGGTGGTGCGCGAAATCGTCATACACGGTTACGCCGTGGGCTTCACCGCGCAGCTCCAGACGGCGACGGGCATTGATAAATGAACCCAGCGCATTCGCCGCGTCCGCAGGCTGAACACCCACATGGCGTGCGGCAGCGATTGCCATCAGGCCGTTATGCATGTTGTGTTCGCCAACCAGGCCCCACTTCACCTCACCCACTTTCTCGCCGTCGAGCCACACTTCCCACTCCGAGGCATCCACGTTGAGTTTTTTCGCCTGCCAGTGGCCCTGCTCACCCACCAGCTCCTGCTCGCTCCAGCAGCCCATCGCCATGGTCTGCTTAAGATTGATGTCGTTCTCCGGCAGGATGATACGGCCCTGACCCGGAACGATGCGCACCAGGTGGTGGAACTGTTTCTGAATGGCTTTCAGATCGTCAAAGATATCCGCATGATCGAACTCAAGGTTGTTGAGGATCAGCGTGCGCGGGCAGTAGTGTACAAACTTGGAGCGCTTGTCGAAGAACGCACAGTCGTACTCATCGGCTTCGATCACAAAGAACGGGCTCTCCCCCAGACGCGCAGACACGTCGAAATTGCCCGGAACGCCGCCAATGACAAAGCCAGGCTTGTAACCACAGGCTTCAAGGATCCAGGTCGCCATACCGGCGGTGGTGGTTTTACCGTGCGTACCGGCCACGGCAACAACCCAACGGTCGCGCAGGACGAAATCATGCAGCCACTGTGGGCCAGACATGAACGGAATATTGCGTTCCAGTACCGCCTCAACGCACGGATTACCTCGCGTCATGGCGTTGCCAATGATCACCAGATCCGGCGCGGGATCCAGCTGGCTGGCATCATAACCCTGAATCAGAGAGATGCCCTGTTTCTCCAGGAGCGTGCTCATCGGCGGATACACATTGGCGTCCGAACCTGTCACTTCATGGCCCAGCGAGCGCGCCAGCATTGCCAGTCCGCCCATGAAAGTGCCACAAATCCCCAATATATGAATGCGCATACGTCACTATCCTTCTTCAATGTGGCGCACATTTTACTCACATGTTAGCGGGTGTGAAACGCATTTCAGGTAAATCCGTATATTGCTGGCGCGATTCACCTCTGCGCTACTATTTGAATATTTGTTAAGATTGTTGGGCATTAGTCGTTTTAGTGAACATACAATCGCTCTACTCACAAAGATGCAGGGAAAGTGTTATGAAAACGTTAGGTGAATTTATTGTCGAAAAGCAGCACGAGTTCTCTCATGCTACCGGTGAACTCACTGCTTTGCTGTCGGCAATAAAGCTGGGCGCTAAGATCATCCACCGTGATATCAACAAGGCCGGTCTGGTCGATATCCTGGGTGCCAGCGGTGCCGAGAACGTTCAGGGCGAGGTTCAGCAGAAACTCGATCTGTTCGCAAATGAAAAACTGAAAGCTGCACTGCGCGCGCGCGACATCGTTGCGGGTATCGCCTCTGAAGAAGAAGATGAAATTGTCGTATTCGAAGGGTGTGAACACGCGAAATACGTTGTTCTGATGGATCCGCTGGACGGCTCCTCCAACATCGACGTTAACGTTTCTGTCGGTACCATTTTCTCCATCTACCGCCGCGTCACGCCTGTTGGCACGCCGGTGACAGAAGAAGATTTCCTGCAGCCTGGCAGTCAGCAGGTTGCTGCCGGTTATGTCGTGTATGGCTCCTCCACCATGCTGGTCTACACCACCGGCTGTGGCGTGCATGCCTTTACTTACGATCCGTCGCTGGGCGTGTTCTGCCTGTGTCAGGAACGTATGCGCTTCCCGGAGAAGGGCAACACCTACTCCATCAACGAAGGTAACTACATCAAGTTCCCGACTGGCGTGAAGAAGTACATCAAATTCTGCCAGGAAGAAGATAAAGCGACGCAGCGCCCTTACACCTCCCGCTATATCGGTTCCCTGGTTGCGGATTTCCACCGTAACCTGCTGAAAGGCGGCATTTACCTCTACCCAAGCACCGCCAGCCACCCGGACGGGAAACTGCGTCTGCTGTATGAATGCAACCCGATGGCGTTCCTGGCGGAACAGGCGGGCGGCAAGGCGAGCGATGGTAAAGAGCGTATTCTGGACATCGTGCCAGAAAGTCTGCACCAGCGTCGTTCCTTCTTCGTCGGCAACAACCATATGGTTGAAGACGTTGAACGTTTTATCCGTGAGTATCCGGACGCGTAATCCCTCTCCCGGGGAGCCGCTCTGGCTCCCCAATACATTTATATAATTTACCGTATAAGTGTTTATAAAAAACGCGCTTTAATATTCAGATTCGCTCCTGCATTATTTCCATAACAGTTTGACAGATATTTCCTGGAGCGTACCCGTGACGAAAAATTATTCCCGTGCCAATACCGGCATCGATTTAAATCTTATTCCTGTCTTTATTGAAGTGGTCCGCTGCGGCAGCATGGCGAAGGCCTCTGTCCGGCTGGAGATGTCACGCCCGGCCGTGAGCCTGGCGTTGAAGCGCTTTAGCCAGCTTTTTGCTGAACCGCTATTTATCCGTAAAGGGTTATATCTTGAGCCGACGGAAAAAGCGTTAACCTTAACCCACCAGCTGGAAATATTACTCGGTAATATTCACGATAATATTAGCGCGATTAATTCGTCCGAGAATAATACCCTGGTACAGAATGTACCAGGGTCGGGGAATATTATGCGACACTCTGCGTCGTCAGTTTAAATGATGACATGGCTTCCATCAGCTGGCGTGACTGCTCTTCCAGCGAGCGCGTCGCGGCAGAGGATTGCTGTACCAGCGCCGCATTCTGCTGCGCGGTTTCATCCATCTGATTTACCGCAATATTCACCTGTTCAATGCCGCGGCTCTGTTCCTGAGACGCGGTGGCAATTTCGCGCATCAGTTTGGTCATGCGCAGCACTTCGGTTGCGATCTCATCCATCGTTTCGCCCGCCTGCTGCGCCAGCTCGCTGCCCTCATTAACGTGGGTCTGCGAGTCGCTGATAAGTGAACGGATCTCTTTTGCCGCATCGGCGCTGCGGCTGGCAAGATTGCGTACCTCGCCCGCAACGACGGCAAAACCGCGCCCCTGCTCGCCCGCACGCGCCGCTTCCACGGAGGCGTTCAGCGCCAGAATATTGGTCTGGAAGGCAATACCGTCAATAACGCTCAGAATGTCGGCAATCCGCGCCGAACTGCCGGAGATATCGCGCATTTTCTCAATTACATAGCAGACCATTTCGCTGCCGTGATCGGCAGTATCCGAGACAGATTTCGCCAGCTGGTGCGCCTGCTCGGCGTTATCCGCGTTGAGTTTCACCGTGGCGGTGATCTCTTCCATGCTGGCGGCGGTCTGCTCCAGCGAGGTCGCGGTGGACTCCGTGCGCTCGGCAAGATCCCTGTTTCCCGCCGTCAGCTCGCGGCTGCCGGTATCAATTTGCGAGCTGGCATCGCGGACCCGCAGCACCGAGTGCATCAGCGACTGGCGCATGCCCTCGATGGCAGCGTTCAGACGGTTGAACTCCTGGCTCGCCGGGGCATTCAGCGTGTGGGTTAAATCCCCCGCGGCGACGTTTTCCAGCTGCGCAATCGACGCCGAGAGCGGCTTGAGCAGCATGTGGCGCAGCACCAGCCAGGCCAGCACAATGATGCCTGCCGTCAGCAGCGCCGCGACAACGATCAGGACCAGAACCCGCGTTTTGCTCGACTGCACGGCGCTGACTTCCGCTTTCCCGCGCGCGTCGCTCCACATCTGGAACGCCTGCATATCGTTATCAAACTGCTTTGCTACCGGAATGAGCTTACTCTCCAGCAGATCGTAATAGCTGTCTGCGCTCTGTTCGTTCAGCGCTTTCAACATTGGGTTGATCCCCTGCTGGTTATAGGCCGCCAGACTGGCCGCCACCTTATCCAGCAACTGCTGTCCCTGGGGATCGGCCACGCCTGCGTCGATCACGCCTTTCAGCGTTTTTTGCGCCAGGGCGATCTCCTGATTAATGCTTTTCACCGATTTCGCGGCATCGTCCAGCAGACCAATTTCCATCATTCTGACAGCCTGGCCCGCCTCGTTGCGCGCACGAAGGATCAGCGTATAGCCAGAATTGAGCTGCACCATCTGCTCACCCTGAAGGTGGTTAATGCGCTGAAGTGACGAAGAACTCTGTGTGAGGGCATAAATGCCAATGCCGCTGACAATCAGCAGCAGAAGGGTCATAACGGCCAGTAAAGAGAGCAAGCCGGTACGAATCGATAGCGTTTTAAGCATGATGTTATTTCCGGTAGCGAGATATTTCTGGGCATAAAAAAAGAGTATCGGCCGCTACCGGAAAATGTTTAGACTTTAAGCAAATTCAGCATGTTATCGCTCTGTTACTGATGTGTTCACGCGGGTAACAGGCGAGCTCTGGCGATTCTCCCAGAGCACCGTCAGACCGCGCTGCAGGGCAATAAAAATAAACAGTAAAATGCCGATGGCGATTTTCGTCCACCAGGAGCTGAGCGTGCCGTCAAAGTTGATATAGGTCTGGATCAGCCCCTGGATTGCCACGCCAAACAGTGTTCCCAGCACCGTCCCCACCCCGCCGCTGAGCAGCGTGCCGCCAATCACCACAGAGGCAATCGCATCCAGTTCAACGCCAACCCCGGCCAGCGCGTAACCCGCCTGGGTGTAAATGGAGAAGACAATCCCCGCCAGCGTCGCCAGCCCGGTGGAGAGCATATAGATGCGGATGGTGGTGCTACGGGTGGAGATCCCCATCAGGTTGGCCGAGGTCGCGTTGCCGCCAATAGCGTAGACCTGATTACCAAACCGGGTGCGATGAGCAAGGAAGATACCAATGACCACCACGCCCAGCATCAGCAGCCCCATCGCGCTCAGGCGGCCCCCGCCGGGGATTTTCCACGCCAGGCTGGAGAGCGTGTCGTACACCGGATGGTTGATCGGGATCGACTCCTCAGACACCAGATAACTCACGCCGCGCAGGAAGAACATCCCAGCAAGCGTAATGATAAAGGCCGGGATCTTGAGCGCGTCAATCAGAAGCCCCATAAAGGCACCAAACGCACAGCCCATCACCAGCACCAACGGAAACGCCACCAGCGGCGAGATGCCCCAGAAACCGATCGCTTTGGCAAGAAACACGCCGGTAAAGGCGATCACCGAACCGACGGAGAGATCAATCCCCCCGGAGAGGATCACAAAGGTCATGCCGACCGCGATAATGCCTAAAAAGGCGTTGTCCGTCAGTATGTTACAAATCACACGCGTCGAGGCGAACCCCGGGAACTGGGTCAGGCAGTAGAGATAGCCCAGCACAAACACGCCCAGCGTGATCATTAACGGTAAATTACGTTTTATCATGGCCACGGATCCCCTTAATGATGCTGACAAAGCGCGGTGACTGGACGATCAGCACGCAGAGTACGACCACCGCTTTCACCACCTGGTTGAGTTCCGGCTGGAACCCGGAAAGCAGGATCCCGGTGTTCATCCCCTGAATAATCAGCGCGCCAATTACCGAGAGCAGCAGGTTAAAGCGCCCGCCCATCAGCGATCCGCCGCCAATGACCACCGCCAGGATCGCATCCAGCTCTAGCCATAACCCGGCGTTGTTGGCATCAGCCCCACGAATATCTGCCGCGACGATCACCCCGGCGATGGCGGCACACACGCCGCTCAATACGTACGTGAGCATCACCATCAGCCGCGTATTGACCCCCGCGTTGCGCGCCGCACGGATGTTGATCCCGACCGCTTCAATGAACATGCCCAGCGCCGTTTTGCGGGTAAAGATCCAGAACACCACCAGCGTCACCAGCGCAATGATCACCGGCGTGGGGAAGAAGAGCAGCTTGCCGCTCCCGAGCCACGCCAGGTTCGGCGAGTTGAAGGTAACAATCTGCCCCGAGGTAATGAGCTGCGCGACACCGCGCCCGGCCACCATCAATATCAGCGTGGCAACAAACGGCTGGATTTTGAGCACCGCCACCAGAATGCCGTTCCACAGTCCGGCCAGCACGCCAGTGCCCAACGCCGCCAGCAGCACCACTGGCAGGCTGTGCCCGGCCACGGTCATTGATGCTGCCGTCGCCCCGGCAATGGCCATCACCGCGCCAACAGAAAGGTCGATCCCGCCGGTGGCGATCACCAGCGTCATACCAATGGCGAGCAGCGCCACCGGCGCGGCGCGGTTTAAAATATCGATCGGGCTGCCGAACAGGCGGCCATCCTGCACGATTATCTGGAAGAAATGCGGTGCGACCAGGCTATCGACCAGCAACACCACCAGCAGCGCGGCGATTTGCGGCGTGCCGGTCGGCCAGTTGAAGCGGCGTTTTGTTTCGCCAGTTTGCGAAAGCGAACGAGACATCACGATTCACTCCTTACGCCGCGATGGCATTCATGATTGCCGGAACGGACAGTTTATCCAGCGGGATCTCTGCCACCTGCTTGCGATCGCGCATGATGATGACGCGATCGGCATAGCCCACCAGCTCCTCCAGTTCAGACGAGATGACCAGCAGCGCTAGCCCGTCCGCGCACAGGGTTTCAATAAGGCGGATAATTTCGGCGTGCGCCCCCACGTCAATGCCGCGGGTCGGTTCATCGAGGATCAGGAACTGAGGTTTGGTCAGCAGCCAGCGGGAAAGCAGTACCTTCTGCTGATTGCCCCCGGAGAGGAACTCTATCGGCTGTTCTGCGCTCGGGGTACGGATACCGAGCTGGCGAATAAAGCGCTCGGCAATGGCGTTTTGCTCTTTCCGTGGGATCGGCCGCAGCCAGCCGCGCTGCGCCTGTAAGGCCAGAATGATATTTTCCCGCACCGAGGCGGCGGCAATAATGCCATCCGTTTTTCTGTCTTCCGGGCAGAAGCCCACACCCAGACAGGAGGCCTGATGCGGCGAGCGCAGGGTTTGCGGTTTACCTTTGATCAGCGCGGTGCCACTGTCTGCAGGCTTGATCCCGAAGATCACCTCGGCGGTTTCGGTACGGCCCGAGCCTAACAGGCCCGCCAGACCGACAATTTCACCGGGGCGCACCTCCAGGTTAAACGGCGAGATGACCCCTTTCTTGCCGAAATCACTGAACGCGGCGACCGGTTTCTCACTCAGCAGCGTACGGCCGGCACGCTGGAGCGCATTGGACTCCAGCTCGCGGCCGAGCATCATTTTGACCAGTTCAATCTGCGGCAGCTCGCGGGTGTCGCGGCAGCCGACAAAACTGCCGTTGCGCAGCACCGTAATGCGATCGCTCACCTCATACACCTGATCGAGGAAATGGGTGACGAAGATCAGGCTCACGCCCTGATTGCGCAGCTGGCGCATCAGGGTAAAGAGCATCTCCACTTCCTGGGTATCGAGGCTGGCGGTGGGCTCATCAAGGATCAGCACTTTTGCCGAGAGGTCGATAGCGCGACAAATGGCGACAATCTGCTGCATGGCGACGGAAAAACGGTTCAGCGGCTCGCGTACGTCGAGAGAGAAGCCGTAAGACGCCATCAGTTTTGTCGCCCGCGCTTCCATCTCCTTGCGGCGCAGCAGGCCAAAGCGTCGTGGCTCCCGGCCAATAAACAGGTTATCCGCGACCGACATGTTCGGCAGCAGGTTTACCTCCTGGTACACCGTCCCGATCCCCAGCTGCTGCGCATGGGCGGTATTTTTGGGTAAAATGGCGTTACCTTCCAGCCAGATGGTGCCGCGATCGGCGTGATAAACCCCGGTCAGGGCTTTAATCAGCGTCGATTTCCCCGCACCGTTCTCGCCCAGCAACGCCATGATCTCGCCGCGTCGCAGGCTAAAATCAACGTTATCCAGCGCTTTTACGCCGGGGAAGAATTTACTCAAGCCCTCTGTGCGGAGGATTTCCTGGTGTTGTTCAGTGGTCATGGTTTTCCCCCTCACCCTGACCCTCTCCCCGGAGGGGAGAGGGGACTATTCGTGCCAGTCTTTAATTTTCTGCCCAAACTGCCCTTTTCCCTCTCCCCTCCGGGGAGAGGGCTAGGGTGAGGGGGCCGAGCTTAGTAGCCCATATTTTTCTTCTTCTCTAACTCTTCTTTCGCGGTATCCGGCAGGTAGAGGGTGGATTTGGTGACCGTCACCTTCTCAGGCATCGTGCCGTCCTTCTTGAATTTCTCCAGCGCATCGAATGCCGGACCGGCCATGTTTGGCGTGAGCTCCACGCTGGCGTTGGCTTCGCCGTCGATCATCGCTTTGTAGATGTCCGGCACGCCGTCGATAGAGCCGGTGAGGATATCTTTGCCCGGTTTCAGGCCCGCTTCTTTAATGGCCTGAATCGCCCCGATCACCATGTCATCGTTGTGGGCGTAAACCATGCAGATGTTCTTGCCGTTGTTTTCAGCTTTGATAAAGCTCTCCATGACCTCTTTACCTTTACTGCGGGTAAAGTCGCCGGACTGAGAACGGATAATTTTAATGTTTGGCGCTTTGGCGATGGCCTCAGCAAACCCCTTCTTACGGTCGATGGCCACGCTCGCGCCGACCGTACCCTGCAGCTCAACGACGTTACACGGCTTGCCATCCACCTGTTTCACCAGCCAGTCACCAATTAATTGCCCTTCAAGAACGTTGTTGGCGGTCACGGTGGTCATATAGAGAGATTTGTCTTTTACATCGATGGAACGATCGAGCAGGAAGACCGGGATCTCAGCGTCTTTCGCTTCCTTCAGGACCGGCTCCCAGCCGGTGGCCACAACGGGCGCAATAAAGATGGCATCCACACCCTGCGCAATAAACGAACGCACGGCTTTAATCTGGTTTTCCTGTTTTTGCTGGCCATCGGCGATCTTCAGCGTGATGCCGCGTTTCTGGGCCTCGCTTTTCGCCACGTTGGTTTCTGCCGCACGCCAGCCTGATTCAGAGCCGACCTGCGAAAATCCTACGGTTAAAGGTGCGGCCATCGCCATAGACGACATGGCTGCCGAAACTGCTGTGACAAGAAGTAAGCGCTTCCACATATGAACGTCCTCGTAGGGTGAGTTATTGTTGGTTAAAAGATGTTCTGCGAAATGACTATAGCCAATGAAATATGTAACGAATTGCGTTACATCACACTTCAGAAAAGTGAATAAAACGTTAATCACAAGTTTGTAATCGCTTTCATTTCTCCATGAAAAATGCGGCTGAGTTTATGGATTTTTCTGTCATGGAATCGGTCTGAAAAGTGAAACGAACGCGGTGAGAAGACGAAAACAGGCGGAGACATTCAGCGCCAGTTGGCTATAATACCTGCCACTTGTTTACCATCCATTTTAAAGGACACAGACATGAGCTTACTCAACGTCCCTGCGGGTAAAGAACTGCCAGAAGACATCTACGTTGTTATCGAAATCCCGGCTAACGCAGATCCTATCAAATACGAAGTGGACAAAGAGAGCGGTGCGCTGTTTGTAGACCGTTTCATGTCTACCGCGATGTTCTATCCATGCAACTACGGTTACATCAACCACACCCTGTCTCTGGACGGTGACCCGGTTGACGTGCTGGTTCCAACGCCATACCCACTGCAGCCAGGCGCAGTCATTCGCTGCCGCCCAGTTGGCGTGCTGAAAATGACCGACGAATCCGGCGAAGATGCGAAACTGGTTGCGGTACCGCACACCAAGCTGAGCAAAGAGTACGATCACATCAAAGATGTGAACGACCTGCCAGAACTGCTGAAAGCGCAGATCACTCACTTCTTCGAGCACTACAAAGACCTCGAAAAAGGCAAGTGGGTTAAAGTTGACGGCTGGGACAACGCAGAAGCGGCGAAAGCAGAAATCATCGCCTCTTTCGAACGCGCTGCTAAGAAGTAATTCTTACCGCACATCGATAAAGCCCCGCTGGTCGGGGCTTTTTTGTGGCTGGAGAGTTTCTCCCGGGTGCGCTACGCCCCCGACAAGAGGCACAAAAAACAACGCCACCTCACGGTGGCGTTGTTTTTTCAGTACTGGTCTCTGTCTAACCAGTTACCGCTTACAATCCGCGTTAACCCTTCGACCGGACGCTGGTAGACGTACATCCACGCACTTCCGTACGGCGTCTGGATCAACTGGCGCGCGTATTCACCGCCCCTGGTGCGCAAGGCATCAAGTTCGGCAAGTGTCGCGTTATCAATACGATAAACTTCACCGTGTACTGTTCCTTCGCCGGGAACCGCGCCTGGATAGTGGCCCAGGCTGTACAACTGGTAGTTTTCGATATTGTAATTCCCAAGCAACAGGGCATTGGTCATCCAGTGACTGTTGCCTTGCTTGGTTCGTAAACTGCCGTAGACAAATATTCGCATTGCTAAAACTCAAACTGATAGAGCAGATCAAGTGCCTGGTCTACGCCGGACACTGCTTCCAGATATAGCTTAGGCATCAGGCGATAGCGTAACGTGAGAGTTGCCAGCGAGTCAAAGATCCCCACGCCATATTTTACCTGCAGACCCGGCAATACATAGCCGCTGACCACCACCTGCGAGGAGTCACCCACGCCCTGGGTGTCCAGCGCCAGATTGCTTACGCCGAACGTCTCACCGATTTTACCCACAACCTGACCACTTTGTGCAACCCCCAGACCCACTAACATTGAGGTCATCGCTGCACTGTCGCTTTGGCCGCTATCCAGGCCCTGACCACGCAGCAGGTAAGAGAGTGCTTCCTGCTGGGACATCGCCGGGTCGGAGAAGATCTCCGCCTTCGGTTCGTCGGCCGAACCGGTGACGCGCACGCCCGCAATCACGTCGTTTTCTGTCGCTTCCGGGTTACGAATCGCTTCAATGTTGAGCAGCGGCTGATCCGGCGGACCGGAGAACAGCAGTTCACCTTTACGCACAATCAAATCCTGACCATAAGCATGGAAGCGCCCTTCAGGAATGTTGATCTGCCCGTTCAGGCCAAGCCCCTGTCTGTCTTGCGCCACTTTCAGGTCACCCGTCAGGCGTGCCTTCAGCCCAAACGCGTTCAGACGAACGTTATTCCCCACATGCACGGTAAGATTGCTGTTGATCGGAATGCCCGCGCTTTGCTGATTAATCGGCTTGAGGTTATCGTCGAGCATCACTTCATCACTGGAGACGCCCACCGCGCTTTCCGGCACCTCGTGAACCACGATGCGCGCCCACGGCACGTCCACGTTCCCGTCGAGGGTAAAGAGGCTCGGCGTTGCTTCAAAGACGATATCCGGCGAGACATCCAGGCGTACCATCGGCGGTACGGTGATCCTCACCTTGCTGCCTTTCGCGGCGATACGGGCGCGCCAGTTATCAAGCTGGCTCCAGTCGGCGTCACCGCTGAGGTTGATTTGCCCCTGCTGGGTCAGCACCGAGCCGTTCAGCGTTGAGCTCATCCCGTTGAAGTTCATCGTAATCTGGCTTGGCTGCATATCGAACGGCATAAAGTTGCCGTCGATATCCACACCGTTTAGCTGCATCTGACCGAACAGCTGCGGGCTTTGCGCGTTGCCCGCCAGCCGCAGGTTCGCGTTGAGCATCCCCGCCGCTTTTTCACCGCGCGAGAAAATCGGGTTAACCATCGCCAGGTTGAAGTTGCGAATAGAGACGTTCCCGCCCAGATTACGTCGCCCTTGTGGGTCGGTAATCTGCACCTTACCGTCGAACTGGCCATTATTGGTCAGGCGGATAAGCCACCCCAGCTCGGCCCGGTTGTTGTGCAGATCGGCGCTCAGGTTCAGGGTATCAAACGCCACCGGCAGCGGCGCGTTGTTGACATCCTGTGTCACCTTCACGTTGCGGCCAGAAAGCGTCACGCTGCCCTGTGGCAGCCCCTCTTTGGTGGTGTCCCAGGCCACATCGGCCTTCCCGCTAAAGACGCCGCTCGCCTGAGTGGTATCCGGCATGAACGGTTTTAACATCGCCAGATCAAAACGATTGAGGGTGATCTGCGCGCGCCCTTCCGCTCCCGCGTCGATGGTCTGCGGCACGCACAGCTCCGCATTCGGGTTGGTCCAGCAGTGTGGCCCGATGCTGATCTTTTGTTCGGCATTGCGGTAGTCCAGGGCAATAGCGCGTGACAGCACCAGTGGCCCTACCGGGGTGTTGAAACGGGTGTTGTCGAGCGTCCCTTTCCAGCGCTCCGCCTTGCGGTCGAAGCTCCCCGTCAGGTGAAGCTGCCCGGAAACCGGCTCACCCTGCACGCGCAGCTGGAGGTCGTGCTGCTTCTCGTTGCCTTTGGCGTCCAGGGTCACCAGATTAATGTTCACGTCCGGCTGAGAAATGCGCTCCACGCGCAGGTTCAGGTTACCGCCGATCTGATCGGTGGATTTCACATCCCCGTCAACGCGAACGCGGGCGATGGACAGCTCCTGCCAGCGCAGGTTACTGGCCGTGATATCCGCCAGCAACTGCGGTGCATCCACCGTGCCGCGCACCTTAAGCAGCCCCTTCGCCGTGCCGCCAAGCCCCGGAAGGGCGTTATCCAGATTCGGCGCATCGATAGTGGCGTCGAGGTTCAGATCTTTCACCCCCAGCTCGCCTTTGATATCCGCCGTGTTGCGCCCCAGCGCCACGTGCAGCCCCGGGATCACCCACTGCAGGTAGCTGTTGCCTTTGAGCGAACCTTCCACGTTAACCTTGTTCTGCTTCACGTTACCGGTGAGCTTGATTTCCGGGACATCCATCTGCCACGTGCCGCCGTACAGGCTGCCGCGAGTTTTGATAAGACCGTCCAGTTTTGACGGCCAGTCCGGCACCTCTTTCGCCGTGTTAATCCCCGAGAGCTTCAGCTCACCGCGCCAGCTGATCGCCTGCTGCCAGTCGAGCAGCGCGATCAGCTCGGTTTTGCCTTCCAGCGCCGCAACGGTCAGTTTGTCGAGATTAACCTGCTGTTCATTCCCTTTTGCATCCAGCGTGATCGTGGCGGGTGGCACGTCCTGGCCCTTCACGGCGGTACGGAACGACAGCGTGTAATCGGTCATCTTGCCGCTCAGCTTCAGCTTCAGGTCATCGGCCTGGAACTGTTTTTCGCCGGTGAACGGCCAGTACAGCTGCTTGCTGACCACCTCAAGGTTAAGTGGCAGTCCGGCTTCCGCCAGCTGGGTTTGCGCGCGCAGGACCATGTCCACCGGGCCGGAGAGATTCACCCCGACATCCAGCTTGTCGCGTAGCGCGCCGCCCACCTTGACCTTCACTTTTTCGCCTTTCAGCGGATCGATGTTGAGCGCGCTGTTCAGGGTAATATCCACCGGCCAGTTGTCACGCAGCAGGGCATGACCCGAGGCATTGACAGAGCCCTGGTTGGTGTCGATATCCAGCGCGTCGAGCTTCATGTTGCCGTCGATGCTGCTGACCTTCAGCAACATGTTATAGACCGTGAGATCGGTGTCGCCAGTCAGACGCAACTGCTCGCCCTTGAACGCTTCGATATTCAGGTTCAGCGGCAGGTGCACGTCCGTCATCTCCGGCAGGACGGGCTTCGAGAACAGATCTTTCAGCGTTTCACCCAGCGGTTTCTCTTCCGGCTGTGGGTTCTGGATCTTCGGCTCGACGATCTCCTCTTGCGCCACGTCCGCCACCTTCGGCAGCGCGATCAGCAATCCCTGCAGGGTGGTTGGCGTCAGGGTGAGGTTTTTCTCCTGCCAGCGCAGGCCGGAGGTGAAATCCATCACCGATACGGTGGTGTCATCGATTTTGACATTGACGTTGTCCAGCGCCACCCGATAAAGCGCAATCGGGTACGGCGTCGAGAGATTCAGCGGGCCGCTGTCCTCTTCTTCAACCGGCGCTGATTTCGGCATTTTCTCCGAATCAATCGCCACGTTCACATCTTTTAGCGACAGGTCGTTGACGCAGAGCTTACTGTCCCGCAGGCAACCCAGCCTGACGGCAAGGTGAAACTCGCCCGCGTTGACCGCAACGCCAGGCTGCTCGTAGCGAATATTCTTCAGACGTAGATCGCGCCAGCCGCCCGTCACCTGGCCGATTTCCAGCCCGGGTACCCAGCGGTTCGCCGCGTTAAACAGCAGATGCAGGCCGGTTGTCGTGCCCACCAGAAACGCCACCGTACCGAGCAGCAGCACGATAAAAATCAGTACTCCGAGGCTTATCTTCTTCCATAAACTCATAATTCAGGCCCCAGACCGATGTAAAACTGTAAACCGTGTTCTTCTTTGTCACCCACCGGTACGGCGAAGTCGAGCTTGATGGGCCCGACGGGCGACTGCCAGCGCACGCCCACGCCCGCGCCGGTTTTGAAATCACTGCGGCGGATATCGCTCACCGCTTCGCCGCCGTCCACAAACATGGCGCCCCACCATTTTCCGCTGACGTTGTACTGGTACTCCAGCGAGCCGGTCGCCAGCTTGGAGGCCCCGATCAGCTTGCCGTCATCATCTTTAGGCGCGATGGATTTGTATTTGTAGCCGCGGATACTGCGGTCGCCCCCGGCGAAGAAGCGCAGGTCAGGCGGGACTTTGTCGAAGTCGCCGGTTTCAATCCAGCCGAGGTTACCGCGCATCACAAAGCGGTGTTTGTCATACAGCGTGCGGATCCAGACGTTTTGCGCCTGAATTACCGAGAAATCCACATCGGAACCCCACATGGTGTTGGAGTAATCGATAGAGTAACGCTGGGAATCGCCCCAGGTCGGCATCAGGCCGCCGCGTGAGCGGGTACGGCTGATCATTACCCCCGGATAGAGCAGCATGGTGGTGTTGGTGACGTTGGCCTGGGTAAAGTGGTCAAGACTCCAGCGCAGGTTAATGGCGCGCTGCCAGCCGCTGGAGAGATCCCAGAATCGGGATACGGCAAGCGTGGTGGAATCCGACTCGGTATCGTTCAGATCGGTACGCTTAAAGCCCCCCTGGACCAGGTAATACTGCTCAAGCGGGTTCTTCAGCAGCGGAATTTTGTAGCTGAAGTCGAGCTGTTGCTCCGGGGCTGAGATACTGGCACTGGTGGTCAGGCTATGGCCGTACGAGTTCATCCACGGCTTTTTCCAGGTCGCCCTCACGCGCGGCCCCACGTCCGTTGAATAGCCAGCCCCGGTCTCAATGGTGTTTTCGGTGCGTGGCGACACCACACCGTGCAGCGGTAATACCTTGGTTTTGCGGGCCTTTTCAAACTCCGGCGCAACGACCACCGAATTAAACCACCCGGTTGCCGACAGGCGGCGGTTCAGCTCGGCCAGATCGCGTGAATGGTAGTAGTCACCCTTTTTGAACGGCACGAGGTTTTGCAGGTACTCTTCACGAATTTGCGAGCCTTCGAACGTCACGTCGCCAAAGCGGTAGCGTTCGCCGCTGTCATAGTCGATATCCCAGAAAGCCTGGCGTCTGCCCAGCGCAATGCCCAGCTGGCTTTTATTGAACTGGCTGTCGAAGTAGCCCTTGCGTAAGGAGACGCTCGTCAGCGATTTTTTGAAACTGTCGTAATCACCGTGATTCAGTACGGTACCGATTTTAGGCCGCGTACTGAGCAGATCCAGATAATCGCGATCGGTACGCGCGCCGCCGCGTAACACCACATTGGTGCCGCCTATCAGCACCGGCTCACCCGGCGAGACGCGGGCAATAAGCACCTGCCGCCCCTTTTTTGGCGGTGGGCGGAGATCGAAATCGATGGTGGGTTCGTAATATCCCAGGGCTTTTAGCCCTTCGCGTATCGCGTCATCCACGCGTGCACGAAAACGCCGGTCCGGCGTCACTTCGTCACTTTCAATCGTCGACAGCTGTGCACGCACGTTTTTTTCCAGCGCCCCGGATAACCCCTCAACCTGCAAACGGACATTCGCCGCGCTGGCAACCCCGCTTGTCAGCAAGACACTGACCAAACATAACTGGCGGATTTTTGTCACGTTCTCTCCTGAATATCCCTGTTTCCACCCTGGAAGCAAATGAAGTGCCGCTCCGCGGCAAAATACGGCCTGTTAGCCAAAAAACCCAATTCTCGGGTTGAAAAAGGGTGTAACACCCAAATATTTCTTATGATTAAATCTAGACTCATTCAGCGCATTTATTGTGTTCAATTAAACGCTTCGTGACAACCTTAACCGAAACATCGCACCCCGGGAGGCCCCATCGTGAGTTTATTCGACAAAAAGCATCTGGTTTCACAAGCAGATGCATTACCGGGACGCAACACCCCTATGCCAGTCGCAACCTTACACGCCGTGAATGGCCATTCCATGACCAACGTACCTGAAGGCATGGAAATCGCCCTGTTTGCCATGGGCTGCTTCTGGGGCGTGGAACGCCTCTACTGGCAGTTACCTGGCGTCTACAGCACCGCGGCGGGCTACACGGGCGGATATACGCCAAACCCCACCTACCGCGAAGTCTGCTCCGGCGAGACCGGCCATGCTGAAGCCGTACGCGTGGTATACGCCCCGTCCGTCATCAGCTATGAACAGCTGCTGCAGGTATTCTGGGAAAACCACGACCCGGCGCAGGGTATGCGTCAGGGTAATGACCATGGCACCCAGTATCGTTCGGCGATTTATCCGCTCACGCCTGAGCAGGAAGCCGCCGCACTCGCCAGTAAGGAGCGTTTCCAGCAGGCCATGCGCGACGCAGGTGATACGCGCGAGGTGACAACGGAAATCACCACCGCGAAACCGTTCTACTATGCCGAGGACGACCACCAGCAGTATCTGCACAAAAATCCGTACGGCTACTGCGGAATTGGTGGCATCGGCGTGTGCCTGCCGCCGCAGCTTGCCTGATTACTGATCCAGCGCCACGCGAGCCGCGTGGCGCGTGGCATTACTGACTGAGCCGTAATCCATGACTTTGCCCTGCAACAGCAGGTTATAGACCGGCGCCTGAGGTCGGTTGAGCCGCGTTTGCAGCAGGTGTACGGCCTCAATCCCCAGCTCACGGCAGGGCACCGTGACGCCCGTGATCGGTTTTTCCAGACGGTGCGCTAAATTCCATGCAAAATCGGTCGTAATGAGCGAAATGTCTTCCGGAATGCGCAGCCCGTGGCGCGTTAACGCCCTGATCACCCCCTCCGTCATGCTGGTACTGTTCGGGAAAATCACCTCTGGCCACTGCGATCTGTCATGACTTAACAGCCATGCATCCAGCGCCCGCTCGGCCTCCTCTGCCGTAAACCACTCCGTCACCAGCAAATCACGCTGGGGATCAAAGGCCACGTGAAAATGGCGGTACGCCTCTTTAATGCCGTCCAGACGCGCATACAGCGTCTCACGCCGCAGGCAGGTGAGCGTGAGCACACGGCGGTGCCCCTGCTCAAAAAGGTACTGCATGGCGGTGAAACCAATCGCCCGGTGATCGGGTGACACGGCGTCCAGCACCCGATCCCGATCAACGGAGTTAATCAATACGCAGGGCTTATTCAGCGTGCTCGCCAGTTTAAAGATGGTGGAATCATCAGTCCCAATAATTATTATTGCGTTGATATTCTTATGGCTGGCCTTTTCCATAAACAATTTCACGTCGGCGTGCTGCTCTTCTAATCCGCAGCAACTGACCCACACGTTATGCGGGGCGCACGCTTCAGCAATGCCTTTGGTCACTTCCAGATAAAAAATGTCTCCACGCCCCTGAAAAGTTCTTTCCGGGGCAAAGACAGCGATACCGTTAATTAACAGCCTTCCGCTTGCCATTGCCTCCAGAACACCTAATTCGCGCGCGGTGCGAACGATCGCGTCACGGGCTTTATCGCTGGCATAAGACTTGCCGCTTAATACCCGCGAAACCGTGCTGACGGAATACCCCGTCAGGGTCGCAATCTCCTCCATTTTTAACCTGCCCGGCATAGTGTGACCTCGCTCTCAATCAGTTTTTGCAAATATTTGCAGAAACAGCGCTTTGATTTTAAAACCAAATTTCAGAGACCCTGGAGATTACTTAAACAGCTTGCGAGTATTCTCACAAAAACACATTGTCGCTGCGGCTCCCCTTTCCTATTTTCCGGTCATCCCTCATTTCAACTGAAATTAAGGTGTGACATGGAGAAGGTACGTTTTGGCATTATCGGAATAGGTAATATCGGTACGGTCCACGCGCGTTATTTACTGGCGGGTACGGTCAGTGACGCATGCCTGGCGGCGGTTTGTGATAATGCACCGGAAAAGCATCCGGCCATTCGCCAGCTGGTCGGCTCCCTCCCCCTTTTCAGCGACGCGCAGGAGATGCTTCAGAGCGGGCTTATCGACGCGGTGATTGTCGCAACACCGCACTACGAGCATCCGCGTCTGTCGATGCTGGCAATGCGCCACGGCATCCACACGCTCTGCGAAAAACCGGCCGGCGTGTATACGGCGCAGGTGCAGGAGATGAACGCCTGTGCCCAGACCTGCGATGTGGTGTTCGGCATCATGTACAACCAGCGCCCGAACCCGCTCTACCAGAAGGTGAAAGATCTGATCGACAGCGGCGAGCTGGGTGAGATCCGCCGCTCCAACTGGATCATTACCAACTGGTATCGCTCGCAGAGCTACTACAACTCCGGCGGCTGGCGCGCCACCTGGAAAGGAGAAGGCGGCGGCGTACTGCTCAATCAGGACCCGCATCAGCTCGATCTCTGGCAGTGGCTAGTTGGTATGCCGATCCGTCTGCGCGCGTTTTGCCAGTTTGGTAAGCATCGCGACATAGAAGTGGAAGATGAGGTCACCGCCTACGCCGAGTACGCCAACTGTGCGACGGGCGTATTTATCACGACCGTGGCTGAAACGCCGGGGACCAACCGGCTGGAGATCGTCGGCGATCGCGGCAAGGTGGTCGTCGAAGAAGGGAAACTGCGCTACTGGCGGCTGCGGGAATCTGAAACCGCCTTCAACGCCCGCTGGCAAAACGGCTTTGGTGAACCGGAATGCTGGGAGGTCACGCTTCCCGTCGGCCCGGAATGCAGCGAACACCACGTTATTACCGCCAATTTCTGCGGCGCCATCCTGCGCGGCGAGCCGCTCATTGCCCCGGGGCTGGAAGGGATCCACGGGTTAACGCTCTCCAACGCCATGCACCTCTCCACCTGGACCGACGACTGGGTCGACCTCCCGCTCAACGAGAAACAGTATCTGCGCTTGCTTCAACAGCGTATCAGCACCTCAGTGGCTAAAGAGACCGCCAGCGTCACGCTGGATGCCTCCGGCACCTGGTAACTCAGGAGAAGAAACGATGTTAAATGTCGCTATCGTGGGAACAGGAAATATCTCGCATAACCATATTCAGGGTTATTTGCAGTTTGGCCAACGCTGCCGGATCGTCGCGCTGGTCGATATCTACCCGGAAAAAGCCCACGAGAAAAAAGCACGCTACAACCTGACGGACGCACGCGTGTATGAAAGCCACGAGCAGATGCTGGCGTCAGAGCCAGATATCGATATCGTCGACGTCTGCACGCCGCCCTACGTTCATGCAGAGATAAGCATTAATGCCCTCAATGCGGGTTGCCATGTGCTGTGCGAAAAACCGATGGCCGCCTCGCTGGAGGAGTGCGACGCCATGATCGCCGCGCAACAGGCCAGCGGTAAATTGCTCGCCATCATCGCTCAAAACCGCTTTACCGATGCCTTCTGGCGTTTAAAAGCGGCGCTGGATTCGGGCCTTGCTGGCAAGGTGTGCCATGCCCAGGTGGACTCGTTCTGGTGGCGCGGACACTGCTACTACGACCTGTGGTGGCGCGGCACCTGGGAAAAAGAGGGCGGCGGCTGCACCCTTAACCACGCGGTTCACCACATAGACGCTATTCAGTGGATGCTGGGTTTCCCGTCTGAAGTGGTGGCTATGATGACCAACGTGGCGCACGACAACGCTGAAGTCGAAGATCTCAGCGCGGCAATATTTAAATACCCCAGCGGCGCACTCACTCAGCTAACCGCCTCGGTCGTGCACCACGGCGAAGATCAGAAAATCATTATCCAGGGTGAAAAGGCGCGCATCTCCGCACCGTGGCAGGCCTTTGCCAGTGTCAGCGCTGATAACGGCTTTCCCCAGGAGGATCGGGACCTGCAACGGGAAGCGCAGCTTAACGCCGTTTTTCACGAGACGCCGAAGCTCGAATGGACGCTGCACACCGGGCAGATTAATGACCTGCTGTATGCCATTGAGCACGGCACGGCGCCGTTAGTGGATGGCCTGCAGGGCAAACGTTCGCTGGAGCTGATAACCGCGATCTATAAATCCGCCATCACCCGCTCCGTGGTTTCGCTGCCGATTCAACGCGACGATCCGTTTTACCGTACCGGCGGGACCAACGCCCTCGCCCCCCGTTTTTATGAAAAATCCGCAAGCGTCGCCAACTTCAGCGAAGTCGGTGCGATTCCCCTGGGCAAAGATCTGGATGAAGGAGTGACACCATGAACAAAAATGACGGCATGAACTACGCGCCAGTGGGTAAACCTCAGCCCGTTGTCAGGGAAGGAGAGTTTGTCTTTGCCGCTGCCGCGCTCGACCACGGCCATATCTACGGCATGAGTAACGGCCTGATTGAAGCGGGCGCCACGCTGAAATGGGTCTACGACCCCGATCCGGTAAAAGTGGACAAATTTATTCAGCAGTATCCGCAGGCCAGGGTTGCAGACTCCCTGGATGTCATACTCGCCGACGACGAGGTGCGTCTGGTAGCTGGCGCCGCCATTCCCGCCGAGCGCTGTGCGCTGGGGCTAAAAGCGATGGCCGCAGGCAAAGACTACTTCACCGATAAAGCCCCCCTTACCACCCTTGAACAACTGGCGGATGCCAAAGCCATGGTGGAAAAAACGGGCCGGAAATACGCCGTGTATTACAGCGAACGCCTGCATGTTGAGAGCGCGGTCTTTGCCGGACAGCTGGTGCAGCAAGGGGCCATTGGCCGCGTCGTACAAACGCTGGGGACGGGCCCGCACCGGGAAGGGACCGGCCGCCCGGACTGGTTCTACGATCGGCGCTATTTCGGCGGCATTCTGTGCGATATCGGCAGCCATCAGATTGAGCAGTTCCTGTTTTATACCGGCAACAGTGACGCCACCGTGGTGGCAAGCCAGGTACGGAACGTTAAACACCCCCAGTACCCCGCCTTCGAAGATTTTGGCGATGCCATGCTGAAAGGGGAAAACGGCGCCAGCGGCTATTTCCGCTGCGACTGGTTTACCCCTGACGGGCTATCGACCTGGGGCGATGGCCGCCTGACGCTGCTGGGCACCGAAGGCTATATCGAGATCCGCAAATATGTCGATCTCACCCGTGGTGAACAGGACGTGGTGTATCTCGTCAATAACGAGGGGGAGTTCCGTTATCCGGTCGCCGGCCAGGTCGGATTCCCGTTCTTTGGCGAGCTGATCCTCGATTGTTTGCATCGTACTGAACATGCCATGACCCAGGCTCACGCCTTTAAGGCGGCGGAGCTCTGCGTGAAGGCACAGATGCTGGCCAACGCAACGGCATAACGGGAGGCGACAATGAAGCTCCTGAACACGGCGGTGATCGGCGCCGGAGCGATTCACGGTTGCCACGTGAATGCGCTGCGCCAGCTCCCCAACGTTGCGCTGCGCGCGCTGGCAGATATTGACAGCGTCAAAGGACTGAAGCTGGCACTGGGCTATCAGTGCCGCTTCTATCAGGATTACCGGGAGATGCTGCTGGATGATGCCATCGATGTGGTCCATATCTGCACGCCGCACTTTGAGCATAAAAGCATGATTCTGGCGGCCCTCGCCGCCGGAAAGCATGTGTTCTGCGAAAAACCGGTGGGCATGAACAGCAGCGAACTGGTGGATATCACCCGCGCCGCTGACCAGGCTACGGGTCTGCTCGGCGTGTGTTATCAGAACCGGCTCAACCCCACCAGCCTGCGCATTCGCCAGGCGCTGGACGAAGGCGAGCTGGGAAAAATGCTCAGTATCAAAGCGGTGCTGACGTGGTCACGCTCGGGCGCGTACTACACCCAAAGTTCGTGGCGTGGGCGACTGGCTACGGAAGGAGGCAGCCTGCTGATCAACCAGGCCATTCATACCCTCGACCTGATGCAGTGGTTTGCCGGCGGCGTGACGCGTGTGAAAGGCGTGGTGGATAGCGGTGAACTGGCGGACGTGACGGAAGGTGAAGACAGCGCGATGGCCACGCTGCACTTTGCTAACGGCGCGCGCGGCCTGTTTTACGCCAGCAACTGCAATACCACTGATTCCCCGCTTCTGATGGAGATCCACTGCGAGCAGGGCTCGCTGCTGCTGAACGACAACACGCTCTGGCGCGTGACGCCGGGTGAGCGCGTCAGGCTCACCTGCGACGACTCCCCGGACGGTTCGGTCAAAAGCTACTGGGGGCTGGGCCACCAGCAGGCAATCCGTCGTTTTTATCAGGCTATCACCCCCCCCGGTTACACGGATTACACCGATATCCGTGAAGCCGGGAAATCACTCACCCTTGTGGAGGCTATTTATCGATCATCTCAATTAAGGCAATGGATAGAAATCAATAAATAGAACGTAATTTGTATTCCAGCAGTAAATAAAAAACGACCCGACAGATCGGGTTAATCATTACCCTACACTGGATATTATTATGGTCAAACCAACTGAACGTAGAGTGGGTTATGGCGTGGCGCTCGGCTACGGTATAACCGATCTGTTTGGCGGAGGCGCTTTCGCCATTATCGGCACCTGGCTTTTATTTTTTTACACCACCTATTGCGGGCTCTCTGTCGTCGAAGCAGGTTCGATATTTGCTATTGCCCGCGTCATTGATGCGTTATTAAGCCCGATTATGGGTTATATTACTGATAATTTCGGTGATACCTGGCTCGGGCGTAAATTTGGCCGTCGCCGCTTCTTTTTATTACTCAGTTCGCCCTTAATGTTTCTGTATGCCCTGCTGTGGCTTACGGACATGGGTTACTGGTATTACCTGGGCACTTACCTCTCTATTGAGCTCTTGTCGGCGATGGTGCTGGTGCCCTGGGAAACCCTGGCCGCTGAAATGACTAACCGGTATGAAGAGCGTAGCCGTCTCTCCGGAGTGCGTATGATCTGCTCTCAGCTCGGCGGCTTTCTTGCGGTTTCCGTTCCCGGCGTCATTATGCAGTTCACGGGGAAAGATAATCCGTTTACCTATACTCTTACCGGGCTGATATTCTCCTGCGTATTCTGTATTGCGGTATTTATTACCTGGTATACCACCTGGGAAGCGAAAGATGTGCAACAGCCATCCACGTTTAAAGTGGATAAACAGCGCAGCAGCGGATTAATTAATCACCTGAAATATCTGGTGCTGGATCTCTTTTCCTCTTTCCGTATTCGCGCGTTCCGCCTGCACATTATTATTTATATCTTTTCATTTACGGCGATGGACGTATTCGGTTCGGTCTTTACCTATTATGTCGTGTATTGTCTGAGCCAGGACGCGGCAGCCGTCTCCGGCTGGCTGAGCATTGCGGCTTTCGCCTCAGTACCTGGCACATATGGATTTATGCTGTTGCTGAACAGGCTGAATGTCTCCCCTTCTGCCGCTTTGCGCCTCTCTTACGGCGGGATCTTCTTCGTGCTGGTGTTCCTGTTTACGGTCTACCTGACCAAAACCCAGGTGCCCACGCTGCTGTTCACGGCGGTCTTTATCCTGCTGGGCGCCACCCGCGCGGGCCTCTATTACATACCGTGGAATATCTACAGCTTCATTCCTGATATTGACGAGATGGTGACGCAGCAGCGCCGCGAAGGGATTTTTGCCGGGGTGATGGTCCTGACCCGCAAAAGCACCGTGGCGATCGCCATCATGATTATTGGCCTGGTCCTGCAGGAGTCCGGCTTTGTGAAGGGCGGCGGCGTACAGCCTGAAAGCGCGCTGGGGGCGATTATAGGCCTGATGATCTTCGCGACGGCAGCCCTGCTGGCGGTGAGCTTCTTCACTACCTATAAATTCAAGCTCACCCGCGAGACGCATAAACTGCTTCTCAAGGAGATTGCCCGCCGTAAGCTGGGCGGTGATTACCGCGACTGCGATGCCAATACTCGTGTGGTGATAAAACAGCTCACAGGCTATGAGTACGATCAGGTATGGGGAGGCGATGCTGCCCGTCGTGCAGTGAACAACGTCGGGTTATCGGCCGCAAAATAGCGCGTCTCGCCGGGCCGGTTCACCGCCTGCCCGGCCTCTTTTCGCCGCAAAATGTGACCTCTGGCAGGTTTACATCTCTTTACGCTATACTACCCGCTGAAATAATCAGCTCAACGCTACGAGCTGACGTTCAATGTGTTTCCACACAAATGGTATCAACTTCCCTTCCGAGGATCTGGCGAGAAGCCGGATAAACTATGTTAAACAGTATTTTAGTAATACTTTGTCTGATAGCCGTCAGCGCATTTTTCTCGATATCCGAGATCTCGCTGGCCGCGTCCCGTAAAATCAAACTTAAGCTGCTTGCCGACGAAGGCAACATCAATGCTTCCCGTATCCTGAAGATGCAGGAAAATCCTGGAACGTTCTTCACCGTGGTACAAATTGGCCTGAACGCGGTTGCTATTCTCGGCGGTATCGTGGGGGATGCAGCGTTTTCTCCGGCCTTTTACAGCCTGTTCGTTCAGTACATGTCCGCCGAACTTGCCGAGCAGATGAGCTTTATTCTCTCCTTCTCGCTGGTCACCGGGATGTTCATCCTGTTCGCTGACCTGACCCCGAAACGCATCGGTATGATTGCGCCAGAAGCTGTAGCTTTGCGTATCATCAACCCGATGCGCTTCTGCCTGTTCGTGTTCCGTCCGCTGGTGTGGTTCTTCAACGGCCTGGCGAACGTCATCTTCCGCATCTTTAAACTGCCGATGGTGCGTAAAGATGACATCACCTCCGACGACATCTACGCCGTGGTAGAAGCCGGTGCGCTGGCCGGGGTGCTGCGTAAGCAAGAGCATGAGCTGATCGAAAATGTGTTCGAGCTGGAATCCCGTACCGTGCCCTCTTCCATGACGGGCCGTGAAAGCGTGATTTGGTTCGATCTGCATGAAGATGAGCAGAGCCTGAAGAATAAAGTCGCGGAGCACCCGCACTCTAAATTCCTGGTCTGTAATGAAGATATCGACCACATCATCGGCTATGTGGACTCCAAAGATCTGCTGAACCGCGTGCTGGCGAACCAAAGCCTGGCGCTTAACAGCGGCGTGCAGATCCGCAATACCCTGATTGTACCGGACACGTTGACGCTCTCTGAAGCGCTGGAAAGTTTCAAAACCGCCGGTGAAGACTTTGCCGTTATCATGAACGAATACGCGCTGGTGGTGGGTATCATTACCCTCAACGACGTCATGACCACGCTGATGGGTGACCTGGTCGGCCAGGGTCTGGAAGAGCAGATTGTGGCGCGTGATGAGAACTCATGGCTGATTGACGGCGCAACGCCAATCGACGACGTGATGCGCGTGCTGGATATCGACGAGTTCCCGCAGTCAGGCAACTACGAGACCATCGGCGGCTTTATGATGTTTATGCTGCGTAAAATCCCGAAGCGCACCGACTCGGTGAAGTTCTCCGGCTACAAGTTTGAAGTGGTGGATATTGATAACTACCGCATCGACCAGCTGCTGGTGACGCGTATCGATAACAAACCGACCGTGCTGGTGCCGAAGCTGCCGGATGCGGAAGAGAAGGTGTCGGCGTAAGGTTCCTGCCCCCACAAACATCAACGGCTCCCATCGGGAGCCGTTTTTTTAACTACTGCATAGCACGTTGGTTAAGCCATCTCAGTTTGCAGACGCATAACCTGACGGTTGACTTCGGACATCACAGACAAGTGCTGTTTGTCCTTCACTTTTGGGACAAGGATCTTGCCCTTATCAAACTCAAAAGCGCCAACATCCTTGATATACAACCGTCCACGGAACAGGATCTTCACGTACTTCGCCACCTGAAGCGGGTTGTAGCGTTGGAAAATTTTCATTCTTGTATCTCCTGCGAATCATACGCTCTTGCGGCGCCACAATCGGCCCGACTGTTCTGAGCGCAAATTTTGTTGCCCAATGACTATAGACCAGAACTACGTAGTTACCCAGTGTGCATAAGTTTATTTACCGTTTGATTACAATTATTCAGAATAATCTTTTCAAACTGTGACTACAGGCAGTATAAGCCGTCGTTTTTTTATGGATATGTGCGTTCGCCCGCAAACTGGCATCGGGATTGCGGGAAAAGCCCATTGATCGCACTTATGATTAAAAGCGTAAGACCAAGTGGTCGGATCACCTGCATACAATAAGGAAACACCATGACCCTACGTAACATTCTTGCAGCCGCATGCCTGCTCCTGCCCCTGTGGGCGAGTGCCCACAACATTGAAAAAGGACAACGCGTACCGCCAGTCGGCATTGCTGACCGGGGAGAATTGATTCTCGACAATGATAAGTTTAGCTACAAACCGTGGAATAGCGCGCAGCTCGCGGGCAAAGTGAGAGTTGTACAACATATTGCCGGTCGTACATCTGCAAAAGAGAAAAACGCAAACCTGGTGGAAGCGATCAAGGCCGCAAAATTCCCGCATGACCGCTATCAGACCACCACCATTGTGAACACCGACGATGCCATCCCTGGCTCCGGGATGTTTGTACGCTCAAGCCTTGAGAGCAACAAAAAGCTCTACCCGTGGTCGCAGTTTATTGTCGACAGCAACGGCGTGACGCGCAAAGCCTGGCAGCTTGAGGAAGAGAGTTCAGCGATTATCGTGCTGGATAAAAACGGCCAGGTGCAGTGGGTAAAAGACGGGGCGTTAACCCAGGAAGAGGTGCAGCAGGTGGTTGATCTGCTGCACAAGCTGCTGGCTCAGTAAAGAGAGACCCGGAAGCCTGGATTGAGGAATGATTCGCGCGGGGTGTAGTCCAGCGGCTTGCCCTGCCAGTCATGAACATGCGCACCCGCGGCTGCGGCTACCGCGTGGCCGGCTGCCGTGTCCCAGATGTTCGTCGGCCCGAAACGGGGATAGAGCTGCGCCTGCCCCTCCGCCACCAGACAGAATTTCAGCGAGGAGCCAATCGAGGTCGTCTGATGTTCACCCAACTGTTGCAGGTACTCTTCCAACTCGCTGTCGCTGTGCGAGCGGCTGATGACCACCAGCGGAGGGCGCGCATCGCGCACCTGGATCGGCTTGCGGACACCACACTCTTCCTTCCAGGCCTTGCCTTCTGCGGCGCTGTACATCACTTTCATCACCGGCGCGTAGACCACCCCAAGCACCGCCTTGCCCTTGTCGATCAGGGCGATATTCACGGTGAATTCACCGTTACGCTTGATAAACTCTTTGGTGCCGTCCAGAGGATCGACCAGCCAGTAACGCTGCCAGTGCTGACGCTCATCCCAGCTCTGCGGCGCTTCTTCGGAAAGCACGGGGATCTCTGGCGTGAGTGCCTGTAGCCCTTTCATGATCACGCCATGCGCCGCGATATCCGCCGCCGTGACCGGGGAATCATCCGCCTTGCTGACAACGTTCATCGGTTGTGCGCCGTCATACACCTGCATGATGGCATCGCCCGCATCCCGTGCGAGCTGACAAATTTTATCTAACATTCTCCACCTCTTCGTTAACGCAGTGGGTATAACTCTTTGTTTTATTTATATCGTAATGTGAACAATTCCGCTATCTGTGAAGCAATTCCGGTTTCATCGCCCTTTTTTCTGGCAGGATTCACACTTCTGTAAGCAACAAACGATAGATACATATTCTTTTGTGGCCTGGATCGTAAAAAGGACTCCTCTGATGATTAAGTTTAGCGCAACGCTCCTGGCGACGCTGATTGCAGCGAGCGTACAGGCGGCGACGGTCGATCTCCGTATTCTGGAAACCACCGACCTGCACAGCAATATGATGGACTTCGATTACTACAAAGATACCCCTACGGAAAAATTCGGACTGGTACGCACGGCAAGTTTGATCAATGCCGCCCGCAATGAAGTGAAAAATAGCGTGCTGGTCGACAACGGTGATTTGATTCAGGGGAGTCCGCTGGGTGACTACATGGCGGCAAAGGGGCTGAAAAAAGGCGAGATCCACCCGGTGTATAAAGCGATGAACACCCTGGATTATACCGTCGGCAACCTCGGTAACCACGAATTCAACTATGGTCTTAAATACCTGCACGATGCGCTGGCAGGCGCAAAATTCCCGTACGTTAACGCCAATATCATCGACGTTAAGACCAAAAAGCCGCTTTTCACCCCTTATCTGATTAAAGAGACCGAGGTTGTTGATCAGGACGGTAAAAAGCAGACGCTGAAAATTGGCTACATCGGCTTTGTACCACCCCAGATCATGACCTGGGATAAAGCCAATCTCACCGGCAAAGTCACCATTAACGACATCACCGAAACGGCGCGTAAATACGTACCGGAGATGCGTGAAAAAGGGGCGGATGTTGTGGTCGTTGTCGCCCACTCGGGCCTCTCTGCCGATCCGTACCAGGTGATGGCGGAAAACTCGGTTTACTACCTGAGCGAAGTGCCGGGCGTGGACGCGATCCTCTTCGGCCACGCTCATGCGGTCTTCCCGGGTAAGGATTTTGCCAGCATCAAAGGGGCAGATATCGACAAGGGAACGCTCAACGGCGTGCCGGCGGTAATGCCCGGCATGTGGGGCGACCATCTTGGCGTGGTGGATCTGGTACTCAATAACGACAGCGGCAGCTGGAAGGTGACCGGATCCAAAGCCGAAGCGCGCCCCATCTACGATGCTGCCGCCAAAAAATCACTGGCGGCTGAAGACCAAAAACTCCTCGACGTGCTCAAACATGACCACGACGCCACCCGCGAGTTCGTCAGTAAGCCGATCGGCAAATCCGCCGACAACATGTACAGCTATCTGGCGCTGATACAGGATGACCCAACCGTTCAGGTGGTCAATATGGCGCAGAAAGCCTATGCCGAACATTTTGTTCAGGGCGATCCGGACTTAGCCAACCTGCCGGTGCTTTCCGCCGCCGCACCGTTCAAAGTGGGCGGACGTAAAAATGACCCGGCCAGCTATGTTGAAGTGGAAAAAGGCCAACTGACGTTCCGTAACGCCGCCGATCTCTATCTCTACCCGAACACGCTGGTCGTGGTTAAAGCAACGGGTAAAGAGGTGAAAGAGTGGCTGGAATGCTCCGCCGGGCAGTTTAACCAGATCGATCCGAAGAACAGCAAGCCGCAGTCGTTGATTAACTGGGACGGGTTCCGCACCTATAACTTCGACGTTATCGACGGGGTGGATTATCAGATTGATGTCACCCAGCCCGCGAAATATGACGGCGAGTGTCAGGCCATTAATCCGCAGGCAGAGCGCATCAAAAACCTGACCTTCAAGGGCAAGCCTGTCGATCCGGCGGCCACCTTCCTGGTGGTGACCAATAACTATCGCGCGTATGGCGGCAAATTTGCCGGCACCGGCGATAGCCACATTGCTTTTGCATCCCCGGATGAGAACCGCTCGGTGCTGGCCGCCTGGATCAGCGCTGAGTCGAAAAAGGCGGGAGAGATTCATCCAGCGGTCGATAACAACTGGCGTCTGGCCCCGATCCACAGCGATACCCCACTGGATATTCGCATTGAAACATCTCCGTCGGATAAGGCTGCGGCGTTTATTAAGGAGAAGGCGCAGTATCCTATGAAGAAGGTTGCGACGGATGATATCGGGTTCGCCATTTATCAGGTGGATTTAAGTAAGTAAAAGCAAAACGGCAACGCACGTTGCCGTTTTTAGTGTTTA
>NZ_JAYJLI010000005.1:0-238897 GCF_051948675.1 Enterobacter sp. Lyrl_3
ACTCATAATCGCTTGGTCGCTGGTTCAAGTCCAGCAGGGGCCACCAAATTTTAGCTTTAGAATCATATAATTAAGCCACTCACATGAGTGGCTTTTTTGTTGGCTTAATTTTCAGTGGCGATGAAATGGCGGTATCGCTGGGTTCTTACAGAGATAAAAAAAACCGCACGAGGCGGTTTTTTTGACTGATGCGGCTATCGTTAACTGCGGTTCACCGAGGGCGCCCGGGCACGTTCGGCATGCCAGGGGCTGCAATCAGGCGCTCTACCGACTCCATGGTGACAAACGTACAGCTGCAATCAACGTTGGTGCACTGGTGATAACGCTCTTTGGTATTCTCACTCAAATAGCGACTGGTTCGCGCATGTGCCGAGTGCTTACATTTAGGACAATGAAACATACCGCCTCCGTTTAATTCACTTTTTGTGAATTAATAATACCCTAAAAGAGTAAAATTAAAAGCGTACTACTCGCTTTCGATGGAAAATTTTTCGTCGGTAATGTCAGGTTCAAGATTCACCTCCGTCGTAAAGCCTCTTCCGTCAAGGGTGTGTACGACCCGGCTGACGATCCACGCTTGCTCGTCAATCGCCCGCTTGAAGCCTTTCACCTGAAGGGGGGTTTCTGGAAAAAGGTCAGCTTTTCCCAGCGCCAGCTGGATAGAAAATTTCACTACCCCGCGCTGTAAAGCACGCCATTTGGCTTCAGCCGCTCTGAGTGCCTGCGCTTCGGAGGCAAAAATAGTGGTCAGCTCAAAGACGTTATCGGCGGCACCAACCAACGTCTCCTGCGGCGTTTGCTCCGTGCTGCCGGATACGGCTGCGGCATCCGGATGAGGTAACGCGCCTGTCGCTGCCGCCGATGGCAGACGATTGATGCTGACCTTTGGGTGTTGTTGTTTAGGATCGCTCGTTTGCAGCCATTTGGCCGTCACGCCGGAATACGCTTCGCGATCGGCGATGGAAAAGCTGTGTTTATCACCATCGGCGCGTTCAATCACCTTCAACGCAACCGGTTTGCCGCTGGCCGTCACGGCGCCGCCCGCTTTCATAAAAAGCACCTTCCCTTCCTTAACGGCGACAAACGCGCCATTGCGTTCAGCCAGGCGGGAGAGAAACGCAGCATCGGACTCCTGAGTCTGATCGATATGCGCAATGGCTATGGATGAAAACTCCGCCGCCACGCTGGCGCTAAGCTGGTTGCGCTGCGCGATGGTATCAACAATTGCGCCGAGGGTGGTGTCATGCCATGACTGCTCGCGGCGAACGTTGAGCTTGCCACGAAAATCGGCGCTGCGCCCCCGAATGGTTAACCGGTCCGGCGCCCCCCGAAATTCAATATCATCGACCGTGAAATTCCCCTTCAGCTCCAGAGGGGTACCCTGCCAGCCCAGCCATAGCGTAATAAACGCACCGCGAGCCGGCAGGTCTAACAGACCGTCGGAATCATCCAGCTCAATGTCCACCTGATCGGCTTCCAGGCCTCGGTTGTCAGTCATGGTCAAGCGGATAAGGCGATGGCTAAAATTTTGCGTAATATCACGGCCATTAAGCTTGAGCATAAAATCGGGGGCGATTTTTCCCCCTGCCCGGATATTCATTTCCGTGATCATCCCAGCAGCCCTCCAATTTCGGTACGCGCGCTGGTCACCAGCTCTTCAGCCTGTGTTCTCAGGTCGCCAAACATCGCCATCAGCGATTCGTCAACCCGCTTCAGAGAAAGCGTAAAATCAATTTTCCGCGCCGTACCATCGCTGTAAAAATCCGTATGGGTGTGCGTCACCTTATCAATCACAAACATGCCATGAATAATGCCTGTCCCGTCGATCAGCGGCCATGCGCGCCCCTCATTCGCCATCAGTTCGATGGCTTTCAGGGACAATCGCCCTCCGGTAATTTCCGGATAAAGCGTTCCGGAGAGCGTATGGGATGTATCGCCCTCCCCCAGATACTGCCAGGCTTTGGGCTTCCCGATGCGATCGTTAGAGGCCCAGCGGTAATCCTTTGAAAACTGCATTGACTGATACGGCAAGGTTCGTCGCTCAAAGACAAACAGCCCCAGCACCATTAACATTTTCTCTCTCCTTACTCATATATAAAGTGGGATCGCTGGTCCGCCGCTTTCTGTCTGTCTCTGCTGTCCAGGGCATCCTGAATTTGGCGGCTGAGGTCCGCGCCGGATGTCATGTCACCCTGCAGCGTGAAGTGATATTCGCTCCTGCTCTGATCGACGTAAGAGCGTCCGCCAGTGGCGAGCGCTGGCTGATACTTCAGATAGCCACCATAGGTCGATGTCGGCGGAATATACGCACTGCCCGGCGCAGAGGAAGCCGCCTCTGCGTTAGCCGCAGCGGGCTCGATGTTGTCCGACTTTGTTTTGATAAGACCGAGTTTATCCAGTAGCCAGGTCGCCTTGCTGCTCAGAGTGTTGAACAGATTAAGCGGTGCCATCAACGCCTCCCCGAGCATCTGACCGAACATCACCCCCGCGTTTTTGCAACTGTCGAGCGTTTCCTGAGTCGTTTTGATTGGCGTAATCAGGTCGGTGAACCACTGCCAGATCCCGCCCAGCTTCTCTGAGATGAAACCAAACGCCTGCAGAAGTGGAGAAAACAGCTCGCCCAGTGGAGCAAAGGCCACAGAAAGCCCTTCCATCACCCCGGTAAAGAAGGCGCTGACAGGTTCCCAGTATTTAAAAATCAGTAATGCACCCGCCGCAATCGCCGTACCAATGGCAATGATGGGCCAGCTGAGGGCACCCAGGATCGCCATGATGCTGCCGCCGACCACGCTGAAGGCGGTGCCTAACATCCCGGCGGCGGTAATGACCAGGTTCAGGCCGGTCACCATCGGCGCAACGACCATGCCCAACCCGCCCACAATGCCGGCAAATGCCTGAGCGCCGACGATAACGCCGACCAGGCCTTGCGTCAGTGCGGGGTTGGTATTCACCCACAGAGAGAGCGTACTGATCCACCCGGTCGCGGTGGTGGTCAGGGTACGCAGGGCGCCCTCCGCCTTATCAAATACATCCATCTTCAGGCCGTTCCACACCGCCTGAAGCTTGCCTATATCACCGGCAAGGTTATCGGACTGAACGGCAGCTACCCGCGCGGTACTGCCCTTTGCCCCCTGGAGCTGCTGACGTTTCTCAGACAGCGTTCCATTACCCGCGGCGGAGACCAGTACCGCAGCGCCTTGCGCGTTTTCCTGACCGAAAATGGTCTTCAGGTACGCCATCTGCTGCGCGGTACCGAGCTGGCTCTTTTCAAAGGATGCGGAGAGGGCTTCAAGGATCTGCTCGGCAGGCAGCAGATTGCCTTGTCCATCATGGGTTTGTACGTTCAGTTCACTCAGCGCGGCAGAACCCTGACCGTTCTGCATCTGCAGATGGCTCAGCACAGCGCTGACCCCGGCGCCAGCCGTGCTCCCTTTCATCCCCTTTTCCATCAGAATGCCAAGCAGCGCGGTCGTCTCTTCAAGGCTCACGCCAGCGCCGCTGGCAGTTGGCGCAACAGAGGCCACGGCAGCACCCAGCTCGGTAAGGCTGGTGTGAGAGGAGGTAAATCCGCGGGTCAGCACGTCTGCGACACGCTCAGCATCGGTATTGGCCAGGTTGAACGCGGTCTGTGCAGTGCTGATGATGTCGGCGGCGTTTGCGGCATCGACATTTCCCGCAAGGCTGAGATTGACCGCAGGAAGCGTGGCCGCAAGCACACCATCGGCGTCATATCCTGAACGAACCAGCTCGGTCTGCGCCCGGGTGACCGCCTCCGTTGAGGTTCCCGTACCGGCACTGGCGTCCCGCGCCTGCTGGCGAATAGCCTCAAGCCTGGCATCTCCCTTCTCCAGACCAAGACTGGCCTGAATAGCAGACATCTGCTTTTCAGCACTGATACCCGGCGCCATAAACCGGGACGTTTGGTCAAAGCCCGTCTTTGCCATGCTCACGCCTGTGCCAGCGATCTGATGCACACGCGTGGCAACACGTTTGCCGGATTCGTAGCGGCTCTGAACGGCATTGAGCCGCTCCTGCTGCTGATTAACCCGGGCGAGTGCCTCTCGTTGTCCGTTGAGCTGCTGCGTTTTTTCGCCGATGCTCTTTCTTAAACGACGTTCATCTGCTGCCAGGGTACGGGTATTAATCCCCGCCTGCGCAAGTTCGCCGCGCTGACGCTGGACGGACTGACGCAGATTGTTGTACTCAAGCTTCAGGGCGGCGGCAGACTGGCGGGCGGCCGTCAGCGCATCGTTCTGCTCACGGGTGGGGTTTTGGGTGTTTTTCAGTTCGCGAGCCAGCGCCGCCGTCCGTTGTCTCGCCAGGGCAAGCGCCTGCCCCGTCATGGTGAGCTGACTGCTTGTTTTTCTGAATCCATCGACGCGGGCCGCCTGCTCATCGAGCGCACGCAGCGCCGCCTGCGATTCACCGATCTCTCCCTCAAGAGAGAGACTGGCATTGTGGATAGCTTTGAGCGGTCGGCTTGCCCTGGCGACTGCATCCAGCAGCGCCTGAAGTCTGACATTATTACTCATGGTGGTTTCCGCTTCGCTGCAGCGCCTTTTCGCGCCATATGAGGAGTTCGGTCACGCTCAGGGGATACAACTCTGACGGCGGCCAGTGAAAAATCACCGCGATATCCGCCATCAGATCGTCGACCGACAGGTTTTCAGGAAATTTCAGCGAGCCGAAGTCGGTGACAAAAAACCGACCACCTTACCGGCAAAAGAGAGCAGGTCGGAGGCATCCAGACGTGCAATCTCATGTTCAGTCAACGCCGGAGAGGTCATTCTCGGCAGCACTTTAATCAGGGCATCCACGTCGGATTGCGCCAGTGACGCCAGCGATACGCCACGCAAGGTGCCCGCATTGGGTTTTGCGACGGTCACTTTTTCGATTTTTTGCTCGCCGCGCAGAACGGGGCTATCAAGCGTGACGGTGTTTGGGTTTTCGCTTTCGTTGATAACAGTCTCGTTGATATTTTCCATTTCGTTACTCTCAAAAAGGGTAAATAACCGGCCAGCAGCTGCGGCCGGTTAAGGGTTACAGGCCGATGGCCTTACGGTGTTCCGCCAGACGATCGACGCCGTCGACTTTCAGCACCATGTTGATGATGTCAATCTCGATAACCTCTTTGCCATCGATAGTGAGCTGGTAGTAAGCGCACTCGGTGGACATCTTGGTCGTGCCGCTTTCGCCCTGCTTGTTCTCGCCGCCGTCAAACTCTTTGTGACGGCCACGCATCACGATCTCGACCGCAGAGATTTCACCGGTATCGTCACGCTGGAAGGATCCGGTAAAACGCAGCGGCACGCTGTCCGCGCCTGGCGAGGCATACTGCGCCCACAGTGCAACGTCCGGCAGACCACCAATGGTCCACTCCAGCGCCAGGGCATCATCGTCCAGGCCGAGGTCGACAGAGACCGAGCCCGGCATACCGCCGCCGCGATACTTCTCCAGCTTGCGGGTGAGCTTCGGTAAGGTGACAGACTCAACAACGCCCATATAGCTCAGGCCATCGTTGAACATATTCAGATATTTAAGTTTGCGTGGTAACGCCATGCTGCAGCTCCTTAGCTGTTAACCGAATCTGACAGGTCTGCCAGATAGGTATCGGTGATGCGCTGGCGCAGGGTCAGATTCTCCAGCGGCGGAACAGGGGTGTAGTCGTAATCGATATACAGTTTCCCCGCTTTGAGGGTCGACACGTCATTCGATTCCGGGTCATACCAGCAGGAGCCGTCAACGATGTAGCCATTGGTTTTCAGCTCACGGAATTTGGCATTGATACCGGAAATGATGTCGCGGATAAGCGTTGGGGTAATGGGTTTATCCATCGCCCATGCGTGTGCTTCCGCCATGGTGTCGGCCAGTACCTGCGCGGTACGGGTGTAGTTTTCAAACAGGAATAACGGATCGTCAGAGCAGGTACGGTTGCCCCAGAATTTGAAACCGTCATTGCGAATCAGCGTGGTCACGCCCGCCTGGTTAAGCAGGTTGGCATCGGTGGCCTGTTCCTGCAGGTCCCAGGAGACAGAGGCGCTCACCCCGGTAACACCGTTAACACCGACGTTGGACAGGGTTTTATGCCAGCCGGTGGTCTGGTCGATTTTGGCGCGCAGGCCAAGCGCGCGCGCGGTCGCCCAGGCCGTTTTGGTGACGTTCGTCGCGGTATCCCACGCCAGAAAATCCGGGTGAATAACCATCAGCTCACGCCGGCTGAAGTTTTTGCGATAGTTGATCGCCTCAGGAATGGTTTTACAGCCCCATGCGCTGACATAGCCAAACGCACGCAGGCTCTGGCACGTTGCTGCCAGCGCGGTCGCCACTTCCTGCGAATCCAGCCCCGGTACGCCGAGAATGCGTGGTTTAACGCCGGTCACCGTTTTGGCGGTGAGAAGTGCCTTCAGGCCGGTGTATTTGCCGTTTTCGTCGGTGGTACCAATGATGTTAGAAATGGTTTCTTTCTGTGCGGCTTCCGGGTCTTCCGGATTATCGACACCTTCGGCCACGCGAACAACAACGACAACCGGTTTGCACTGATCGGCAATCGCCTGAAGGGAAGCGGACAGCGTGCCTGTTTTCCCGGCTTTCGCAATCGCGGATTGTACATTGGTAATGAGCACTGGCTCGTTAAGAGGGAATGTCTGTTCGTCAGCATCGCTGGCCGTACAGACCATACCGATGATTGCCGTCGAGACGGTGGAAATGGTGCGTGTGCCATCGTTGATTTCGATGACTTCCACGCCGTGGTGATAGTCGCCCATCCGTTTAACTCCGTGGTTTAGTGGTGAGGGTATTTTCTCTTGGGCGGAGGAGGCATGAAACGTATTGCCGTTGGAGGGAGGGCAGCACAACGCACAGGAAGCGATTAAGCTGATTAACAGGGAAGGTGATAGGTTTTAGCGTTCAATAAAGTTAAACTGTTCATTAATGCCCATTATTATTGCAGAACAATTGTAGTTATCGTGGCGCTATTAACGAAGCAGTAATAATGTCGATTTTATTCCGCATCACTGGGACACTGACTGCATGGTACCCTTTTGGCTTTTCTGGCGCAGGCGATTTATTGGTGATAAACCAGAAGAGACCCATGCCCCCCTTACGATTAAGCCCGCTGTGGGCGGGCTTTTTATGATTATCAGAAGTCTGTCACACCGGTAGTTCAGGCCATTCAATTTCAGGCGCTGTATTTGGTGAAACCCGGCTAAGATAAACGCGGTATTTTTTCCACGCCGTCAACATGCTGATCTCATTCTCGGTCGCCTCCCCCAATTCAACAGCATCCTTTAATGTTTCAACAGCGAAGGTAGCTTCCTGCATCAGCCGTTTTTTCTCACTTTCAGCACAAGCTACCGCAGCGGCCCGCTCCATTGCAGCGTCCTTTTCCCAGCCTTCGCCATTCCAGCGCATATATTTTCCGTCAGGGGCGATTGTCGTTACGTCTGCAGGCAAAGCCCCAAGATTGCTAAAATATACTTGTTCACCCGTTTTTATGCTAAAGAGCGCTTGATTTCTGTAGTCATCGAGCAGTTCCCACGTTGTTTCATTGAACACGGCGACTTTATCCTTTGGTACATCGGGGGGCTTAATATTGGTGGAGTAAGCTGGTAGACCTGTATTAGCTGGTATATAGCAATCATCAGTACCAATAAACTCTCCCGTATCTGCGCAAAGGTTATAAATTCGGATTGTGCGGTCTTTATCTGAAAACTTAAATGTCATTATGCAAGCCTCACAATGTAGTTATAAGCGATATTTTTAATGGTGTTCTCTGCGTTACCGGCAGCGTTAACGGTAATGGTGTGGGTATGCGCCCCCATCACAATCGAGTGAGCGTGAGAACCTATGGCCACTGTATGCGTGTGAGAACCTATGGCTACCGTATGTTCATGCGCGCCGGCGCTGGCCGCCGTACCGGCTATAGTATGGGTATGCGCCCCAGCATTAACTGTTGAGGATGAGGTGTCTGCATTGCCATTGGTGTTGTATACGTTTCGGTCAATATAAACACCGTTCCCCCCACCACCGTTGCGCCATGCTCGCTGAGCATGGCTGTGGTCACCAGCGCTTGCCGCCGTACCGGAAACACTGTGCGTATGCGCACCAGTGCTATTTGACGTCTTAGTCCCGTAGTCAAAGGCGCTGGTTGTTTTCGTCCCATAATCAAATGCACTGGTATTTTTCGTCCCGAGATCGGTTGATGAAGCTGAAGCCCCGTGATTGTGCGACTTAATGCCATCCAGTTCCTGTGACAGCACAGAGCGACCGCTTGCAGGTTTCCCTTTAATCGTCCATCCACGCATATCCGGGATGACACCTGACGGATATGCCGCAGCCAGAAGCGGATAAGCAGCTTTATCGAAGGTTTGCCCTGCCATAATGGCGTACCCGGCTGGCGGTGCGTCCGATGGCCATGCGATCGGAGCGCCAACAGGAAACGCATCTTCTGGCGTCCAGACCGTCCATGCGCCCGTAGAGTATTGGCTGCGCGTATAACTACGGGAGCTGTTATAAACATGATAAACCTGCGTGACACCTGCATTTTTATAGATAAGCAGCGTCCCGGCGTTATTTTCTGGATAATGCCTTGTAGCTGAGGTATTGGCGTTCGCTGGCTGGTAATAAATTCCTGGCGTTTTCAGCGTATCCAAATCCTCTGTCGAAAGCCCGATAGCCTGACCGTTAAAAATATCCTGAGAGGTTACGTTGATATCATTTGTCAGGGCCCGACCGTTCACTTTACGCTCGGTCGGTACACGCCCATTAGCGTTGTCATTGGCAGCCTTCACCGCCTTCGGCGTCGCTGCTAGTACCTCCGACACACTGTCAATCGCACTGCTGAGCTGGACAAGCCCCTTACGCGCCGTAGTGGCATCCACCGCGGTGTACTTGGCGTTTGCCAGGTCATACGCAATCTTCACCGCCTTCGGCGTTGCCGCCAGCACCTCAGACACGCTGTCAGTGGCGCTACTCAGCTGAACGATCCCTTTACGCGCCGTGGTTGCATCCGCTGCGGTATATTTCCCGTTCGCCAGATCGTACGCCGCCTTTACCGCTTTCGGCGTTGCGGCAAGCACCTCAGACGTGCTGTCGGTGGCGCTGCTTAACTGGGTGAACCCCTTTGCGGTCAGCGTGGCGTCTGGATGGCGGCGGGACTGCTCATGCTCCGTCAGCTTCCCGTCGACGTATTCCTGTGTGGCCATCACCGTTGAGGTGTCAATCGTCAACTCGACGGAGGAAATATCGCTCACCATGATAACCATGCGAAGCGTCTGCGCGCGTCCTGACCCCTCTGCCAGCGCGGGCTTATAGCTTTCAGCCATATTCCCGACGGCAATCAGCGTTCCGGTATCGTCATAAAGACCCATCTCACGCATCCAGAAACCGCCCACCTCAGGCGGGATCAGCAGCTCCGCCACAACGTAGTTTTTGTTCTTCTTGTCCTGGCTGATTTTATTCAGCGCGTGGCGCCAGACTTCCTTCACCAGCTTTGTCTGGCTGGCATCTGGAACGGGCAACGCACCGCCGCCGTCGCCGACCGCCATTGCGGTGAAGTTCACTTTCTTCGCGTTCGGGACGGTTGCTGCAGCCAGTTTTTCTGCACCGGCTTTGGTGATAACTGTTTTAAATTTCACTGTCATTATGCTCTCACTTATCCGGGGTAAACCGTAATGATGTCGCCGTCATAGCTCAGGGCACCGGTAAAAAGATAACCCGGGATGTCCTGGATGATATTCAGGCCGATAAGGTGGCGGCTGGCAGGCTTCGCATCAGCGATAAGCCTTTCCATCTCGTAATACATTTCCTCGGTGATACCGGTGTCTAACACGCCGATATCAAGGCGGAAGGTGCCGGGCGGGTCGTTGGTTTGCCACCACTCGGTGACGTTAATCAGATAACCAAGCGGCTCCACGACGCGGCGCACGGCGCCGATGGTTCCCTTGTGGGCATGGATAAACCACGCCGCGCGGATCACGTCCCGTTTGGTGGCCTCCGGCCAGTTCTCGTCCCAGCGATCGACCGAAAATGCCCACGCCAGCCACGGCAGTAAATTCGCCGGGCAGGTATCCGCGCTCCAGAGATGGCGCAGCGGTACCGGCGTTTTTTCTATCTCCGCGCAGGCGCGCGCGGCCGCCACCTCAAGCGGCGACGATCCAACCGGTAAAAGACGGGTATCACTCATCGCTCCCCCCCACGGTTACGCTGTAGTGGCTGCACCATGAGGCCTGAGTTTCATCGAGCACGATATCGGCTGCCGGGGCGGTCAGTTCCACGCGCTGCACCCCTTCAACGTGAAGAGCGGCGTAAATGGCAGACTTGCGAATATCGCGTCCCAGCCGATGCTGCGCCGTGATATAGGCCTGCAGCCGGGCTCTGGCCGCGTTAAGCACCGGTTCGCTTTCCGGGCCGGGGAAGAGGAACAGCGAGGCCGCAATGGTGTAGTCGACAATTTTGGCCGACTGGACGGTCATGCGATCGGCGACTGGCCTGACGTCCTCATCGTTCAGCGCATTGCGAACGCGGGTAAGCAGCTCTTCAGACGCCACGCCGTTATTCTCCCGTGAGAGCACGGAAACGGTGACGTTCGCGGGCTGGGGGCTGATCACGGAAATATCCGCCACCCGGCCATCCGCGCTGCGGCCATGGAACTGATAAGCGCCTGTCGAACCGGCCACGCTCAGCCCTTCCGGCGCCTGCTGGATACGCAGACGAAAGTCAGTATCAGACTCCATCACAGCCGGCGTGGGCGGGAAGGTCGTGTCGTCGGCAGGCGTAATCACCAGACGCTGAAGGTTAGCGTTTGCCCCAATCTGGTCGAGATCGCTGCCAGTGGCGTAGGCCAGCATGACCGCTCGCGCGGCCTCGTTGACGCGCTGGCGCCAGATAACTTCCCGATACGCGTTTTCCTGCAGCAGCTTCACAATCGGCTCTGACTCTAAGGTCAGCGTGCGTGCGATAGCCTCTTGCTCCGCCTCAGGAAAGAGTGAGACAAAGGTGGCCTTTCGTTCTGCCAGCAGCGTTTCATAATCCACCTCCTCCACGACATCAGGCGCGGCGAGCTGGCTCAGATCAACAATAGCCATAGCGTTTAACTCAGTGAAATGGTGAGAGAAAAGGAGCGATCGGAAGAGGGTCGCGTGCCGGTGATATCGACATACAGCGTCCCGTCACTCTCCGACCGTTCGAAAGCAATCGCCGTCAGGCTGATCCGCGGTTCCCATTTCTGGATCGCGGAATAACATGCGGCCATAATCTGCAGGCGCAGCGCCGGACTCTGGGGCCTGTCGATCATCGCCGCTAGCAAGGAGCCGTACTCCCGGCGCATAACACGTGAGCCAACTGGCGTAACCAGAATGTCGCGCACGCTTTGCCTGATATGTTCCGCCTCTGAAATGCTGAGCCCGGTCTGACTGTTCATTCCCGTGTAGCGCACCGTCATTGCGTCCCCTTAGTCCAGCTTCCGCCGCTTTGCACACTGCCGTGGGCATGGTTGTCCACCTGCACCCCATTCGAGGTGAATTTACCGCCGGAATGTTCAATATTTCCGGCCATCACGCCGCCCTTCTGCACCTCCAGAGAGGCGGTAATTAACTTGTTGGTACACACCACTTCAGGCGTATCCAGCGTGATACGGGTCTCTGCTTTCACCTGTACCACCGGAACGGTCGCGGTCAGCGATTCCGATGCGGTGATGGTTGCCGTTTTGATGCCCGTCGCGGTTAGCGCACCGTTGCCGGGCTCATACTCGATAACCGCCCCATCAGGAAACGAGACGTGGAGCGCGTCAGGCGACTCAGACGGCGCCGGATGGTCGTCAGAGAAAATGCCTGGCAACACGAAGGCGGTATCCAGCTCACCGCCGATAGCCAGCAGCAAGACCTGTTCACCCTCGGACGGAGCCCACCAGACACGCGAGCGGCCTGCGCGGCAGGTCAGCCAGTTCAGCCAGGTGGTTTTCATCCCCCCGGACTGGACGCGGCAGAGCCCTCGTTTGAGGTCGACATCAGTCACAACACCGAGACGAATAAGATTGCGGATCGCGCGAGCGATGCCGTGCATGGAAGTTAGCGTATTCATAAGAAGAGAATGCCGCTCAGGGCGATCGGCAGCAACGAGGCGGGGTTTTATGCGGGATGAAACAACAACTATGGCCAGCCGACAGGGCTGTGGGCTGGCCATCAGCGCGGTTACGTCAGGCCTCCCACCGGCTGACCAGTTCACCGTTGACGTATAACTCCATCGGACGTGTGACGGGTTCTGGCAGCGGTGGCTCCGGAGAATAGGTGGCAAGCAAGGTCCCTTCATTCTCAGACACCAGAATCCGCTCGGTTAACTGCAGGCTGAAGCTGATATCTGAGGTTTCATCGTCATTGAAGACAACCTGAAAGAGATACCCCTTTTTCCGCCCCTCATCGAGGGTAAAAATATCCGGCTGGTTTTCCCGAAGCCAGGCCAGCACCGGGACGAAAATCCCCTCGCTGTCACCGGAAAAACCGCTGACGTTCGCCTTCAGCTCATATTGTTTTTCGAACGAGAGCGAGGCCGCCAGACGCGCATCGATGTTACCGCTGCCGACGGTCATCCGTAAGCGCTCCGGGTTTGCGCGCAGTTGTGGTACAGCGTCAATTAATGCCTGACGCAGGCTCTTGAGTTTGTGCATCGAGTTTATCCTGACAGTCTTTAATGGTTTCAACCTGCAAGGCGCAGGCGATAAGGGCGTGCTCAAGCCTGCGAATATCGGCGCTCAGATCGCCGTTAGTGACAGGCTCACTTGCTGGCATCGGGCAGGCGCTCACCTTTGGGCAAGCGTTGTAAACAATGTGCGGCGGAGGCGCAGGCGGCGCGGGTGTGCAACCTGCGGACAACATCAGGCAGCTGAGCATGATACCAGCGGCGTAGTTCTTCATTTTCATTCATCAATCTCCCGACAGCCGCTTCGCGCCTTGCCATCTCCTCAGCGGTAACGGCAAGCGCATCGCGGAGCCTGACCTGCGCGTTTTCATTTTCTCTGGCCATCCGTTGCGATACGGCCAGCTGATGGTTCAGCGCGTTAATCGTGTTTTTTTGTTCAGCGGCGATCTGGTTGGCTTTGGCAAAGGAGCGGGACAGGTTCAGATTGTCATGGCGAAACCACAAGGTAATGGCCATCAGCACAGCCAGCATCAGCAGGAGAGTTCTCATCCCGCCCCCTTCATGCACCAGGCCTTTTCACGAGCCCGACGGTTTTCAAGCCCGGCGTTCTTCTTCCCGTTGACATACACCCAGCGGGTCAGCTGATCGCAGGCCTGCGGCCACTGTTTGTGATGAATAAACGCCACCAGCGTCGAACGGCAGGCGGCACCGGTTCCCACGTTAAAGGCAAAACTGACCAGCGCGTCATAGACCTGGGGTGGCATCTCCACCGGCGCGCATGCGGCAAGCCGTTTCTCAACCGTCAGAACGTCGGCGATCAGGTTCGCCGCCGCGTCACGCTCGGTGATCGCCTGCGTCGGTACAACGCCTGCCGTATGGCCAATGCCTGACGTCCATACGCCCGCGCTACAGCGGTAGGGCGAAAGACGGCAGCCTTCGAGATCGGCAAGTAACGCCAGCCCTTCAGGCGAGGTGTGCAGTAATCGAAAGTCAGGCATGAGCACCGCCAGGGCAAGGACGCTGGCGACGCTGCAACGCTTAATGATTGAGTTCACGAATACTCTTCTTATCGAGGCCCAGAGATTTGAGATAGCGCCAGGTTTTTCGCTTAAACCAGTAATTCGTCAGCGCGGTAAAAATGGCGCAGAGGCTTCCCACGTACAGCGCCACTTTTTCAGGAGACATCGCCCCGAACCAGGCCAGCGCCACGGCCAGCCAGTAGGCAATAAACGTGGTGACTTTCTCCAGACTCAGTCCCATAGGTTCACGGATTCTTTTCTGGGTGCGCTATCGACCTCTGGCATGTCTACTGCCGTACCATGGGGTAAGACAACGCCATACTCAGCAAGGCCAGGATTGGCTTTCAGAACGGGTTCGACTACGCCTGCCGTGCGCCCGTAATAACGGGCACAGATGGCATCAAGCGTATCCCCCTGCATTGCATAGATCTTCATCAGACGCTCCAACATCCGGATTTCCAGGTACTGTAGAGTTTCCAGAGCCAGCGCCCTTTCCGCTACCGCAGGCGGATGGACAATCGCGGACACAACAGGCTGTCTGCGTACGACAGAACGCGGCTCAAATCTGAATGAAGGTTGTTGCCCGGGAAAAGGCAGACGCTAGCGCCAGCTCTCGTCTTCCCAGACTTCCCGAAGAATATTGTCTAACGCTTCGCGCTCGGCCTCGCCGTTGATGCCCAGCAACTCGACGCCCGTCATGGAGCCTTCTTTCACCGTCACCCGCGTTGACGGGAACAGAGGCCTTATTCTGCGGGTGAGTTCGCACTGGAAGGCCTCCACGACGGAAGGGCCAATGTGCTGATCTTTATCCAGGGTAATATTGACCCGCACATTGCCTTCTTTTTTGATTCGTTCTGGAACAGGCGATGCCGAGAAAACAACGGTAAACGCGTTGTTTTTGATTAAATTCCCTCTCGCTATCTCAGCAATAAGATTCAGGGCAATTTCACGATCTCTCTCCTGACATGTTCCTTCCGTCGTCAGTCGCGCAATCATCTCGACTCGTTCAATCATGACTTGCTCATTCAACTCTCTGTCCACACAACCTCCACCACGAGATACTGTATAAACATACAGTAGCACGTAATCATAAAAAGAGTGAAGCAAAAAATCAGACCTGCTTGCGGTATGTGCATGATATCGATGGAGATTAGCGCATACTTCCGGCGACCTGATGCCTTAAATGCCCGGTACGTTCAAGGATTGAACTGGCCTTATCCAGGTAGGGCGGGGGCAACTCGCGGTGTCGGTGCAGATGAGTAAAATCACCCACCGTACAGTTATTGACAGAACTCCAAGAGGGCGCGGTGGCGCCCTTAAGGTCAACGGCCCGCTTCGGTACAATCTTCCACTGTTTGAGGCGCGTTAAAACCGGTGACCCGGCCCCAACGGCCGCATCGTAGACCCCGCGGATACAGACGGTTTCCTCGCCGTACTGGTTATATTCTTCCTTCGATTCGTAGAGCGTACGTACCTGCAGATCGTCACGACGGACAAACGGCCCGCCCTGGGCGTTCACATACCCCGCCCAGTCTCCGGCGTCCGCCGCGTCATGCACGGCGGCAAACTCCACGCTCAGGCCATGCGCCGTCTCGCGGTCGGCGAGACGGCGCAACTCCCGGTAGACCGTCACCGGCGCACCGCCAATAAACTGAAACTGACGGATGTGCCAGCGGGCCGCCCAGGCGGAAACGGCGGGTGCGGTCTCTGTCAACAGCTCGCCATTTTCATCATCAGTTTCGCCATCAAGCGCATAGCCATCGATATTCTTCGCGATGTATTTGGCGATATAGCCGGTAGCGCTGCCCTTCTCCGGGTCAATGGCTTCGGCATGAAAACGGGCTTTTTTCGCCCTGTCGCGTTGTAACTCGAAGGCATCCTCTTCGCAGGCATAGTCATTCATGATGCGTCTAACCCGCCCGGTATCCTCCGGCCGCATGAACACCAGCATATGCCAGTGGGGCGTACCGTCATGATGAGGTTCAGCAACCCGGATCCCGAAAATACGAATCCCTTCCCGGTGCAACTTCGCCCGGATACGCGCCCAGAGCCGGTTGAGATAATGTTGCGTGTCTGCCGGGCTGGCGCCGTTCCACTTGCCGTTACGGTAACCGGCCTGCACGGTCGCGTGATACTTAGCGGGGGCGGTTAAGGTGTAGAACTCGCCTGCATAGCCCAGCTCATGGCAGATATTTTCAAACCCGCGAATGCGGGTCATCAGTTCACAGCGACGTATTGCGGGGTTAGCCACCGAGCCATCGTATTTTTCGATCAGACTGATACGGTTACCCTCTTCATCTTCAAGCTCCAGTCCCTTCAGGAACTCACGCGTACGGCGCTTCTGCTCGCGCCACTCGGCGATGCACCGTTTGCTCGCATAGGCAGATTTCTTTTTGCTGACGTGACCGATGGCGATCTGCAGATGCTCCCGCCAGGCGGCCGCCATCCGACGCAGACGACCGCGCCACCAGGCCTCTGAAAACATACGGATCACCGCCGGGGCAACGTCCTCTTTGCAGAAGACGGTTTTGGACACGCGCTCCCAGTGGAGAGGAACCACGTTGAACTGACGGGTAATGACACCGGCGCGCTGATACCAGGCATGCAGCGTTTGATATTCACCCATGTCGGCATCGTCCATATTTGCCAGCTCGGCGCGAATAAAGCGGGCGATGTCAGCCCCCAGCAGATCGATATCCGCACGGGACATATCCGGAAGGCGGTTGAAGCGGGCGACCATATCAACCATCCGCGAGGCAAGGTATTGCCGCAGCGGCGTGTCGAAGTGGCCATCAAAAACCGCCGCGGAGACGCTCTCGTGCACGCCGACCCGGCTATATTGCTCAGCAACCCGCTGCAGGCGGGGTAATACCCCTTTACAGAAGCGGATCAGAAACGCATTGGCTCGCGGTGTGCCCTGCTGCTGTTCGATGGCGTCAACCATCCGCCACACTTCAGAACGGACGCATTCAGGCTGCAAAGAGAGGGCTTTTCTGGCTTGCAGCAGCGCCGCGAACAGACGATCGCGACGCTGCAGTTGAGAGTGTGTGAGATAGGGGCTGGCAATGGCCGTCCGTGGCGCATTCCACGGATAAGCACAGGAGATAGCCAATTCACCCTCCCCGATAGTGTTTGTTTTTCAGCTCCGTCATTTCCTGGCAGGTAACGCACATGGCCACGCCGGGGACGGCAATACGGCGCGCCTCGGGGATCGGGGCGTCGCACCCTTCGCAGAGAAAACGCGATGGCGACACAGGTCGACGGCGCGCGCTGTTAATGTGGCGCTCGCGTTCTGCCAGTTCACGCTCCTGCATCAGATCGATAAAATCAGCCATCAGTGCAGCTCCTGGGATTCACGCTCGTAACGGGCCGCTTCGTGACACAGCAGTTCAGCCACGTCTTCACCGCTCATGCCGGTTTTGTAAATGTGGCTGGCCAGCGCCTCAAGGCGCTGTGAAACCGCGAGCGCACGTGCTCTTCGCTCCTCGGTCTTCGCCTGCGCCAGCAGACGTACCAGTTTGTCTCCCTCGATCGGGGACGTGCGGTTTTCGCTATTTCGCATTACTCGTTCTCCTTAAATTCAGGCAATAGAATGCCCGGCGGGTTTACGCCATTACGTTTGGTTGGGGTTACATCGGCATGGTCAGCCGTTCGGGAAATAAGCTCACGACTGCACGAAAATGGTTCATGGCGGTAATCAGCGCCCTTTTCTCGTCAGTCGTCAGTTCACCGATCTCGCACGCATGACGGGTAGCGGGTAATTTCGCCAGGAAGAAGATGGCGGCCAGCGCGCGGGTGTTCTCTTCAAAACAGGGATCGCGCTTATCACGCAGCTCTGCAAAAAACCGCGTCAGCTCTTTCTCGCTATCGCCCCAGAATCTGGCGCGCAGTTCAGCCACGTGGTTAAGTCCGGACAGACGCGCCCCGACGCTGAGTGGAAAGCTTGCCTGAGCTGCTTCTATCGCCATATCACCCCTCGCTTCGTTTCCCGCAACGTGAATTATTCACCGATAACAAGCTGGAAGCGGGAATGGCCTAACGCCTTACGTAGCTGCTCCTCTTTCCAGCGCGCGTAATAGATACGGATGGGGCCACCTGCTTTTTTGCAGCCCTTGCGGATAGTGCGCGGCTCAATGGGGACCCGGGGGTTATCACCGGTCGTCCAGCGGTAGGCAGTACGTTCAGAAACACCTTCCAGCGCGGCGAATTGCTGCAGCGTCACCACAGGGGCTGGCACTTTGATGATTGCGATTTCAGAAGCCATGTTGCATGATTCCCATTTTGATAATGACTGCAATCTTTAGCCTCTGTTTGCCAACGTCTGCCGCTGATTGCCCGAATTTGCAATGATACTAATACCCAATTGAGTATTAGTAAACACCCAAAGGAATATATTTTGATTTTAGATTCTCAAGTGAATAATGAAGAGTTGCTCGATAGAATCTGTCAGGTATATGGTTTTACGCAAAAAATCCAGCTTGCCCGGCACTTCAATATTGCCGCCAGCTCGCTGCAGAACCGCTACGCACGCGGCACTATCTCTTATGACTTCGCCGTGCAGTGCGCCCTGGATACGGGTGCCAGCCTGCGCTGGCTGATGACCGGGCAAGGTTCTCAGTTTGAAGGTCAGCCTGCGCCGGGCGATCCTGTATCTGTCGCGTCATTCACTCTTAGTGATGGTCGACTGGAAGAAGATACTATTTTGAGTATCGATTCCCATTTCTTCAGTAAACAACTCACCCGCGGCATCGCCGTCCGGGCTGAGGGAAAACTTCACTTTGTTGAAAAAGACGCATCGTTAACCGACGGGCTGTGGCTGGTTGAGATTGAAGGCACCACCAGCATCCGCGAGCTGACGCTCCTGCCGGGTAAAAAACTCCACGTCGCGGGCGGAAAGATCCCATTTGAATGCGGTATCGAGGAGATAAAAACGATTGGCCGTGTGGTGGGTGTCTACAGCGAGGTTAACTGATGGCGGTCCGTAAAAATCCTGCCGGTGGCTGGCTTTGCGAGATCTACCCCAACGGGGCAAAGGGTAAGCGCATCAGAAAGAAATTCGCCACCAAAGGCGAAGCGCTGGCCTTTGAACAGTACACCGTTCAAAACCCGTGGCAGGAGGAAAAAGAGGACCGCCGCACCTTAAAAGCGCTGATTGACGCCTGGTATAGCGCTCACGGTATTACGTTGAAAGACGGTCTTAAACGCCAGCTGGCGATGCACCATGCCTTTGAGTGTATGGGCGAACCGCTCGCGAGGGATTTCGATGCGCAGATGTTTTCCCGCTATCGGGAAAAGCGGCTGAAAGGTGAATACGCCCGTTCTGCCCGGGTAAAAGAAGTTTCCCCCCGCACGCTTAACCTTGAGCTGGCCTACTTCCGGGCGGTATTCAACGAGCTGAATCGTCTGGGGGAATGGAAAGGCGAAAATCCGCTGAAAAATATGCGCCCTTTCCGCACGGAAGAGATGGAAATGGCCTGGCTGACGCAGGAGCAAATCGCCCGGTTACTGGCCGAGTGTCGGCGTCATGACAACCCGGATCTGGAAAACGTGGTCAGGATTTGTCTCGCCACGGGCGCACGCTGGTCTGAGGCCGAAGGGCTCAAAAAAAGCCAGCTGTCGAAGTACAAAATCACCTATATCAATACCAAAGGGCGAAAAAACCGCACCGTCCCTGTCAGCAAAGCCCTGTATGACGCTCTGCCTGATAACAAAAATGGCCGTTTGTTCAGTGATTGCTATGGTGCGTTCCGCTCTGCGCTGCAACGGACAGGTATTGAGTTACCTGCCGGGCAACTGACCCACGTGCTGCGCCATACTTTTGCCAGCCACTTTATGATGAATGGTGGGAATATCCTGGTCCTGCAACGGGTGCTTGGGCATACAGACATCAAAATGACTATGCGATATGCGCACTTTGCACCTGATCATTTAGAGGATGCCGTTAAGCTCAACCCGCTGGCGGTGAGTGGCGATAAAGTGGCGGTGGAGATGGCGAATAATGGGTAATCATTGGCAAACAGTGGCAATCTATGTCAATGATAAATAATGCAAACTATTGATTTTCGGTTGTTCTGGTAGGAACTCATAATCGCCTGGGCGCTGGTTCAAGTCCAGATGCGAATACCAAATTGAAATTATTGCCGTTTAATCCCTACTATTTGCTATCAACGTTAAGCAAAGTCATCGCATTTTGTGCAGGGTTTAGCCCCAAAGATGCATTTCGCGCTTTTTTGACTTTTAACTCCCCGAAAACTTAAAGAGAAAAAGAAGTTTTCTTATGTCAACAAGGATAAACCAGACAATGTTACTCACTACCATGAAAATACTTAAAATATGATTCCGAACAAGTTGCGCGCAGACTGACTTGAAAACATAGATATGCGTTCCAGTTTTGATTTTATATAATCCAGCATGCGCTTACGCGGGTTGGTGATAAAAATGAGATGGAGAAAGGAATGGGTTATAGGTCAACGAGACAAAAACCCGCTCCTGCGGGTTTAATGTAATTCAACCGAGCAAGCTAGTGAAACAATCATTCCTCCCACTCTGCTTTACTCTTATACCGACACGCTTACAATCTCTGTTACTTTTTTTGTATAAACACGGCAGTTATCCGGGAGATCTTTATTGATGAATGTCATTGCGCCAATAGTAACATTATCGCCAATTTTCAGATCGTCGCCGATTATGCAGCTATTCGATCCCAGATAAAAGTTATTCCCAATGACGATCTTACCCTGTGTACCTTTTCCACTGCTTCCAATAACAGAATTTTGGGTAAGTTTCATATTTTTTCCTGCATGCACTCGCTTTGTCACTACTATACCAATATGATGAGCGATAGTTAGCCCTTCACCGATAGTTGCACCGAGCATAATATCGCAAGCAAATTTACTTTTGATGCGTGAGTGGACACGATAAGCCATGCGGCGGTGGCCGTTCTCATACAAATAACTTGCCAGTCGCCACCAAAAAACATATTTCAAACCCGGTTTGTTCCTTAGGCGTGTCATTAGGCGCAGAAAAGAAAATTTTTTTCAAGACCAATAACCTCTACATGCCAGAATCGTTTTAGCTGTGAAAATTTCATCAAATAAAAATCTCTTTTTTTAGACTTGCTAATCAAGTTCGCCGGACGTCAAGTCAAGCGATTATATCAATATTTACTGCAGGTCTGCAAAATGAGTGAGTTATACTGAAAAAAGCCAGGCGGTCTTCACCGACCTCATCATCCGCAACGGTTACTGATCTGGCTCGGGCAATCAGCATGCCACACCTGCGCAATAAAAAAGCCAACCCCGCACTCCCACGGTGTTGGCCCTGTTTTAAAGCAGTGACGGTCACAACAGGTTAAAACACGTAACGCATGCCCAGCGTAAATTCGTTAGAGACAATATGCGCTTTCATCTGCTCGTCTTTTAAGCCGCGCGCGTTAGTGAAATTGTTATATCCGCTTTCGATCTTGCCCATATCGATATAGCGATAGCCCAGATCGACATACAGACGTTCAACCGGCGTGTAGCTTACGCCCGCTCCTAACGCGTAGGTCAGGTTGCTTTGGGTGGTCGAGGCGTATTCACGTCTGGCGTTACCCTGCCAGCCGCCCGCTTTGATCTTGCTCACGCCAAGCCCTGCGGTACCGTAAACAGAGACACCGTAGCCGAGTTCATAATCGCGGTAGACATTCAGCATCAGTCGTTCAGTTTCGGTCTGCAGGTGGTTAAAGCTGTTCGCGAATGTGCTGGAGCCGCTGGTGTACTCCGTTTTTTGTTTAAAGGTGTATTCACCTTCGGTACGCCAGCCGTTGCCGAACTGGTAGCCTGCGGCAATCGCCGCGCCGCCAAAATGCTCTTTCTCTTTACCGCCCACAAACTGACCGACACCCGGACGCGCGCTGGTATCCATCTCTTTCGCACGCTGTTCAATCTGCAGGTATTTTGCCGAACCGTAATACCCTTCTTCCGTATTTGCCGCCAGAACGGTAGCCGGGATCATCGCCACAGGCAGGGCGATTAAAAGTGCTTTCATCTTCATCTACACTCCATTGAAAAACAGTCAGTGAGACGAATCATAAGCAGTCCCGAAAGGGCAAACTATTAGGATGAATACGCGTTTTACCTGGTAATTTTACGTAGGGATTTGTCTCGCTTTTTGTCCTGTTTATTTTAATTTCAATCGGTTACTGGTTGGGGAAAACGCAGCAGAACAATCGCGCCATCGGTCGGCACTGATTCCAGTTCCGTCACATCCAGCGCGGTGTTTTCCGGCAAGCTCAGGCTATCGGCCGTAATGCGGTTCACGCGCCATGGCGTTAAGTAACTCACCAGCAGCTCGCCTCTGGCATTGGTTGTGGAGCCAAACTGGTTATAGAAGCCAATGCCCGGGGAGTCCGGCACGTCCACCAGCGCAGCGGTGCTGCCGAGCTGTTGGCCAAGCGTCACGCCGCCTGCGTGTACCAGAATGCTGCCGCTGGTGTCGGCATGATAATCACGGCGCGTTCCCCCGCGTACCATACTGAGGTTCAGCTCGCCCGCGTTGTACTGATAGCCCAGGCTCGCAGACAACTCATCATTGCGGTGTAGGGTATGCGTCGCCTGCAGATCGTAACGCAGGCTGTAATCACTCAACGCCGAACCGTACACATTCACTCCATGACTATCTTCCCCCCGGCTGGCGAGCTCGGTGATATAGCCGACATTACTCGTCGTCCCCCAAAGGGATAAAGGCACACTGAGATTGATACCCACGGTGGTTTCATCCGGGTTTTTACCGTAGCGTTCATAACCGCCGTACAGGCTGACATCCACGTTCTGTAAGGTCGCATCCAGGCTCAGCGTCATCCCCATGCTGCCTGCGTCAGGTTCACGTGACTTCAACCCGTGCCACGACAGGCTCAGGCTGGCGTCCTCGCCAAGATTCTGGTTAAGCTCCAGCTGCCCACGCAGCGCCCGCCGGGTGACGTTATCGTCCCAGCCGTATCTCAGCAGCTCCGCCCGCGTGATTTTTTCTTCCAGCGACCGGTAATGTTCATTACGTGGATACCACTGGAGCTGAGCGGTGAGGCTGGTTTCGGTCGTAAAGAACGCTTTGGCATAGCGCAGACGCCACACCTTGCCCCGTTGCGTCTCCGCCTCTTGCGTATAGCGAGCCGCGCTGACATCTGCGGAAAACGCCCCCCACCGCCCGAGGTTAGCGCCAAAACCCGCGACCTGGCTGAAATAGTGCTCCCCTTGCTGCAGCCCGGCAAACACGGTGACTTGCGGGGCAACTCCCCACGAGAACGTACTCTGCCAGAAGCGATCCTTGTCCCTGTCGATACCGTGAAAAGGCTTATACCGACCGGCGGCCAGTTCGTAGCTAAAGAGCCCGTGATGCACCAGATTGGGCATGCTGGAATAAGGCAGCAGGCGGGTACGCTCCGTACCGTCGCTCTCCTGCACCGTCAGTTCCAGGTTGCCGTCCGGGTCCGGCGGATAAAAATCGCGAATGGTAAACGGCCCGGGCGGGACGTGAATACGGTAAACACGTACCCCGTTCTGGTGAATGGTGACTTCCGCCTCTGTGCGGGCATAGCCGTTGATCCACGGGGAATAGGGTCGCCAGCTATCAGGGTACATCGCCTCGTCACTGGCGAGTGATGCACCGCGAAACGCCAGGCTGTCGAACATATTTGAAGAGGTATTGCCGTCGCCCAGGCTCACACGCGAACGCAGCGGCGTGATGCTGCGCCAGAGCGACATCGCATTGGTGTACGAACCGTGTTGTCCCTCTTTTTCACGCCAGAAGGTGTTTTGATAACGCAAACGCCAGGGGCCCACATTAAGGCCGTTGTCCAGGCTCAGCGTGGCGTCAGTACCGGAACGCTCCCAGTCATACTGCGCCTGGCTGTTATCCGCATCCAGACGGTAGTTGATAAACAGCGCGTTGATGCCATCATCCCAGCGGCTGGTGCTGACGCCGTTCTGCTGCGGGCTAATAGCGTCTGTCGGGAACAGAAGCGTCAGCAGTTGCGCCTGCGGGCGATACCAGTATTTGAGGTTAAACTGCTCCGCAGACTGTGGCGTCAGGCACCCTTTGGCATCCCAGACCAGGCGTGAAAGCACCGCGTCACGTACGCCCCACTCCTCCATCAACGGCTGGCTAAGGCAAGGCCCTGAGGCAGACACCTCAAACGAAATCGCCCCTTTATAGAGGTTATTGAGGATCACCCACGTCTTTTGGCTTACCGCACGACTTTCTGCCATGGCGAACAGCAGCATAAAACAGAGAAGACGGAGTCGCATCATGATGGCAGGCAGCGCAAAAAGGTGAAGAGGCTCACGCCCCCTCACCTGTTTTACAAAAAAGCGTTATTTCTGCAGGGAGGCAAGCGCGGCGCGTGCGCGGCTCAGCTCTTGCTGAATGCTGCTCAGATCGCTCTGTTTTTCAGCCAGTTTGCGCTGGTATTTCGCCACTTTCTTGCTGTCGCCTTTGGCTTTCGCTTCACGCAGATCGGCCTGAACCTCGGCAATGTCTTCACGCTTCTCGGCCAGTTTCTTCTCCAGCTTCTTCACCTCTTTTTGCGCGTCAGCCTGTACGCTTGCCGGGGTGCAGTGCGCTTTCACTTCAGCCAGCGCTTTTTTCAGGCCGTTGACCTTGTAAGTATTACCGTACTGCTGGGCGATACGGATCTCTTTTTCCAGTGCCGCGGCTTTGGCAGAGCAGCTTTCTGCCGCCTGGGCGGAGGTGAACATACCAACAGAGGCAATAACGGCCAGCGCGGATACGAGTTTTTTCATCGGGATATCTCCTTTATATGTGAACGTCCTCGAATAAAAGAGTACCCCGGCGGACGGGAAGCTTACGCTGTACGCCCGTCCTCATTCTGCTGTAGGACGGTCTCGCCCGGTTGTAGTCCCGTCTCGCGCCAGCGCTGTAATGCGGCCCTTAATGCCTGAATCTCCTCCTCAAGCTGACGGATGCCGCCGCTGTCGGCAGCCCGCTCCTGCTCCAGACAGCGCGCCTCAAGCGCCGTCATACCGAGCAGTTGAATACCGCCCCGCAGTCGGTGCAGCGCGTCCTTCAAGGGTGTACCGGGGTCCTTTCGCCACAGCGCAATATCGCCCAGCGTCTCCTCCAGCACGGTCATCTGCAAATCCAGAAACGTTGCCAGATGCTCACCGTCCAGCAGTGCTGGGGGGAGCGTGATGGAATATGGCGAAGCAACCGGCGATTTACCGGAGGGGGCCAGAGGGGCAAGCAGATTTTCCAGCGCAACCAGCGTGACCGGCTTGAAGATACAGTCGCGCATGCCTGCTTCCCGCGCCTCATCCCGCACGGATTCACGCGCGTCCGCCGTCATGCCAAACACCGTGACACTGGGGTAATGTTCATTGATGATGCGCGACAGGGCATAGCCACTCATCTCGGGCATGTTGCAGTCGGTGATCACCGCGTCCGGCTGTCGGATTGCCAGGCTCTCAAGCAGCTTTGCCGGGCTGTCGTGCTGGGTGACCGCATGCCCCAGCCACTCAAGCTGCTGGGTAAGTAGCATCCGCCCGACCGGATTATCGTCTACCACCATGATGGTCAAGGCTGCGCGTTTGCCGGGTGGCACACAAGCTTTAGTCTCTTTCTCTGGCAGTGCGGCCATGACGGGCAGCCTGAGCGTCACCGTGACCATTGTCCCCTCACCCGGCACGCTATTCAGCGTGAGATCCCCGTCCATCATGTCCGCGAGCTGGCGGCAGATATAAAGCCCCAGCCCACTGCCCTGCGCCCGGGTACGGCTCTCACCCTGACTAAAAGGCTGGAACAGACGCTGTTGCGTCGCGATATCAATCCCCTCGCCGGTGTCTGCTATTGTCAGCTCCAGCAGCATAAACTCGCCGTCCTGCCATTGCGGCTGCGCCCGCAGCATCACCTGACCGTGGTCGGTGAATTTAATGGCGTTACCCAGCAGGTTGGTGACGATCTGACGAAAACGCATCACATCGATCAATATGTCCCCTTTCAGGGCGGTATCCATTTCCAGCAGCAGCTTCAATGATTTCTGCGCCGCCAGCCCCTCAAACTGCGACACCGTTCCTTCAATCAGGCTTCGAAGCGAGGCGCGCTCAGGGCGAAGCACCAGACGGCCGGACGCAATACGCTCCACATCCAGGATATTCCCGATAAGCAGCAACAGCGACTGCGCCGCGTCCCAGGCGACCCGTATCGACTGCGGGTTTTGCGGGGCATGGTCGGGACGTTTCATCACCAGCTCCAGCATGCCGATAATGGCGCTGACGGGCGTGCGAATTTCATGGCTCATGGTCGCCAGAAAGGCGCTTTTTCCCCGACGGGCTCGCTCTGCGCGCTGTTTCGCCGCACGCAGCGTCTGAATAAGCTTGCGGATGCGCGCCTGTTGGATGCGCCGCCGACGGTAGATCCACCCTGCCACCAGCGCCAGCAAGGCCAGACCGGCGGCGGTGAACGTCACCAACCACGTTATCGACAGCGCCGACGTCGACACAGAGGCAAACGCATTGCCCGTATTGCTGCCGCGCGTCAGGGCGTGGAGATCTTCCGGCGGGATGTTGATCAGCGCTTTATTCAGAATGGTGATCAGCGGCCAGGCCTGCCGCGATGCGCCAAAGGCAAAGCGCAACGGTTCGGCATCGATGCTGGCGAGAATTTTCAGTGAGGCAAATTCTTTGCGGGTGAGCTGGGCGTTGGCAATGATCAGCGGCACCACCATCATGTCGTTTTTATCCTTCATCACGCTGTTAAAACCCTGCCACCAGGTATCGACCTTCGCCGTCTGGCCGCTATTTTGTCGGCCAAGCCAGTCATCAGGCGCTTCACCGCGCAGGCTCACCACGCGGGGCTGAAGCGCCTCCTTCCCCGGGAGCGCGCGTCCAACCATAACCCAGGAGTTATACAACCAGGTTCGGGTGGTGAGGAGATCCGCCTGCCAGATCCCCTCCTGCGTGACGCCTGCAATCAGCTCAGCCTCTCCGCGATTTATAGCTCTGAAAGCGGCGGCCTGGCTGGGATAACGGCGGATTTCAAAGGTGAACCCGGTACGCAGGCGGAGCGCGGTCAGCAGATCCGCCAGGATGCCGCGCAACTGCCCGCGCTCGTTGAAAAAGGCAATGGGGGCGTTATCCTGCGCCACCGCGACGCGGATCCGGGAATGTTCTTTGATCCATTTATGTTCGAGCGAGGTGTAACGCGGTGGCTCTTCGCTCAGGGAGAGCGGGATTCCCCCGCTCCAGCGACGGTGGATCTCCACCCCCGCGTTCTCCGGCAGCGCCGTCAGCATCTTGTTGAGGATCGCGATCCAGACCGCCATCTTTGGCATCGCGGCGAACGAGAATCCCGACGCCTCGAACGTGTCCGCCACCGGACGAATACTGAGATTGCTTAAATTGGACTGACTCGCCAGATAGCGCGCGGTGATCGCATCGCTGAAGAACAGATCGATTTCACGAAACGCCAGCGCCTCCAGCGCATGTCGCGTGGAGGAGAAATTCACAATGTCAGCCCCCGGATAACGGGCCAGCACGTCGCTGCGGCTGTAGACAGGCGAAACGGCGATCCTTTTCACCGGCTCATCGGGCGAGGCATCGGTATTCACCACTTCAACCGGGATGTTGTCGCTGTAGGGCACACTCAACATCAGCCCCTGTTGTTGCTGGCTATCCCCTGCCTGAGGCATAAAATCCGCCTTGCCTGCCCGCAATGCTGACAAGGCATCGTCATAGGTGGGATAACGCACCACCTCGATCTCCACGCCAAGGTTTTCTGCCACCAGCCCGGTGAAATCCGCATTGATACCACCGTAATCATTCAGCCCGGTGGTGATGTCGTAAGGGGGCATCATCGGCTCCCAGACCGCCAGACGGATTTTGCGGTGTTCGCGCACCCAGCGCCATTCGCTACCGCTGAGTCCCGGCTCGATCACCTTTTCATGGCTACGCGCCAGCAGGCGAAGGGATTCCCCCGGTTGCGCGGCGCACACGGTAAAGGCAATACAAAAAAACAGGATAAAGGTAACGGCTCTCACGTCTCTGGCTCTGAAGTGTCAATAAGATCTAAAAGTTGTTCAAAATGCGCAAAGCCGCTTTTTTTCATCATTCGCGCCTTATAGGTGCTGATGGTTTTGTTGCTGAGCGCCAGCCGGTCGGCAATCTCCTTGTTGCTTTTGCCCTGCTTCAGATAGTTCAGCACCGCGATTTCACGATCGGAGAAACTCGCCAGCAGCGCCCGGGTATCATGTTGTATTTCAGTAGCCTCGACGATTTTCGTGAACGTCTCTTCCGGGAAACAGTGATAGCCGTCCAGCAGCAGCTGGCAAACCGGCTCGACGCGCTCCAGCGCCAGGCTTTTATTGATAAACCCGCTCGCCCCGGCCTTCAGCGTGCGCAGTGCGTAGATCCCCGCAGGCTGGTTGGTATAAACCAGCACCCTGAGCGCAGGGAAGTGGTGCTTGATACGCGGGAGAAGATCCAGCCCGTCAGCGTTTTTGAGTTCCAGATCGAGGATCAGCAGCGACGGCTGTTCCCGATGCAGCAGCGCCAGCAGGTTCTCGCCGGAGGATGTCGTCACGATAAAATCCGGATTTTTTTCCAGCAGCACCTTGAGCGCAAAGCAGATTGCCGGATGGTCATCCACAAGCAGTATTTTTGTCATTGGTGTTTATTCTTTCCTGAGGCATTAACGGCTCCATTACACGCTATACACCATAGCCTACCACGTGTTGAATCAGGACAAGGTTTGTCTGGTTTGAGAATAATTCAGAAAAAATACGAAATACACGACCACAACCTACTTTTCATTAGGCATAATGATTTAAATAAATGGGTTTGGAATTTAAATGCCGGATATAACAGGTTGTTTTAATGCAGCAAAACGCTAAACCTGTCCTGTGATGAAAAAGGTTCTGGAAACCTCAGTCACAAACTCGAAATCACTTGTCAGGCCATGAGAATGACTCAGAAAAACAGGCGGAACAGAACTTTCTTTCCTTCCAAAACAAGCAGTTTGGATGCTTTGTATTTTTGTTTTATCATCCTTACCCTCAATTAATGAGAGCAGGAAATGCATACCATCCGAATGGATGCTGAGCGTTTTTTGATTATCAACATCTACAATATTAACGCTTCCCGTATTCGTCCTGAGCTGATGAAGCGCATCGTAAACATCTGACCATAAGGGGAAGTCCTTTTTACTTAAACCTGTATTTGCGCAAAACAGGGAAAGCTTCATTTTCATCGTTTGTCCTTTAACAATGTTGTTTGCTACGTATTTTAACATGGAAGATGAACAATCCAGAGCAGGATAAAGTGATGTCGCTGGCAAATTACACATTTTAGGAATTTTATGGTAAACCGGGCATAGGGGGCGGGGTAATCAGAATGACAACTGCTAACAAGCCCGGCAACGTGTAATGAGAGTAAATGTAACAATTGATATAGGATTTCCAGCACGGAGGTAGGGATCATTCAATGATATTGTTCAAAAATATTTTCCGAAGCTACTTCGCCATTCCCATAATTATTTTTATCAAAAGCTAATTTTTATACAGATAACATCCCGGTTTTAAAACCGGGACTGTTTTTATACAAATGCTATTTCTTCAGCAAGCGCGGGAGTTGATTATTTAATTCCATGATACACGCATCCATATATTTTTGGGTTTCAATTGTCACCTTCTTATAATTATCACGTTCCCATTCTGACAGATTCGCTTCCACAGGAACGGGGGAACATTCAGCTACAGTATACGCGGAAAACATATTCCCACCCTCAGGTTTCTTATAGAAAAGCACCTTATATTTCAACTGATAAACAGGAGTGGTTGCTGTAGCATCTTTAAAAATCAATGCCCAGGTAGCATGGCCAATATTGAGTTGTTCTTTATAAAAATAACCGCTGGATTGGGAGTCCATCCACTTACTGATACTTTTCTTTGCACCTTGAGCGAGATAGGTATCAGTAGGATTTTTGATCGACTCGATGACTTCCCCTTTATGATTTTCTTTATCAAAACTGCTGGGTTTTATATTTCCGGTCAACACAGACAAAACGGCCAACCCTTTTCCTACAGCGTTATGAGTCGGAGTAACTACGCGTAGTGAATTATCTGCGAGACGATTATTGTTAAGATCTGCCTGTGCTGACACAGCCATAATCTCAATTGAACTACCATTGGAAGAGGTTACTGTTTCAGGCTTTATTTTGCTGGCACAACCCGTTAGCGCTACAACGAATAGTAAAGTAGTTACTGTGAATGTTATTACTTTCATTTTCTTTCCTTGAGATAAAATAATGAAGAAGAATATCCTTCTGCTTGCTTACGCTTACCGCTCTTTCGTACTTAGTTCAGGCTTAATTCGGCGTTTACCGCTTCCTGAAATATCCACGGCCGTTAAGGTCGACAATCTGTCAGTGATCCAGCGCAGATACGGGAACTTCGAGTAAAGCCTGACAGAAAGCTCCCGGCTCGGTAGTGAGCTCTGTTTCAGTTGTTAAGACTATGATAAAAATCTAAAACACTATTTAGATCTGTATGCCATTCAGATATTTTCATGCCATCTCCGTCATGCGTAGTACGGCTCTCTATAAACTTATTTATATTTTCCGGGGAAAAACCATGGCATTCCTCTAAAAAAATGACGTTATTTTGCACGTAAACTTTCTCATCTTCAAAATATAAAACCCATGTAAATATAAAGTTAGTTTTTTCAGGCTCATACATTGAAACAGCTAATGCTGAGTGAGTCTTATTGGATAGCCCTTCGCCGAGAGACTTTAACCAAGAATTTTTGTAATCTTTAATATCCCAATAGGATAAGGGCAAATGCAATTCTTCCTCATAATCATTGATAACAATGGATGATGGTTGTACCAACTCACCTTCCATACTCACTGGTTCACCTTTAGAGAATATTCCAAACATACCACTAGTCCTTAATCCTGTTTAGTCCGCTATCGTAAGTACCGATACGCTTACCTTTACTATTGAACATCTTCCAGCCATTAGTAACATTATGACTATCAATATCGGGGGTAATGTAGTTCTTGCCATCATAAAATACAGGCTGACCGTGTGAATTAAATGGCGCTTTCTGAGGTGGAATTCTGCGATCGAAACCTAAATTGCTTGCAGCCTCCTGAGCTTCTTTCCCTTTTAATGCCAGATAAGCAATATCATCTTTACTCGGCCCGTTAGGGATCGGCGTTATCGTCGTGTTCCCACCTGTATTCGGTGCACCTTCTGTATTGCCGGTGTTATTCGAACCGGAATCATTCTGACGATTCGTATTCCCTGTGTGATTTGGCCCCGTATCCACAGACCCTGTGTTATTACCCGTATGACCAGGCAATGTTTCAGGTAGCAGGTTACCACCAGTATGGGAAGGCGCATATTTATCGTGGAGTAAACTGACGTACTTAGCAATAATCTCATCATTACCCATCATTTCTAGGGTAACCAAATGCTCCAGTTCATCGGAGGTCATCTTATCAGCCATATCCTTGACCGCCGCTCCGGCAAGTCCCGCGATACCCGCTTTCGCACCGATCTCCAACAACTGCTCTGCGACCTTCGTCCGGCAGGGTGCAGCAACCGCGCAACCTCTGGCAACGAGTGCCAGCGAGTTATTCTCAGCCGCATTCTTCCCTGCCTGCCCCCCGGCCACCGCCGAACCCGTACTGTCTCCAGCAAGCCCGCCAGCCATCCCGGCCGATATCGTAGCCAGTGCACTGACCGTCTGCTTCTGCTCTTCGCTCAGCGTCGATAAATCTTTGACGTCAGGGTACAGCATACCCGCTATCGCCTTCGCCGCAAGCTCACCGGTCGCCGCTCCGGCCGCACCCGCTGCGGCACTGTTTCCCTGCAGCGCCGCAACCGCACCGCCCAGGATGGCATGCGCAATGGTTTTCGCTGCCGTATTGTTATCGATCCCCATGCCGTGACCAATACGATACGCCAGCTCCGGCGCGGATGCCCCCGCCAGTGCTGCAGTCAGGTCGCTACCCGCCAGCCCCTGAAGCGCGGCCGTCGCCGCCTGGATACCCCTCTGCAGGTCGCTACCCGTCCCGTATTTTGCCGTCGTGGTCTTATATGCATCGGTCTCGCGCAGGGCATTCTGATATGCGGCTTTAACCTCGTCGCTGGCATCCGCCCCCGGCTCGGTTATCCCTTTATCTGCAAGCTGTTTTCTGCCTGCGTTCAGCCCGTTTATTTCCCCCTGCGTGTTCGCAATATCCACCACCTGCGAGCCAATCTCACCAATCAACTGCACTTCCTGCAGGCGCTGCTGCTCCTTCTCCTTGTCAAATATCGGGCTGATGCTGCCGTTCGCATGTTCCGCATCGCGGCTCAGGTCAGCCACATCCTGCTTCTGGTTCTCCTTATCGCGGATGATGAGCGTCCCTTCGCTCACCGCCGCCTGTGTTGTCCCTTCCGCGTGACCGCTGTTACCGCCTCCGGCCAGCAGAGCGTTCGCCATATTCCCGGCAAACTGCTTGCCGATGCTGCCGCCCGAACTGATACCCGCGCCCTGATGCTCCGTCTTAAAATCCGCCTGGTTGTGGATATCGCTAAAGCCCAGCGTGCCCGTATCTAGACGGTTTTTATCCGCCGTCGCCGTGGAGGCAATCACCCCGCCGTCGAGCTGCGTATGGTTGCCCACCGTCACGTCAAACCCGCCGTTGCCTGCAAACAGCCCGCTCTGCTCCTGCACCGAGTCGTAGTCGCTAGTCATTTTGTCGCGGCTGACATTGATGCTGCCGGAGAAACCGCCTGCACCAAAGGTGTAACCCGCACCGCCGCTGACGCTGTTCTGCTTGCTGTTGTAGTGATCGCTGTCCTGGGTGCTGGCAATCGTCAGGTCGCGCCCGATATCCGCCACCACGGTTTCGCCGCTCACCTGCGCCCCGGCGATCGTCGCGTCGCGCCCGGTGTTGATGGTCACGCGGTTACCCGCATCCACCGTGGTCTCGTTCTGCCAGACACCGTTGCCCTTCTCGTGCCCCTTGCTGCTGTTTGCGTTCGCCGAGATGCTGATGCCCGCCCCACCGGAACCGACACCCACTCCAACACCCAGGCTGCCACCGCTGCTGCTGTTTTTACCCGTTGTCTGCTGCGTATCCTGCGAGGCAATCAGGTTGACGTCCCGTGCTGCATCAAGCGTCACGTCCTTCCCGGCCTTAATCTGGCTTCCCGCCACGGTGATGTCGCTTCCGGTGGCTTTTATCGTGACGTTATTGCCTGCACTCAGGGAGCTGCCCGTGGTCGTTTCGCTTTCCATGTGCGATGAGGATTTGGACGACTGTGACCCAATCGACGCGCTGACGCCGATGGTGTTGTTATTGCGTTTGTCAGAGTCGCCCTTCACCTGGTCCAGCGCCACGGCCTGTCCGGCCTGTACGCCTGACAGCGCCGCCTGCGTACCCTGCAGTGCCGCCAGACGTGAGTCGCTGCTCTGCTTCGCGCTCTGGGCCGTGGTGACCGCGTTATTCACCGCACTCCCCGCCGCCCCGGACAGCGCCACCGTCAGCCCGCTGCTCTTCTGCTCAAATTTCTCATCGCGGGTGCGTTTGTCATGCCCCGGCTCAATCACCACGCTGTCACCGGTCAGGCTGATATCCTTCTGTGCGATGATATCTGCCCCACCGATATGCGCCTGTTTGCCCGCTGTAATGCTGACGTTGCCGCCCGTCGAGCCGACGGTGCTGAAGCTCTCGCTCTGGGTGGTACCCTGCTCGCGAAGATCATGGGTGGACTTGCTGCTGCCGATGGTGAAGCCAATGCCACCCGTGCCCATCAGACCGGACTTTTTGGTCTCCTTAAAGCGCCAGGCCGTGTCGGTGTTGGTCGCCGCCACGATGTCCACATTGTTGCCCGCGGAAAGGGCCACGTCGCCATCGCCAGCGACCGCAGAACCTAACACCCGCAGGTTGTTACCCGCCGACACCGTCACGTTGTCGCCGCTCAGCAGCGAGCCTTTCTCCCGCGTCGCGCTGTCTTCCTCGATGGTGTGGGTGGTCTTTTTGCTCAGGAAGCCGCTACTGGTTTTAGTTTGTTCCCGATAGCGGTAATCGCTCTCCGTCGCCGTCGTCAGATTTATGTCGCGGCCTGCCGCCACGCCAATATCGCCCTGCGCTGTCACGCCAGCCGCCTGCGTGGTTACGTCGCGCCCTGCGAGGATCACCGTATTCCCCCCGCTGGCAATCTCCGTACCCTGCTGACGAACAGATTCGTCAATGGCGGTTTTTTTCTTCGCCTGGCTGCTGGAGCGTTCCATCGACGCTTCCGCCAGCAGGTTCATATCCCGACCGGCCTGAATGCCCACATCCCCTTCCGCCGCTATTGCTGCCGCACGGGCATTCACATCGTTACCTGCCTGCAGGGTGAGGTCACCGCCCGCGCTCAGGGTGCTGCCCTGATGCGCGACGGACGCCGTCTCCGTGGTTGCGCGGTTGCGCCCGGCGCGTCCTTCGCTGGTCGCGATCTCGTTGGCGGTGATGTTGATATCATTCCCCGCCGCCATACCCAGGCTGCCACCCGCCGACACGTTTGCGCCGGTCACGTTGATATCCTGTCCGGCGCGCATTGTCAGCCCGTCGGTGGCGGTGATGGAGGCCGTCTTGCCGACATCGGTGCCACTGAAATGCACATTTCCCGCATCGACATTCCACTGCTGTGCGCGGGTGATGTTGTTAATGCTGCCCGCGACGCTCTCCAGCCCTACCGTTTTGCCGCTGATGGTGGATCCGATGTTATTGATATCCCCCAGCGCGCTCAGGTTCAGCCCGCCACCTGCGCTCAGCAGTCCGGCGTTGAGGTTGCTCAGGCTGTTGCTGCTGTCGATTGAGAGCCCATTCTGCGCCGCAATTGTGCTGCCGCTGTTAATGACGTTCCCGCCCGCCAGCTGGACGTTATTGCCGCTAATCACGCTGCCGCTGTGCACGGTGACATCCTTCGGCGACAGATAGACTTTCGGGATCATCACCGTCTGACCGTTGAGGGTCGCTGACTCCCACCAGAGCATGCTTTTATCGAGTGCAGCAACCTGCTCAGCCGTGAGCGCCACGCCGAATTTCAGCCCCAGCGTTTTTTGTTGCTCTGCGGCGCTGTCCATCAGGTAGCGCATCTGATCGAGATCGGAGCCAATGCCGTTGATATAGCGGCTGCCGGTCTGGTTCAGAATCGCGTTGCTGACGTAACGGGTATCAAACGCCGCGTCGCCGAGGAACCGGTAGTCGCGATCCGGGTTCAGGCCGAGCCTGTCCAGGAAATAGGACGAGCCAAGGAACTGGTTCCGATCGGTATACGCGCTGTTGGTTTCACGCGGTGTGGCACCGGGTGTTATGCCAAGCAGGTCATACAGTCCATTAAACAGGCTGTCGTCCATGTTGCCGAGTTCATCGAGCTTCGGGTTCACCGTAATCAGATACGGGCTATCGGGATCGGTGGATGGAACAAAATAGCCGTTGTTGCCGGACGGCAGTGGATAGTTACCGCTGCTGCCGTTTTGGTCGGAGAGCGATGAACCGCCGGAGATATCTTTCAGGGCGTCAGTGATATTGCCCAGTTGTTCAGGGAAACGAATGTCCGCACTGCCACCTTGTGCCAGTGATTCACTGTTAAGGCCCTTACCAATAGCTTCAGGCGAGAGCGTATTCAGCGTTGGGGCATCAATCGTATTACTGAACTCACCCGAATTTGCGGTGACGTTAGTATTGCTGATATCACTCGTAAAGTTTGCGCTAACGTTACCGCCAGCACTGATGACTGAGCGGTATACACCGCCATCAGCCACAAATTCGGTTGTGCGTTCACCGAGGATATAAGGCACCCAGCCATACCAGCCGTAGTCCTCATCAAACCAGCCCCAACTTCCGTCCGGATATTGTGTCAGAGGCTCCCATTTGCTATCGCTGCAGTCCCGGTAAAACCACTCGCAACGGTATTCAGCCTGAACGTACGTAACGCGGCGTCCACCTTCCGCAGAAAGGTTATTCAGTGTTCCCCCAGCAAGAACGGCATTACGGCCAGCAAGAATATGGCTGGCACGGTTATCCAGCGTTCCGGCATTAATCGTAATATCGCGTCCGGCAGCAATTCGGGCTGAACTGCCAGTGGCGGATACGGAAACCACAGACTCACTCAGCAGGAACTGCCGGATGTCCTCCCCTGTGAGGCGATAATCAACCCTGTCCCTGCACTGACCACTGCCATTAGCACCACTCCCAAGGCACTGCTCATACCAGTCATACACAACCTTACTGCCATCGTTTTTCCAGTCTTCAAGAAGGAGGACAAAATCCGAACGTCTGCCGTTGAGATCATAACTAAAGTAGTGTTCATCTGCGGCAGGAATGGCATCCGGGTATTCCCGTTCAGACTGGCTGACAGTCAGGCCATCGGCTTCATTGAGTAAATGGCCGGTATTAACGGTGATATCACCGCGTGTGGTCTCAATCGTACCGGAGCGGTTAACAACTTCAGCGTTTGCCTCCCCGACTGCATTCTTCTGCATCCAGAGGCTGTTATCCGCAAGAATATCGCCGTATATGTTGTGGATACGTGCAGCAAACAGAGAGATATTATTGCCCGCATAAATCAGCGCCGTGTTCAGCAGCGTACCGGCGGCCGTCATCGTCAGACTGCCCGCTGTACCGGTGAAACCGTTGACGGTGATATTTTCACGTGAGGTAAGCTGCACATCTCCGCCTGCCTGAAGCGAGCCGGACGCATTGAGCAACAGGCTCTGCGCGTTGAAGGTACTGCTACCGTTCCCGGTGGTGAGCGTACCGTTGTTCGTGAACGCTCCGCCAGCACTGAGGGCAATGGCATTGCCCTGCATTACGCCGCTGTTCGTCATGGCATTCTGCGATGAGACAGACAGCGTTTTACCTGCCGCCAGGGTGCCGGTGTTAACGAGCGCGTTAACCAGTTTCAGCGTGGTGTCGCCCAGAGAAACCACATCACCACGGCCGCTGTAATTACGCACGTCGAGCAGCAGCTTATCCCCGCTGTAGAGCTTACCGCTCTCGGTATTATCAAGAGCGTCACCGTTTATCGTAAGCGAAGTGGTGCCTAATACCGTTCCGCTGTTGGTAACGCTCTGGTAATTTGCCTGCAAATCAGCGCCCTGGAGTGTGCCGCTGTTATCAAGCGAGCTGCCGCGCAGTTCTGCGCGTGTCGTTGCGAGGACATTTCCGCCATTCACGGCTTTCACCACATCCAGCAGCAACCTCACCGCCTGAACCAGCCCGCTGCTGCTGTTCGCCAGTTCCGGTGCGGTCAGTGTGAGTTTGCCACCGGAGAGCATTTTGCCGTCGTTCTGTACGCGGGTGGTGGCCTTCACCGAAGATTCCCCACCGCCCTGCAGCGTGCCCTGATTGTTCAGCGTGGCTGTCGATACCGTCAGCGCATTCTCGCTCAGCAGCACACCGCTGGCGGTATTGTTCAGCGCGCCCGAGGCATTCAGCGTCAGCGCTTCTCCCTGAAGCCGTCCGCTGTTAATGAGTTGCCCGGCGGTAACCATGGTCGCTTTCCCCTGGATTTGCCCGGCATTCGTTGCATTTTCCGCATCAAGCGTCAGCGCGCCTGCGCTGAGCAGTTTTCCTCCGGCCTGGTTATTCAGCTGCGTTAGGGCAACCGAAAGCGCATCAACGCCAGTGATCTCACCGCTGTTGTTCAGGGTACTGCCCCCCAGCGTGAGGTGTTTTGCAATCCACTGCCCGCTGTTTGCCAGCGTCAGTGCTGAGAGCGCCAGTTCTCCATTAGAGGTGATTTTGCTGCCCGTTGTCCCGGTAAGGATGCTGTCGATTTGCGCATCCAGTAAATTTTCTGCCTGGATCGCACCGCCGTTCGTAAGCGCCTGCGCATGAATAAGTACCCGTTTCCCCTGCCATTGCCCTGCGTTACGCAGATCGCCGCCTGTCACGGACAACTCGCCCGCAGCCAGTAACGATCCCGACGCGTCATTTACCAGCGTCAGTAATGGCGCCGCCATCTCCAGGCGGGCGGCCAGCGTCAGGGCGGCAATCCCGGTCAGCGTTCCGCTGTTCGTGATGGTGTCCTGATGCGCGGTGACGCGATTCCCCTGAAGCGTACCGCTGTTGCGCAGCGTCTTTCCGTTAAGCGAAAGGTCACCGGCCGACAACATATTGCCGCTGTTAACGGTATTGACCGCATTCAGCGTCCCGTTGCCCTGGCTCATCAGTTCGCCGGTATTGCTGAGCGTTCCAGCGGTCGTAACGTCAAGTGAGCCGGTCGCGAGGGAACTTCCGCGGTTAGTCCAGTCGTGGGAACGGATGCTGACATCCTGTCCCTGGAGCTGCCCTGCGGTAGTCAGCGTGGTACCTGAAAGGCCGAGCGCTCCGCCCGTCAGCGTGCGGGAGCCTGTCAGTAAATTCAGGATTCCGGCGGTCAGTGATAATGCGCTATCGCCCTGTAACAGACCGGCACTTTCCAGGCGATCGGCATTCAGCGTCAGGGTGTTGCCCACCATGCTGCCCGCACTGGACACCGACTGTGCCGTGATGCGGTTTGCACCTTGAGCCAGCAACATCCCCTCCGCGCTGTTCTTCAGCGTCTCGTAATCAATTGCCAGTGAAGTCCCGCTCAGCTCGCCGCTGTTGGTCAGATTTGAACCAGAGAGGGAAAGCGCCGCGTCGCTGGTGATAATACCGGCGTTGTTCAGTTCAGAGAGGGAAAGTGACAGTGCCGACGGGCTGTACAGCACGCCGCTGCTGCGGTTATCCAGCAGACGGGTAACCAGCGACAGCGTTTGTCCGGCGTGGATCAGACCACCGTTAATGACCTCAGGACTGTCGATTACAAGCGCGGAGGCCGTCAGGGTTCCACTGTTGCTGAGATGGCCGGTTTCAACCTTAAGCCCTGAAGCTGATGATTTCCCCGTGTGGTTGAGACTGCTGTCAGCCTTCAACGTCATGTTGCCTTTGGCAGCCTGAGTTCCTTCAAGTTTTGCGTTTTGCACGGCCACGCCGACGCTGTTGCCCTGTGTCTGTGCCGTGGCCGTGGTGTTGAGGCTGCGGCCCTGCACGGTAACGGCGCCACCGGCACTGGTTTCACCAGCAAGCGTGGTATCGGTGTTGTTCAGCGCCACATCCCCGTCGCTTTGGGTCACTGACGTTGCGCTGGCGGTGAACGTCTTCCCTGAGGTGGTGAGCCCCCGGACACCGGAAAGCGTACCGCTGTTGACGATTTGCGCCGCGTTCAGCGTTAGCGTGTCATCGCTGATAAGCGTGCCGCTGTTGTTCAGATTACCGCTGGCGGTTACGGTGGTTTTCCCTTTCGCGCCGGTCTCACCGGAAAGCGTGGCATTGTCTGCGCGGATATCCAGCGTGGAGGCGCTCTTCAGCGCGCCGGAGCTGGTGATATCCGTCCCGGAGACGGTAAGACTGTTGCCCTGAACGGTGCCGGTATTGCTGAATATACCGGTGTTTATCCGGGTATCCGCCACGGCGGCTAATGCGCCATGGTTAGCGAGGCTGCCCGCGCTGACGGCGAGAGATTGTCCGGCGGTTGTGCTGCCTTTCAGTTGGCTGTGGCCAGACGTGGTGAGCGTGATATTCCCGCTGGCATTTGTTGTGCTGCGGCTCTCTTGGGTCAACGTCTGCGCGTTGAGGGCAATCTCGGAAGCACTGAGATTTCCCTGCTGCACCAGTTCGCCACCCTTAACCGACAGTTGCTGCCCCGCCACAACAGAACCGTTAAGCGCCGCGTTTTTCTCAGCATTTACGGCAAGATGACGACCCGCGCTTGCCTGGGCATCTACGCTCTGGATCAGGGTGGTCGCGGCAAGCGTAGCGTCATTTGCCGCCGTGAACGCACCGCCGTTTTGCGTCAGCGTGCCGCGGGTTGTTAACTGAAGGTTGTTATCGGCGGCAACGTGAGCCTGGTCAAGCGTCAGCGCCGTCTGGCCGGAGACCGTGACGTTGCCACCCGCTTTATGGTCCCCGCGTAACGTTACGTCCGCTGCGCTGACCGTGGTGCTGCCGCTGGCAAGGGTGTTTTTCAGCACCACTTTTCCCGCACTGCTGAGCGCAATATCCCCCTGTCGCGCGTTAAGGTTGCCCAGGTTTACGCCCACCCCCGTTTCACTGGAGACCAGACGGATCCGGTTGGCATACATGCCGCCCAGCGCGCCGGTGTCTACCGCGACCTTCGGGGCTGTACCTTCACCTTTTAACGCACTGACGCTGCCATCCGCCGCTACGCGGTTCGCCCCTGCAACGACACGTAAATCTTTCGCATGCAGTTGCGCGTTGATCTCCGTCGCACGGGAGATGATCGACACCGCATCGCTCTGCGAGCCATTGAGGCCCGCGCCCTCGATGGTGACCGCCCCCTGGGTTACATCAAGAGATTGCAGCTTACCGCTGGCATCAAGCACCGGTTTACCCGTGGTGAGGGTCACATTCGGCGTGTTGATAAATCCGCAGCCGTTACAGGTGATACCGTAGGGATTCGCCACGATGACGTTCGCCGCCTTGCCGGCCACTTCGGTATAGCCCTGCAAATTTGAGCGGTTAGCGCCGGTGACTTCGTTGATGATGCCTTTGGCTTCCTGCCCGGCCTTCAGGTTGGGGTTATTCTGGATAAGCCCGCCAAGCTGAGTCTGGTTAAGCTGCCCGGTCGCGTTATTGAGGATCAGCCCCTCTTTCCCGACGTTGTAGTCGTTGTATTTGTTATGGGAAATACCGGACTGGTTCGGCGTGGCGATGTTCACCACCGGCACGCCGTTAGCCGCCTTATCCATCTGCGTATTGCCGGACGGGGTGATGGATGCCGCCACCGCAGGTAACAGCGGCTGCGTCGCCAGCAGAACGCTCAGTAACGCGCTCAGCGCGCGCTGTGAAAAACGAACCTGATCCTGTTTCATCATCCCTGTCCCTTAGAAAGCCACTGATACGCGGTAGTAAATCGTGAGGTGATCCGGTGCCAGCCAATCCGGATACGCCATCGGTGTGCCAACGGTAAACTGGCTTGAATAGCCGCGATGAGCCGTCGTCAGACCAAACGCGGCGCCCCACAGTGTGCCGGAGGCGTAACGGTCAAATCCGTCCTTCTTCAGCCAGCCACCGTCAACTGCCGCCAGCAGGCCGACATCCCCCACCCACGGCAGCGTAAAGAGCGAATAATTGAGTTCATTTCGCCAGTAACCGCCGTTATCACCGGAGAGGTACTGCTCTTTGAAGCCGCGCACGGAGGCCTCTCCCCCCAGCGTCAGGCGCTCGCTGCCGTACAGCCGGTCCGGCGACCACTGAAAATAGACGCTGGTCAACCACCACAGCCCGTCAGCAACCGGGCGCTGAAAACTGCCGTTGACGCTCCATTTGCGGAACTCGGCTTTCGGCACATCGCCATGTTTGTCGTTATCATCTTCGGCGCCAAACCACGGCACACCCTGAGTGAAGGTCGGGTTCAGGGTCGCCACGCCGGAGGCAATTTTTTGCGTGTGGTTAAGGCCCAGGGAGAAACTTGAAAGTTTGCGGCTGCTGGTAGCCAGCAGAACATCATCGAGATAGTTATGGTTGATGCGGTGGGTGATGCCCGCCGACAAGCCGGTTTTGATATCGCCATTGCGGAACAGGACCCAGGAGCCATTCAGACGGTGGGTTTCGGTGTCGCCCGTCGAACGCCAGAGCCAGCCGTTATTATCGATGGTGCTGAGGTAGTTGCTCCAGCTGTAGCTGTAGTCCAGCAAGCCGTAGCCGTAAGGCACGCTGACCCCGGCGGCAAAATTCTGAGCATCATGGCTGTTCGAAAAATCGCTGCTGCGCCCGCCGCTGATAAACCACTTATCCGCCAGCCCCAGCAGGTTATTGCCGTACAGCGCGCCATTGAGTTGTCCGGTACCGGTACTCTTTTGCCCGCTGTTATCGAAACTCACTGAACCGCTGAGCGGGAATTCAGGCGAAGCCGTCAGATTGACGATTGAATAGCCCTGCCTGTCGCCAGGCAAAATTTCTATTTCAACCGGCGTCTGGCGCACGCGATTCAGCTGCTCCATGCCCTGTTCGATATCGCGCAGGTTAAGAATTTTCCCTTCGAGGCCAGGGAAGGTCATGCTCAGCGTGCGGGTGGGAACCCCTTCAAGCCGGATTTGCTGGAGTTTGCCTTCCAGCACCGCGAGATGCAGTACGCCACCAGAGAGATCCTGCTCGGTTAAAAATGCGCGGCTGGTGATATACCCCCGGCTGATATACCAGTCAGAGATGGCGTTGGTCAGGGCGTTGAGACGCGCCATATCAAGACACTGGTTCACCCACGGCGCAACCAGGCGATCTTTGGCTAACGGAGAAAGAAGGGTGGTACCCGTCAGCTCAATGCGCGAGATAACAAAACAGGGACCTTGCGGAGTCGCAGCACTGTCGGGCTGAACAGGACGCGGTAATACCACGCTGCGCTCCAGCTCTTCACGCTGGCGCTGGTTTTCATCCAGCAGCTGCTGCTGTTGCTGCTGAATAGTATTACGGTCGGCCGGAGACAGGGGGGCCGCCTGCGCAGCACCTGCCAGCAAGGCCATGCCAGCCAGCACCTGTAGTATCGACGTTTTCCCTGTCATCACTGCCACTCCTTGCTAAAAGTCCGTTTTCAGACTTGCCTGTCAAAAAACGCGCAACTTATGTCAAAAAGTAAACAGTGTAAATACACACATTTAATTTAAGGTCTATTTTGCTGCATTTTCAGAATTTAGCGGGTGACACTGCGTAAATCTAAAGAAATCCACCATCGCGCCGATCATCATCCGTGTGTATTATTTCCTGTAGCGTTTCCAACAACTAACCTTAACTCAAATACTTAAGCGCCAAAGCGAAAGGCATCATGAGCACACCGATCAAACGGCTAGAAATCATTAAAAATGCCATTGAACTGGAAGATGACGACATCATTCAGAGCCAGCTAACCCGGCTGAAAAATGAAGCGTTTGACGATGAGCTACAGGCAATCGTCGTGGCGCTTGAGCAGAAAAACTACACTGCGGCCATCGCCGCGATCGTCGCGTGGCTACAGAGCCAGCGTGCCGTGACGCCATGGCGCGATCCGCAGGTCGCCGCGAGCAAACTGGAACTGAAAGCGCTGGAAGAGCGACTGCGCGATCTGATTGACCGCCGTAACGCGCGCGTACAGCAGCTTGATGAGTTCAACGATCTCTATTTCTCCCGCCTGGGCCCGCTGATGCAGCAGATCCTCGCCCTGCGTAAAACGCTGGCCGAGCTGAACCTGCGCCGCCAGCAGGCTGAGGCGCGTCGTCGCGAGGAAGACTACCGCCGCTGTCAGCGCTACATGGCCCAGGCCGTGGAGGTGCTGGCAACACTCACCCAGCGCTGGCGCGAACTTCCTGCCGATTCCGTACAGGCAGCCGAGGCGCGTAAGCATCTGCAGCAGCAAAGTAACCTGATTGCCAACCTGCTTGCCGAGGCGCTGGAGCTGGAGAGCGGCTTAACGCGTGAGGAAGAGCCTGCGCGTCAGGCGCGTGACGAGGCCAACGAAGAGTACGAGAAATACCGCGAGCAGCATCAGGATGCCGAAGTGCGTCTGCGTAAAGGGAAAGATCTTTCACAGGAGGATCGGGACGAGCTGAAACGGCTCTGGCGGCAGGCGAGCAAGCTGTGTCACCCGGATCTGGTGGCGGACGATTTGAAAGAAGAAGCCAACGCGATGATGGTGCAGCTCAACCAGGCTAAACAGCGTGGAGACGTCAAAGCCATTCGTTCTCTGGTGGCGCGCCTGCAGCAGGGCTTCGAGCCGCTGATGGCCAGCGACAGGCTGAACGATCTGGAGCGCATCCGCAAAAAAATGGCTCAGGTTCGCGAGCAGATCGACACCTTAGTGAACGAGCTGGCAGAACTGGAGAAAGAAGAATCCTGGCTGCTGGTGTCGTCGCTCAGCAATATGGAAGCGTACTTCGCGCAGCAGGAAAAGGCGCTGAACGAGGTCCGCGCCTCGCTCGAACATCAGGTGAGCGAAGCGCAGCTCGATTCAGCAGCGTAATTATTTCGCGTGCCAGTACGCGCTGGCACGCACCAGCTGCTGATCGATAGCCTCAGTCTCAAACAGTCGGCTCAGGTTTTTAACCACCTTCCCTTCCCCGGTCAGCCAGATAAAGTAATCTTCCGCCGGAACGTTCAGCGACGCCAGCTGCTCAACCACCACCTGCTCGCTGTGGCCGATCACCCAGCTGATGTTGAACGCGCTCAGGTGCGCCAGATAATCCTTGTATGATTCATCCCCGACGGTGACCACCGCGTGAATTTCCGGGCGGTTCGGCAAGCTGGCGATGCCTTCCAGGCGGCGACGCAACGCCGGCATCCCGGACTCATCGCACACGTACAGCTGCCAGGCGTAATCCTCCGGTACCACCAGCGAACCGCGCGGGCCACCAATCGTCAGCCTATCGCCCACTTTCGCCTCTAGCGCCCACTGGCTGGCGACCCCGCCGTCATGCACGAAGAAATCAAGCGCCAGCTCGTGCTTCGCGGCGTCGTACAGCGGCGTGTAATCCCGGCTTTGCGGGCGCACGCCGTCGCCCCAGTCAATGCCCTCGTCGGTGACCACCGGTGGCACAAACGTCGTTCCCGGGGCCGGGAAAAACACTTTGGTGTGATCGTCGAAACCGCGGGAGCTAAAGCCCTCCAGCGCCTCGCCGCCTAAAACTATGCGCTGAAAACCAGCGCTTACGCGCTCAACACGGAGCACGGTCAGTTCACGAAAACGCAGTTCGTTACGCACGCGTTGTGGATAGCGGGTGGTTGCCATGCTAAGACCCTTCTCAGGTGAATACGATATATCTAAATTGATTTTAAATGATAATGATTGCTAATCAGCAAGAATGCAAGATCTTTTAGATTGCATCTGAATATATCTTAGATATAGTTTAGATATATCAATTTACGAGGCACACTATGCGACACGAACATGATGGCGGCGGACGTCGACCGCGCTTTTTTGGTCACGGCGATCTGCGGCTGGTGATTCTGGATATTCTGACCCGCAACGCGAGCCACGGTTATGAGCTGATCAAAGAGATTGAGAACCTGACCCAGGGGAACTACACCCCGAGTCCTGGCGTGATTTACCCGACGCTGGATTATCTTCAGGATCAGGCGTTTATCACCATTACGGAAGAAGAGAATGGGCGTAAGCGCATTGCCATCAATGCGGCAGGACAGCAGTGGCTGGAGGAAAACCAGGAACAGCTTGAGCAGATTCAGGCGCGTATCAAAGCCCGCACGGTTGGTTTCCAGCTACGCAAAAACCCGCAGATGAAGCGGGCACTGGATAACTTCAAAGCGGTGTTAGATCTGAAGGTGAATCAGGGAGCGCTCAGCGACGCGCAGCTTAAGCAGATCGTTGGCGTGATCGACCGCGCGGCGCTGGAGATCTCCCAGCTGGATTAAGCCGGTGCGTGCGCGCTCACGCGGAAGACGCGTACCAGCTCTTTCAGGTGCATCGCCTGCTCGTTGAGGGAGGCCGCCGCGGCAACAGACTCCTCCACCAGCGCGGAGTTTTGCTGGGTGGTGGCATCAATCAGGCCAATCGCGCTGTTAATCTGCGAGATCCCCTCTGTCTGCTCGTGGCTGGCCTGGCGGATCTCACGCAGGATCACATCCATCTCTTCCACGTTGCCCACCATGCCATTGATAAGCTCGCTCGCCTTCTCGACCAGATTCATCCCGTCCTGCGTCTGGGTGGTGGAGCTTTCAATCAGCTCACGGATCTCACTGGCTGACGAAGCACTCTTCTGCGCGAGCTGGCGCACTTCACCAGCCACCACCGCAAAGCCACGACCGTGCTCACCCGCCCGGGCCGCTTCCACCGCCGCGTTCAGCGCCAGAATATTGGTCTGGAAGGCAATGGCATCGATCAGATCGATAATGTCGGACATCCGGTTCGAGGTCTCGTTAATCAGGCGCATTTTGCTGGTCACCTGCTTCATCATCTCACCGTTGTTTTTGACCACCTTCGCGGCATCCGCCGACAGGTTGGTCGCTTCTCCGGTATGCGAAGCGGTGTTTTTCACCGTCGCGGTGATCTGCTCCATCGAGGCGGCGGTCTGCTCCACAGAGCTAGCCTGCTCTTCCGTGCGCGCAGCCAGATCCTGGTTCCCGGCGACAATCTGCGCGGCGGCGCTGGAGATATTCTCCGAGCCGGTCTGCACCTGCTGCACAATGTCCAGCAGACGCGTTTTCATCTCCATCAGGGCATGCAGCAACAGGCCGGTTTCGTCTTTACCGTGCGAGGTGATACTGCCGGTGAGATCGCCATCCGCAATCGCCGCCGCAAAGTCCACGGCCTGGCCCAGCGGACGGGTTATGGAACGCACGATAAACCAGCCAATCAGGCTGCCTGCCGCCACGCTGAAGAGAGTAATGAGGATGAGCAGCAGACGGTTGCTCCTGAAATCACTTTCCACCTGCACCCCGGCGTTCTGCATCTCAGTGTTCTGAATCGCAATCAGCTGCTGCACTTTGGCTTTATAGGCCTGCTGCAGTTTGAGGGTGTTGGTCATCATCTCCTGAAGCGCCCCGGCGCGATCGTGATTCTGCACCGCCTGCAAAATACGATAGCGCGAGTCCAGATACTGCTGGCGCACGCCGCGTATCTCGGCGAGCACCTGCTGCGATTGCTGATCCTGCAGTACGTTGTTCAGCTCACCGAGGAGCACCGTGATGTGCTCGCTAATCTCTTTAAGATGCTGCTGCGACTGCGCCGTGTACGTTCCCTGTTCATCCAGAAGCATGAGCTGCTGAGTGCTAATAAATTCCTGGAAGTTATCGATTAACTGGTTCGCTTTTACCGTGGTTGGATAATCACTGGTAATAATGGATTGCATCCCGTTGTTTGCCCGGTTCAGACTCATTAAAGACAAACTCGCGCTCACCACCATCAGGACAATAAAGAATCCAAACGCCAGAAATAATTTCGTGCCGATTTTTACGTCATGTAAGAACATATTTACTCCATCGATGTGATTATTTCTCAGACGATCACCGTTATCGGTAACGAAACCGCTAACTTTATGACTTTGATCGTTTTTTTATTTCATAACCATCACAATGGATAGGCAGAGACTATTAATATGGCCGTATCGATCGTTACTCAACCACCAGACGGGGCATTTATGAAATAGCATCGGGGAAAAATGACTTAGGCAGGGATAAATAACTGAGTCACTTTCTTTAGTTATTTAATATAAAATTAACAATAAATCGCAAGAATAATTACAAATGAAGCGACGAAAGCCGTTTACGCCTGGCAGAATAAACGGCTTTTCTGGAACATTACAGACTCAATGGAGAACCGTCACTGCATCCTGAAGACGTCCGGCCCGGTGTTTTACCATCGCGGAGATCTGCGCACTCTCTTCAACCAGATCGGCGTTTTTCTGCGTGATGCTGTCCAGTTCAGCCACCGCGCGGGTTAACTCCGAAAGCCCGGTAGCCTGTTCAGAGGTGGCATGGCTAATCTGCGCGATCAACTGAGTGACGTTTTTCACCTGCTCAACGATATCATCCATGGTGCGCCCTGCGGCGTGTACCTGCTCGGAGCCGGACTGTACCTTGCTGGCGCTGGCATCAATCAGCTTACGGATATCGTTGGCGGCATTAGCGCTGCGGCTGGCAAGATGGCGAACTTCCCCTGCCACCACCGCAAAGCCTTTGCCCTGCTCACCGGCCCGTGCCGCTTCTACCGCCGCATTCAGGGCGAGGATATTGGTCTGGAAGGCAATATCGTTGATCAGGGTGGTAATGGAGCCGATACGCTGTGTACTGTCGGCGATATCGTCCATGGTTTTGACCACCGTCTGCATCGCGTTCCCGCCTTTGGTCGCCGCACTGCTGGCGGCTACGGAGAGCTTATCGACCTCGGTGGCGGTTTCAGAGTTACTCTGAACGGAGGCCGCCATCTGGTTCATCGTCGCCACGGTCTGCTGCACGTTTGCAACGGTCTGACGCGTGCGGTCGTTCAGATCCTCATTACCCTGCGCCAGCTTGTCGCTGCCGTCGCGCACGCTCACCACCTGGCTTGATACGTCATTGATTAGCCAGCGACACATCAGCCCCAGTTGCCCCACCGCGCGAAGGGTCAGGCCCAGTTCGTCGCTGCGGTTCAGGTGCTGCACGCTATTGCGCTCGCCGGTTGCCACCTTCAGCGCCTGTCGCGCCACGTTCTCTACCGGGCGGACAATCTGCTGTTCAAACAACAACGTGCCCAGCAGCATCATTATCGCTGCTGCGGCCAACGACACCCAGCCTGCTGAGGTTGCCACAAGCGTGGCGGCGAGCGCGCCAAAGAGCACCGCCATCACGCCGCGTACCCGCCAGCGCAGCGGCATTGCCGGTAGTTTTCCGAACCAGTCCTGACGCACCACCAGCCCTTTATGGATCCGTTTGGTACAGCGTCCGGCATTCAGGGCCTTATAGAGTGGCTCCACGGTAGCGATCTCTTCTGCCGTCGCTTTGGTGCGAATCGACATATAGCCGGTGACCTTCCCGTGGCGCACCATCGGCACCGCGTTGGCGCGCACCCAGTAGTGATCGCCATTTTTACGGCGGTTTTTGACAATTCCGCTCCACGGCTCGCCCTGTTGCAGGGTGTACCACATATCGGCAAAAGCGGCTTTAGGCATATCAGGATGGCGCACCAGATTATGCGGCTGACCCATCAGCTCATTAAGCTGATAGCCACTCACCTGAACAAAGGTGTCGTTAGCATGAGTCAGATAGCTGTGGACGTCTGTGGTAGACATTAAGGTGGTGTCATCGTCCAGAAGATATTCATTCTGGGTGACATAGGTTGGAGAGGACATCGTGAGCATCCCTTGCAGGTTATTTGAATGTTAATTTTGTGGTTTATTGTTTTTTCGGCGGTAAACAATTTATCTTTAGTTGTTAAACTTGATGGAGATCGCAGATTTCACTTAAACCGCACTTTTTGTGAGATTTTATAATTGATTGATTTTAAATACTTTCACAATGAAATTACCTGCAAAGGATGATCTGTTAACGCCCACTTAAGTCGCACCGCCTGCACCCCCCTGGTGCAATTGACCCCATCCACGTCTTCCTGCCCCCGTTTTCCGTACCGCTAAATCCCGTCTGGAAAACATCGGCATGATTAAATATTGCGCAACATTATTTTAACCTGGCGTTTATCCCGATTTTCGTTAAGTCCGCTGAAGTGGCGTAATCCCTGCAATACTTAACGCAGTATCATGTGATACGCGATCCCCGGGAGCATATTTTGAACAGGTTACCTTCCAGCGCCTCGGCTCTTGCCTGTACCGCGCACGCACTGAATCTCATTGAGAAGCGAACGCTTGATCATGAGGAGATGAAACAACTTAACCGAGAGGTCATCGATTACTTTAAAGAGCACGTCAATCCAGGTTTTCTGGAGTATCGCAAATCTGTTACCGCCGGCGGGGATTACGGAGCCGTAGAGTGGCAAGCGGGAAGTCTGAATACGCTTGTCGACACCCAGGGACAGGAGTTTATTGATTGCCTGGGTGGTTTTGGCATTTTCAACGTGGGGCACCGTAATCCAGTAGTGGTTTCCGCCGTACAGAATCAACTCGCGAAACAACCTCTCCATAGCCAGGAACTGCTCGACCCGCTTCGCGCCATGCTCGCGAAAACGCTGGCAGCCTTAACACCCGGCAAACTGAAATACAGCTTCTTCAGCAACAGCGGCACGGAATCGGTCGAAGCGGCGCTTAAGCTCGCCAAAGCGTACCAGTCGCCGCGCGGGAAATTCACTTTTGTCGCCACCAGCGGCGCGTTCCATGGTAAATCCCTGGGCGCCCTGTCTGCGACCGCCAAATCCACCTTCCGCAAACCGTTTATGCCGCTGCTGCCGGGCTTCCGCCACGTGCCGTTCGGCGACATTAATGCCATGCGCACCGTGCTCAGCGAATGCCGTAAAACCGGCGATGACGTAGCCGCGGTGATCCTGGAGCCGATTCAGGGCGAAGGCGGCGTGATCCTGCCTCCACAGGGCTATCTGCCTGCCGTACGTCAGCTGTGCGATGAGTTTGGTGCGCTGCTGATCTTCGACGAAGTGCAGACCGGCATGGGACGTACCGGAAAGATGTTCGCCTGCGAGCATGAGAACGTTCAGCCGGACATTTTGTGTCTGGCGAAAGCGCTCGGCGGCGGCGTAATGCCGATTGGTGCGACGGTTGCCACCGAAGAGGTCTTCTCGGTGCTGTTCGACAACCCGTTCCTGCATACCACCACCTTTGGCGGTAACCCGCTGGCCTGTGCGGCCGCGCTGGCCACCATCAACGTGCTGCTGGAGCAAAACCTGCCTGCGCAGGCGGAGCAGAAAGGCGACATGCTGCTGGACGGTTTCCGTCAGCTGGGACGTGAATACCCGGATCTGATCCAGGAGGCTCGAGGTAAAGGGATGCTGATGGCCATTGAGTTTGTTGATAACGAAATCGGCTATAGCTTCGCGAGCGAGATGTTCCGCCAGCGGGTGCTGGTGGCCGGCACACTCAACAATTCCAAAACCATCCGCATTGAGCCACCACTGACGCTGACCATTGAGCAGTGTGAGCAGGTGCTGAAGGCGGCACGTAAAGCGCTGGCGGCACTGCGCGTGAGTGTGGAAGAGGCGTAAAAAAAAGCCGGGTGGCGCTGCGCTTACCCGGCCTACTACACCAGCCCGGTAAGCGTAGCGCCACCGGGCTGCTTTTTATCGGTGAAACTCCGCCACCGTCATGGTAAAGCGCAGCACTTTTTTTCCCTCATTGGCATAGCCGTGCGCGGCTTCCGTTTTCGCCACCGCCGATGCCCCGGCAGCAACCTGCGTAACCGTCTCGTCCACCGTCAGGGTTAATATGCCTTCGTTCACGTGCAGCAGCTCAAAGGTGCCCGCCGGATGCCCCGAAGAGGTAAAACGCTCTCCCGGCTGCATCTCCCACTGCCATAGCTCAATCATATCCGGGCCCGCGGTTCCTGCCAGCAGTCTGGCGCGTCCGCCCTTTTCCCCCTGCCACAGCACCGGGATCGCGGCTTCTTCGATAACGTGCACCAGCGGCTCGCTGGAGACGTTAACGATATCCGCCACTGAGATACCGAGCGCGGCAGCCAGCTTGCACAAAATGGCGATGCTGGGGTTGGCTGCGCCCTTTTCGATCTCCACCAGCATGCCTTTGCTGACGCTGGCACGCCGCGAGAGTTCATCCAGCGACAGTTTTTTCTCTTTACGCCAGTTGCGTATGCGGTTCGCTACGGCCAGGCTTACCTGGGCGATATCGGCACCCTGCTCAGTCATTATATTGACTTTTTCAGTCATTGGTCACTACCATGGTATAAAACAGTCAATACAGGATTATTTATGTCTCTCGTTACGCCGTCAATAGACCCACGCCTTGCCGCAATTGCCCCGGGCTTTCGGGCGCTGAGCATTCTGGTTGAAGCTGCGCCGATTACCCACCCGGAAGTCGCTCCGGCCGTGCTCACGCAAGCCTGCCAGCAGATGCTTAATAATGATGTGCCGTGGGCTGACGCGCACCTTTCCGGCTGGGATGAGGTATTTAAGGCCTTCGGCGCAAAACCGAAACGTACGCCCTGCTCGGCATCCGCCTTACGTAAGCGGGTATTAAAAGACGGCTCGCTGCCACCGCTCGATCTGGTGGTGGATATCTACAACGCGGTGAGCATTCGCTACGCCATCCCGGTTGGTGGAGAAAATCTTGCGACTTATTCAGGCGCGCCGCGCCTGACGCTGGCGGACGGCAGTGAGCCGTTTGATACCTTCAAAGAGGGGCAGCCGGTGGTGGAATACCCGGAGCCGGGCGAGGTTATCTGGCGCGACGACCTCGGTGTTACCTGCCGTCGCTGGAACTGGCGCCAGGGTATACGGACGCGTCTTGACAGTCAGGCGCAAACCATGTGGTTTATTCTGGAAAGTCTGCCGTCAATGCCGATTACGGCACTGGAAGAAGCCGGAGCGGATCTGATTGATAACCTGCAACGTCTGATGCCGGGTGCAGTGGTGCATAGGCAGTTACTGACCCTGTAAGAGGATAAAAAATGTTTCGTGGAGTCAGCGCATTTCCGTTAACGCCCCTGAAAAACGGCACGTTTGATGAGCAGGCCTTTACGCATCTGCTCTCTCCTGTGGTTGAGGCAGGCGTGGATTCACTGGGCATTCTTGGCTCGACCGGGAGCTATGCCTATCTGACCGTTGAAGAGCGTGCCCGGGTGACACGCTGTGCGGTGGAACATGCCGGTAACATACCGGTTATCGTCAGCATCGGCGCAATGCGGCTGGACGATATTCTGCGTCTGGCTGACGACGCGCAAACGGCCGGAGTCTCCGGCGTGCTGATGGCACCCGTGTCGTACCAGCGATTAACGGATGAGGAAGTATTCAAGCTCTATGAAACGGTGACCCGCCAGCTCTCCGTACCGCTCTGCATTTACGATAACCCTGCCACGACCGGTTTTGCGTTTAGCAATGAATTGCTGTTTGCCGTCGCGTCTCTGCCAAATGTGGGCTCCATCAAGCTTGGCCGCGTGCCGGAGGACCTGTCGCAGGTACGTGCCCGGCTTCCTGATACGGTCACACTGGGTATCGCCGGTGACTGGCGGGCAGCCTCAGCCTTGCAGGCCGGGTTTGACGTCTGGTATTCGGTTCTCGCGGGGTTGTTCCCAAAAGCGGCGCTGGCGATAGCGCGTTCGGGGAAAAGTACAGAGTCAGAACGGTTAGAGCCGCTATGGGATCTGTTCCGTCGTTACGGTAGCGTAAGGGTCATCGCGGCAGCGGCGGAAATGAGGGGAAAAGTGGCAACACCCGGCTTGCCGTTCCCGTTGCAGGCAATTCAGGGAGAGCCGCGCGAGGCGCTTTCAGCGATCCTTGCGAAATTGGAACTGGCCTGAAAAACGCCGGGTGGCGCTGCGCTTACCCGGCCACACCGCATCATTCATAAAGTAATCATTCTCAGGAATGGTTGAGAAAGCAACGTCCCCGCCCTCGCAGTTTGTCCCTCTGTCTACGTGTAATTATCCCGGTAAAAATACGTCTTATCGACTCTTAATAGAAATCAGAACATTGAATAATAGTAGCGCTAAAATTATAATGCGTAGATTCATTTGCGAGGACGTTTAAGCTATGCAGTACCTACTTGACGGGATAGTGCATTATAATGATGAATCGCGCATTTTAACCGATAATAAACGCGAAGTTGAGCTTTCACTGGCGACGTCGCGATTATTAAATGCACTTATTGACGCCAATAATTCTCAGGTCAGCCGTACTGAACTCCTTGAAAAAGTCTGGGAAGAACATGGTCTGGTTGCTTCTGATAACAACCTGAACCGAAACATATCTCTGTTGCGAAAAGCATTTCTTGAATTCTCGCTTGAAGACAAAATCGAAACAATACCAAAGCAAGGATTTGTACTGCACTGTCAGTGTACTCGTGTTAGTACTACACGTAGTAGCACGTACGAAAAATTTAAAAAAATCTGTTCCTCCCACAAAGGTTTTTACATTAGCACAATAGCATTAACCGTTTTAATGGTGAGCACCATCACTGCCTTTTATTTGTACCATTTAAACGATAGCACTATGCATAAATATAAGTCAGTCGGATTATGCGATGTCTATACTGACGAAAATGGCGTCAAACAAGAGAATATTGACTCATTTTTTAATACAAATTTAGGGCAAAGAATCGCATTAAAATGCCAGCAACATCCCAAAAATATCTATTTTGATGACAACAGAGCGCCTTTAAAAAGCAAGGTGTACTCAACTCACATTGCCCTGTGTGGCAAACAAAATACAGGGAAAGGACATGAATGCGAAAACTTCGTCAATATTAACAACAATTAATATTGTTTTATGCCTGTTGATGCTTCCCTTGCTTGCAATGGGAATATACAAGCTTGTTGGTGTTTATGATTACCTACCGATGAACTGTATGTCGACGGTACATATCAACTATGAAGATTCAAAAAATGTCCAGCAAGGGATTAATGGAAATATCAAAATTGTTTTCCACATTACCAACGATGGTCTCGTCACGGTCAGCGAATACGGCACGTTGAACTATTATGGTAAAGAGTACCTTGTCGATCGTACAGGAAACATGACCATCGACACAGACGTGCAAAACGGATTCCACAAAGTCACAAAAGGTAAATTTCTTGCTAATCCGCAGGATAATGCACCTTCTGTGCTGATTGAAAAACTCACCACCAGCCAACCTGTCCTGCACTATAAGATCCAGAAGCTTGACCCCAAAACCTGGAGAATAAGCGATTTGCAGCGTGCCATATTTATTTGCCGAAAATGAGTTTATTGACGCAAGCACATGGCTCATTGTGCTAATGTTATGAATGCAAGACAGATGTATGGATTGTTAAATCAAGAAATAAAATTCGCACTTAACTCTTAACAAAAACCCAACCAGAAAGCAATTGGAGCAACCATACGTTCATCTAAACAAACACTCCACACGCCAAAAAAGCAGAACAAAAACCTTATTAAATGTTATTTTTCTTGATTTAATTCTACTTCCTCTGCTTTTCTCATACTCTTCCCTTCACTTCTTTTATTCTGCATTTTTTTATTTTGTATTTCTAATATCCCTCATAAAAGAATTGTTTGAATTTATTTCGAAAGTATTATTTAGCCAACTTTTGGTGACGATGCTTTTATCTGTAAAGCATAGAAATCCATTTCATAAAATGTCAAAAACCCTAACAGGCGAAGCAACAAAGTGAGAGGAAGATATGCGCGTGTTAATATTAGATCCTAACATTATAAATCAGCATTATTTGAAAACCCAAATTGAAGAGGCAGGTATTTTAACTGATGTATCTTCGAGTATTGAGGAAGTGGAAATGTTTATGTTTTCAAATAAAGCTGAACTCCTGATTATGGCATCTGAAACGCTTTCCACTGCTGAGTTACAGGCGATTCGTAAGTGGCGACGCGAAGGGCGCACTATCCGCATCATGATCCTTAACAGCAGCAACGATATTGAACACAAGGTGAAAGCGTTTGAAAGCGGCGCTGACGATTATGTTGTCAAGTCTAGTCATATTGAAGAGATTATCATCAGAATTTGGGTTTTAGTACGCCGGAATTATCTCACCCCTTCCAGCCGTATTACTGCAGGTAATTTAGAACTCGACTTAAACAGCAAGGTACTCTTCATCAACAAGCAAAAAATTCGACTGACCCGTTTTGAATTTGAAATTATGAAGCTACTGGTGAAGAACAAAGGCAAAGCGCTGAGCAAACGTAAAATCATGAAACATCTCTACCACGACTGGATGGGTAAAGAAAACAATACCGTCGAGGTGCTTATTGGTCGTCTGAGAAAGAAACTGGCACCCTACAACAGCGGGCAAATCAGAAATCAAAGAGAAGAGGGTTATTATTACGATCTAAACGGTGCGATCTGAGTTACCCCCAGCCCCTGTGCTGCCTTGATGGCATAAAAATTAACTTCATTTAAGTACGGTATATTTAACACTTTTAAACTCACACTTCATCAATCACAGCTTCATTGTTAAGAAAATTATATGAACAAATCTACGACCAATACGCTATCGCTTTGGTCTTTAACGACGCTTGTCGTCGGAGCGATGATCGGAGCGGGTATATTTTCATTACCTGCTGCATTCGGACGAGCAACCGGTGGGCTTGGTGCAATTATTGCCTGGGTGATTGCCGGTGGCGGTATGCTGATGCTGGCATTTGTATTCCAGAACCTTGCGCAAAGAAAGCCTGAACTCAATGCGGGCGTCTTTAGCTACGCTAAAGCCGGTTTCGGCGAATATCCGGGCTTCATTTCGGCACTCGGTTTCTGGGCGGGTACATGTATCGGCAACGTATCCTATTTTATTTTAATTAAATCAACATTAGGCGCTTTTTTCCCTGCATTTGGCGAAGGTAATACGCTGTTGGCAATCGCTGTCTCATCAGTTGTTTTATGGTCTTTTCATCTCCTGGTATTGCGGGGTATTAAAGAAGCGGCCTTTATCAATACCCTGGCCACCTGTGCCAAGATCATCCCTATTTTTGTATTTATCGCCATTCTGATAATGGCATTCAAAAAAGAGATGTTTATGCTTAATTTCTGGGGCGGGGCCGCCGGAGAGCCACCTCTCTTCAGATCAATCTTTTCCCAGGTCAGAAGCACCATGTTGGTGACCGTATTCGTATTCCTTGGAATCGAAGGGGCAAGTATTTACTCGCGTTATGCAACTAACCGGAAAGACGTTGGCCTGGCGACCGTATTCGGCTTCATCGGGGTGCTGTGCTTACTGATGTTAGTCACCATGCTTTCTTATGGCGTTATGCCCCAGGCCGAGCTGGGAGCCTTACGGCAACCCTCAATGGCCGGTGTTCTCGAAAGCATAGTGGGACGCTGGGGTATGATTTTCATCAGCGTGGGGTTAATTATCTCTGTACTCGGAGCCTATCTTTCCTGGTCATTGCTCGCTGCGGAGGTTATTTATTCCGCGGCGTTGAAAAAGAGCATGCCTGCTGTTTTTGCACGCGAGAATCGCTGGCGCGTTCCCTCTTCAGCCGTATGGTTGACGAATATCTCGATACAGCTGTTCTTAATTATCACTTTTTTCAGCGATTACGCATTCCTGTTAGCCCTTGAGCTAACCAGCGCGATGACGCTTATCCCTTATCTTCTGGTTGCTGCATATAGCCTGAAGCTGGTTATTACACGAGAAACCTACGAACAGTGTACAAAGGGATATTATAAAGACCTGGTGATCTCTGTCATTGCCACTGCCTATGCCTCGTTGATGATTTATGCCGGCGGATTAACGTATGTGCTGCTGTCCGCCGTTATTTATGCGCCTGGCACACTGCTTTATTACATTGCTAAGCGTGAGCAAAACAAAAAAATATTCTCTGGTACGGAACGAATATTATTTACCGCCATCGTGCTCGCGGCTTTGGCCTGTATTTATGGAATTATAAACGGAAATATTACCATTTAATTACTCTCTTAAGGAGATACTATGCAAGATATACCACTGGGTGTTCACTCCGAGGTCGGCCAGTTACGCAAAGTGATGGTGTGCGCCCCTGGGTTAGCACATAGCCGTCTTACGCCGGGCAATTGCGACCGACTGTTATTTGATGATGTCATGTGGGTAGAGCGTGCCCGTCAGGATCATCTCGATTTTATTAACAAAATGCGCGGATGCGGTGTTGACGTTGTTGAGATGCATGATCTGCTCTCCGAAACGCTGGCTAACCGTCAGGCACGCAACTGGCTCATCGAACAGCAGATTACTGCTGATGAAATCCCGTTGGGTTTGCTTAATGAAACACGCTCGTTCCTGGATTCGTTACCTGCAGATCGGCTGGCTGAGTTTATGATCGGCGGGCTTTCAACCTATGATTTGCTGAACAGACACAGGGGCGATAAAGAAGAACTTGAACTCGTCGGAAGAGCGACAGGGCTGCGTGAATATTTGCTCCCGCCGTTGCCGAATACGCTTTATACGCGAGATACCACCAGCTGGATTTATAACGGGGTTACGCTTAATCCCCTTTACTGGCAGGCTCGTCGTGAAGAAACGTTACTGACCACTGCTATCTATAAGTTCCATCCGGACTTCACCCGTCAGACGATCAATACATGGTGGGGAGATCCAACGCGTTATCACGGATCCGCCACCCTTGAAGGCGGCGATGTTATGCCTATTGGCAACAAGACCGTTTTAATCGGTATGAGCGAACGAACGTCCTATCAGGCCATTGCCCAGCTTGCATCTGCCCTGTTTTCGAACCCGTTTAGCCATGTCGAGCGCGTTATTATTGCCGCGATGCCGAAGCTCAGAGCGGCGATGCACCTCGATACCGTATTCACCTTTTGTGACAGAGATTTAGTGACGCTTTATCCCGCCATTGTTGATCAAATCGAAGTCTTTTCACTGATTAAGGACGACTCCCCAGGCGGAATGCGTCTGGAGCATTATTCAGAGCCGTTAACAGAGGTGGTAGCCAGGGCACTCAATTTACGCTCGCTCAGGGTCGTTGAAACCGAAGGCAATGTTTACGACACCGAGCGTCAGCAATGGGATAGCGGAAATAACGTGGTCGCCATGTCTCCAGGTGTCGTTATCGCCTATGACCGCAATACCAAAACAAACGACCGTTTGCGTAAAGAAGGCGTTGAGGTCATTGAAATTGTTGGGAGTGAATTAGGGCGTGGACGCGGTGGCGGCCACTGTATGACATGTCCATTAATTCGTGATGCCGTTGATTACTCATAAGGAAGAGAGATGTTTACACGTTCTGTTTTAATTTTGGCCGGTTTGCTGGCATTGGCTGGCTGTACTGAAAAACCCGTTGGTTCTGCCCATCATGCAAGTGCAGCGCTTTCCGGTCAGGTGATGGCGCTGTCGCACGGCACAATCACAGGGGTGAGATACATCACAATCCAAAACGACACCGGAAGCAGCGCTGCCGGTACAGTCGGGGGCGCGTTGATTGGCGGTGCTGCCGGTAATGCTATTGGTGGCGGAAGCGGCCGTCTGCTGGCGACGGCTGGCGGTACCGTTGCTGGCGCGATGGCAGGACAGTCGATACAACGAGGAATGGCGCGACATAATGCGGCTGAACTCTTTATTCGTCCTGATAACGGGCAAGAGTTCGTTACCGTGCAGCCCGCCCGTGAAGGTGAATTTGTCGTAGGGCAACGTGTAAATATTACCTCGCATCGCGGTCAGGTAACGATCTCTCCAGCTCAATAACACGCTTTATCATATCTGCCACAACAGGATGATTGTCCTTTTCATTAAGGATGAAAATTTTTTGTGGCAGGTTTTTATCTTTTATTCATTCCATGTAACCATTTATATCCTTAAGAAGGCATCATTGTGACGACTCATCTATTACAATTTTGGAATATGGCAGCCACCCTGTTTTCTATATTCTTTTTTATTGCGTATCTGTTTGTTATTTTCCAGATCGTTACTGATTTATTCCGTGACAATACACTCAACGGCTTCTTTAAATCGCTTTGGATAATGCTGTTACTTTTCATCCCGCTGATCACCTCTGTTTTTTATCTCATTTTGAGAGGTAAGGGAATGGCCAAAAGACAACGTGCTTACAGACTGGATGCGAATGCCGCAGCACAATATAGTCTTTGTAAATCCCCAGCGGAGCAAATATCAGACGCCAAAAAACTATTAGACCAGGACGTTATTAGCCAGGAGGAGTTCGAACTCCTTAAAAAGAAAGCCATAAATTAAATCACAATGACTAAGGATGGCGTAATATCCAACCTTAGTCATTTCGTTTTAGAAAATCAGTCATCTCTGGCGCTATTAACAATTCGTCTCATGTTTTGTTAATGCGCTGGCCTATTTATTATTTTTTAACTACTTTTATCCACTGGAGTGTTCGCAATGAAAAGCACTACCCCCTGGCAGCCCTGTAAGGAAAAAATCGACTTTATCGGCGGCTTTTATCATTTATTTTTGTTGATTTGCTCTGTTTTACTCTGGAGCGGGTTACTTCTTTTTGCCACACGTGCCTATGGCCAGACTCATGCTGATGAAAATGCAGCAAGCTGGGGCAGCAGGATTGTTTCCGATATTACGCAAACCTGGACAGATTATGATAGCCACGATATTTATCTTCCTTTTATCAGCTGGCATAACCGGTTCATGTACGATAAAGAAAAGACCGATCGCTATAATGAAATGCCCTGGGGTGCAGGAGTGGGTGTTTCTCGTCATCACAGCAATGGCAACTGGAGTGCACTGTATGGAATGGTGTTTAAAGACTCACATAATGAGTGGCAACCGGTCACCGGCTATGCATGGGAGAAAGGATGGCATCCAGGCCAACAAAAAGATTTCAGGTTGGGATTAGGGGTGACTGCCGGGATAACGGCGCGTAAAGATATGGGCAACTACATTCCCTTACCGATTATATTCCCGCTTTTTTCAGCGAGTTATAAAAACGTGAACGTCCAGTTCACCTATATTCCTGGCACCTATAATAACGGAAACGTACTCTTCGGGTGGTTACGTTACAACCTGTAGCAGGGCTCAGCCCTGCATTACACTCTCGGTCTTTTTACTATCAGCGCAGGAAAGGAAATGTTTCAAGAGAAGAAGGAAGAAGAGTATCTGAATAAAAAAGAGGATAAAGACAAATGACTGGATTATATGCAACGATTCACCGCGAGCGTAGGGCTCGCGGTGAGTGTTTGTTTAGAATTGAAGTGCGGCGCCCAGGTAAGCACCATCAAGCAGCGTATGATTAGGCGTACCGGATTTACCATGAACGCTAATATGACGGTAACCCGCTTTGAGTTTCACCTCATCTCGTACCTGCCAGGCCAACCCAGCATCAACTTCAACATAGTTTTCGACGGCATTGTTCAGGCCACGTGGCGCGGTATAACCTTCACCATAGGCATACACCTCATCGCTGAAATGGACACGAACCCCGCCACCAATCGGTGCCGCAAATCCATTATCACCTTTCTTAGGCGCCATATAGATGGCCTTGGCACCTGCGTAAAGATCGGCTTTACCCAGAGACACCTGATAACCCAGGCCGACACCGCCAGAATTACGGCCATCATTATAATTGTTAGCCCAGTTTGCAGTATAAAAAATACCGGTCGGCTCAGGCGCAATCAGTGCATTTAACTCCGTATGTTGTGTACCTAACTGAGCGCCAATTTCAGCGGCGTTAGCACCAACAGAAATAGTTGAAAGAATTGCCACTACTGTGAGTGTTTTTTTAAACATTTGTTATCACCTAATTTACATTAAAAAAAGAAATCAGAACCTTAAACAAGCTCTGTCTGGTGGCTTATTTTAGGGGGCGATGTTATATGAAGTTCAAACAAACAAGAGATCCTCACTCACCATACTCTCATTCATTAATCATCGAGGTGACAGCTGCGTACGCTATAAAATGAAGTGTGTTTAAGTTCCATCTATCTTTTCGCACTAGAATGCCTCTTTATTTTCACCGAAACCAGTGAGGAAACCATGTTCCCGGAAGAAAATATCAGACGTCCCAGAAAACCAAACTTTATCCGTTATCTTTTTCTGTTCAACCTTTTATTGCTGCCCCTTTTCATGATTGTGGCACGCCTGGTCTGGGGACAGGATTTCTTTTCTGTTTCCCCCAATGGCGCTTTGTTCTGGCCGGGTGCTGTCTCGCACGTTTTGTTGCTGGGCGGGGTTTGGTTGTTTTTAGATGTTCTGTTTATGATTTGGTTTTACCTTACCAACAAAAAAAACTGAGGAGCAACGCTTATGCTGTTATTTATTTCATGGCTATTTGCATTAGTTGGCAGTGAATTACTGCTGTTACAGATCAATTCAGTAAGCATTATCATGCCTCTCTTATATTTATCTATGGGGATAATGTATTTATATCAAAAGAATAAAATAAGGAATATGTTATGGCTGGATGCAAACTTAAAAAAAACACGCATCCTCAACCTCAAGGTTCTGTTTGTGGCAGCGCTTAGTATTATGTTATCTATCGTCGCGCATATCAATTTCGCCATTAACTCCTTGCTGATCATGCAATGGTTAAAAGCATAGTTTATGCGATGTCCATATCTTTATTCTGTGCCCCCATCATCAACCACGCTGCGCTTTAAAACCTAAATACAGCAGATATCAGGTTGAATATCTATGTTTAGAGGATTTATGCGCAAGAAAAGTATTAGAGTGTTGAAGCGTTGTATTTTTATCCTTTTGAGCTTCACGCTTTGTGCAATGACAGGCCTGTTTTATTGGGTACAGCGTAGCGGCGAACTCCAGCCCTGGCATACTTTTGTCCCTAATGAATTACGCGAAAACGAGATCGATCGGGCCGACTGGGATGACTATATCAATGCTGAAAACGCACTCTTCATGGAGGTGCATAACAATGTCGTTATGAAGCAAACCGATCAGGATACAACGAGTTTAAATCGTTATAACCCGTCAAGCCCGGTATTTCCGGACACCCTTCCCACAGACTGGAATCGATCCTATATCATGCGCCCACAGGCGGAACCGAGAGGGGCTGTCGTGTTACTGCACGGACTTACGGACTCCCCTTACAGCCTGCAGCATATTGCCCGGCTCTATCAAAAAGAAGGGTTTGTCGCCATCGGGATCCGTCTACCTGCCCATGGAACCGTACCCGGGGCATTAACGGATGTAAAATGGCAGGACTGGCTGGCAGCAACGCGTCTTGCGGTGCGCGAGGCAACAAAAATGACCCATGCGGATGCGCCGCTGCATATTGTTGGCTTTTCCAATGGTGGGGCGCTGGCCATGAAATATGCCATCGATGCCCTTGATGATGAGAGCCTGAAGAAGCCACAACAAATTGTCCTGATTTCTCCCATGATAGGCATAAGCCGCTTTGCTCGGTTTTCGGGAATGGCCGAATGGACAGCCTTTCTCCCGGCCTTTTCTCGTGCGGCCTGGTTAGGTCTGGTACCAGAATTTAATCCTTTTAAATATAACTCTTTTCCCGTGAATGGTGCGCGGCAGGCTTATCTTCTGACTGAGACATTGAAACGGGACCTTACGCGACGCAAGTCATCGGCTGGCTGGAAAGACCTTCCTCATGTGCTTACGTTTCAGTCCGTTCTTGATTCCACAGTCAGTACCCGGGCAGTGCTGGACGTGCTCCATCATAATCTACCGGATAACGGTAGCGAACTGGTGTTGTTTGATATTAATCGTGCGGTCAATTTTCGTGCACTGTTTCGCCACTCTTCGGATCGCGCGCTATCACACTTACTGGCAACACCACAGCGTACTTACACGACGACTATCGTCAAAAACGCCTCTTCAGAGAGTATGAACATGGTCGCTTCGACGCACTTAGCGCACTCAACAACAGCAGACGTGCAGCCCCTGAATGTGCGCTATCCGAGAGATGTTTTTTCACTCTCTCATGTCGCCCTCCCGTTTCCTGTCCATGACTCCTTATATGGAAGTGAACCCTATGAACCGAATCACTATGGTCTGAGTCTGGGTGTTTTACGCGTCAGAGGGGAGCGAGCGGTACTGCTGGCAGATATGGACTCCTTAATGCGTATCACCTCGAATCCGTTCTATCCCTATCTGATTGAAAGGATTGCTGGCGTCATAAGATAATGGAAGAGGCGTTTTTTAACGTCAGCTCATCGTTGGGGATAGATGAAATAAAAGACAATCGGCGCCAGAGTATAACATCCGTTATTCTTCGCCTCTTTCACCACTATCCCCATTGAATCGCTGGCTGCCGGTTAATTTGTCACTCCGGCAGCAGCCCCACAAAACTGCGTTTTTTGCGCGGCTCCGACATCAGCTCTTCGAGCTTATCCACGCAGGCCAGGTAGTGCGGCGTTTTTTTATGCGCCAGCACCGCCTCTTCGTCTTTATAGGCCTCGTAGATAAAGAACCGGGTTTTCACCCGGGGGTCCTGCAACACGTCAAAACGCAGGTTTCCCGGCTCCTGAATCGCGCCCTCGTGGTTGGCGCGAAACACCTTCAGAAACTCGTCCACCCGCTCGGGTTTGATGTTGATCTCCACTAACGTCACGTTCATTCTGCTTCTCCCTGTTTCTCTTCCTGCCAGAACTGGAACGCCTCCCGGGCGCTCAAGTTCTCGTGAACCACTTTCTTCACCGCCTTCAGCATGGCGAGCGGCGCGCTGGACTGGAATATGTTGCGCCCCATGTCCACGCCGGAGGCTCCCTGGTCAATCGCGCGCCAGCACATCTCCAGTGCCTCGTGCTCCGGCAGCTTTTTCCCCCCGGCGATGACGATCGGCACCGGGCAGCTGGCGGTCACTTTTTCGAATCCTTCATCCACATAGTAGGTTTTAACAAACTGCGCCCCCATTTCGGCGGCAATACGGCTGGCGAGCGAGAAGTAACGCGCATCGCGCGCCATCTCCTTGCCGACGCCCGTCACCGCCAGCACGGGCATCCCGTAGCGTGCCCCCGCATCCACCAGCTTGATGATGTTATTGATCGACTGATGCTCGAATTCACTGCCAATGTACACCTGCGCCGCCACCGCACAGACGTTCAGGCGCAGCGCGTCTTCCATTGCCACTGCCACGCACTCGTTCGACAGCTCGCCCAGAATTGAGTTACCGCCGGAGGCGCGCAGGACCACCGGTTTATTGGTGGCGGCCGGTACGGTGCTGCGTAAAATACCGCGGGTACACATCAACACGTCGGTTTCGGCGAACAGCGGCGCGATAGAGAGATCGATACGCTCAAGACCGGTGGTCGGCCCCTGGAAGTAACCGTGGTCAAAGGCCAGCATCACCGTGCGGTTGCTTTTTGGGTTGAAGATGCGCGAAAGCCGGGACTGCATGCCCCAGTCCAGCGAGCCACAGCCCTTCAGGGTGAACGGTACATTTTGCTGCGGTGTACCGATGCCAAAATCCTTACCGTCTTTAATGTCGTCTAAATCAGCCATTTGCTCCCCCGTCAGAAATCGTATTTGTTGATGTTCTCTTTGGTGAACACCACGCGCTCTGGCAGCAGCACGATGCCGTTGCCTTTTGCTTCATACTGGTAGCCCTGGACGCTGTTCGGCTCGACCTTCAGCGTACCGATATCTTTTACCTCCACGCTGTCGCCGACGTTAAGATCGCCTTTTTTCAACAAACGATCGGCGACATTGACCGCAATTTTGCCCTGTTGCACCACATCCCACAGACCGAAGGCTTTAACCGTGCCGCGCTCGACGTACGGACGCATGACGTTAGGCGTACTGAATCCGACAATCGCCACCCCTTCCCGCTTCAGGTTTTCCGCCGCCTGCGCCGCGGCAGGCAGAGCGTTGGCATCCGGGGCGATGATCGCATCCAGATCCGGGTATGCTTTTAAGATCCCTTCGGCGGTTTGCAGGGATTTGGTGGCGTCGTTATAGCCAAACTGGGTGGTCACTATCTGCCACTGGGGATGATCTTTTTCGATTTTGGCCTTCGCCTCTTTCACCCACTGGTTCTGGTCGGTGACGGTCGGGCTGGAGTAGAAGAACGCCACTTTGGCATTCGGTTTTGTCACCTGCTTCCCGGCCATCTCCACCAGCAGGCCACCGAGCTGCTCCGGGGTACCTTGGTTGATGTAGATGCTGCGGCACTCCGGTTTGGTGTCGGAATCCCAGGTCAGCACTTTGACGCCGCGCTGCATGGCGCGCTTCAGCGCCGGGCAGAGGCCATCCGGCGACACGGCGGAGACGATAATGGCGTTATAGCCCTGGTTGACGAAATTATTGATGAGCTGCACCTGGCCGGAGACGCTCGGCTCGGTTGGGCCGTCGTAGGTGACGTCCACGCCGAGGTCTTTCCCCGCCTCTTTCGCGCCATTGCCGCCGCTGGTGAAGAAGCCCACCCCCACCAGCTTCGGGATAAAGGCGATGCGGTCCGCCGCCTGCGCCGAGGCGAAGCTGAGGGCCATTGCCAGGACTATCAGTTTTGTTTTCATCTTACGCTCCGGATAGTTTTCTAAAGAGAGAACGCACCCATTCACGGTGCAGACTCAGCGAACGTCCCATCACCACCACAACCAACAGCGCCCCTGACAGCGCGCTCGACACCTGGTTGGGGATGCCGACCATCTGTAACCCCTGCTGCAGGTACCCCACCAGCAGCGCTGCCAGTGCCGTACCGATAACCGAACCTGACCCGCCATAAATATTCGCCCCGCCGAGTACGGCAGCGGTGAGGGCTGGCATCAGCAGATCGCGCCCCAGATCCGAGCGCGCGGAACCGAAATAGGAGACCATCACCAGCGCGGCAATGGCCGAGGCGACGCCCACCAGGCCATACAGCGCGTAGGGCATGCCGTTAACCGACAGCGCCGCATAGCGCGCGGCGCGCGGGTTCTGGCCGATTAAGAACAGATGCCGCCCAAAGCGCCCGCGGTGGGTAATCAGCCAGAAGAAGAGCGTAATGAGCGCAAACAGCACCAGCGGAACGGGCAGACCTGACACGGTCAGGTTAGCGAACGCGGTAAAACTGTCCGGGAAGCCGCCGATGCCCTCATAGCCCGTCGCGCCCGCCATGCCGGAGAGCAGCAGCGCCCCGCCGCCGTAGAGGTAGAGCGTGCCGAGAGTGATAACTAAAGGGCTGATACCCGTGTAGTGGATCAGCGCCGCATTCACCAGCCCGCACAGCAGGCCCAGCAGCAGCGTCAGAGGAATGGCGACCGCCATCGGCCAGCCCGATTGCATCATCACCCCCAGCGCAATGGCGCACAGGCCAATGGTTGAACCGAGGGAGATATCGATCCCGCCGCTGATAATCACCAGCGTCAGCGGCAGCGCCACAATGCCGATGCAGATAAAATCGCTGGTGCTGAACAGCAGCATGTTGATGTCGAGCATCCGCGGGTTGATGGCGCCAAAGAGCAGGATCTCCAGCACCAGTAAGATCAGCAGCGCGCTTTCCCAGTTAAGCTTCATTTACGCCACCTCTTTTTTGCGTTTGGGAAATGGGGTGACGTGCTTTCCCCCTCTGTTACCCGGCTGGAAGCGACCGTATTTCAGCGCCCGCTGATGATGCGCCAGCGCCTGGCGCAGACGCCCGTCGAGCACCAGCACGCCCAGCAGCACCAGCCCGGCGATAAAGTCATTCCACCACGCCGGGAGCTTAAACAGCACCAGTACGGTGTCGATTTGCGTCAGGAAAAAGGCCCCAAGCAGTGCGCCAATCAGCGTGCCCGTCCCGCCCAGCAGCGAAATGCCGCCGAGCACACAGGCGGCGATGGCTTTCATCTCCAGCCCGCTCCCGGTCTGGTTTGGCACAAAGCCAATCTGCGCGGCAAAGACAATCCCGGCGCAGGCCGCCAGCATGCCATTGAGAGTAAAGGCGATCATCCGCGTGCGGTTGACCGCCACGCCCAGCTGGCGCGCGGCGGCAAGGTTATCGCCCACGGCATAGAAATCGCGTCCGAACGCGGTGCGCGAGAGTGTCCATGCGCCGACGGCGGCCAAAAACAGCACCACCATGCCGAGCGGCGAAATGCCCACGGCTACGGGTTCAGAAAGGGATTTCAGCCCCGGCGGTAACCCTTCAATCCACTTTCCACCGGTCCAGAGCAGCATCGCCCCGCGATACAGCCCCAGCGTGCCGAGGGTGGCGACAATCGCCGGGATGCGCAGCGCCACCACCAGCAACCCGTTGAACGCCCCTGCCAGCGCGCCGACAGACAGCGCGAACAGCATCGACACCGGCAGGCTGTAGCCATTGTTCAGCGCCACGCCGACGGCGATGGCGGAGAGCCCCACGGTGGAGCCCACGGAGACGTCAATATTGCGGGTCAGCATCACCAGCGCGGCGCCAAGCGCCAGCAGGATCAGGATTTGCGCGCTGGCGAAGATCATCCCCAGCGTCTGAAGGCTCAGGTACGCCGGATTAAGCGCCACCAGCACGGCAAACAGCGCCAGAATGGCGAGAAACGCGCTCAGCTCGCGGTTTTTCAGTAACGTCTTCATGATTGTCCTCCGAACGCCAGCGCCATCATCCGATCGAGGCTGACGGCATGGCGCGGCAACTCGCCGCTGAGCACGCCCTGGTGCATGACCAGCACGCGATCGGCAAGGCCAGGAAACTCATCGAGATCGCTTGAGATCATCAGCACTGCCACATTCTGCGCGGCCACGCTTTTGATGAGCTGGTAGATATCGGCACGTGCCGACACGTCCACGCCACGCGTCGGTTCATCGACGATCAGCAGTAACGGGTTGGCTTCCAGACAGCGGGCCAGCAGCACTTTCTGCTGATTCCCGCCGGAGAGGGTGCGCACGGTTTGATCCGCATGGTTGAGTTTGATCCCCAACGCCCGATGGTAACGCTCCACCACCGCGGACTCCCGCTTGCGCTGCTGCCAGAGAGACGGCTCGTTCAGCGCCACGGTGTTCCAGCGGATGGGTGCATCCAGGAACAGGCCGGACACCTGCCTGTCTTCCGGCAGATAAACCAGGCCTTTGTCCAGCCGGGCGCCCACGCTCTCGTGAGTGATCTCCTGATTCTCCAGCCAGACCCGTCCCCCACGCACCGGACGCAGGCCGTAGAGCGTCTCGGCAAATTCGGTGCGCCCGGATCCGACCAGCCCGGCCAGACCGACGATCTCGCCTGCGTAGATCTCAAGCGAGAGATCGATAAACCCCTCCCCGGTAAGATCGTCCACGCGCAATACCGGAAAATCCTGCGGCTGGGTGCGACGGTTTCCCGGCAGCGCCAGCCAGAGTTTTTGCGCATCGCTTAAGCCTTTCTCCCGGCTCACCGGCGTCATGGCGGTAATCAGCGCGTTATCGTCGAACTGCGCGGTTTCCCCGCTGAGCACTACGGCACCGTCGCGCATCACCGAGACGTGGCTTGCCAGCTGGCGGATCTCCGGCAATTTATGCGAGATAAAGACGATGCCGACGCCCAGATCCTGCAGGGCGCGGATCTGGCGAAACAGACGTTCGGTTTCACCCGGCGTAAGGGAGGCCGTGGGCTCGTCGAGGATCAGGATCGTCGCGTTACGCATCAGACCGCGCAGGATCTCCACCATCTGCTGATCCGCCACTTCCAGCGTGCTGGCGGTGGCATCGAGATTTAGCTGGCACTGCAGCTGCTGCAGCTTCTCCGTCAGCCGATTCTCTCTTTCCCGTTCACGCGGCAGGCGGAAAAGGATGTTTTCCCGCACCGTCAGATTGGGGAACAGGAGCGGTTCCTGAGGCACCAGATAGATACCTAACTTATGGGCCTGCACGGGCGTGAGCCGCGCATATGAATGACCTGCTACGGAAAGTTCACCGCTGTCCGGCGTCTCCACCCCGGCGATGATCTTCATCAGCGTCGATTTACCCGCGCCGTTCCCGCCCATCAGCGCATGCACCTGGCCCGCAAGCAGCGTGAAATCAATGCCTTTCAAAACCGGCACCCCGGAAAACTGCTTGCAGATGGCTCGTGCTTCGATAAGTGGGGTCATCATCGCTCCGCTATTGAACAAATGATTTTTAGATTTAATAATGTTCAAAAGCGTAGACGGTGAACTATATTTACAACCGTGCAGGGATCACAGTTTTATCGATTAAGATCCATCTGAGAAAGAAACTATCTAAATGATCCGTTTTGCCGCGTAGCTCACACTTTCGACCTGCGCCGTCACGAACATATGATCTAAATTTTTATAAGAGTTCAATTATGAGCGATAAACGCACTGCGGAAGAAGGTCGGTTTGCCGGGCTGGCACTGGCGGAAGAGGAGCTGGTTGCCCGCGTGGCCTGGTGTTACTACCACGACGGATTGACGCAAAACGACATTGGCGAACGGCTCGGCCTGCCGCGCCTGAAAATCTCTCGCCTGCTGGAGAAAGGTCGCCAGTCAGGGGTGATCCGCGTGCAGATCAACTCCCGCTATGAGGGCTGTCTGGCACTGGAAACCGAACTGCAGCAGCGCTTTGGGCTAAAGCTGGTGCGCGTGCTGCCAGCACTGAATACCCCGCCAATGAACGTGCGGTTAGGCATTGGTGCCGCGCAGTCGTTAATGGGCGTGCTGGAACCCGGCCAGCTGTTAGCGGTGGGATTTGGTGAAACCACCATGAGCAGCCTGCAACATTTAAGCGGCTTTATCAGCTCGCAGCAGATCCGCCTGGTGACGCTCTCCGGCGGCGTGGGGCCCTATATGACCGGTATCGGCCAGCTGGACGCGGCATGCAGCGTCAGCATGATCCCCGCCCCGCTTCGCGTCTCCTCCGCCGAGGTGGCCGGGATCTTAAAACGTGAAACCAGCGTACGGGACGTGATCCTCGCCGCAACGGCCGCCGACGTGGCGGTGGTGGGGATTGGGTCCGTGAACCAGCGTCGTGATGCAACGATATTGCGCTCAGGCTACATCAGCGAAGGTGAACAGCTGATGTATGCCCGTAAAGGGGCCGTCGGCGACATTCTCGGTTATTTCCTCACTGCCGAAGGAGAGTGCGTTGAGGAGCTGGAGATCCACAAAGAACTGCTGGGCGTCACGCTTGATGAACTGGCGCAGTTACCTACCATCGTCGGCGTGGCTGGCGGTGTTGAGAAAGCCGATGCGATTTACGCCGCACTGAAAGGTCGCCGTATCAATGGCCTGGTGACGGAAGAGACAACAGCCCGCGCGGTGCTGGCCCTGACGTAACGGGGTAAGCCCTGCGCTAACAACGAGGCAAACTCATGAGTTACCTTTTAGCGTTAGATGCAGGGACAGGCAGCGTGCGTGCCGTTATTTTCGATCTGCTGGGCAACCAGGTTGCCGTGGGTCAGGCCGAGTGGCAGCACCTGAGCGTGGAAAATGTGCCGGGCTCGATGGAGTTCGACCTCAATACCAACTGGCGGCTCACCTGCCAGTGCATCCACCAGGCGCTGGATCGCGCGCACCTGAGCGCGGCGGATATCCAGTCCGTCGCCTGCTGCTCCATGCGCGAAGGGATTGTTCTGTATGACCGCAACGGTGAGGCCATCTGGGCCTGCGCCAACGTCGACGCCCGCGCCAGCCGCGAGGTGGCCGAACTCAAAGAGATCCACGACAACCAGTTTGAATCCGAAGTGTACGACGTTTCCGGCCAGACCCTGGCCCTGAGCGCCATGCCGCGTCTGCTGTGGCTGGCGCACCATCGCCCGGATATCTATCGCAAGGCTGCCACTATTACCATGATCAGCGACTGGCTGGCGGCGAAGCTCTCCGGCGAGCTGGCGGTCGATCCATCAAATGCGGGCACTACGGGGATGCTGGATCTCTTCTCCCGCGACTGGCGGCCAGCACTGCTGGATATGGCCGGGCTGCGCGCCGATATCCTATCTCCGGTGAAAGAGACCGGCACCGTGCTGGGCGCTATCACTAAAGAGGCCGCGCAGCAGAGCGGCCTGCGTGAAGGCACCCCTGTGGTGATGGGCGGAGGCGACGTGCAGCTGGGCTGTCTGGGGCTGGGCGTGGTCCGCGCCGGGCAAACGGCGGTGCTGGGTGGTACCTTCTGGCAGCAGGTGGTCAATCTGCCGCAGGTGCGCACCGATCCTGAGATGAATATTCGCGTAAACCCACACGTCATCCCCGGTATGGCGCAGGCGGAGTCGATCAGCTTCTTCACCGGCCTGACCATGCGCTGGTTCCGCGACGCCTTCTGCGCAGAAGAGAAGCTGATCGCCGAACGTATGGGGATGGACACCTATTCCCTGCTCGAGGAGATGGCGAGCCGGGTGCCCGCGGGTTCGCATGGCGTGATGCCCATCTTCTCCGACGCGATGCATTTTAAGCAGTGGTACCACGCCGCCCCGTCGTTTATTAACCTCTCCATCGACCCGGAAAAGTGCAACAAAGCGACGCTGTTCCGCGCGCTGGAAGAGAACGCGGCGATTGTCTCGGCCTGCAACCTGGCGCAAATCTCACGTTTCTCCGGCGTTAACTTCGAGAGCCTGGTGTTTGCCGGAGGCGGTTCGAAGGGGGCGCTATGGAGCCAGATTTTAAGTGACGTCACCGGTTTGCCGGTGCGCGTACCGGAAGTGAAAGAGGCGACGGCGCTGGGTTGCGCCATTGCCGCCGGAGCCGGGGCCGGACTGTTTGCGGATATGGCCACCACCGGCGAGCGGCTGGTGAAATGGAGCCGCGAGTTTACCCCGAACCCGCAGCACCGGGCGCTGTACGATGGCATGATGCAGAAGTGGCAGGCGGTGTACGCCGACCAGCTCGGTCTGGTGGACAGCGGGCTGACGACGTCAATGTGGCAGGCACCGGGGCTGGTGCGTTCCCCCTCACCCCGCCCCTCTCCCTAAGGGAGAGGGAGATTAAGTCCCCTCTCCCTGTGGGAGAGGGTTAGGGTGAGGGCATCAGGCCACACCAATATTTGAATCCCATCACAATCACTGCATTCCCCTTTTCCCTTTTACTTTCTGCTGGCTAAATTAGTAACTCATCCGACCACATAACAATAATTTTACACTGGAAGAGACTATGAGCCGCTACCCGTCGCTATTCGCCCCCCTCGATCTGGGGTTCACAACGCTCAAAAACCGCGTGTTGATGGGCTCAATGCACACCGGGCTGGAGGAGCATCCGGACGGGGCCGAGCGTCTGGCGGCCTTTTATGCCGAACGCGCGCGCCACGGGGTGGCGCTGATCGTCACCGGGGGGGTGGCTCCCGCGCCATCAGGCGTGGGTATGGAAGGCGGAGCGGTGCTTAACGATGCGTCACAACTGCCGCACCATCGCATTGTGACCGATGCCGTTCACAGCGAAGGCGGTAAAATTGCCCTGCAAATCCTGCATACCGGGCGTTATAGCTATCAGCCCAATCTGGTGGCACCGTCGGCCATTCAGGCACCGATTAACCGCTTCAAGCCGCATGCCCTCAGCCACGATGAAGTGCTGGCGCTGATTGACGACTTCGCCCGCTGTGCGGCGCTGGCGCGTGAAGCGGGCTATGACGGCGTCGAGGTAATGGGCTCCGAGGGCTATCTGATTAACGAATTCCTCGCCGCCCGCACTAACCAGCGTGACGACGAATGGGGTGGCGATTATGCGCGACGTATGCGCTTTGCCGTCGAAGTGGTACGCGCCGTGCGCGAACGTGCGGGCGCTGACTTTATTATCATCTTCCGCCTGTCGATGCTGGATCTGGTGGAAGGCGGCGGGACGTTTGACGAGACCGTCCAGCTGGCGCAGGCGATTGAAGCCGCCGGTGCCACCCTCATCAATACCGGGATTGGCTGGCACGAGGCGCGTATCCCGACTATCGCCACGCCGGTACCGCGCGCGGCATTCACCTGGGTTACGCGCAAGCTGAAAGGCAAAGTGTCTGTTCCGCTCGTGACCACTAACCGTATTAACGATCCGCAGGTGGCGGATGATGTCATCTCACGCGGCGATGCCGATATGGTGTCGATGGCGCGTCCGTTCCTGGCAGATGCAGAACTGCTTTCCAAAGCGCAAAGCGGGCGGGCGGATGAGATCAACACCTGCATCGGCTGTAATCAGGCCTGTCTGGATCAGATCTTCGTCGGGAAAGTGACCTCCTGCCTGGTTAACCCCCGCGCCTGCCATGAAACCAAAATGCCGGTGCTCCCGGTAGACAAATCAAAACGCCTGGCGGTTGTTGGAGCGGGCCCCGCGGGGCTGGCGTTTGCGGTAAATGCGGCGTCGCGCGGGCACAGCGTGACGCTGTTCGATGCCGCAGGTGAAATTGGCGGGCAGTTTAATATTGCCAAACAGATCCCCGGCAAAGAGGAGTTCTATGAAACGCTGCGCTACTACCGCCGGATGATCGAACTCACGGGTGTGGATCTGCGGCTCAACCAGTGGGTAAGTGCGCCAGATCTGCTGGATTACGACGAGGTGATCCTGGCAAGTGGGATCGCCCCGCGCACGCCTGCGATCGAGGGTATCGATCATCCTAAGGTGCTAAGCTATCTCGATGTGCTGCGCGATAAAGCGCCGGTTGGGGAAAACGTGGCCATTATCGGCTGCGGTGGGATCGGCTTTGATACCGCCATGTATTTAAGCCAGCCGGGCGAGGCCACCAGCCAGAACATTGCCGAATTTTGCGTGGAATGGGGCATCGACACCAGCCTGAGCCAGTCCGGCGGCCTGCGTCCGGAAGGGCCACAGCTGCCGAAAAGCCCACGGCAGATCGTCATGCTGCAGCGCAAAGCAAGTAAGCCGGGTGAAGGACTGGGGAAAACAACCGGCTGGATCCACCGCGCCACCCTGCTTTCGCGCGGCGTGAAGATGATCCCGGCGGTGAGCTATCAGAAGATCGACGACGACGGCCTGCACGTCACGATCGGCGGTGAGCCACAGCTGCTGCGCGTGGATCATGTGATTTTATGTGCCGGGCAGGAGCCAAAGCGCGATCTGGCGGATCCGCTGCGTGAGGCAGGTAAAACGGTGCATTTGATCGGCGGATGCGATGTGGCAATGGAGCTGGATGCGCGGCGGGCCATTGCGCAGGGCACCCAGCTTGCACTGGTTATTTAGCGACGACGTCCCAGCTTCACCGCTTTCAGCACCACGAACTTGTTGTTGGTGGCGATGGTGACGCAGTTACCGAAAATCTTCTTCAGCTTGTGGAAGTAGTCCAGGTGACGGTTCGCCACAATATACAGCTCGCCGTTGATTTTCAGGCAGCGGCGCGCATGGTGGAACATCTCCCACGCGACGTTATCCGTCAGGGCGTGCTTCTGGTGGAACGGTGGGTTGCAGAATACGGCGTTGAAGCGGAAAGGCTCTACGCCGGACAGCGCGTTATTGATCATAAACTCACAGCGATCCAGCGCCTCTGGCATGTTGGTTTCCACGTTCAGACGGCTCGAGGCTACCGCCATTGGCGATTCGTCGCTGAAGACCACGCTGGCTTGTGGGTTCTTTGCCAGCAGCGTCAGGCCAATCACGCCGTTACCGCAGCCGAGATCCACAATCTCCCCTTCCAGATTTTCCGGCAGATGTTCAATAAAGAAACGTGCGCCGATATCAAGGCCGGTACGTGAGAAGACGTTCGCATGGTTGTGGATGGTCCAGTCGGTGCCTTCCATCTTCCAGCTCAGCGTCTCTGGCGCGTCAGCCAGTTCCGGTGCGCTGAAGGTACAGTTGATCAGGCGCGCTTTTTTCCAGGCCAGCGTCGTGGTGGTCGGGCCCAGCACTTTCTCGAACAGCTCCAGCGTTGAGGTATGAATATCACGCGCCTTCGCGCCCGCGATGATGCGCGTCTCTGGCGTGACGACTTTCCGTAATGCACGCAGTTGCTGCTCCAGCAACGCCATGGTTTTTGGCACTTTGATCAGCACCACGCCCGGCGCCTGCGGGTAGTCTGCGGTGCTGTCGAGGAACTTCACGCTGGATTCATCGAGATCGTTGTGACGCAGGTTTTCACGCGTCGCCAGCTCGCTTAAGTATGAATCGCCAATGCTGTAAGGCGTGTGCGCCGCCAGGGCGCAGCCCAGCGCTCCGAAGGCATCATTCAGGATCAGAACCGGGCCGCGAATTTCAGTGTCATCCAACTGTTGCAGCAGATATTCATCCGCCGCTTCCCACGCCTGAAGCGGGTTAACGTCGTCCGTCTCCGGGAAACGTTTAAGGTTGAGTGAACGGAAACCGTTGTCTAAGTGGCTCATCGGCCCTCCTGAATGGTAAAATTTGGCGTTATCCCTGAAAAGGGTGCGTGAGTATACCCGTTTTCAACTTATTTTGGGGTTTTGATGAACCAGCTGACTTATCTCCAGGGCTACCCGGAGCATTTGCTCTCCCAGGTACGCACGTTAATTGCCGAGCAAAAACTGGGGGCGGTGCTGGAAAAACGTTATCCCGGCACGCACGATGTCGCGACCGATAAGGCCCTCTGGCAGTATACGCAGGATCTCAAAAACCGGTATCTGAAGAGTGCCCCACCCATCAATAAAGTGATGTACGACAACAAGATCCACGTGCTGAAAAACGCGCTCGGCCTGCATACGGCCATTTCACGCGTACAGGGCGGTAAGCTAAAAGCAAAAGCCGAGATCCGCGTCGCCACCGTCTTTCGCAACGCACCGGAAGCCTTTCTGCGGATGATCGTGGTGCACGAGCTGGCGCACCTGAAGGAAAAAGAGCATGACAAGGCGTTCTATTCCCTGTGCTGCCATATGGAGCCACAGTACCATCAGCTGGAGTTTGATACCCGTTTGTGGCTTACGCATTTATCGTTAAAGAGTAATGCGCAGTAGCGCACTGGTTTTGCAACAATCACGTGCTACAGTGGCTAAAGGTTCCCCGCTATGGAGTACGTAAACGTTTATGATACGTTTCGCAGTCATTGGTACGAACTGGATCACGCGCCAGTTCGTCGACGCCGCCCACGAAACCGGCAAACTTAAGCTCACCGCCGTCTATTCCCGCAGCCTTGAACAGGCGCAGGCCTTCGCGAACGATTATCTGGTTGAACATCTGTTCACCTCGCTTGATGAGATGGCGCAAAGCGACGCCATTGACGCGGTCTATATCGCCAGCCCGAACGCCCTGCACTTCCCGCAAACCCGGCTCTTCCTCAGCCACAAAAAACATGTCATTTGCGAGAAGCCGTTGGCCTCGAATATCGAGGAAGTGGAAGCCGCCATTCAGTGCGCCCGCGACAACCAGGTGGTGCTGTTCGAAGCGTTCAAAACCGCCAGCCTGCCGAACTTCCTGCTGCTACAGCAGTCTTTGCCGAAGGTGGGCAAAGTGCGCAAAGCCTTTATTAACTACTGCCAGTACTCGTCGCGCTACCAGCGTTATCTGGACGGCGAAAACCCGAACACCTTTAATCCGGCCTTCTCCAACGGCTCGATTATGGACATCGGTTTCTATTGTCTGGCCTCTGCGGTTGCCCTGTGGGGCGAGCCGCACGGCGTAACGGCCACTGCCAGCCTGCTGGAGAGCGGTGTGGATGCGCACGGTGTCGTGGTGCTGGATTACGGTGATTTCAGCGTCACGCTGCAGCACTCCAAAGTGAGTGACTCCGTCCTGCCAAGTGAAATTCAGGGTGAAAACGGATCGCTGGTTATCGAGAAGATCTCCGAATGCCAGAAGCTGAGCTTTGTGCCACGCGGCGGTAAAGCGCAGGAGCTGACGCAGCCTCAGCATATTAACACTATGCTCTATGAGGCAGAGGTCTTCGCCCGTCTGGTGGAAGACAACGAAGTGAATCACCCGGGGCTTGCGATAAGCCGCACCACGGCGAAGCTGCAAACGGAAATCCGTCGCCAGACCGGCGTGGTTTTCCCGGCTGACGGCGTGAGCACAGAAGCTATCGCGTAAAGCTGTGTAATGAATGGCTGAGGACCATTGACGAAACTGATGGTCTGACATATTTTGTTACGAGCAAAGGGGAGTAACTTCCTTGCCGGTGGATCGTCATTACGATGCGTGCAAAACCGCATCCGGTCGCCGGGCAACCTTCGTGGTTGTAAGTGAGACCTTGCCGGAAGGCGAGGTCTATGCATAAAAAGCTAACGGCTATCGTCTTCTGACCATGGCCGTTTTTGTTTTTTATGTGTAAGGAAAATAGTATGCATTCTGTCGGCACTCCAATGTTGTGGGGCGGATTCGCGGTTGTCGTGCTCATCATGCTGGCAATCGACCTCTTTTTGCAGGGCCGTCGCGGCGAGCACGGTATGAGCGTCAAGCAAGCCGCCGTCTGGTCGCTGGTGTGGGTATCCCTCTCACTCCTTTTCTGCGCCGCCTTCTGGTGGTATCTGGCCTCGACCGAAGGCCGTGCGGTGGCTGATCCTCAGGCGCTCGCCTTCCTCACCGGTTATCTGATTGAAAAAGCGCTGGCGGTTGATAACGTCTTCGTCTGGCTGATGCTGTTCAGCTACTTTGCCGTGCCTGCTGCCCTGCAGCGTCGCGTGCTGGTTTACGGCGTGCTGGGGGCAATCGTCCTGCGTACCATCATGATCTTCGCCGGAAGCTGGCTGATAACCCAGTTCGAATGGCTGCTGTACGTCTTTGGCGCGTTCCTGCTGTTCACTGGGGTTAAAATGGCGCTGGCGAAAGAAGACGAAACCGGTATTGGTGATAAGCCGCTGGTGAAGTGGATCCGTGGTCATCTGCGCATGACGGACAAAATCGAGAGCGAGCATTTCTTTGTCCGCAAGAATGGCCTGCTGTTCGCCACCCCGCTGCTGCTGGTGCTGATTCTGGTGGAGCTGAGCGATGTGATCTTCGCCGTGGACAGTATCCCGGCTATCTTCGCCGTCACTACCGACCCGTTCATTGTGCTGACCTCTAACCTGTTCGCTATTCTCGGTCTGCGTGCGATGTATTTCCTGCTGGCAGGCGCGGCTGAGCGCTTCTCAATGCTGAAGTACGGTCTGTCGGTGATCCTGGTGTTTATCGGTATCAAGATGCTGATTGTCGATTTCTACCATATCCCGATTGCCATCTCGCTCGGCGTGGTGTTTGGCATTCTGCTGGTAACGCTGATTATCAATACCTGGGTTAACCGCCAGCACGATAAAAAGCAGCAGGCGTAGTGCGTTTTGCCGGGTGGCGCAGCGCCACCCGGCACTTTCGTTAATCAATAGTTAAAAAACATGACGCAACACGTAAAATCCAGCATTTTACTCTTCCGCCTTTCCTCGCTTTCCCTGATACTCAACCAGGCAAACAAATACTTACATCCGGACATAAATGTGCCTTAGAGCACAGCCAGGATGGAACGCAATTTCACTCAGGAATAACGTATGAGCACACAATCACGCGGTCTGTTCGCGCGCCTGGCGCAGGGCAGCCTTGTAAAACAAATTCTGGTCGGGTTGGTACTGGGTATTCTGCTGGCTATGGTGTCAAAACCTGCTGCAGAAGCCACGGGGCTGCTTGGAACCCTTTTCGTTGGCGCACTGAAAGCCGTGGCACCGGTACTGGTTCTGATGCTGGTCATGGCGTCGATTGCCAACCACCAACACGGACAAAAAACCAACATTCGGCCGATCCTCTTCCTGTATCTTCTGGGCACCTTCTCCGCTGCCTTAACCGCCGTGGTATTTAGCTTCCTGTTCCCGTCTACGCTGCACCTGACCAGCGCGGCCGGTGATGTCACGCCGCCATCCGGGATTGTGGAAGTGCTGCGTGGCCTGCTGATGAGCATGGTCTCTAACCCAATCACGGCGCTGATGAACGCAAACTACATTGGCATCCTGGTCTGGGCAATTGGGCTGGGCTTCGCGCTGCGTCATGGTAATGAGACCACGAAAAACCTGGTTAACGATGTCTCGAACGCCGTGACCTTCATGGTGAAAATCGTTATTCGCTTCGCCCCAATCGGTATTTTTGGTCTGGTCTCCTCTACGCTGGCAACCACCGGTTTTGACGCGCTGTGGGGCTACGCACAGCTGCTGATGGTCCTGGTTGGCTGCATGCTGCTGGTGGCGCTGGTAGTTAACCCCCTGCTGGTGTTCTGGCAGATCCGCCGCAACCCGTATCCACTGGTAATGACCTGCCTGCGCGAGAGCGGCGTGTACGCCTTCTTTACCCGCAGCTCTGCAGCTAACATTCCGGTTAACATGGCGCTGGCGGAAAAACTGAATCTGGATCGTGATACTTACTCCGTGTCTATCCCGCTGGGTGCAACCGTGAACATGGCGGGCGCGGCGATCACCGTCACCGTGCTGACCCTGGCGGCAGTGCATACGCTGGGTATCGCGGTGGATCTGCCTACGGCGCTGCTGTTGAGCGTGGTGGCCTCGCTGTGTGCCTGTGGCGCATCCGGCGTGGCGGGCGGCTCTCTGCTGTTGATCCCGCTGGCGTGCAATATGTTTGGTATCCCGAACGAAATTGCCATGCAGGTGGTCGCAGTCGGCTTCATTATCGGTGTGCTGCAGGATTCCTGTGAGACGGCGCTGAACTCTTCTACCGACGTGCTGTTCACCGCTGCGGCCTGTCAGGCGGAAGATGCGCGTTTAGCGAAGAACGCATTACGAGGTTAACAGCAAAACGGCAACCCTGAGGTTGCCGTTTTTAGTGTTTGTCCCCTCTCCCGTGGGAGAGGGTCAGTGTGAGGGCACCAGCCCGCACCCAACTTACAACGTCACCCCACTCTTAAAGATCGCCAGCTCGCGGAAGTCGTTTTTCTCGTTGCAGGTCTGCTTGCCGTTGGCAAACGCCACGATAGTATCCACAAACTCCGTCAACAGTTGCGGCATTTCTTTACCGTGAATGAGCTGACCGGCATCAAAGTCGATCCAGTGCTTTTTCTTCGCCGCCAGTTCACTGTTGGTGGCAATTTTGACCGTCGGGACAAACCCGCCGTACGGCGTACCGCGGCCGGTGCTGAACAGCACCATGTGGCAGCCGGCACCGGCCAGCGCGCTGGTGGCAACCGCATCGTTCCCCGGGGCGCTCAGCAGGTTCAGACCGTGGGTTTTCAGGCGTTCGCCGTAGCGCAGGACATCCACCACCTGGCTGGCGCCCGCTTTCTGGGTGCAACCCAGTGACTTCTCTTCAAGCGTGGTGATCCCACCCGCTTTGTTACCCGGCGACGGGTTCTCATAAATCGGCTGGTTATGAGCGATGAAGTACTGTTTGAAATCATTCACCATGGTGACCGTTTTCTCAAACGTCGCTTTATCACGGCAGTGGCTCATCAGGATACGCTCGGCACCAAACATCTCCGGCACTTCCGTCAGCACCGTCGTTCCCCCGTTGGCGATCACATAGTCCGAGAAGCGGCCCAGCATCGGGTTCGCGGTGATGCCGGAAAGACCGTCCGAGCCACCACACTCCAGCCCAAACTTAAGCTCGCTCAGCTTGCCCGGCTCACGTTTATCGTGGCGCATCGCCTCATACAGCTGGTGCAGTTGCTCAACGCCCGCTTCCACTTCATCATCCTGATGCTGACACACCATAAAGTGCACGCGCTCAGGGTCAAACTCGCCCAGCGTCTCCCGGAAGGCATCCACCTGGTTGTTCTCGCAGCCCAGGCCAATCACCAGCACCGCCCCCGCGTTCGGATGACACACCATATTTTGCAGCATGGTACGGGTGTTGATGTGATCGTCACCCAGCTGTGAACAGCCGTAGGTGTGGCTGAACAGGTGCACGCCGTCAATGCCTTCGGCATCGTGAGTCTCTTTCAGGAAACGCGTCTGGATTTGACGCGCGATCCCATTCACGCAACCGACGGTCGGGAGGATCCAGAGTTCGTTGCGGATCCCTACCTCACCGTTGGCGCGGCGGTAGATCTGCACCTCACGATCCGCCGCCTGCTCCTCTTGCGCATGGAAATCAGGTTGATAGCTGTACTCGTCCAGATCGCTCAGATTGGTGCGGGTATTGTGGGAATGAATGTATTCACCCGGCGCAATATCCGCCAGCGCATGGCCAATCGGTAAACCGTACTTCACCACGTTCTCCCCTTTCATAATGGGGATCAGGGCAAACTTATGTCCACGTCCAATGGCCTGGCGCAACGTGACCGATTGATTACCGAAAGTGACCTCTGTTCCTTCGGTCAGATCTGCCAGCGCGACGCCGACGTTATCCAGCGAATGGATTTTGATGTAGTGCATATCAACCTCAAACGGGCTTAGTTCAGTTCAATGGCGAAGTAGTCACGCGCATTGTTAAAGCAGATGTTTCTCACCATCTCGCCAAGCAGCTGGATATCCGCCGGTGCTTCGCCCGCGTGCACCCAGCGGCCAATCATCTGGCACAGAATGCGGCGGAAGTATTCGTGGCGGGTGTAGGAGAGGAAACTGCGGCTGTCGGTCAGCATGCCGACAAAGCGGCTTAACAGACCCAACTGCGCCAGTTGCGTCATCTGACGCTCCATGCCATCTTTCTGGTCATTGAACCACCAGCCGGAGCCGAACTGCATCTTGCCCGGCATCCCTTCCCCCTGGAAGTTGCCGATCATGGTGCCCAGCACTTCGTTATCGCGCGGGTTCAGGCAGTAGAGGATGGTTTTGGGCAGCAGGTTTTGCTCGTTCTGTTTGCTCAGCAGTTTAGAGAGCGCTTCGGCCAGCGGACGGTCGTTGATGGAGTCAAAGCCCACGTCCGCGCCCAGCAGTTTGAACTGACGCTGGTTGTTATTACGCAGCGCGCCAATGTGGTACTGCTGCACCCAGCCGCGACGGGCATATTCAGCGCCAAGGAAGACCAGTACCGCAGTTTTGAACTGGGCGACTTCATGCTCGCTCAGGGCTTCACCGGAGAGACGGCGCGCCAGAATGCTATCCAGCTCGGCTTCGTTAGATTCTGCAAACAGCACCACGTCCAGCGCATGGTCAGAGACTTTACAGCCGTGTGCCGCAAAGTGATCCAGACGTTTGATCAGCGCACTCTGCAGGTCCGCAAAACGACGGATGTCGGTGTCAGAAACCTCGCCCAGCTTCGCCATATAGTCGCTAAAGGTGTCGAGTTCGATGTTAAAGGCTTTATCCGGACGCCAGCTTGGCAGCACTTTGATATCAAACGCGGTGTCTTTTGCAATGACCGCGTGATGTTCAAGCGAGTCGATCGGGTCGTCGGTGGTGCCCACCATCTTCACGTTCATCTGCTTCATGATGCCGCGCGCGGAGAAGTTATCCTGTGCCAGCAAGTCGTTGCACTGCTCCCAGATCTCATCCGCCGTAGCCGGTGAAAGCAGCTTACCGGTAATGCCAAACGGACGGCGCAGTTCGAGGTGCGTCCAGTGATAGAGCGGTTACCGATGGTCTGCGGCACGGTAGCCGCCCAGGCATCAAATTTCTCGCGGTCGCTTGCGTCGCCGGTACACAGGCGTTCAGCGACGCCGTTGGTGCGCATGGCGCGCCATTTATAGTGATCGCCCTTCAGCCAGATGTCATACAGGTTTTTAAAACGGTAATTGTCGGCAACCTGCTGCGGCGGTAAATGGCAGTGGTAATCAAAAATGGGCTGGTCTTTTGCGTAGTCGTGATACAGGCGGCGGGCAAATTCAGTGTCTAACAGAAAATCGTCGGTCATAAACGGTGTCATTATCGTCTTCCTCGTAACGGGAGCGGCAGAAAGCTTATGTTCAGATGCTGCAAAGTTATCACACCAATTTCCAGAGCCTGAGGTTTTTTTCGTGAGTTGGATCAATAAACCTGGACAAAAAAATTACCCCGAATGAGGTAAACCCTTCTGCAGACCGCGTCAGAACTGGCTTCGCCTGCGCCAGATAATGCCCCTACAAAGAATCATACATTTGTGATGTCACTCACCTTTTAAAGTTGTATGACAAGTTATCTTTTCGCCGTCGCAAACACGCAGCCGACGGAATGCATTACCGGTGTCAGACATCGGATTTAACGGTACGGAAACCGACTTATGCACGCTTATTTATGGCAAGGTTCGGGCCGTTCCGGGACGTTCTCCCGGTTACGCCCCTCCCGTTACACAGCCCTCCCCCAAACCGGTGAGAGGTTGCCGTGCCCTGGCACGGAAATAACATAACGATGAGGTTTTAGATGCGTAAAATTAAAGGGTTACGTTGGTATATGATCGCACTGGTGACGCTCGGCACCGTGCTGGGCTACCTCACGCGTAACACCGTGGCAGCCGCCGCGCCCACGTTGATGGAAGAGCTGCACATCTCCACGCAGCAATACTCCTACATCATTGCCGCCTACTCCGCGGCTTATACCATCATGCAGCCTGTTGCAGGCTATGTGCTGGACATTCTCGGTACCAAAATCGGTTATGCCTTCTTCGCCATCGCCTGGGCGGTGTTCTGCGGTGCAACGGCGCTGGCAGGCAGTTGGGGCGGCCTGGCGCTGGCACGCGGCGCGGTAGGTGCGGCGGAAGCGGCGATGATCCCGGCAGGGCTGAAAGCCAGCTCTGAGTGGTTCCCGGCAAAAGAGCGTTCCATTGCGGTCGGTTACTTCAACGTCGGCTCGTCCATCGGGGCGATGATTGCCCCCCCGCTGGTAGTGTGGGCCATCGTCATGCACAGCTGGCAGATGGCGTTTATTATCTCTGGCGTACTGAGCTTTGCCTGGGCCATGGCGTGGCTGGTGTTCTATAAACACCCGCGTGACCAGAAAAAACTGTCTGAAGAAGAACGCGAGTACATCATTGGCGGTCAGGAAGCGCAGCACCAGACTAACAACGGCAAAAAAATGTCCGTCTGGCAGATCCTGGGGACCCGTCAGTTCTGGGGTATCGCGCTGCCACGCTTCCTGGCTGAACCGGCCTGGGGCACCTTTAACGCCTGGATCCCACTGTTCATGTTTAAGGTCTATGGCTTTAACCTGAAAGAGATCGCCATGTTCGCCTGGATGCCCATGCTGTTCGCTGACCTGGGCTGTATCGTGGGTGGTTACCTGCCGCCGCTGTTCCAGCGCTGGTTTGGGGTGAACCTGATTGTTTCCCGTAAGATGGTCGTGACCATGGGCGCGCTGCTGATGATTGGCCCGGGGATGATCGGCCTGTTCACCAGCCCGTACGTGGCTATCGCCCTGCTGTGCATCGGTGGTTTTGCACACCAGTCGTTGTCCGGTGCGCTGATTACCCTCTCGTCTGACGTGTTTGGCCGTAACGAAGTGGCAACGGCCAACGGCCTGACCGGGATGGCCGCCTGGACCGCAAGTACCCTGTTTGCGCTGGTGGTGGGTGCGCTGGCGGATACCATCGGTTTCAGCCCGCTGTTTGCGGTACTGGCTATCTTCGACCTGATGGGGGCAGTCGTTATCTGGACGGTGCTGAAAAGCAAATCTGCCGACGAACTGGCGAAAGAGTCCCTCGGGGGACCGGCGACGCAGAGTTAGCATTGCTGTGCCGGGTGGCGCTGCGCTTACCCGAGCTATAAAACCAGCCGCCTCCGGGCGGCTTTTTTAATGGCAAAATCTGGAGAGTGGCATGCAAAAGTGGTATAACAAATCATCCGCCGTACCCTGCCTGGAGCGCATATGGAAATCACCGAACCACGTCGTTTATATCAACAACTTGCTGCCGAGCTGAAAGATCGCATCGAGCAAGGGGTCTATCTTGTCGGTGACAAACTCCCCGCTGAGCGCTTCATAGCCGATGAAAAAAACGTGAGCCGCACCGTGGTGCGTGAAGCGATCATCATGCTCGAAGTGGAAGGTTACGTTGAGGTTCGCAAAGGTTCCGGCATTCATGTGATTTCTAATCAGCCTAAACACTCTCCTGTTGCGGACGAAAGCCTGGAATTTGCCAGCTATGGTCCGTTTGAGCTGCTCCAGGCCCGCCAGCTCATTGAAAGCAACATTGCGGAATTTGCGGCAACCCAGGTGACCAAGCAGGACATCATGAAACTGATGGAGATCCAGGAGAACGCCCGCAAGGAAAAATGTTTCCGCGATTCGGAGTGGGATCTGCAGTTCCACGTTCAGGTGGCACTGGCAACGCAAAATACGGCGCTGGCCGCAATTGTAGAAAAAATGTGGACTCAGCGCGTTCACAACCCGTACTGGAAAAAACTGCACGATCATATCGATTCACGTACGGTGGATAACTGGTGTGACGATCACGACCAAATCCTCAAGGCGCTGATTCGTAAAGATCCCCATGCCGCGAAACTGGCCATGTGGCAGCACCTCGAGAACACCAAGCAGATGCTGTTCAATGAGACCAGTGACGACTTCGAATTTAACGCCGACCGTTATCTTTTTGCGGATAATCCTGTCGTTCACCTCGATACCGCGTCAAGTCAGGCAAAATAGTTTGCCTCCGTGCTGGCAGGCGCTTCGCTGCGCCTTCCCACGCTTATGGGTAAGCAAAACATATATAGTGTCAGCCTTTGTAAATCCCCTCGCTCACTTCCAGGGCTTACGCCAAAATCATCACACCCTGCAAATTCTGTGACGCAGAACGTTGGGCTTTGTTACAATTGGATTCAATTCCTTATTTTGTAAGTTAGTGCTTGCTAACCAGCCAATTAACAGGGAAAAGTGTTGGCCACACCGCAATGTGTCCGCGAGCGACCATAATGAAATCACAACAATGTCGCCGTGCTGTTTGTCCCGGATAACAGGCGTGACGTTAACCGATTTCCAGGAACACTGAATGGAACTTTTGACCCAACTACTGAATGCCCTCTGGGCTCAGGATTTCGAAACGCTGGCCAACCCTTCCATGATTGGCATGCTCTATTTTGTCCTGTTTATGATCCTGTTCCTTGAGAACGGTCTGCTGCCTGCGGCCTTTTTGCCTGGCGACAGTTTGCTGGTGCTGGTCGGCGTGCTGTGTGCCAAAGGGGCGATGGCGTTTCCGCAAACCATTTTTTTACTGACCGTCGCCGCCAGCCTCGGCTGCTGGGTGAGCTACATCCAGGGACGATGGCTTGGCAATACGCGGATCGTGCAGAACTGGCTTTCGCACCTTCCGGCTCATTATCACCAGCGGGCGCACCATCTTTTCCATAAGCACGGCCTTTCCGCACTGTTGATTGGCCGCTTTATTGCGTTTGTACGTACTTTGTTGCCGACCATCGCGGGTCTGTCAGGTCTCAGCAGCACTCGCTTCCAGTTCTTTAACTGGATGAGCGGCCTGCTGTGGGTGCTGATCCTTACCACGCTGGGCTATGCGCTGGGTAAAACGCCGGTCTTCATGAAGTATGAAGATCAACTGATGTCATGCCTGATGCTGCTGCCTGTCGTCCTGCTGGTCTTCGGCCTGATCGGTTCGCTGGTTGTCCTGTGGAAGAAAAAATACGGAGCCAGGAGCTAACCATGGTTATCTCAGCGCTCTCCCTGCGTCGTTGTGCGTACGCACTGATCGCCCTGGTGCTTATCAGCGCCATGCTTCTGGTCTGGAGCGCGCTTTCGCATCAGGAATCTACGCTGGCCATTCGCCCGGTTAATCAGGGTGTCAGCGTACCGGATGGGTTTTCTGTCTGGCACCATCTGGATGCCAACGGGATCCGCTTTAAAAGTATCACCCCACAAAACGATGTGTTACTGATCAAGTTTGACTCTCGTGCGCAGAGCGCGGCCGCGAAAGTGGTGCTTGACCGCACGCTGCCGCAGGGATACATCATTGCCCAGCAGGACGATGACAGCCGGCCAGCGGCCTGGCTGTCGCTGATTCGCGATACGTCGCATCGATTTGGATAATTACCAGGATTCCGAATCTTTTCACTCACTTTGGTGAATCCCCCGTTTACTTACTATGCTTAAGTACGCGGAGCACCCCTCAAATGTTCTCCGCTTAGTCTGGATAGCGGCGTATGCCGCAACACAATGGAAGGTTTCGATAATGAAATTCCGCATTACTCTGGCTTTGGCCCTTTTATCTTTAAGCACTGCCTCCTTCGCCACTTCTCTCTGTCAGGAGAAAGAGCAGGATATTCAGCGTGAGATCGGTTATGCCGAAAAGCACAACAATCAGCATCGTGTTGAGGGGCTGAAAAAAGCGCTGAGCGAAGTGAAAGCGAACTGTTCAGACAGCCAACTGCGTGCCGATCACCAGAAAAAAATCGCTGAACAGAAGGACGAGATAACCGAGCGTCGTCACGACCTGCAGGAAGCGAAAGAGAAAGGGGATGCGGAAAAAATTGCCAAGCGCGAGAGAAAGCTGAAAGAAGCGCAGGACGACCTGAAAGCGCTGGAAGCTCGCGATTATTGAGTTAACGGAAATCTCAACAGGAGAAAATCATGTCAAAAGATACGACGTCTGAACATCTGCGCGCTGAACTGAAATCCCTGGCTGACACCCTTGAAGAGGTGCTGAACTCCTCCGCCGATAAATCAAAAGAAGAGGTCAGCAAACTGCGCAGTAAAGCGGAGCAAGCGCTGAAAGAGAGCCGTTATCGCCTGGGTGAAACCGGTGATGCGCTGGCAAAACAGACACGTGAAGCCGCAGCGCGTGCTGACGAATATGTTCGCGATAATCCGTGGACGGGTGTCGGTATTGGTGCCGCAATCGGTGTGGTACTGGGCGTACTGCTGACGCGTCGTTGATATGGAAGATCCTCGTCACGCACAAGGGCCTGCTAACAACGTCCTCGGCATCGGCCAGCGTATCTTAACGACGCTGGTCGGGATTGCCGAAACGCGCGTCCGGCTGGCAGTGGTAGAGCTGGAAGAGGAGAAAGCCAACCTCTTCCAGATGCTGCTGATGCTTGGACTGACCATGCTCTTCGCCGCGTTTGGTCTGATGAGCCTGATGGTACTCATCATCTGGGCCATCGATCCGCAATATCGACTCAACGCGATGATTGCCACCACCGTCGTTTTGCTGGTTGCAGCACTGATTGGCGGTATCTGGACGATGCGCAAAGCGCGTAAGTCCACTTTCCTGCGCCATACGCGCCAGGAGCTGGCGAACGATCGCGCTCTGCTGGAGGATGACAAACCGTGAGCGATAAAGCCGAACGTGAAAAGCGAAAAGCCTTTCTGTTAAGTCAGATCCAGCAGCAACGGCTGGATCTGTCTGCCAGCCGCCGCGACTGGATTGATGCGACGCGTCGGTTTGACCGTGGCTGGAACACCTTCCTGAGCCTGCGTTCCTGGGCTCTGGTTGGCAGCAGTGTGATGGCAATCTGGACGATCCGTCATCCAAATATGCTGATCCGTTGGGCCCGACGCGGCTTTGGTGCCTGGAGCGCCTGGCGCTTGGTGAAAGCGACGATTCGCCAGCAGCAGCTTCGGTGATAAAAGCAAAACGGTAACCCTGGTTACCGTTTTTTGTTTTTACGCCCTCTCCCTGTGGGAGAGGGTTGGGGTGAGGGCACCAGCGCGCACCTGCCCTTACTCAATATCTTTGAAAAAGATTGACAGTTTTCCTTGCTAACAATCGCCAACCGTCACGTTTATGATGCTCTCCATCGACAGCAAAGACGCGGTATCTACCCGAATTTGCAGAGAAATAATGTTCAGCCGCTGATGTGGTTTCCTGGAGAGTAAAATGAAAAAATTAGAAGATGTTGGTGTACTGGTAGCACGTATTCTGATGCCAATTCTGTTCATCGTTGCAGGTTGGGGCAAAATCACCGGTTATGCGGGTACCCAGCAGTATATGGAAGCCATGGGCGTTCCGGGCTTCATGCTGCCACTGACCATTCTGCTTGAGTTCGGCGGCGGCCTGGCGGTACTGTTCGGCTTCCTGACCCGTACCACGGCGCTGTTTACTGCGGGCTTCACCCTGCTGACGGCGTTCATCTTCCACAGCAACTTTGCTGAAGGCGTGAACTCCCTGATGTTCATGAAAAACCTGACCATTGCGGGTGGCTTCCTGCTGCTGGCTGTCACCGGCCCGGGCGCATACAGCATCGACCGCGTTCTGAATAAGAAATGGTAAGCACGCTATACTGAATAAACACAAAGCGAGGAGACCTCTCCTCGCTTTTGCTATCTGACGGAGGAGAAAAAAATGGGACAACTCGTAGACGGCGTCTGGCAGGATGTCTGGTATGACACCAAATCCACCGGTGGACGCTTCAAGCGCTCTGTTTCGGCCTTCCGTAACTGGCTTACCGCCGATGGTGCTCCCGGCCCGAGTGGCGAAGGTGGCTTTGCGGCCGAGAAAGATCGTTATCACCTCTATGTTTCCCTCGCCTGCCCGTGGGCGCACCGCACGCTGATTGTGCGCAAGCTGAAAGGCCTCGAATCCTTAATTCCGGTGTCGGTGGTGAACCCGCTAATGCTGGAAAACGGCTGGACGTTCGACCATGATTTCCCTGCTGTGACGGGTGATGAACTGTATCATCACGATTTCCTCTACCAGCTTTATCTGCGCGCCGACCCGCACTACACCGGGCGCGTCACCGTACCGGTTCTGTGGGATAAGAAAAACCAGACGATTGTCAGCAATGAGTCTGCGGAGATCATCCGCATGTTCAACACCGCCTTCGACGCCCATGGCGCGCGCGCCGGGGATTACTATCCGGTTGAGCTGCGAGACAAAATCGATGAGCTGAACAGCTGGATTTACGACAACGTTAATAACGGCGTTTACAAGGCCGGTTTTGCCACCAGCCAGGAAGCCTACGACGAAGCGGTTGGAAAAGTCTTTGAATCTCTTGAGCGTCTGGAGCAGATCCTCGGCCAGCACCGCTACCTGACGGGCGATCGTCTGACGGAAGCGGATATCCGCCTTTGGACGACGCTGGTTCGTTTTGATCCGGTCTATGTCACCCACTTTAAGTGTGACAAACACCGCATCAGCGATTATCTGAACCTGTATGGTTTCCTGCGCGACATCTACCAGATGCCGGGAATTGCCGAAACGGTCGATTTTGACCATATCCGCACCCACTATTTCCGCAGCCACAAAACCATTAACCCGACGGGTATTATCTCCATCGGGCCGTGGCAGGATCTGAATGAACCCCACGGGCGCGACGTTCGTTTTGGATAAATATTAAGGGCATCGTGAGATGCCCTTTTTTAATTCACAATCTCCATCTATCCTTACCTCGATCGCTTAGAAAACAAGTGATTGACTGATAAATGAGGCAAGGAAATGGATTGGTATTTAAACGTACTGCGCAACTACATTGGATTTGGTGGCCGCGCGCGCCGCAAAGAGTACTGGATGTTCATTCTGGTGAACTTCATTTTTGCTCTGGTGCTGAGCATCGTGGATAAAATTCTGGGCTGGGAGTGGGCGAGTGGGGAAGGCGTCCTTACATCGATTTATGCCATCTTTATTCTTCTGCCGTCCTGGGCCGTACAGTTCCGCCGGCTTCACGACACGGATCGTTCCGCCTGGTGGTTACTGCTGCTGTTAATCCCGGTAGTGGGATGGATTGTGATTTTAATCTTCAACTGTCAGAGCGGGACGCCGGGTGAAAACCGCTTTGGTCCGGATCCGAAGATCGGCGCGTAAATTTATGCCCGATGGCGCTTAGGCACATCGGGCTTACTCTTTTATTTGTTGTGATGCGCAAAGAGCTTTGGAATTTCTCGCAAACACCACGATTTGGCTTCGCCCATGCTGTCGCGACGCCACGCCATAATGATATCCACTTCGCTGGTGTACTCCGGGCTGACAACGCGCAGACGCCCTTCAGCAATATCTTTTTCAACAAACGGATACGGCATAGTCGCTACGCCCAATCCTGCCAGCAATGCCTGGCGCTTATCTTCCAGCGATGTGACCGTCAGACGCGGCTGTTTATCCAGCAACTGCACCGTTAGCACCGGACGTTCGCGCGCGGTATCCGCAACCGCCACGCCCCTGTACTTCACGCGCGTCACTTCAGAAAGCGGCTCCGGCTCCTGGTGAATCGGGTGATTTGGCGCGGCGACGTAAACGTTCATCACGCTGTAGAGTTTACGGGAGTTGATCTCAGACGATGAACGGAAGTGCATATCCGGCGCAATCACGATATCCGCCCTGCCCGTCTCCAGACGCTCCCACGCGCCTGCCAGCACCTCGGTGATGATTGAAAGCTGCGTATTCGCTTTGTCTGCCAGCCTGTCTACCAGCGGGAATAACGCCTCGGTAGGCACCAGAGCCTCAGTGACCAGCGTCAGGTGGGTTTCCCAGCCGCGTGCCAGCGCCTCGGCGTCCGTCGTCAGTTTATCCGCCGCTTCCAGCAGTACGCGACCACGTTCCAGCAGCATCCGTCCAACGTTCGTGAATTTTGTTCGATGACCGGAACGGTCAAAGAGCACCACGTCCAGCTCTTCCTCCAGCTTTTGCATGGTATAGCTGAGCGCAGACGGAACGCGCCCCAGTTCATCTGCCGCGGCGGCAAAGCTGCCACGCCTGTCAATCGCGTCCATGACGCGAAGCGCCTCAAGCGTCAATGCTCTCTCTTTAGCCATCTCGTTCTCATTCAGGAAATTTGAACATACCGGGCAGAATATCTGGCTAACAATGAAGCGTCCATACCTTTACCATTGTTTTAGTGTAAAGAGAGGTCAAGTTTATGATTACGACAAGAACAGCTAAACAGTGCGGACAAGCCGATTTCGGTTGGCTGCAGGCCCGCTACACCTTTTCCTTTGGACACTACTTTGACCCTAAACTTCTCGGTTACGCTTCACTGCGCGTGTTAAATCAGGAAGTGCTCGCCCCGGGCGCCTCCTTCCAGCCGCGTACGTATCCGAAAGTCGATATCCTGAACCTGATCCTGGAAGGCGAGGCAGAATACCGCGATAGCGAGGGCAATCATGTCCAGGCAAAGGCTGGCGAAGCGCTGTTAATTTCCACGCAGCCGGGCATTAGCTATAGCGAGCATAATCTCAGCAAAGACAAAACGCTGACCCGCATGCAGCTGTGGCTGGATGCCTGCCCTGAGCGGGAAAATCCGCTGGTGCAAAAAATCGATCTGCAGAGCGAAAAGCAACAGCTGATCGCTTCTCCGGACGGGAGCAAAGGCAGCCTGCAACTGCGTCAGCAGGTGTGGCTGCACCATATTGAACTGAAGAAAGGTGAACAGGCGAGCTTCCAGCTTCATGGCCCGCGCGCCTACCTGCAATCGATTCACGGTACGGTGCATGCGGTAACGCACACGGAAGAGAAAGAGGCGCTCACCTGCGGCGACGGGGCGTTTATTCGTGATGAAGCGAATATTACGCTGGTGGCCGATACGCCGCTGCGTGCGCTGCTGATTGATTTGCCGGTGTAGAGAATGCCCTCATCCTAACCCTCTCCCACAGGGAGAGGGAACCGATCGAGCACCTGAACTCGCTACACCTTACTCGCCATAATCTCAATAATCTGCCGGTCCGTTGCCTGCATTGAGCGGCACGCTAACGCGCACAGGTTAGAGATAGACTGCTCCACATCGTGCGCCACAATCCCTTCATTGCCCGTCACGGCAGACTCATCCAGCGCCATCATCACCGCTTTCCAGGCGCTGCTGACGCTGGTTGAGACTTTCATGGCACAACTGTTTGAAGCGCCGTCGCAAATCATCCCACTGACGTCACCGATCATGCTGCTGATGGCCATCGCGATCGTTTGATAGTTTCCCCCCATCAGCCAGGCCATGCCGCCTGCCGCCCCCATCGCTGCGGTTGTCGCAGCGCACAGCGCCGACAGGCGGGGAAGCTGGGCGTGGATATAGATCGCCGAAAGATGGGACAGCATCAGCGCTCTGGCCAGCCGTTCCTCATCAGCCTGAACGTGCTCCGCCACAACCACTACCGGCATGGTGGCGGTGATCCCCTGATTGCCGGACCCTGAATTGCTCATTGCCGGAAGCGTAGCACCGCCCATTCGGGCGTCAGAGGCCGCGCTGGTGCGGATAACAATGTCCGAGCCAACATCCTTCGCCATCCATCCGCGCGTGCGCTGCTTATTCAGCGTCGCGCCAATATGCAGCCCCCATTTTCCGCTCAGCCCTTCACGAGAAAGGGCATCGTTAAGCTGCCCCGCCTGCAGAATAAAGCGGATCGCCTCACACGGAACCTGCTCCACGAACGTGAGGATCGCCGACAGCGTGGTGTGAGAGAACACCTCCAGCGGATCGTCACCCGCCTCTCCCGGCTGTTCATCACGGATGAAGCGTGTTTCACCCTCACAGACCACCTCCACCACGCGAGTATGCCCGCCTGCGATGGTCACCATGGCCGAGGCCTCTCCGGCATAAACACAGGCGCGCGAATAGAGGATTTCCTCGCACGGCACCTGCAGTTTCACCTGGACCTGACCCGCATTGAGCAGGGCTTTGGCACGTTCCAGCGCATCGGCTGACGCCCCTTTTAGCACCTCCAGCCCGGCGCGGGCATTCCCGCCCGTCGCTCCCAGCGCCGCCGCAATGGGTAGCCCGACCATGCCGGTGCCGGGTACCGTTACGCCAAGCCCATTTTTCATCAGATTGGGCGATACCCATGCTTCAATGCGCGTTACCTCACCGGGCAGGTGCTCAGCGGCTATCGCACAGGCCAGCGCCAGAGAGATAGGTTCAGTGCACCCCAACGCAGGTTTAACCTCTTCCTGCACCGCGCGAATAAAATGATTCCATAAAGGGTTAGTTTGCTCAGACATCGTTACGACCTTAATTGCTCCTCAGGAGAATGCGAGGAAAGGAGAAACACAAAGCAGCAGCCCGGTAATGATGATAATCACCAGTGATACGCCTTTATATTTATGCAGGGCGGGTACCTTGTAGACCAGCCATGCAGGGATCAGACAGCCCACCATGCCGAAGATGGGGCTGCAAATAGACGTGAAGCTCAGCACCGGCGCGTTTAACACAATCGCGCTCCAGGCCAGCAGGATGGCGAACAGCATGATCCCACGCTGGACGGTGTTTTCATTGATTTTCTCTGCCGGCATTTTGCGACGCAGGATGTTCATCACGATGCCCTGCGTGGCCTCGCGAAAACCAAGATAGACGCCGAAGAAGGCCGTCATAACAGCAAAGATATTGAGGATCACGCTGACGATTTTGACCCAGCCCGCACCTTCTCCGCTGATAAACTGCGCCGCAATCGCCAGGGCAGAGATGTTCTGCTCATAGGCTTTGACCGCTTCATCGTGCCCCATCGCCAGTGTGAAGGAGACGGCGTAGAAGAATACCGTCACAAACAGCACGCCAAAGGCGATATTCATGGCCCGCAGCGCTTTATGACGCGCCACCTCAACGGACTTTTCCCGTGAACGGTAGGAGATCACCATCGGGCTTAAGGTCTGAATAAACAGAATTGAGGTTAAGGTAAAGGGAAGCGTAATGATGGCATTTTTAATCAGCAGCCCCATCGGCGGCAGCATGCCTACGTTGGCTAAATGCCAGAGGCCAATCATCGACAAGCCCAGCGCGGCAACCACAAATAGCTTGGTCAACACCATCAGGCTGGAGACTTTAAACAGCAGCTTTTCGCCGCGGGAAGAGATGGCCACCAGAATACAGATCAGCACTAACCCGTAGAACGGGTTTTCTGAGAGTAGCCCGTCGGTAACGCCAAAGGTCTGCAAATAAGAGGCGCTGTCGTTGGTAATGGCGGTGGAATAGACAAACATCCAGATGACCAGCATCACAAAATAGAGTGCGCCTAATAAGATGCCCCAGTTTTTCCCGAGATATCCGCTAATGACGCTCGGATAATCTTTGCATTCAGGTGATTCCGCCAGCGTATTAATAAACAGGCGCTGGAATAAATACATCGCCGGATATCCAATCACGGACGAGAGCAAAAAGACCCACAGCCCCATTAATCCGACCTGCACCGGGAGAAAAACAATCCCCGCGCCGATGGCCATCCCGATACTCATGATGACCCAGCCCGTATCGGTACTGTCGAACTTGATCGCCTCGCGCCATTCGCTCTCACGCATTCCCGCCCGCCTTGCCGCGGGGGAATCATTCACAATCACACTGCTGTTTGTAGCCGTATCCATAAGGCACTCGCTTTTTTGTAGGGTAACTGATTAATTTTTATAGGTTTCCGTTCGCCAGCGATGGCGAGTCAGAGAGTGCAGGTGCTTGTTGTTAGTGTGAGAAAATCATAGCCGGAGAGAGGGAGAAAAAAGTCACAAAATAAATAGGGCTTTTCTAATACTGGAGGAAGATTTGCTTTTGAAATACTCAATAAGGTGGATATTTTCTAAACGTGATGGCATTCACGAAATTAAAAGCCTCCCCAAAGGGGAGGCCCGCCTTAGTCTGGATTACATCACCTGCGTAAACGTCCTTGAAATCACATCCTGCTGCTGCTCGCGCGTCAGGGCATTAAACCGCACCGCATACCCCGAAACGCGGATCGTCAGGTTCGGGTAATTTTCCGGGTGTTCAATGGCATCCAGCAGCATTTCCCGGTTCATGACGTTGACGTTCAGATGCTGCCCGCCCTCGATGGCTGTTTCGTGGTGGAAGTACCCGTCCAGCAGCCCCACAAGGTTGGTTTTGCGTACCAGCTCGTCCTTGCCCAGCGCCTGCGGCACGATGGAGAAGGTGTAAGAGATCCCATCCTTGGCGTAGGTGAACGGCAACTTGGCAACCGAGGTTAACGACGCCACTGCCCCTTTTCTGTCACGTCCGTGCATTGGGTTGGCACCCGGCGCAAACGGCGTGCCGCCCCGGCGTCCGTCTGGCGTGTTGCCGGTCTTCTGGCCGTACACCACGTTCGAGGTGATGGTCAGGATCGACTGGGTCGGCACCGCGTTACGATAGGTTGGTAACGCCTGAATTTTCTTCATAAAGCGCTCCACCAGGTCACAGGCGATGCTGTCCACGCGATCGTCGTTGTTACCGTACTGCGGATAATCCCCTTCAATGACAAAATCGACCGCCAGACCGGTATGGTCGCGCACCGGTTTCACCGTCGCATATTTAATGGCCGACAGGGAATCGGCGGCCACCGACAGTCCGGCGATACCGCAGGCCATGGTGCGGTAGACGTCCCGATCGTGCAGCGCCATCAGCGAGGCTTCGTAGCTGTACTTATCATGCATGTAGTGAATGAGATTCAGCGCGCTGATGTACTGCACCGCCAGCCAGTCCATAAAGTGATCCAGGCTCGCCATCACGGTGTCGTAATCCAGCACCTCGTCCAGCAGCGGCGCGGTTTTCGGCCCGACCTGGATCTTCAGCTTCTCATCCACCCCGCCGTTGATCGCATACAGCAACGTTTTCGCCAGGTTGGCGCGGGCACCAAAGAACTGCATCTGCTTGCCGATCACCATCGGGCTGACGCAGCAGGCAATGGCGTAGTCGTCGCTGTTGAAGTCGGCACGCATCAGATCGTCGTTCTCATACTGCAGCGACGAGGTGACAATCGAGACCTGCGCGGCGTATTTCTTGAACGCGATCGGCAGTTGTTCAGACCACAGGATCGTCAGGTTTGGCTCTGGCGCAGGCCCCATGGTGTGCAGCGTGTGCAGGTAGCGGAAGCTGTTTTTGGTCACCAGCGTGCGGCCGTCCAGCCCCATTCCGCCAATAACCTCCGTCGCCCAGATCGGATCGCCAGAGAAGAGCGTGTCGAACTCCGGCGTACGCAGGAAACGCACCATGCGGATCTTCATGATGAAGTGGTCGATCAGCTCCTGTGCCTGAACTTCATTCAGCCGCCCGGCCTGCATGTCGCGCTCAATGTAGATATCGAGGAATGACGCGGTACGCCCCAGCGACATCGCCCCACCGTTCTGGGATTTCACCGCTGCCAGGTAGGCAAAGTACAGCCACTGCACCGCTTCCTGCGCATTCATCGCCGGACGCGAGATATCAAAGCCGTAGTTCGCCGCCATCTGCTGGATCTGCAGCAGCGCACGCTTATGCTCCGCCAGCTCTTCGCGCAGGCGGATCGTCGCCTCCAGATCCTCGCCGCGTTCCAGTCTCGGCTGCAGATCCGCGAACTGCAGTTCACGCTCACGCACCAGATAGCTGATGCCGTACAGCGCCACGCGGCGGTAGTCGCCGATGATGCGCCCGCGTCCGTAGCCGTCCGGCAGCCCGGTCAGTACGCCCGATTTACGGCAACGCATCATCTCCGGTGAGTAGACGTCAAACACGCCCTGGTTATGGGTTTTACGCAGGTCGGTAAACAGGTATTCGAACTGCGGATCCATCTCGCGACCGTAGGCTTCAAACGAGCTGCGGATCATGTTGATCCCACCATACGGATGAAGGGCGCGCTTGAGCGGCTTATCGGTTTGCAGGCCGACGATGGTCTCCAGCTCCCGGTCGATATAGCCCGGTCCGTGAGCGGTAATGGTGGTGGCGATGTTGGTATCGAAATCCACCGGGGCGTGGGTGGCATTTTCCTGGCGAATCCCCACCATCACCTTTTGCCACAGCGCCGTCGTTGCTGGCGTCGCCTGCGCGAGGAAAGTTTCGTCGCCTTCATAAGGGGTGTAGTTATGCTGAATAAAATCGCGCACGTTAACGGCGTCTTTCCATTCTTCACCGCGAAACCCGGCCCATGCGTCGCTGTAGGGCGCAACGCGCGTATCAATCGTTACTTTCATGAGATTCTCGCTCTGTCAGGCGTAAGCCGCAGCCGGGGTAACCTTCCCAAGACGGAGGGCGTCCAGCGCGATCATTTTTTCTTCATTGGTAGGGATCACCGCACACGCCACGCGGGACGTATCGGCGCTGATGATGCGTTCACCCGCGCTGCCAGGCAGGGCGTTGCGGGTCTCGTCGAGGATGAGGCCAAAGACCTTGAGATGTTCTGCTACCAGCCTGCGGATGAGCGTAGAGTTCTCGCCAATCCCTCCGGTAAACACCACCCCGTCCAGGCGATGCAGCGACGCCGCGTGGCCGGCGATATGCCGTGCAATGCGGTGCACAAAGGTGTTTATCGCCAGCTGCGCCCGCGGGTTTGCCTCGCGCCAGGCTTTTTCCAGCGTCCTGAGATCGGCGGAAATCCCGGAGATCCCCAGCAAGCCAGATTCTTTGTTAACCACACGCTCCAGATCCTCGAACGACTGGCCGGTTTGCTGGGCAATCCACGCCATCGCGCCAAAATCCACGTCGCCACAGCGCGTGCCCATCATCAGCCCTTCCAGCGGCGTCATCCCCATCGAGGTATCGACGCTTTTGCCGTTACGAACCGCGCAAATCGACGCGCCATTACCCAGGTGGGCAATCACTAACCCGCTGTCGTCCGGTGAAAGTCCGAGAAGCGCATGCGCCTGCCCGGCAACGTAGCGGTGGGAAGTGCCGTGAAAACCGTAGCGCCGCACGCCCAGCTCCTCAAAATAGCGGTACGGCAACCCGTAAAGATACACCTGCGGCGGCAGCGTCTGATGGAAACTGGTGTCAAACACCGCCACCTGCTGAACGTTAGGGAACAGGCGTTCCGCCGCTTCTACACCGCTTAAGTTGGCGTAGTTGTGCAGTGGTGCCAGAGAAGAAACCTGGCGGATCTCGTTGATAACCTGCTCCGTGATAAGGGTCGACTCGCTGAAGCGTTCACCGCCGTGGGCTATGCGGTGGCCAATTAAGGCCACGCTGCTCATCAGGTCACGCTTCTCCAGCTCCAGGGCGATGGCAGCCAGCGCCCCTTCGTAGTCATGGTGAGCCAGTGTGGCTGGCTCACCCCCGTTCACGGAAATAAAGGCTTTTTCAGTGTTGATACCGTCGGCAATGCCCGTCATCAGGGCATCGCAGCTGCTGGCATCGAGCACTGAAAACTTAACAGAGGACGAACCGCAGTTAATAACCAGTACAACCGGAAACTCAATCATGGTGTGACTCCGCTCTTCCTGAGCATTGATTTAGAACAGTTTGTAAACGATATTCAGGATGGTCAGCAGGCCGACAACGGTGACGAAGATGTTCTCAGGTCTGCCCTTATACTTCGCCATTGCCGGGGCTTTGCGGATGGCATACATCGGCAACAGACACAGCAGAGAAGCGATGATGGGTGCTCCCATGGCCTCAATAAGGTCCAGAATGTTCGGGTTGGCATACGCGACAACCCAGGTGGAGCCCATGATGAAGACCATGCTGATGGTGTTCAGTTTGCCCACCGAGACCTTCTTCTTATCGCCCTTATACCCAAACTTCAGGATCAGGCCGTTCAGCCCTTCCAGCGTGCCCAGATAGTGGCCGAAGAAAGATTTGAAGATTGCGACCAGCGCGATGATAGAGGCGCCGTATTCCAGCACCGTCGCAAACGTCGATTTGGTGCCTGACATCGACGCAAAATGGTTCGCCAGATAAGAGAGCACCGGAATGTTCTGCGCTTTGGCATCAGCCATGTTCTGCGGAGAGAGCGTAAACAGGCAGCTAAAGGCGAAGAACATCACCACGGCGACCATCAGCAGGCTGGCGCGGCCGATGATTCTGGAACATTTCTGCTCGGTGAAGTCTTTACCGAACTCCGGTTCGTACTCTTCGCGCTTGGAGACCACAAACGAGGAGACAATTGGTGAGAAGTTAAAGGAGAAGACCATGATGGAGATCCCCAGCCACACCGTCACCAGTATGCCGTCATGTCCGGTGAAGGCGATATCGCTCAGGTTAACCTGGTCGATCACCGCCGAGTTCCAGTAAGGGATCAGCGACAGGGAAATCAGCACCAGACTGGCGATAAACGGGAACACCAGATAGCTCATGACCTTCACCATCAGGTCTTTACCGAACCAGATCACAAAGGCCATCAGCAGCAGCAGGAACAGCGCCACCACGCCGCGGTTTAGCGCCGGCATCTGGAGCTGGTTTTCCCAGAAGGTCATAAAGGTGTTGGTAATGGTGACGCCGTAAATCCATAGTAGCGGGCAAATGGCGAAGAAGTAGAGGAACGTGATGACCACTCCGCCTGTTTTACCAAAATGCTCCTCCACCGTTTCGGTGATATTGCCGGAAACGTTGCTACCGGACAGGCACAGACGCGCCAGCGCGCGGTGGCAGTAGAACGCAATCGGGAACGCGAGAAGCAGCATCAGCAGGATAGGGATCAAGCCACCGAAACCTGCACGTATAGGGAAGAACAGCACGCCTGCGCCAATGGCGGTACCAAACAATCCCAGCGTCCAGGTGGTGTCTGACTTACGCCAGGAGGACGTTTTTGTCTGGCCAACGATAATGCTTTCAGTGTTGCTCATAGGTCATCCTTATGCGTCAACGAAGCCAGTAATTTGGGAAACACGAGAGAGATCGATATTGCCGCCGGAAATAATGCAGACGGTTTTGCGCCCCTGAATATAATGGTCGAGCTTGCCGCTCAATAACGCCGCGCAGGCCAGCGCCCCCGCCCCTTCGGTCACCACTTTGTTTCGCTGAATTAACGCAATCATGCTGTTGCGAATATCGTCTTCGCTGACCAGCACAATGTCGTCGACTAATTCACGAACAATTTCGAAGGTTAATTTACCCGGACGAGAAACGTCGCAGCCGTCTGCTAATGTGCCGGTAACCCGATGGTTAATAATTTCACCCGCCTGATACGACGCCGCCATACCGTGAACGTTTTCAGACTGCACGCCGATAATATTAATGGTCGGGTTAATCGATTTTATTGCCGTTGCGATGCCAGCAATTAACCCGCCACCGCCGATGGGCACAATGACGTTATCCACATCGTATAAATCTTCGAGAATTTCGAGGCCGATCGTGCCCTGGCCGGCGATCACTTTCGGGTCATCGTAAGGCGGGATAAAAATACGCCCTTCCATCTCAACGATTTCGCTCACTTTGGCGATTGTGTCGTTGAAGTTCTCGCCGTGCAGCACCACTTCCGCCGAGTAGTCACGCGTGGCGGCAACTTTAGATTTTGGCGCGCCTATCGGCATCACCACTTTGCCGTCAATGCCGAGCATGGCACAGGAAAGGGAGACGCCCTGCGCATGGTTTCCCGCAGAGCAGGCCACAACCCCTTTTCGTCTTTCAGCATCGGTCAGCGAGCTTAATTTATTGAACGCGCCGCGAATTTTGAAGGAGCCGGTACGCTGCATATTTTCAAACTTCAGAAAGATTTCACCCTTACAGCGTTCGCTGAGATAATTCGAGCGCGGCATGCCGGTTTTATATATCTTTCCTGCCAGTCGTTTTCTGGCGTCCTGAATATCTTCAATGGTTACCGGGAGATCGTAGGTAATATGCATAATATCCTCGTTATAATAATTCATTCTTTTCGGGCAAAGTCAGGGTATCAGAGCACAGCTAAAATAAGCTCTGGGGTGTTTTTCAAAAACAGGCAGTACTTATTTGGAAATTAATTATTCATCGTCGTCGTTCACTGGTCAGTGACGCATATTGTTTCGCCAGCTCAACTAACACTGACGCTGATTTTTTAATTCTGTAATTTTTTGACCACACGGCGGCATAGCGTGCTACCGGTAATTCATCTTCCACTGGTAGCACAATAAACTGGTCTGAACCGAACGGCGCAATCATGTCGCGGGGGATCACCGTCAGGTAGTCGGCATTGAGGACAAGGTTATAAATGGTGACGACGGAATCGGTCTGGACGATGTTTTCAATACTGATGTGGTTGTCTTGCAGGGTGGTCAGAAGTTCTTTGTAGTAGCCCATGTCGGTTTGCGGCATCACCCACTGCTCATGGGTGAGCGATGCCAGTGTCGTCGGGGCGGTGCACGTTCGTGATTTGCTGGCCACCAGCACAAATTCAGACTCGAACAGCGGTTCGACATGCAGATCCTGCAGCAGCATTTCATCACTCAGCGTGCCGATGGCAAAGTCCAGCCGCCCGTCACGAATGGCGGGAAGGAAAGAAGAGAGCTGTGCTTCATACATGGAGACCCGCGCTTTCGGGAACACTTCCTTGAATTTTTTGATCATTTCAGAGAGGAACGTGAAGCCAATCAGCGACGGATAACCAAACGAGACGTCCATGACGGTGCTGAAACTGAGGCTGTTAATCTCGCTCACCATGTTTTTCATCTCACGGGTGATCGACTCTGAGTACGAGAGCAAAACCTGGCCCGCCGCCGTCAGTTTTACGCCCGTGTTTTTACGCACCATCACTTCCACACCGAAGTAAGATTCGATGTCACTGATAATTTTGCTGACGGCGGGTTGCGTCAGACCCAGTTGTCTTGCTGCAGAACCTATGGAGCCACTTTTAATGACTTCCTGAAATACCACGAGGTGCTGTGTTTTCGGTAGAATAATAGTGTTCATAATATTCTGCGCTTATTTCCCTATGACGGGGTGGATTCTACTCAATATTGTTTCAGGGGGTATGTGCTGTTACTCACAATTTGCCTTTTCGCACCCTTACCAGGAACTATCCAACCCCATTAAAAACCTTTTAAATCAATAAAATACAACCATCCAAATACGCTATTACGCTGATATTGATCAACAAAAATGGCGGTAATAAATTTATTTTATGGCGATAACCCGGATAAATTTTTCTGCGTTTAAAAAATCAATAAAGACTATCTTTCAGGCAATTAAAGAACAATAAATAACCATTATTCATGTGAAACATTCTTTCAGTTTTTTGAAATTTACGGGCGTAATTTGACAGAGGTTCGGGAAAGAGTGGAATACGTCACACATTCTTAGGGTGAATGTTTTTAATTTCAAAATATACATATCAAATAAGAAAACATTCGGGATCATCCAGTTAACATTCATAACAAATTAATCACACTCAGAATTCAGGATTTTTTAGCGGTAAATTTTGTGATAACGATCGGGATTAGACATCAGAGCGGAAATGAATGGAGAAAACAGTGAAATGTGCTTAATGTCGCAAATATGAGAATTGGTGTCGTTTGGGAGGTTGCCGGGTGGCGCTGCGCTTAACCTGCGTACATACCCATTAAGCAAAAACCCCGCCGAAGCGGGGTTTTGTAAGAAGTTGAAGCTGACCGATAAGCCGGGTTCTGTCGTGGACAGTCATTCATCTAGGCCAGCAATCGCTCACTGGCTCAAGCAGCCTACCCGGGTTCAGTACGGGCCGTACCATGTGAACCCCTATTTGGCCTTGCTCCGGGTGGAGTTTACCGTGCCACGGACTGTTACCAGCCGCGCGGTGCGCTCTTACCGCACCCTTTCACCCTTACCTGATCCCACTTGCGTGGGCCATCGGCGGTTTGCTCTCTGTTGCACTGGTCGTGGGTTTCCCCCCCAGGCGTTACCTGGCACCCTGCCCTATGGAGCCCGGACTTTCCTCCCCTCCGCCCGTCTCCACCCGAAGGTGGACGACGACGAAGCGGCGACTGTCTGGTCAGCTTCGGCGCGCAGTATAGTGGGTTTGCACGCCGCTGTCACCCTTGGTTGTAGGGAAGCCGAAATTAACGGGAGACTTCCACCTTCGCCAGTTTTTCGTAGTAGCACGCAATGGCACTGTGGTCAGCGGTGCCCAGGCCATCGGCACGTAGCGCCTGCATCATCTCCATGACGGCGGCGGTCAGCGGCAGTTGGGCCCCTACGCCGTGTGAAGTGTCCAGCGCGTTAGCCAGATCTTTAATGTGCAGGTCGATACGGAAACCGGGTTTGAAGTTACGATCCATCACCATCGGCGCTTTAGCGTCCAGCACCGTGCTACCCGCCAGCCCACCGCGGATCGCCTGGTAAACCAGATCCGGGTTGACGCCCGCTTTGGTGGCCAGAGTGAGCGCCTCCGACATGGCGGCAATATTGAGCGCCACAATCACCTGGTTTGCCAGCTTGGTTACGTTACCCGCGCCAATCTCCCCGGTGTGCACCACGGAACCGGCCATCGCTTTCATCAGATCGTAGTATTTGTCGAAAATCGCCTTATCGCCGCCGACCATGACCGACAACGTGCCGTCGATGGCTTTCGGTTCACCGCCGCTCACCGGGGCATCGAGCATCTCGACGCCTTTCGCTTTCAACGCCTCGCTGATTTCCCGACTGGCCAGCGGTGCGATGGAGCTCATGTCGATCAACACCAGGCCCGGCTTCGCGCCGTCGATAATGCCGTTCTCACCCAGCGCGACCTCTTTTACATGGGGAGAGTTTGGCAGCATGGTGATAATGACATCGCACTGCTCTGCAATGGCTTTGGCTGTGGTGGCGGTTTCTGCGCCAGCCGCCATCACTTCGGCCACGGCCTGCGAATTATGGTCTGAAACCACCAGGGAGTATCCTGCTTTGATGAGGTTTTTACTCATTGGTTTGCCCATAATGCCGAGGCCAATAAAACCCACTTTCAGCGTCATAATCTGTTTTCCTCAAGATGGTTATTTTTTAAAAGCGTCCGCTAATTTCTGCGTCGCAGAACGGAATACGCCGAGGTCGCTGCCGACGGCAACGAAGGTCGCGCCCCACTCCAGATAGCGGCGTGCGTCTGCTTCAACCGGCGCCAGAATGCCACACGGTTTGCCGTGCGCTTTGGCGCGGGCAAAGATGTGCTGAATGGCGCGCTGCACATCCGGGTGACCCGCATTGCCCAGGTGCCCAAACGCGGCCGCCAGATCGCTTGGGCCGACGAAAATGCCGTCCACGCCCTCGGTGGCGGCGATGGCATCCACGTTATCGACACCCTGCTGACTCTCAATCTGTACCAGAATGGTGATGTTGCTGTTGGACTGCGCAAAGTAGTCCGGTACGGTGCCAAACATGTTGGCGCGATGCGAAACGGAGACGCCGCGGATCCCTTCCGGCGGATAGCGTGTTGACGCCACGGCCTGTGCCGCCTCCTCCTGCGTTTCAACAAACGGGATCAGGAAGTTGTAGAAGCCGATATCCAGCAGGCGCTTGATGATCACCGGCTCGTTCGTGGGGACGCGGACCACCGGCGCGCTCTGGCTGCCTTTGAGCGCCATCAGCTGCGGAATAAAGGTGCTGATATCGTTCGGTGCATGCTCGCCATCAAGCACCAGCCAGTCGAACCCCGCCAGACCCAGCACTTCGGTGCTGATTGGGTTTGCCAGTGCGGACCAGCATCCAATTTGAATCTGGTGCGCCGCAAGCGCCGCTTTAAATTTATTTGGGAAGATAGCGTTATTCATCGTATTTACCTTTTTAATTCCGCAGCCCTGGTCAGTATATTTATTACCAGCGTTATATTTATTCTCTATTTCGGCGTGATAAAATCGTCATTCAGTATAATCGCCACTTCCCGGTAGCACATTGTTTTAATGCTCAAGTGTTACGCTCTGTTTCAATAATATTTTGAGCATATGCACAAACCACTGGGCGCTGATGCACAGAATCAGCCATTACTGGTTCGGGAGCGATCGCGATCACATTCTCACGCTCTGTCTCCTGACATGCTCTATTTTCGCAAGCTGCGTTTTTATTTTTGCCATAAGAAAATTGGCTGTATTAATTATCAGATTCTTTGCTGGAGAATATTGAACAATGGCCGACATTGAAATTCGACAAGCGTTGCCGACGGCGTTCTATATAAAAGTTCACGACACGGATAATGTGGCAATTATTGTGAACGACAATGGCTTAAAAGCCGGAACCCGCTTCCCGGATGGCCTGGAGCTGATTGAACATATTCCGCAGGGGCATAAAGTGGCGCTGGTGGATATCCCGGCCCAGGGTGAAATCGTGCGTTATGGTGAAGTCATTGGCTATGCCGTCCGTGCCATTCCGCAAGGCAGCTGGATTGATGAGTCTCTGGTTGAGCTGCCAGAAGCCCCACCGTTGAACACCCTGCCGCTGGCAACCCGCGTCCCGGAGCCGCTGCCACCGCTGGAAGGGTACACCTTTGAAGGCTATCGCAACGCAGACGGCAGCGTTGGAACCAAGAATCTGCTCGGCATTACCACCAGCGTTCACTGTGTGGCAGGCGTGGTGGATTACGTGGTGAAACTCATTGAGCGCGATCTGCTGCCAAAGTACCCGAACGTTGATGGCGTGGTGGGGCTGAATCACCTTTACGGCTGCGGCGTGGCGATCAATGCCCCTGCGGCCGTGGTGCCAATCCGAACTATCCACAATATCGCCCTGAACCCGAACTTTGGTGGCGAAGTGATGGTGATAGGCCTGGGTTGTGAAAAACTACAGCCTGAGCGTCTGCTGCAGGGCACCGAGGATGTAAAAGCCATCCCGGCCTACGAGGCCAGCATTGTACGTCTGCAGGACGAACGCCACGTTGGTTTCCGTTCGATGGTTGACGATATCCTTCAGGTTGCAGAGCGTCATCTGGCTAAACTCAATACGCGTCAACGTGAGACCTGCCCGGCTTCCGAGCTGGTGATTGGTACACAATGTGGCGGCAGCGATGCGTTTTCCGGCGTGACCGCCAACCCGGCGGTGGGTTATGCCTCCGACCTGTTTGTTCGCTGCGGGGCCACGGTGATGTTCTCTGAAGTGACAGAAGTGCGAGATGCCATTCATCTGCTCACGCCGCGCGCCATCAACGAAGAGGTGGGCAAACGCCTGCTCGAAGAGATGGCCTGGTACGATAACTACCTCAATATGGGAAAAACCGACCGCAGCGCCAACCCCTCTCCGGGGAACAAAAAAGGGGGCCTGGCGAACGTGGTGGAAAAAGCGCTCGGCTCTATCGCCAAATCCGGTCAAAGTGCCATTGTAGAAGTCCTCTCGCCGGGCCAGCGTCCAACGAAACGCGGCCTGATCTACGCGGCAACCCCGGCCAGTGACTTTGTTTGCGGCACCCAGCAGGTGGCTTCCGGTATTACGGTGCAGGTTTTTACCACCGGACGCGGTACGCCGTACGGCCTGATGGCGGTGCCTGTGATTAAAATGGCGACCCGCACTGAGCTGGCTAACCGCTGGTTTGACCTAATGGACATTAACGCAGGCACCATCGCCACCGGGGAAGAGAGCATAGAAGAGGTAGGCTGGAAGCTGTTCCACTTTATTCTGGATGTGGCGAGCGGCAGGAAGAAAACCTTCTCGGACCAGTGGGGGCTGCACAATCAGCTGGCGGTGTTTAACCCGGCGCCGGTGACGTGATAGCCCCTCACCCTAACCCTCTCCCCACAGGGGAGAGGGGACTGCTCGGTGCGGTTTTTACCCTCTCCCCTGTGGGGAGAGGGCAGGGTGAGGGGAGAAACTACCCTTTCACCAACACCACATCGATCCCGCTTTTACGCAACCCATCCAGGCTCTCCGCCGGAATGCCTTCGTCGACAATAATCATATCAATCCGTTGTGTATCAATGATTTTATGCAGGCTCGAGCGGTTAAATTTGCTGGAGTCGGTCACGACAATAATACGCTCTGCCACTTCGCACATCCGGCGGTTGAGGCGCGCCTCGTCTTCGTTGTGCGTGCTCACACCGCGATCAAGATCGATGGCATCAACGCCCAGGAACAAAAGATCGAAGTGATAATTCTGTAATGACTGCTCCGCCTGGTCGCCATAGAAGGATTGCGACTGACGGCGCAGATGCCCGCCTGTCATCAGCAGTTCCACTCCTTCCGCTTCCAGCAAAGCGTTCGCGACGTTCATGCCATTGGTCATGGCAATCACATCCGTGTGCTGGCGCAGCATTCGGGCAATTTCAAACGTTGTGGTACCCGAATCCAGAATGATGCGATGCCCTGGCTTTACCAGTTCTGCGGCAACCTTCGCGATGCTGCGCTTCACGGCAGTATTCAGCGAGCTTTTATCTTCAACGGAGGGTTCAACGCCCGGCACATTGCCTTCGCAAATCAACGCGCCGCCATAGGCGCGAACGGCGATACCTTGCTTCTCCAGAAAAGCCAGATCGTTGCGGATCGTGACCGTCGACACGCCGTATAAATGGGAAAGATCGTTAACCTGTACGCTTCCCTGCGCCCGCAACCGCTGAATGATCTGCTCTCGCCTTTCACTGGTGCCGGTGATGCGCTTTTCCGCGGAGGAATCAGTGCTGCTCATACGCGATCCTTTATAAATAAACTTTCGTTTCATTTCGTTTTGCCTATTAAGGCCTTTCTTTTAGGGGAATGCAAGCCCCATCTACCGTTCTTACCCTCCCCTTCCCGACGCTGAAACCTTTCATTGCGTTTCTTTTGTGAAACAGATCGGAAAACTATTATCTTTCGTTTTATTTTTATACCACCATAATGCAGTATCAAATGAAACAAAACGAAAGATGAATACCATCACCATCCGAAATGGAGAGGAAAGTGAAACATCTGACTGATATGGTGGAACAACATAAACGGGGGAATACAAACGGGATTTATGCCGTCTGTTCCGCACATCCATTAGTACTTGAAGCTGCAATTCGTTACGCCCATTCGCAACAAACGCCGCTGCTGATTGAAGCCACCTCAAACCAGGTCGATCAGTTTGGCGGTTACACCGGCATGACGCCCGCCGACTTTTACGGGTTCGTCCGCAAACTGGCGGACTCTCTTGGCTTCCCCGCGTCACAGTTGATCCTCGGCGGCGACCACTTAGGGCCAAACCGCTGGCAACACCTGCCCGCGCAGCAAGCGATGGCCAATGCTGACGATCTTATCAAAAGCTATGTCGCAGCCGGGTTCAAAAAGATCCACCTCGACTGCAGTATGTCCTGCGAGGATGATCCGGTTCCTTTGACCGACGCGATCGTCGCCGAACGCGCGGCACGTCTGGCGAAAGTCGCCGAACAGACCTGCCGTGAACAGTCTGGTGAATCCGATCTGGTCTATGTCATTGGCACTGAAGTCCCTGTGCCGGGTGGCGCACACGAAACGCTTACCGAGCTTGAAGTCACCACGCCGGACGCGGCTCGCGCGACGCTTGAGGCGCATCGTCATGCGTTCGAAAAGGAAGGGTTAGGTGACATCTGGCCACGCATTATTGGCCTGGTGGTTCAGCCTGGCGTGGAGTTCGACCATGCGCACGTCTGTGACTACCAGCCGCAAAAAGCCCATGCCCTGAGCACCATGGTTGAAGCCTACGATACGCTGGTTTTTGAAGCGCACTCTACCGACTACCAGACGCCACAGGCGCTTCGCCAGCTGGTAAAGGATCACTTCGCCATTTTAAAAGTCGGCCCGGCCCTTACCTTCGCTCTGCGTGAGGCACTCTTTGCGCTGGCTGCCATAGAAGAAGAGCTGCTGCCAGCGAAAGCCAGCTCGGGCCTGCGTCACGTGCTGGAAAACGTGATGCTCGATCGGCCGGAATACTGGCAAAGCCACTACCATGGCGACAGCAACGCACGCCGCCTGGCGCGTGGCTACAGCTACTCTGACCGCGTACGCTACTACTGGCCGGACAGCCAGATTGACGATGCCTTTGAACGTTTGGTGCGTAACCTGGCGGACGAACCGCTACCGTTGCCGCTGATTAGCCAGTATTTGCCGTTGCAGTACAGCAAAGTTCGCGAGGGGGCTCTCAAGTCAACGCCGCGAGAACTCATCATCAACCACATTCAGGACATACTTCAGCAGTACCACGCCGCCTGCGAAGGCGTAACGACTCAGCATGCATAATTAAAAAGAGGAAAAAGCTATGCCAAACATTGTCTTATGCCGAATTGATGAACGTCTGATCCACGGTCAGGTGGGCGTGCAATGGGTGGGGTTCGCGGGGGCGAACCTGGTACTGGTCGCGAATGACGAGGTGGCAGAGGATCCGGTTCAACAGAACCTGATGGAAATGGTGCTCGCGGAGGGGATCGCCGTGCGTTTCTGGTCATTGCAAAAAGTGATCGACAACATTCATCGCGCCGCTGATCGCCAGAAAATTCTGCTGGTCTGTAAATCTCCCGCTGATTTTCTGAAGCTGGTTGAGGGGGGCGTGCCCATCACCCGTATCAACGTAGGAAACATGCACTACGCCAGTGGCAAACAACAAATTGCCAAAACGGTATCTGTAGACGCGGACGACATAGCCGCCTTCAACGGCCTGAAAGCGGCCGGGGTGGAATGCTTCGTTCAGGGCGTTCCAACAGAGACTGCTTTGGATCTCTTTAAACTGCTTTGAGGGATTCACAATGGAAATCAGTCTGTTGCAGGCTTTCGCGCTGGGGCTTCTCGCCTTTATCGCGGGTCTGGATATGTTTAATGGCTTAACACACATGCACCGTCCGGTCGTACTCGGGCCGCTGGTTGGCCTGATCCTTGGCGATCTGCACACCGGGATTTTAACCGGCGGGACGTTAGAGCTGGTCTGGATGGGTCTGGCACCGCTCGCGGGCGCACAGCCGCCAAACGTCATTATCGGCACCATCGTCGGGACCACGTTTGCCATCACCACAGGCGTGAAACCGGATGTCGCCGTCGGGGTCGCCGTGCCGTTTGCCGTCGCGGTACAGATGGGAATTACTTTCCTCTTCTCGGTAATGTCCGGCGTGATGTCCCGCTGCGATCGCATGGCGGCTAATGCAGATACCAACGGCATTGAACGGGTTAACTATCTGGCTCTGCTGGCACTTGGCCTCTTCTATTTCTTGTGCGCATTTCTGCCCATTTACTTTGGTGCGGAGCACGCGAAAACCGCCATTGATGTGCTGCCGGAGCGCCTGATTGATGGCCTTGGCGTCGCGGGCGGCATCATGCCTGCCATTGGCTTTGCCGTGCTGCTCAAAATCATGATGAAAAACGTCTACATCCCCTACTTCATTATCGGTTTTGTCGCTGCGGCCTGGCTCAAGCTTCCGGTTCTGGCGATTGCCGCTGCCGCGCTGGCCATGGCTTTGATAGACCTGATGCGTAAATCACCTGAACCGGTGGCACCTGCAGCCCAGAAAGAGGAATTCGAAGATGGCATCTAATCACACAACATTACCGGGCGTGTCTGAAAGCGAAGAGACGCTGCTGACCGGCGTCAATGAAAACGTCTACGAAGACCAGAGCATCGGTGCCGAACTGACCAAAAAGGACATCAACCGCGTCGCCTGGCGTTCTATGCTGCTGCAGGCCTCATTCAACTATGAACGTATGCAGGCCTCCGGCTGGCTTTATGGGTTACTGCCTGCGTTGAAAAAGATCCATACCAACAAGCGCGATCTGGCACGCGCCATGAAAGGTCACATGGGGTTCTTTAATACCCACCCGTTCCTGGTGACCTTTGTTATTGGCATTATTCTGGCGATGGAACGCTCCAAACAGGATGTAAACAGTATTCAGAGCACCAAAATTGCCGTCGGTGCCCCGCTTGGCGGCATTGGTGACGCCATGTTCTGGCTGACCCTGTTGCCTATCTGCGGCGGTATTGGTGCCAGCCTGGCGCTGCAAGGTTCGATTCTGGGTGCGGTGGTGTTTATCGTGCTGTTTAACGTGGTGCATCTCGGCCTGCGTTTTGGCCTGGCGCATTACGCTTACCGGATGGGCGTCGCAGCCATTCCGTTGATCAAAGCCAATACTAAAAAGGTCGGCCATGCGGCTTCCATCGTCGGGATGACGGTAATCGGTGCGCTGGTGGCAACCTATGTTCGTCTCAATACCACACTCGAAATCAAAGCCGGGGATGCGGTCGTTAAACTGCAGGCTGACGTTATCGATAAGCTAATGCCTGCGTTTCTGCCGCTGGTCTACACCCTGACCATGTTCTGGTTAGTGCGTCGTGGCTGGAGCCCGCTGCGGCTGATTGGTATCACCGTGGTGCTGGGTGTTGTCGGTAAATTCTGTCACTTCCTGTAAAAACAAAGAGGTTGCGATGTTAGGCATTATTTTGACGGGTCACGGTGGATTTGCCAGCGGGCTTGAGCAGGCTATGAAGCAAATCCTCGGCGAGCAGCCGCAGTTTATCGCCATCGATTTTCCGGAAACCTCCACCACCGCGCGGCTGACCGCGCAGCTTGAGCAGGCGGTGAGCGAGCTCGATGCCCGGCACGATATTGTGTTCCTTACCGATCTGCTGGGCGGGACGCCGTTTCGCGTTGCTTCTACGCTCGCTATGAAAAGACCGGGCAGCGAAGTGATCACCGGCACCAACCTGCAATTGCTGCTGGAGATGGTGCTCGAACGTGAGGGTCTGAGCAGCGAAGCGTTTCGTCGGCAGGCGCTGGAGTGTGGTCACCGCGGTCTGACGAGCCTGGTAGATGAGCTTGGCCGCTGTCGCGAGGAAGCGCCCGCTGAGGAAGGGATATGAGTCAGCTACTGCGCGCGCGGCGGGTACTGACCGAACAGGGCTGGCTGGATGACCACCAGCTTCGTATCGAGAACGGCGTTATCACGGCGATTGAACCTGTCCCGGCGGGGGTTAACGCCCGCGATGCCGGGCAGCTTTGTCCGGCGTACATCGATATTCACGTTCATGGTGGCATGGGCGTGGATGTGATGGATGACGCCCCCGATGCGCTGAACGTTTTGGCTCTTCATAAAGCACGTGAAGGCGTCGGGGCATTTTTGCCCACAACGGTCACCGCGCCGCTGGAGGCGATTCACGGCGCACTCACGCGGATCGCCCGACGCTGTCAGTCAGGCGGCCCTGGCGCGCAGATTCTGGGCAGCTATCTGGAGGGCCCGTACTTTACGCCGCAGAACAAAGGGGCGCATCCGCCTGCACTGTTTCGTGAACTGGATATCGCCGAGCTGGACGCGTTGATTGCGGTATCGCACAACACACTGAAGGTGGTGGCACTGGCACCGGAAAAGCCCGGCGCGCTACAGGCCATTCGCCACCTGAAGCAGCGGGGTATCCGTGTGATGCTGGGCCACAGTGGCGCCACGTACGAGCAAACCCTCGCCGCCTTTGACGCCGGTGCAGACGGACTGGTGCACTGCTTTAACGGTATGACGGGGCTGCATCACAGAGCGCCGGGTATGGTCGGTGCCGGGCTGACGGACAAACGGGCGTGGCTGGAGCTTATTGCCGACGGTCATCATGTTCATCCGGGCGCCATGCGTATATGCAGCTGCTGTGCGAAGGACCGCGTGGTGCTGATTACCGATGCCATGCAGGCGGCAGGTATGCCGGACGGGCGGTATATGCTCTGTGGCGAAGAGGTCACAATGCACCACGGCGTAGTGAAAACCGCCTCCGGCGGGCTGGCGGGAAGCACGCTGTCGCTGGATGCCGCCGTCAGGCATATGGTGGAACATGCGGGTGTGACAGCAGAAGAGGCTATTCATATGGCTTCGCTGCATCCTGCCCGCCTGCTGGGCATTGATCATCAGCTTGGCTCCTTAGCGCCAAGGAAACGCGCCAATATTATTGCGCTGGATGACGGTTTACACCTTCAGCAGATCTGGATTCAGGGCCAGGCTCTCCCCCTTTAGCCCTTTTATTGTGTCTCCTTTTGGCTTTACGGCGCCAAACCGTAAGGCCTTTCTTTTCCTTTCCTTAAGTTTACCCTTTCCTTTCGCGATCACACTTTTCGTTTTATTTCTTTTCTTTCATTGAACTTTCGATTTCTTTTCTATAGATTTTATTTAACTGCTTAAGTGAACAAGTGAAACGAAACGAAAGATAGCGACACATTTGCCAGCGTCTGATGTGGAATTCACACGACTAAGGACTGAGTTATGCCACAGATCACTCCCACCGCCACCACCGGCACCTGGACCGAAGAAGAGATTCGCCAGCAGCCTGCCAGCTGGATCCGCTCGCTCCACAACATCGATAATTTGCGCTCCTCAATTGACAGTTTCCTGACGCCACTGCTGCGTAAGCACGATCTGCGGATCGTACTGACCGGCGCGGGCACGTCCGCGTTTATAGGCGATATCATTGCGCCATGGCTTGCGGGCCACACCGGGAAAAACATCTGCGCCGTTCCGACAACCGATCTGGTCACAAACCCGATGGATTACTTCAGCCCTGCACATCCGCTGCTGCTGATCTCTTTTGCCCGTTCCGGTAACAGCCCTGAGAGCGTCGCCGCCGTTGAGCTGGCCAATCAGTTCGTGCCGGAGTGCTACCACCTGTCGATCACCTGTAACGAGGCGGGAAACCTGTATCAGAGCGCTATCGACAGTGATAACGCCTGTGCCCTGCTGATGCCTGCCGAAACGCACGATCGCGGTTTCGCGATGACCAGCAGTATCACCACCATGATGGCAAGCTGCCTGGCCGTATTCGCGCCAGAGACGATCAACAGCAACACCTTCCGCGACGTGGCCGATCGCTGTCAGGCGATCCTCACCTCACTTGGTGATTTCCGCCATGGCGTATTTGGTAACGAGCCCTGGAAACGGATCGTCTACCTGGGAAGCGGTGGCCTGCAGGGGGCGGCGCGCGAATCGGCGCTGAAGGTACTGGAACTGACCGCGGGCAAGCTGGCGGCATTCTACGATTCCCCAACGGGGTTCCGTCACGGGCCTAAGTCGCTGGTAGATAACGAAACGCTGGTGGTGGTGTTTATCTCCAGCCATCCGTATACGCGTCAGTACGATCTGGATCTTCTGGCCGAATTGCGTCGCGATCGCCAGGCCCTGCGCGTTGTCGCCATCGCCGCTGAAAACGATCCGGTGATTGAAGCGGGCCCGCACATCCTGCTGCCGCCTTCACGCCCGTTTATTGATATGGAACAGGCGTTCTGCTTCCTGATGTACGCCCAGGTATTTGCGCTGTCCCAGTCCCTCAGCGTGGGCAATACACCCGATACGCCATCCGCCAGCGGCACGGTCAACCGCGTGGTACAGGGCGTTGTTATTCACCCGTGGCAGGCTTAAGAGGATCGCATCATGAGCATTATCTCAACGAAATATCTTCTGCAGGACGCACAGGCAAAAGGCTACGCCGTACCGGCGTTTAACATCCACAACGCAGAGACGATCCAGGCGATCCTCGAAGTGTGTAGCGAGATGCGATCGCCAGTGATCCTCGCAGGCACGCCGGGCACGTTCAAACATATTGCCCTGGAAGAGATCTACGCCCTGTGCAGCGCATATTCATTAACTTACGACATGCCGCTGGCGCTGCATCTCGATCATCACGAATCCCTCGACGATATTCGTCGCAAGGTTAACGCTGGCGTGCGTAGCGCGATGATCGACGGCAGCCACTATCCGTTTGAACAAAACGTGAAGCTGGTGAAATCGGTAGTCGATTTCTGCCACCTCAACGACTGTAGCGTCGAGGCTGAGCTGGGCCGTCTGGGCGGCGTGGAAGATGACATGAGCGTCGACGCGGAGAGTGCATTTCTCACCGACCCGCAGGAAGCGAAACGCTTTGTCGAACTGACCGGCGTCGATAGCCTCGCCGTCGCCATCGGCACCGCACATGGCCTGTATACCAAACGCCCTAAAATTGACTTTCAGCGCCTGGCCGAGATCCGCGAAGTGGTCACCGTGCCGCTGGTGCTGCATGGCGCGAGCGATGTGCCGGATGAGGATGTACGTCGCACCATCGCGCTGGGTGTGTGCAAAGTCAACGTGGCGACCGAGCTGAAAATCGCCTTCTCTGACGCAGTGAAAGCCTGGTTTGCTGAAAACCCGCAGGGTAACGATCCGCGTTTTTATATGCGGGTCGGAATGGATGCCATGAAAGAGGTGGTCAGAAGCAAAATTACCGTGTGTGGCTCGGCAAACCGCTTGCTGCTTCCGGCAGAAGCCTGATGAAAAAGGATCTTACCCTGATGAAAAAAATCCTCACCCTATCCATGCTTGCCCTGTGTGTTTCCCATAGCGCGATAGCAGCGAATTACTCCCTTAATAACGACAACATTGCCCTGTCATTTGATGACGCGAACTCGACGGTCGTGGTGAAGGACACCAGGGCTAATCATCCGCTGAAGCCGCAGGAGCTGTTCTTTCTGACGCTGCCGGACGAGACTAAAATTCACACGGCGGATTTTAAGGTCAAACATGTCGAAAAACAGGACAGTGGAATTGTCGTCGACTTCACCCATCCTGACTTTAACGTGACGGTGAAGTTGAACCTGGTGAAGGGCAAATACGCCAGCATCGACTACACCATCGCCGCCGTCGGGCAGCCACGGGATGTGGCGAAAATCACCTTCTTCCCGACCAAAAAGCAGGCTCAGGCACCTTACGTAGATGGGGCAATTAACAGCTCGCCGATTATCGCAGACTCGTTCTTTATCCTGCCGGATAAACCCATCGTTAACACGTACGCCTATGAAGCGACGACTAACCTCAATGTGGAGCTGAAAACCCCCATTCAGCCGGCAACACCGGTCAGCTACACCACCTACTTCGGTACCTTCCCGGAGACCAGCCAACTGCGCCGTAGCGTAAACCAGTTTATCGATGCCGTGCGTCCGCGTCCGTATAAACCTTACTTACACTACAACAGCTGGATGGATATCGGCTTCTTTACACCTTACTCCGAGCAGGATGTGCTGGGGCGGATGGACGAATGGAACAAGGAGTTTATTGCCGGGCGGGGTGTCGCGCTGGATGCTTTCCTGCTTGACGATGGCTGGGATGACCTTACCGGGCGATGGCTGTTCGGCCCGGCTTTCAGCAAAGGTTTTGGCAAGGTACGGGAGAAAGCAGACAGCCTGCACAGCTCTGTTGGCCTGTGGCTCTCGCCATGGGGCGGATATAACAAACCGCGCGATACGCGCGTCTCGCATGCAAAAGAGTACGGTTTCGAAACGGTAGACGGGAAGCTGGCGCTGTCAGGCCCGAATTATTTTAAAAATTTTAATGAGCAGATCGTTAAGCTTATCAAAAACGAGCACATTACCTCGTTCAAGCTCGACGGGATGGGTAATGCCAATTCGCATATTAAGGGCAGCCCGTTCGCCTCGGATTTTGACGCCTCTATTGCACTGCTGCATAACATGCGCAGCGCCAATCCGAATCTGTTTATTAACCTGACGACCGGTACCAATGCCAGCCCATCCTGGCTGTTCTACGCCGATTCCATCTGGCGTCAGGGAGACGACATCAACCTGTACGGCCCCGGCACACCGGTGCAGCAGTGGATGACCTATCGCGATGCGGAGACGTATCGCTCTATTGTGCGTAAAGGTCCGCTATTCCCGCTGAACTCCCTGATGTATCACGGGATCGTCAGCGCGGAGAATGCGTATTACGGTCTGGAGAAGGTGCAAACGGACAGCGATTTTGCTGACCAGGTCTGGAGCTACTTCGCCACCGGCACCCAGTTGCAGGAGCTGTATATCACCCCTTCAATGCTCAACAAGGCGAAGTGGGATACCCTGGCGCAGGCTGCCAAATGGTCCCGGGATAACGCCAGTGTGCTGGTGGATACCCACTGGATTGGCGGAGACCCAACGGCGCTTGAGATCTACGGCTGGGCGTCGTGGAATAAAGACAAAGCCATTTTTGGATTACGAAACCCGTCGGATAAGCCGCAAAGCTATTATCTGGATTTGACGAAAGATTTCGAAATCCCGACCGGAGATGCGACGCCGTTTAGCCTGAAAGCGGTCTATGGCAGTAACGCCACGATACCGGCAGAGTATAAAAACGCGGTGGTGATTACCCTCAAACCGCTGGAAACGCTGGTATTTGAGGCGATGCCTGTTCACTAATCGTAGGCCGGGTAAGGCGCAGCCGTCACCCGGCAAAATAAGCACGCAGGGGCTTACTCCCCCTGCTGCTCCAGCGCATATTTATAGAGCGCATTCTTCTTCACGCCGTGGATTTCTGCCGCCAGTGCTGCTGCTTTCTTAAGCGGCAATTCAGCCTGTAGCAGTGCCAGAGTACGCAGCGCATCGGCAGGCAGTGCGTCCTCCTCCGCTTTATGCCCTTCGACAATCAGCACCATCTCACCCTTGCGACGGTTTTCGTCCTCTTTTACCCACGCCAGCAGTTCGCCGACCGGCGCGCCGTGAATGGTTTCCCAGGTTTTGGTCAGCTCGCGCGCCAGCACCACGTAGCGGCTCTCTCCCCAGACGGTCACCATATCTTCCAGGCTTTCCAGCAGGCGATGCGTGGATTCGTAGAAAATCAGCGTACGCGGTTCAGCTTCCAACTCTTTTAACACGTCACGGCGGCCTTTGGATTTGGCGGGCAGGAAACCTTCATAGCAGAAACGATCGGACGGCAGGCCCGCTGCGCTCAACGCAGCAATCGCAGCACACGGTCCCGGCAGTGGGACCACCCGGATCCCGGCTTCACGGCAGGTACGCACCAGATGGTAGCCCGGGTCGTTAATCAGCGGCGTACCGGCGTCAGAGACGAGCGCAATGTTCTGCCCCTCTTTGAGCTTCGCCACCAGCGTTTCTGCTTTTTGCTGCTCATTATGATCGTGCAGGGCGAAGAGACGAGCGTTAATCGCAAAGTGTTGCAGCAATAAACCGGTATGCCGGGTATCTTCAGCGGCAATTAAATCAACAGCTTGCAATACGGTCAGCGCACGTTGGGTAATATCAGACAAATTCCCGATAGGAGTAGGTACAATATAAAGCTGGCCTTGAGAATTCTCTGCCGTTTCGTGTTGTTTCATTGTTTCGTCCGTATTGCCGATTTAATATTGAGCATTGCGTAAAAAAAATCACTGGATACAGTATGGTACCGTTAACGTTTCTTCGAAAAAAAGCCACGCGCAGCGTGCCGCTTCTGCTGGCAGCCCTGATCTTTGCAGGCTGTGGCACCCAGGCACCTGACCAGAGCACGGCCCATCTGCAGGGATCCGCTCAGGCTGATTCTGGCTTTTATCTGCAACAAATGTCGCAAAGCTCAAATGATACCAGGATCAACTGGCAATTACTCGCCATTCGTGCACTGCTGAAAGAGGGCAAAACCCAGCAGGCCGCCGAACTGTTCAACCAGCTTCCGCACGAGCTTAACGATGCCCAGCGTCTTGAGCAGAGCCTGCTCTCTGCCGAGCTGAAAGTCGCGCTGAAAGATTATGCCGCCGCGAAAAAGATCCTTGGCGACATCGACGTAAGCGCACTGGATAAAAATCAGCAGGCCCGTTTCTGGCAGGCGGGTATCACCGCTGAGCAGGGACGTCCTTCCCTGACGCTGCTACGGGCGCTGATCGCCCAGGAGCCGCTGCTCGGCGGTGCGGACAAGCAGAAAAATATCGATTCCACCTGGCAGGCGCTCGCCTCAATGACCCAGGAACAGGCGCAGGCGCTGGTCATCAATGCTGATGAAAACGTGTTGCAGGGGTGGCTGGATCTGCAACAGATGTGGTTTAACAACCGCAGCGATCCAAACATGCTGAAAGCCGGTATTACCGACTGGCAAACGCGCTACCCACAAAACCCGGGCGCGAAAATGCTGCCGACACAGCTGGTGAACGTGCAGAACTTTAAGCCTGCCTCCACCAGCAAAATCGCCCTGCTTCTGCCGTTGAACGGCCAGGCGGCGGTATTTGGCCGCACCATTCAACAAGGTTTTGAAGCGGCGAAGAACGGTACCACGCCAGTGACCGGCAGTGCTGTTCCGGCGCAGGCAGCTCAGGCGGCAAACGTGAACGACGTTGTCAGCCCTTCCGCCGCGGAAACCAGCGACCTGACCACAGCACAAACGCCGCCGCAGGGGACGATGCAGAACCCGGTGACGGCACCGTCTACACCTGCGGCCGCAGCACCAGCGGCCGCAGCACCCGCGACTGCGACTCCGGTAGAGACACAATCCGCACCGGCGACGAAGCCTGCGACAGCGGAGCAACCTCAACCGCAGACCACTGAGCCCGCAGCACAACCTGCCGCTCAGCCTGCTGCCCAGCCACAGGCCGCAGCCACCACCAGCGCTAACCCGGGCGCTGAGCTGAAAATCTACGACACCAGTTCTCAACCGCTCGATCAGGTTCTGGCGCAGGTGCAACAGGACGGTGCCAGCATCGTTGTGGGTCCGCTGCTGAAAAACAACGTCGAAGAGCTGATGAAGAGCAACACTGCGCTGAACGTGCTGGCGCTCAACCAGCCTGAACAGGTTCAGAACCGCGCCAATATCTGCTATTTCGCCCTCTCTCCGGAAGATGAAGCCCGCGATGCGGCGCGTCATATTCACGAGCAAGGGAAACAGTCTCCGCTGCTGCTGATCCCTCGCAGTACGCTGGGCGATCGCGTCGCCAACGCCTTTGCCGAAGAGTGGCTGAAGCTGGGCGGCGGCATCGTGCTGCAGCAGAAATTCGGCTCCGTCTCTGAACTGCGCGCGGGCGTTAACGGCGGCGCGGGTATTGCGCTTAACGGCAGCCCGGTGAGTGCAAGCCTGCCACAGCAGCAGAGCGTGACGATTGGCGGTCTGACCATCCCTGCCCCACCTACCGACGCGCAGATTAGCGGTGGCGGTAAAGTGGATGCGGCCTATATTGTCGCTACGCCGCAAGAGATTGCCTTCATCAAGCCGATGATCGCCATGCGTAACGGCAGCCAGAGCGGCGCCACGCTCTACGCCAGCTCTCGCAGCGCACAAGGCACCGCAGGCCCGGATTTCCGCCTGGAGATGGACGGCCTGCAATACAGCGAAATTCCGATGCTGGCGGGCAGCAATCCGGCCCTGATGCAGCAGGCGCTGAGCGCAGTCCGTAACGACTACTCGCTGGCGCGTCTGTACGCGATGGGCGTCGATGCCTGGACGCTGGCGAACCACTTTACCCAAATGCGTCAGGTGCCGGGCTTTGAGCTAAACGGCAATACCGGCGATCTGACGGCCACTCAGGATTGCGTGATTAACAGGAAGTTATCATGGCTCAAATACCAGCAGGGACAAATCGTCCCGGCCAGTTAAGCCGTAAAGAGACCGGCGACGCCTGGGAATTAAAAGCGCGTCGCTGGCTTGAGGGCAAGGGACTGCGCTTTATCGCCGCTAACGTTCGCGGACGTGGCGGCGAAATCGATCTGATCATGAAAGAGGGTCAGGTCATTGTGTTTGTGGAAGTACGCTACCGACAGTCTTCCCGTTTTGGCGGTGCTGCCGCCAGCGTGACACCCGCCAAACAACATAAATTATTACAGACTGCCCACTTGTGGCTTGCCCGCCATAATGGGAGTTTTGATACTGTGGATTGCCGGTTCGATGTGTTAGCCTTCACCGGAAACGAGATCGAATGGCTGAAAAACGCTTTTGGCGAAGACGCATAATTAAGATTTAAAAGGGATAACGTGCTCGAAAGAATTAAAGTGTGCTTCACAGAAAGCATTCAGACTCAGATTGCCGCGGCAGAAGCCCTCCCTGACGCAATCTCTCGCGCCGCCATGACGCTGGTGCAGTCCCTGCTCAATGGCAACAAAATCCTCTGTTGTGGCAATGGCACGTCCGCTGCCAACGCACAGCATTTTGCTGCCAGTATGATCAATCGTTTTGAAACAGAACGCCCCAGTTTACCTGCCATTGCACTTAATACCGATAATGTGGTCTTAACAGCGATTGCTAACGATCGTCTGCATGACGAGATTTACGCTAAGCAGGTGCGTGCCCTGGGCCATGCGGGCGATGTGCTGCTGGCTATCTCCACGCGCGGCAATAGCCGTGACATTGTCAAAGCCGTCGAAGCCGCCGTTACCCGCGATATGACTATCGTTGCCTTAACCGGCTATGACGGGGGCGAGCTGGCGGGCCTGCTGGGGCCGCAGGATGTGGAAATCCGCATTCCGTCTCACCGTAGCGCACGCATTCAGGAGATGCATATGCTCACGGTGAACTGCTTATGTGATTTGATCGATAACACGCTTTTCCCTCACCAGGATGATTAAGGAGTTCTCATGAAGGCTTTATCGACCCTCGCAGTCCTTATGTCTGCATTACTGCTGCAGGGATGTATCGCTGCGGCTGTTGTGGGTACCGCTGCCGTCGGCACCAAAGCAGCGACCGATCCGCGCACCGTTGGCACCCAGGTAGATGACGGCACGCTGGAGCTGCGCGTCAACAGTGCGCTGTCGAAAGACGAGCAAATTAAGAAAGAAGCGCGCATCAACGTGACGGCTTACCAGGGCAAAGTGCTGCTGACAGGCCAGGCGCCAAATAGCGAACTCTCCAGCCGCGCGAAACAGATCGCGATGGGCGTAGAGGGCACTGCGGAAGTCTTCAACGAAGTGCGTCAGGGGCAGCCAATCAGCCTTGGTACCGCCTCCAATGACACGTGGATCACCACGAAAGTCCGTTCCCAGCTGCTGGGTTCAGACCAGGTGAAATCATCCAACGTGAAAGTGACGACCGAAAACGGCGAAGTGTTCCTGCTGGGCCTGGTTACCGATCGTGAAGGGAAAGCGGCGGCCGATATCGCCAGCCGGGTGAGCGGCGTGAAACACGTCACCACCGCATTTACTTACATTAAGTAATTCCCACCTGACTGTAAGCCCGGTGAGCACTCGCGCCACCGGGCTTTTTTCACAGAAGCGCAATACCCCCCACAATCACCCCACTCAACGCCACCAGCCCTGCGGTGAGCCACAGCGCTTTCGCCGGGAATGACTTACGCAGCATGATAAGCGACGGCAGGCTGATGGCAGGTAAGGTAATGAGCAATGCCAGTGCCGGTGCGGTGCCCATGCCAGCCAACATCATGGTCTGCACAATCGGAATTTCAGCCGCCGTTGGGATCACAAACAGACAACCGGCAACGGCCATCGCAATGACCCACATCAGGGTATTGTTGATGGCGCCGTCGGCATGCGGGAATAGCCAGACGCGTGCGGCCCCGAGCACCAACACCGCCAGGATATACACAGGAATGGTGCTCCAGAAAAGCTGCCACAGAGCATTCCCCCAGCGCGCAAAGAAGCTTCCCTGTGGCTCGCTGACATCAAGCTCAATGGCGGCCGGTTCAACGGCGTTATCTTTCACCCATTTCTGCACCAGCGTTGCCACCACCAGCACCGTCAGCAGACCGGCCACCAGGCGGATAAAGGCGAAATGCCAGCCCAGCACAAAGCCCATAAACACCAGCGTTGCCGGGTTTAACAGCGGGTTGCCCATCCAGAACGCCAGCGCACCGCCCATAGAGACTCGCTGACGGCGCATACCGGCGGCGACAGGCGCGGCACAGCACGAACACATCATGCCCGGCAGGGAGAAAATGGTCCCCAGCAGGGTGCCCTGAAAACGTGGCTGCCCCAGGATTTTCACCAGCCAGTGACGCGGGATAAGCACCTGGATCAACGAGCCCAGAATGACGCCTAATACGGCGGCTTTCCAGACGGCAAGGAAATAGACTATGGCATAATCCCACGCCGCGCGAAGCGGGCTGGAATCAGCGTGAGCGAGAATAGATTTACCGATGCTGTGCGTTTCGGCGGCAGTGAAGGCTTTACCGTAGTACGGCTGCCATTTCACATACCAGAGGCCGATAATGACCACGAGAAAGAAGAGCGCGGGCTTCCACCATTGGACAGGTGTTGCCGCCTGAGATGAAGACTGACCAGTCATAGCATTCCCCGGAGAGTGTTATTTAATTAGCCGGGGGAGTTTACGCCTCGCCCTGCGCGATTTCACGCAGTTTCGCCGAAGGGATGATATTCACTCCCTCCTGCGATGGTGACAGCCCCTCTTTTAACATCGCACGCGCCACATCGCGCGCCTCGATGGATTTCCAGTTACCGGGGAGAATGCGGAACAACGGGGCAAACATCGACTCGTTAAAACGACGCTCGTCGCGATGCCCCAGCAGCATGGAGGGACGGACTATTGTCAACCGCTCCCACTTCTGGGCAATCAGGGCCTCTTCCATCTCGCCCTTCACCTTGCTGTAAAAGAACGGCGAACGGGCGCTGGCGCCCAGCGAGCTGACCACCACAAAATGGGTGGCACCCAGCTTTTTCGCCGTTAGCGCCGTATCGACCACCAGCGTATAGTCAGCATGAACAAACGCCTCTTTACTGCCCGCCTCACGCCGCGTTGTCCCGAGGCAGCAAAAGGCGATATCGATGGGATCCTGCACCTGCGCCAGTGCGTCGGTCAGCTGTGGATCGTGAGGATTAAAGACGCCAGAAATGTCCGCCAGCGGTCGACGTGTCGGGGCCGCAATGTAGTTCACCCTGCGATCCTGGATCAGCAGCCGCAGCAGATGATCGCCCACCAGCCCGGTTGCCCCCGTAATCAGTACCTGACTCATTTCATCCCCTTTACAGAATAGTCCGTTTGCGAACTCAGCATGGTCAACCACACTTAGAAGTCTGTTACCGGTAAGTATTTACCACAAACGGGAAAAAAACAGTCTGAAGCGAAAACAACGGAGGAAGCATGGGTAAAAAAATCGCAGTCCTGATTACCGACGAGTTTGAAGATTCAGAATTCACCTCACCTGCTGAGGCGTTCCGCAAGGCGGGACATGAGGTCATCACCATTGAGAAAGAGGCGGGAAAAACGGTGAAAGGCCATAAGGGCGAGGCCAGCGTGACCATCGATGAGACCATCGATAACGTCAGCCCGTCTGATTTTGATGCCCTGCTGTTACCCGGCGGTCATTCACCGGACTCCCTGCGCGGCGACGAGCGCTTCGTAACGTTCACCCGCGATTTTGTCTCCACCGGAAAACCGGTCTTTGCTATCTGCCACGGTCCGCAACTGCTTATCAGCGCGGATGTGGTGCGCGGGCGTAAACTCACTGCCGTGAAACCGATCGTTGTCGATCTGAAAAACGCGGGGGCCGAGTTTTACGATCAGGAGGTGGTCAACGACAAAGACCAGCTGATCACCAGCCGAACCCCGGACGATCTGCCGGCGTTCAACCGCGAAGCGCTACGCCTGCTCGGCGCGTAGCCAGTGCAGCTTTTTGCCAAAGCCCAGCGTGTTGTCGGTAAATTTCAGCTCATCAAGGCGGATTTCCCACACCGGGGCTTTTAAGGCGGCGGCTACCGGAAAGCGGCACGTGTAGTGCTTACGGCGCGCGTCGCTCTCTTCACCATCCAGACGACGGATCTCCCCTTTAAACTGCACCCCACGGATCAGTGCCACCGTTTTAGGCTGACCGTTAACTGTCCCTGCCACCTTCGCCTGCTGACCGGTCATCTGCGCATGGCGCGTTTTATCTTCGCTCATCACATAAAACGCAACGCGCTCAGGGTCATAATAGTAAAACGCATTCGCGCACCACATTTCACCGTCGTCATACACGCACCAGGTGACAACATGCTGTTTCGCCAGCCAGCGGTTAATGGCAGCCAGAGTTTCCATTTTCGTTCTCTCTCATGCTATGGTGCGTTCACCTTAACATACTGAATCTGTTTACCGTGTGCTGGTTTCTCTATCTTGTCCGTACCGCCGATAACGCTCTCTACACCGGGATCACGACCGATGTGGCGCGGCGTTTTCTTCAGCATCAAACGGGAAAAGGGGCAAAAGCGCTGCGGGGGAAAGGAGAATTGACGCTCGCCTTTTCTGCCCCCGTGGGTGACAGATCGCTGGCGTTAAGAGTGGAATACCGCATTAAGCAGTTAACGAAGCGCCAGAAAGAGCGCCTCGTCACCGGAGACGGATCGTTTGAGGCGCTGTGTGAAAGCCTGATTAGAAGCGATTAAAATGGTCGTGATACTCCACGAGGCCATTTACGCCGTTGAGCGCGTCATCCGCCAGACGGTGCACCTGGAAGGCAGTTTCGGTGCCCGGCCAGCGACAGCGGAGATCGTACTGCGCCGCCGGCTCGAAGCCCAGGCGACCATAGAAAGCAGGATCGCCCAGCGTCACCACCGCGGCATAGCCAAACTCATTGAGTGAGTCCAGCCCTTCATACACCAGCTGACGTGCCAGCCCTTGTCCACGATAGTGTTCATCTACCGCCAGCGGCGCCATTCCTACCCACTGTAATTCTTCACCCTGAACGGTTACCGGGCTGAAGGCAACATAGCCCACCACCTGACCTTCGTCATCGGTGGCAACCAGCCCCAGCGTGATCAGGCCGTCTTCGCGGAGATCGTGGACCAGTTGGGCTTCTGCGTCGCTCGCAAAAGAGCGGCGTAACAACGCATCGATACCCGGTGCATCAATCCCAATTTCGACTCGAATCAGCATGGCTCACCTACTGAAGTGTGTTTACTGTCAGGCGGGGTTTTCAGCCCGGCCTCAACGAAATCTGCCATTTGCATTAACATCACGCGCAGCGCTTTTGGCATCTGCTCCAGCTCAATGGCATCCATTAAATTTTTGACGTACAGACCCAGTTCCGTATCGCCTTCAATGACCAGACGGCGCTGGAAAAAGAGGGTATCCGGATCCTGCTTACGCGCGGCGATCATCAGCAGATCGCAGGCGTCGGCGCTAAAGCTCACATCCGCGTCGGCGGACTGGCGCACAATCAGCTGGTCATTCTCGACGGAGGTAAACCAGCGCAGACCGATATCACGCACTTCAATGCTTAACCAGCGGCCTTCCAGGAACGCCAGTTCGCCTTCCTGCAGCGCCTGGCGGAACTGCCAGCTCAGGAGCTGCTCCAGCACCTGACGTTTAAGCGCGAACGGCGCCAGTTTTACCGGCACGCTCAGCATTGATGGACCAAATTGTACGAGACGTGAACGCAGTTTATCCAGCACGAGCTTTACTCCCTGATAGCGATAGTCCGGGTATTTTGCCATATCCGGAGGAGAACATAGCGGCGTAAATCAACAAACCGACGTCCGGTGTACCTCATTATTGGTGCCATCAATACGCCATTAGCTGCCTTAAATCAAAAATTGTCGCGTATGGGTTAATTAAAATCCCAGCTCGTTAACATTTTTGCTCTCGACGACATCAGGATAAATTATGGAGCTGCTCTGCCCTGCCGGAAACCTTCCGGCGCTTAAGGCGGCCATCGAAAATGGGGCCGATGCGGTCTATATCGGGCTGAAAGATGATACTAACGCCCGCCATTTTGCTGGCCTCAACTTTACGGAGAAAAAGCTTCAGGAAGCCGTTAACTTCGTACATCAGCACCGCCGCAAATTGCATATTGCCATCAATACCTTTGCCCATCCTGATGGCTATGCCCGCTGGCAGCGCGCGGTGGATATGGCAGCACAGCTGGGTGCCGATGCGCTGATTCTGGCCGACCTCGCCATGCTAGAGTATGCGGCAGAACGCTATCCTCATATTGAGCGCCATGTCTCTGTTCAGGCCTCTGCCACCAACGAAGAGGCGGTACGTTTTTATCATCAAAATTTTGACGTGGCCCGGGTGGTTTTACCGCGCGTGCTCTCTATTCATCAGGTTAAGCAACTCGCGCGCGTCACGCCAGTGCCGCTGGAAGTTTTTGCCTTTGGTAGCCTGTGCATCATGGCTGAAGGCCGCTGCTATCTCTCCTCGTATTTAACCGGTGAATCCCCTAATACCGTTGGTGCCTGCTCACCTGCCCGCTTTGTTCGCTGGCAGCAAACCCCGCAGGGGCTGGAATCTCGCCTGAATGAGGTACTGATTGACCGCTATCAGGACGGTGAAAACGCTGGCTACCCGACGCTGTGCAAAGGCCGCTATCTGGTTGACGGCGAGCGTTATCACGCGCTGGAAGAACCCACCAGCCTCAACACGCTGGAACTGCTGCCGGAACTGCTGGCCGCTAATATTGCCTCGGTGAAGATTGAAGGTCGCCAGCGCAGCCCGGCCTACGTCAGTCAGGTGGCGAAAGTCTGGCGTCAGGCCATTGACCGCTGCATGGCAGATCCGCAGAACTACGCCCCGCAATCGGCCTGGATGGAGACGCTCGGCGCAATGTCTGAAGGCACCCAAACCACGCTTGGCGCGTATCACCGTAAATGGCAGTGAGATAACCATGAAATATTCATTAGGACCGGTGCTCTACTACTGGCCAAAAGAGACGCTGGAAGATTTTTATCAACAGGCCGCGACCAGCAGCGCCGATGTGATTTACCTTGGCGAAGCGGTATGCAGCAAGCGCCGTGCCACCAAAGTGGGCGACTGGCTGGAGATGGCGAAAAGCCTGGCCGGTAGCGGCAAACAGGTGGTGCTCTCTACGCTGGCGCTGGTGCAGGCCTCATCTGAACTGGGTGAGCTGAAGCGCTACGTGGAGAACGGCGAGTTTCTGCTGGAGGCCAGCGATCTGGGCGTGGTGAATATGTGCGCCGAACGCAAGCTGCCGTTTGTCGCGGGCCATGCATTGAACTGCTATAACGCCGTGACCCTGCGCCTGCTGCTGAAACAGGGGATGACGCGCTGGTGCATGCCGGTAGAGCTGTCGCGTGACTGGCTGGTAAACCTCCTGAACCAGTGTGACGAGCTGGGTATTCGCAACCAGTTTGAAGTGGAAGTGTTGAGCTATGGCCATCTGCCGCTGGCGTACTCTGCCCGCTGCTTCACTGCCCGCTCTGAAGATCGCCCGAAAGACGAGTGCGAAACCTGCTGCATCAAGTACCCGAACGGACGCAGCATGCTGTCGCAGGAGAATCAGCAGGTGTTTGTCCTTAACGGCATTCAGACCATGAGTGGTTATGTGTATAACCTTGGTAACGAGCTGGCGTCGATGGACGGACTGGTGGACATGGTACGTCTGTCCCCGCTGGACACCAGCGTGTTTGCCATGCTGGATGCTTTTCGCGCCAATGAAAACGGCGCATCGCCGCTGCCGCTGACGGCAAACAGTGACTGTAACGGCTACTGGAAGCGGCTGGCCGGACTGGAGTTGCAGGCCTGAAAAAGGCTCACTTTGTTAACAACGGTTATCATTATTTAATGCAGTATTAAAGATTGACCGTCGACAAAGTGAGCTGTTATGACTGACAAAACCCTTCCGTTTTCGGTGCTGGATCTGGCGCCGATCCCACAAGGCTCCTCGGCAAGAGAAGCCTTTTCGCACTCTCTCGATCTGGCTCAACTGGCCGAAAAGCGTGGCTATCACCGTTACTGGCTGGCGGAACATCACAACATGGTCGGCATCGCCAGCGCTGCCACCTCGGTGCTGATTGGCTATCTGGCCGCGAACACCACTACCCTGCACCTGGGATCCGGTGGCGTGATGCTGCCAAACCATGCTCCGCTGGTGATCGCCGAACAGTTTGGTACGCTGAATACCCTCTACCCGGGCCGTATTGATTTAGGCCTTGGCCGTGCGCCGGGCAGCGACCAGCCCACCATGCGCGCCCTGCGTCGCCATATGAGCGGTGACATCGACAATTTCCCGCGTGATGTGGCTGAACTGGTGGACTGGTTCGATGCGCGTGACCCGAACCCGCACGTGCGCCCGGTGCCGGGCTATGGCGAGAAGATCCCGGTATGGCTGTTAGGCTCAAGTCTTTATAGCGCGCAGCTTGCTGCACAGCTGGGGCTGCCCTTCGCGTTCGCCTCCCACTTCGCACCGGATATGCTGCATCAGGCGCTGCATCTCTACCGCACGAACTTCAAACCTTCTGAAAGGCTGGAGAAACCGTACGCGATGGTGTGTATCAACATCATTGCCGCCGACAGCAATCGCGATGCGGAATTCCTGTTTACCTCCATGCAGCAGGCGTTTGTGAAGCTGCGTCGCGGTGAGACCGGCCAGCTTCCACCGCCGGTGGAGAATATGCATCAGCTGTGGTCAGCTTCCGAGCAGTATGGTGTTCAACAGGCGCTGAGCATGTCGCTGGTGGGAGATAAAGCGAAGGTGCGTCACGGGCTTGAGGCGGTGCTGCGCGAAACGCAGGCTGATGAGATTATGGTTAACGGCCAGATTTTCGATCATCAGGCGCGTTTGCATTCGTTTGAGCTGGCGATGCAGGTGAAAGAGGAGTTGGTGGGGTAGTTTTTTTGCCCGGTGGCGCTTCGCTTACCGGGCCTACGGAACGCGTAGGCCGGATAAGGCGTAGCCGCCATCCGGCACAAAAACTTACTGATATACCGGCAACAGATTAAAGCTCGACAGCACGTGGACCAGCGCGTTACCAACACCAAACACCAGGATCAGTGCAATCATCGGTTTACCGCCCCAGACGCGGAATTTCGGGCTACCGAAGCGCTGACGGGATTTACGCGCCAGAAGCGCCGGCACAATTGCCGCCCAGATGGTAGCCGCCAGACCGGCATAACCAATGGCGAACAGGAAGCCGTTCGGCCACAGCAGGCCGCCCACCATCGGTGGCAGGAAGGTCAGCAGTGCGGTTTTGAAGCGCCCCATCGCGGAGTCATCAAAGCCAAACAGGTCCGCCAGATAGTCAAACAGGCCGAGCGTCACGCCGAGGAAAGAGCTCGCAACCGCAAAGTTGGAGAATACCACCAGCAGCAGATCCAGACTGCGGCTGTTCAGCACGCCGCTCAGCGCCTGCACCAGCACATCAATATTCCCGCCCTTCTGCGCAATACCGATAAACTCAGGACGCGGGATGTTGCCCATCGTCCCCAGCAGCCAAATCACATACAGCCCCAGCGCCAGCAGCGTACCGTAGACCAGGCACTTGACGATTGTCCGCGGGTCTTTGCCGTAGTACTTCATCAGGCTCGGTACGTTGCCGTGGTAGCCAAACGACGCCAGACAGAACGGCAGGGTCATCAGCAGATACGGCGTATACGACGTATTGGTTTCAGCCACGTTAAACAGTGTTGACGGGGTAACGTGCCCCAGCAGGCTACCGAAGGTCAGGAAGAAAGTGATGACCTTTGCGCCCAGAACGATGGCCGTCATCCGGCTTACCGCTTTGGTACTCATCCAGACGATAAACGCGACACCCAGCGCAAAGCACAACCCGGCGAGACGCGCCGGAACGTTCAACGACATCTCCGAAAAGGTGTGATGCAGAATCGAGCCGCTTGCTGAGATGTACGCGTAGGTCAGGATGTAGAGCACAAACGCGATGGAAAGACCGTTCACCAGGTTCCAGCCTTTACCCAGCAGATCTTTCGTGATGGTGTCGAAGCTGGAGCCAATGCGGTAGTTCAGGTTGGCTTCAAGGATCATCAGCCCTGAATGGAGCATACAGAACCAGGTGAAGACCAGCGCAGCCAGCGACCAGAAGAACCACGCACCGGACATGACCACTGGCAGGGAGAACATCCCGGCACCAATAATGGTTCCGCCGATGATCACCACGCCGCCAAGCAGCGAAGGTGACGTTTGGGTGGTGGTTAGTGTCGCCATACAGCCATATCTCCAGTCAAAAATGTGGTTTGCATTTTAATGTGCTGCACTGTACCAGTACAAGAGTACAAAGGGAATAAAAAAAGCCCCGATAGTCTTTATCGGGGCTGTATATATTACTTTACGTCAGAAACGAAAGGCTTAAGCGTCACCAAAACGACGACGGCTGGTGCCTTCTTCACGACGTGGGCCACGGCTATCACGGCGTTCACCGGAGAAACGACGTCCTTCACCACCGCGACCTTCGCTACGACCGCCTTCACGACGCTCGCCACCGAAACCGCGACCACCGCCACGACGTTCACCGCCACGGTCAGGACGTGGCTGTGCATCGCCCAGCAGCTGCATGTTCATCGGCTTGTTCAGGATGCGGGTGCGAGTAAAGTGCTGCAGTACTTCGCCCGGCATGCCTTTTGGCAGCTCGATGGTGGAGTGAGATGCGAACAGCTTGATGTTACCGATGTAACGGCTGCTGATGTCGCCTTCGTTCGCGATCGCGCCAACGATATGACGAACTTCAACACCATCATCACGGCCCACTTCAATGCGGTACAGTTCCATTTCGCCAGCGTCACGACGTGGACGGTCTTCGCCACCACGCTCTGAACGGTCACCACGTGGGCCACGATCGTTACGGTCACCACGGCGTTCGAAGCGATCGTCACGATCGCGGAACTCACGACGAGGACGCATCGGTGCATCTGGTGGCACGATCAGGGTACGTTCGCCCTGTGCCATCTTCAGCAGTGCTGCAGCCAGCGTTTCGATATCCAGCTCTTCGCCTTCAGCGGTTGGCTGAATCTGCGCCAGCAGCGCACGGTACTGATCCAGATCGCTGCTTTCCAGCTGCTGCTGGACTTTCGCGGCGAATTTTTCCAGACGGCGTTTGCCCAGCAGTTCTGCGTTTGGCAGCTCCGCTTCCGGAATGGTCAGCTTCATGGTGCGTTCAATGTTACGCAGCAGACGACGCTCGCGGTTCTCAACGAACAGCAGGGCACGACCCGCACGACCTGCACGACCGGTACGGCCGATACGGTGAACGTAAGACTCAGAGTCCATTGGGATGTCGTAGTTTACAACCAGGCTGATACGCTCAACGTCCAGACCACGTGCTGCCACGTCGGTTGCAATCAGGATATCCAGACGACCGTCTTTCAGACGCTCCAGCGTCTGCTCACGCAGAGCCTGGTTCATGTCGCCATTCAGCGCTGCGCTGTTGTAGCCGTTACGCTCCAGGGCTTCAGCCACTTCCAGGGTCGCGTTTTTGGTACGAACGAAGATAATCGCCGCATCAAAATCTTCCGCTTCCAGGAAACGCACCAGCGCTTCGTTTTTGCGCATGCCGTACACAGACCAGTAGCTCTGGCTGATGTCCGGGCGAGTGGTAACGCTGGACTGAATGCGCACTTCCTGCGGCTCTTTCATGAAGCGGCGGGTAATGCGACGGATTGCTTCTGGCATGGTGGCAGAGAACAGAGCGGTCTGGTGACCTTCCGGGATCTGCGCCATGATGGTTTCTACGTCTTCGATGAAGCCCATACGCAGCATTTCGTCGGCTTCATCCAGTACCAGACCGCTCAGTTTAGAGAGATCCAGTGTACCGCGCTTCAGGTGATCCAGCAGACGGCCCGGCGTACCGACAACAATCTGTGGGCCCTGGCGCAGGGCGCGTAACTGCACGTCATAACGCTGGCCGCCGTACAGGGCTACCACGTTTACGCCGCGCATGTGTTTAGAGAATTCCGTCATCGCTTCCGCAACCTGAACCGCCAGTTCACGGGTTGGAGCCAGGACGAGGATCTGCGGTGCACGCAGGTCCGGATCAATGTTGTTCAGCAGCGGCAGCGAGAATGCTGCGGTTTTGCCGCTACCAGTCTGGGCCATGCCCAGCACGTCACGACCAGAGAGCAGATGTGGGATACATTCTGCCTGGATCGGAGATGGTTTTTCGTAACCGAGATCGTTAAGAGCTTCAAGGATAGGAGCCTTCAGGCCCAGATCTGCAAAAGTGGTTTCGAATTCAGCCATGTAGTACGAGTGCCTCAATGTCAATGGCGGCCAGTCTACTTAGCTCATCGTGAAAATGATCTGCAATTTTCATTGAAAAGTGTGAACCGGCTCAAATTAGGTGTATTGACGAACAACAACGCCCTCACCAGTGAAGGTGATGGCAATCAAAAAGATTACGGGCTGATGTTTATGTCGTCAGCTATTGCTGGTCCGATTCTGCCAGGTCATCTTGCTCCTGGCCCAAGAGCGATAATTCCAACAATGCATAACGGTGCTCAACGAAGTTGTGTACGTTGTTAGCAACCGCTAATTTGAACAGTGCCGTAGCGCTGTCCTTATCCCCCAGACTTAGGTAGTACTTACCTAAATAGAAGTTGGTTTCACTGAGATGCTCAGCGAGCGAGGTGTTATCCGTTGCGTCCGCCTTGAGGCGTTCCATCAGCGTTGCTTCGCTAATGTTGCCCAGGTAGAACTCGACAATGTTCCATCCCCACTGTTCCTTGTCCGATTTGTCGAAGCGCTGTTTCAGTGCCTCTTTTGCCTGCTTCTCATCGAGCTTCTGCTCAACGATGTAAAGCCACAGGCTACGGAAAGGATCATTAGGATCGTCTTGATAAAACGCCAGCAGATCATCTTGCGCTAACTTATCACGACCGCCGTAATACAATGCGATACCGCGATTCAAGTGCGCGTAGTTGTAAGTTGGATCAAGCTCAAGTACAGAATCAAACGCTTCATAGGCAGCATCAAAATTGCCTGCCTGCGTTAAATAAATGCCTAAGTAATTGAATACTTCAGGCATATCAGGTCGGATAGCCAGCGCTTGTGAGAAATCATTTCGCGCTAATGCCCTCAGACCGAGACTATCATACAACACTCCGCGCTCATATAAAAGCTGTGCGCGTTCGTCATCGGTTAAAGCCCGACTGGCAAGAATTTGTTCCATGCGTGCCAGAATCACTTCCTGCTGCAAAGTCGGTTGCAATGGCACTGCGAGGACTTCGCTCTTACGCCAGGCAGAGTTGCTGCATCCTGCCAGCGTTAAAGCTGTCGCAACGAAACACCAGCGCAAAAAAGGCTTCATTTCCCACTCCCGAAGACAACTATTGGATGAACGTCCTGTCCCCCGGCGGCTTAACAAGGCGTCCTGCCTGATAATGGCCCTCCGCGATGCGGAGGGCAAATGGCAACCTTACTCGCCTTGCTGTTCTGCTGCCGGTGCTTCTGGCGCAGCAGCTGGCTGAGACTGCTCGGTTGCTTCTTTAATGCTCAGACGGATACGGCCCTGGCGGTCAACTTCCAGAACTTTAACCGGTACTTCCTGACCCATCTGCAGGTAATCAGTCACTTTCTCAACGCGCTTGTCAGCGATTTGAGAGATGTGTACCAGACCTTCTTTACCGCCACCGATGGCAACGAACGCGCCAAAGTCAACGATACGGGTCACTTTACCATTGTAGATACGGCCCACTTCGATTTCTGCAGTGATTTCTTCGATGCGACGAATCGCGAATTTCGCTTTTTCGCCGTCGGTCGCTGCGATCTTCACAGTACCGTCATCTTCGATTTCAATGGTGGTGCCGGTCTCTTCGGTCAGCGCACGGATCACGGAACCGCCCTTACCGATAACATCTTTGATCTTGTCTGGATTGATCTTGATGGTGTGAATACGCGGAGCGAATTCGGAGATATCACCGCGTGGCGCGTTGATAGCCTGTTCCATCACGCCCAGGATGTGCAGACGCGCACCTTTTGCCTGGTTCAGAGCAACCTGCATGATCTCTTTGGTGATGCCTTCAATTTTGATATCCATCTGCAGTGCAGAGATACCGTCGCGGGAACCCGCTACTTTGAAGTCCATATCGCCCAGGTGGTCTTCGTCGCCCAGAATGTCAGACAGAACAACAAAGTTGTCGCCCTCTTTCACCAGACCCATTGCGATACCCGCAACGGCGGCTTTGATTGGCACGCCTGCATCCATCAGCGCCAGAGAGGCACCACACACGGAAGCCATGGAAGAAGAACCGTTGGATTCGGTGATTTCAGAAACCACACGAACGGTGTACGGGAATTTGTCTGCGTCTGGCATCACTGCCAGCACGCCGCGCTTCGCCAGACGACCGTGACCAATTTCACGACGCTTAGGCGAACCCACCATACCGGTTTCCCCTACGGAGTACGGAGGGAAGTTATAGTGGAACAGGAAGCTGTCAGTGCGCTCGCCCATCAGCTCGTCGATGATCTGTGCGTCACGTGCAGTACCCAGGGTCGCGGTAACCAGCGCCTGCGTTTCGCCACGGGTGAACAGCGCAGAACCGTGAGTACGTGGCAGTACGCCAGTACGCACGTCCAGACCACGGATCATGTCTTTTTCACGGCCATCGATACGCGGCTCGCCAGCCAGTACGCGGCTACGAACAACGTTTTTCTCGATTGCGTGCAGAATTTCGCTCAGCTCGTTAGCATCCAGCGTTTCGTCTTCAGCAACCAGCGTGGCGATGGTTTCGTCTTTGATCACGTCAACCTGAGCATAACGCTCCTGCTTGTCGGTGATACGGTACGCATCGCTCAGACGCGCTTCAGCCAGTGCAGCAACGCGTGCGTTCAGCGCGTCGTTAGCAGCTTCAGGCTGCCAGTCCCAACGTGGTTTACCGGCTTCTTTCACCAGCTCGTTGATGTTCTGGATAACAACCTGCTGTTGGTCGTGGCCGAAGACCACAGCGCCCAGCATCTGGTCTTCGCTCAGCAGCTCTGCTTCAGACTCAACCATCAGAACGGCGGCTTCCGTACCGGCAACAACCAGGTCCAGCTTACTTTCTTTCAGCTCTTCCTGAGTCGGGTTCAGCACGTACTGGTCGTTGATGTAACCAACGCGCGCGGCACCGATAGGACCATTGAATGGAATACCGGACAGAGACAGCGCAGCGGAGGCACCGATCATCGCAACGATATCCGGGTTAACCTGTGGGTTAACGGAAACCACGGTCGCGATAACCTGCACTTCGTTTACAAAGCCTTCCGGGAACAGCGGACGAACCGGGCGGTCAATCAGACGCGCGATCAGGGTTTCGCCTTCGCTTGGACGGCCTTCACGACGGAAGAAGCCACCCGGGATTTTACCGGCAGCGTAAGTACGCTCCTGGTAGTTAACGGTCAGTGGGAAGAAGTCCTGACCTGGTTTAGCTTTTTTCTGGCCAACAACGGTCACGAATACCGCGGTGTCATCCATGCTTACCATAACGGCAGCAGTAGCCTGACGTGCCATCATGCCGGTTTCCAGCGTGACGGTATGCTGACCATACTGGAATTTACGAACGATCGGATTCAGCAAAATTCTGTCCTTTCTTAAATGTTTGACAGCACACCACCGGTGTGCTGACGATTTAACCCGACCTTCTTCGCATCCTCGCGACTAATGACAACCAACACCCCCATGGGTGAAGCCTCTCATTAGCCGCGCGAACCTCTGCAAGGAAGATCATTTATAGCAACAATACAATAGTTTCCAGTGAATTGCTGCGGTCCGGTTGAAAAAAGGGGCCATCAGGCCCCCTTTTCTGAAACTCGCAAGACTTAGCGACGCAGACCCAGACGCTCGATCAGCGCGGAGTAACGTGCAACATCTTTACGTTTCAGGTAGTCGAGCAGTTTACGACGCTGAGAAACCATACGCAGCAGACCACGACGGCTGTGGTGATCTTTTTTGTGCTCTGCAAAGTGACCCTGCAGGTGGTTAATCTGTGCAGTCAGCAGTGCAACCTGAACTTCGGTAGAACCGCTGTCGTTAGTACCACGACCAAACTCAGAAACGATTTTAGCTTTAGCTTCAACGCTTAGAGACATTTTCAAACTCCAAAGTATAAAGAATGTAAGGATGCCGATCTCTAATTCAGCGATCCCCGTATACGCCCCGCAAAATTGTTAAACAATTTGCCGGACGTTAAGCCGCGATATTCTACTCGCCTCACCGGTTTACCGCAAGGTGAGCTGATATCGCCGTCAGCCTTCGACCGGGTATTCCACCACCAGACGGCGGGGCGCAACGCGTCCTTCACCGTCCATTTCACCCATGCCGATAAACTTACCGTCATCCCCTTCGGTCACGCGTACCAGGCCTTCCAGCGGTGCATTCGTGGTCCGAACCGGGTTTCCGTTCTTAAAGTAAACGGACGATGTTAAAGGAAGATTAACAACCGGGAAGTCGGCCGCCGGGCTGTCCATAGGCATCAGCAGCGGGTCAAGCAAATCTGCCGCGGCAACACCCTGCGCTTGCGCCTGTTCAACCAGCGCGTGCAGATGCTCAAGGGTCACCATCCGCTCAACCGGATATTTACTGACGGCCAGGCGATGCAGGTAGATAACATGCGCACCGCAGCCCAGCTTCTCGCCCAGGTCATCGATAATAGTGCGAATATAGGTGCCTTTCGAACAGTGCACTTCCAGCTCCAGTTCGTCACCCTCGTGGCGAATAAAGAGCAGTTCATACACGGTAATCGGGCGGCCTTCACGCGGCACTTCAATACCCTGGCGCGCATATTCGTAGAGCTTTTTACCCTGATATTTCAGTGCAGAATACATCGACGGCACCTGCAGCGTATCGCCACGGAAGCTCTCCAGCGCCGCATCCAGTTGCTCTGCGCTAAACGTCACAGGACGCTCTTCCACCACCTGACCATCGGCATCGGAGGTGTCCGTGCGCTGGCCCAGCCTGGCGATAACGCGATAACGCTTATCGGAATCCAGCAGGTACTGAGAAAACTTTGTTGCCTCCCCCAGGCAGATGGGCAGCATGCCCGTCGCCAGGGGGTCCAGCGCGCCTGTATGGCCCGCACGGTTGGCATTATAAATACGCTTCACTTTTTGCAGCACGTCGTTGCTGGATGCGCCCTGGGGTTTATCCAGCAGCAGCACACCATGCACGTCGCGGCCACGACGACGAGGACGACTCATCAGTCCTCCTTGCTGTCGTCCGCCGGGTTAACACGACGTTCGTCGTCATGTTTCACCACGCTGGTCACCAGGTTGGACATACGCATACCTTCGACCAGGGAGTTGTCGTAGAAGAAGGTCAGCTCAGGCACGATACGCAGGCGCATCGCTTTGCCGAGCAGAGAGCGGATGAAACCAGAGGCTTCCTGCAGCGCTTTAATGCCATTTTTCACTGCCGCTTCGTCCTGATCGTTCAGGAACGTCACGAACACTTTGGCATACGCGAGGTCACGGGACATCTCCACGCCGGACACGGTGGTCATCATGCCCACACGCGGATCTTTAATTTCGCGTTGCAGAATGAGTGCGATCTCTTTCTGCATTTCCTGCGCTACGCGCTGCGGGCGACCAAATTCTTTCGCCATAATAAATTCTCCAGACAAAAAAGGGGCTAAAGCCCCTTTTTAAAATTATTGCCGGGTGGCACGAGGCGATCCCGGCCGACATATGGACCTATCCCAACAGGATTAGTCGATGCTGCGTTGGATCTCGATGATTTCGAACACTTCGATCATATCGCCAACGCGAACGTCGTTGTAGTTCTTCACGCCGATACCACATTCCATGCCGTTACGGACTTCGTTAACGTCATCTTTGAAGCGGCGCAGAGATTCCAGCTCGCCTTCGTAGATAACCACGTTGTCACGCAGTACGCGGATTGGGTTGTGACGCTTGATGGTACCTTCGGTAACCATACAGCCCGCGATCGCACCGAATTTCGGCGATTTGAACACATCGCGCACTTCGGCCAGACCGATGATCTGCTGTTTCAGCTCTGGAGACAGCATACCGCTCATCGCTGCTTTCACTTCGTCGATCAGGTTATAGATGACGGAGTAGTAACGCAGATCCAGGCTTTCTGCTTCGATCACGCGGCGAGCAGACGCATCAGCACGCACGTTGAAGCCAACCAGAATGGCGTTAGAAGCAGCCGCCAGGGTTGCGTCGGTTTCGGTGATACCACCTACGCCAGAACCGATGATCTTCACTTTAACTTCGTCAGTAGACAGTTTCAGCAAGGAGTCGGAAATCGCTTCCACAGAACCCTGAACGTCAGCTTTCAGTACGACGTTCACTTCGTGAACTTCGCCTTCAGCCATGTTCGCGAACATGTTCTCGAGTTTAGATTTCTGCTGACGAGCCAGTTTAACTTCACGGAATTTGCCCTGACGGTACAGTGCAACTTCACGCGCTTTCTTCTCGTCACGCACAACGGTCACTTCGTCACCGGCAGCCGGCACACCGGACAGACCGAGGATTTCCACTGGAATGGACGGACCTGCTTCCAGCACTTCCTGACCCAGTTCGTTACGCATCGCACGAACACGACCGTATTCGAAACCACACAGGACGATATCGCCTTTATGCAGTGTACCTTCGCGAACCAGAACGGTAGCCACCGGGCCACGGCCTTTATCCAGGAAGGATTCGATGACCGCGCCGCTCGCCATACCGTTACGGATCGCTTTCAGCTCCAGAACTTCAGCCTGCAGCAGGATCGCGTCCAGCAGCTCGTCGATACCAGTACCTGCTTTCGCAGACACGTGTACGAACTGGCTTTCACCGCCCCACTCTTCTGGCAGGATGCCGTACTGGGACAGTTCGTTTTTAACACGATCTGGATCCGCTTCTGGCTTATCGATCTTGTTCACTGCAACCACAACCGGCACACCCGCCGCTTTCGCGTGCTGGATAGCTTCGATGGTCTGTGGCATCACGCCATCGTCTGCAGCAACAACCAGAACAACGATATCTGTCGCCTGAGCACCACGAGCACGCATTGAGGTAAACGCGGCGTGGCCTGGGGTATCCAGGAAGGTGATCATACCGTTGTCGGTTTCTACGTGATATGCACCGATGTGCTGGGTAATACCACCCGCTTCACCGGAAGCCACTTTCGTAGAACGAATGTAGTCGAGCAGAGAGGTTTTACCGTGGTCAACGTGACCCATGATGGTCACAACTGGCGCACGCGGTTCTGCCGCAGCACCGGTATCACGGTCGCTCATTACTGCTTCTTCCAGCTCGTTTTCACGACGCAGGATAACTTTGTGGCCCATCTCTTCGGCAACCAGCTGTGCGGTTTCCTGGTCGATCACCTGGTTGATGGTCGCCATTGCGCCCAGTTTCATCATCGCTTTGATGACCTGAGAGCCTTTAACCGCCATTTTGTTCGCCAGATCGCCAACGGTGATGGTTTCGCCGATCACAACGTCACGGTTAACGGCCTGAGCTGGCTTCTGGAAGCCCTGCTGCAGGGAAGAACCTTTACGCTGTTTGCCGCCTTTACCGCCACGCACGGCTGCACGCGCTTCTTCACGGTCAGCTTTAGACTCGGCGTGTTTGTTGCCTTTTTTCGCCGGACGCGCTGCTTTCGCATTGCGACCACGACCACGGCCGCCTTCTACTTCACGGTCGTTATCATCTTCAGCCTGACGCGCGTGCTGAGAAGTGGTCACGTGATAGTCGCTGGTATCTTCAGACTGCTCAGCGGTATCAATACCGTTCTTCTCGTTTTCTTCTGCCATACGGCGCGCTTCTTCAGCCACACGACGCGCTTCTTCTTCAAGCTTGCGGCGTGCTTCTTCTTCGGCTTTACGCTTCAGTTCGGCAGCTTCATTTTCACGACGGGCTTTTTCAGCCTGGGCGGTTTTGGTCATTTCGTCTGTCTGTTGATTGCTCACTTTGTCTTTTTCCGCAGCTTCACGCTTCACTTTTTCACTTGCGTCGCGTTTCGCTTTTTCTGCGGCCTCACGTTCAGCTTTTAATTCTGCCTCACGTTTGGCAGTTGCTTCTGCCTCACGCTGAGCTTGTTCTTCCGCTTCACGCTGTGCCTGCTCTTCCGCGGCAAGGCGCTCAGCCTCTTGCGGATCACGTTTTACAAAGGTGCGCGTCTTGCGGACTTCAATTTGTACCGATTTACTTTTGCCACCGGTACCTGGAATATTCAACGTGCTGCGCGTTTTGCGCTGCAGCGTCAGCTTGTCAGGCGCAGAGCCGTGTTCACGGTTGAGGTGCGCTAACAAGGTTTGTTTTTCGTTTGCCGTCACTGAGTCATCAGCGGTCTTCGGGATCCCTGCATCAGCAAATTGCTGTACCAGGCGGTCCACGGAGGTCTGAATCTCAGCAGCCAGCGATTTTACAGTTACATCAGTCATGCTGTTCCTTCCTGCTACAGTTTATTACGCTTCGTCGCCGAACCAGCAAATATTACGTGCGGCCATGATGAGTTCGCCGGCTTTCTCGTCGGTTAAACCTTCGATATCAGCCAGGTCATCAACGCCTTGCTCAGCGAGATCTTCCAGCGTACAAACACCACGGGCAGCCAGCTTGAACGCAATCGCACGATCAAGACCTTCCAGATTCAGCAGGTCATCAGCCGGCTTTTTATCGCCAAGGCTTTCTTCCTGAGCCAGTGCCAGGGTGGTCAGTGCGTTTTTAGCGCGTTCACGCAGGGCTTCAACGGTTGGTTCATCCAGACCGTCAATTTCCAGCAGCTCTTTCATTGGCACATAGGCCAGTTCTTCCAGCGTAGAGAAACCTTCTTCTACCAGAACCGTGGCGAACTCTTCGTCAATGTCCAGGTATTTCGTGAAGGTATCGATCGCCGCATGGGCTTCAGCCTGATGCTTGGCCTGCAGGTCATCAACGGTCATCACGTTGAGTTCCCAGCCGCTCAGCTGTGACGCCAGGCGTACGTTCTGACCGTTACGGCCGATTGCCTGCGCCAGGTTACCCGCTTCAACAGCGATATCCATGGTGTGTTTGTCTTCGTCAACAACGATAGACGCCACATCCGCCGGAGCCATTGCGTTGATCACGAACTGCGCCGGGTTGTCATCCCACAGAACGATATCGATACGTTCGCCGCCCAGCTCGGTAGAGACCGCCTGAACACGCGCACCACGCATACCGACGCAAGCACCGACCGGGTCGATACGCTTGTCGTTGGTTTTCACCGCAATTTTCGCACGGGAGCCCGGATCGCGAGCCGCCGCTTTAATTTCGATAACTTCTTCGCCGATTTCAGGCACTTCGATACGGAACAGTTCAACCAGCATTTCTGGTTTAGAACGGGTCACGAACAGCTGTGCACCACGCGCTTCAGGGCGAACGGCATACAGCACACCACGGATACGGTCGCCAGGGCGGAAGTTTTCACGCGGCAGCATGTCTTCACGGAGAATCACAGCTTCAGCGTTGCCCGGCATCCCTTCGGATTTGATCTCCAGAGAGATGTTGTCGCGGTTCACTTTCTTCACCACGCCAGTGATGATTTCGCCTTCCTGATCGCGGAACTGATCGACAACCAGCGCACGCTCGGCTTCGCGAACTTTCTGCACGATAACCTGTTTTGCGGTCTGGGTGGTGATACGGTCGAAGGTCACAGACTCAATCTGATCTTCAACATAGTCACCAACGTTCAGGCTTTCGTCTTCAAAACGCGCCGCTTCCAGGGTGATCTCTTTGGTTGGCTGGGTCACTTCTTCAACGATTACCCAACGACGGAATGTATCGAAGTCACCGCTTTTACGATCGATTTCTACGCGAACATCGATCTCTTGTTCGTATTTTTTCTTGGTTGCTGTAGCCAGTGCACTTTCCAGCGCTTCAAAAATCTTTTCACGCGGCAGTGATTTCTCGTTGGAGACGGCTTCAACAACAGCCAAAATTTCTTTGTTCATCGCGGGCTTTTCACCTCAATCCAGACTGTTAAAAGTGGGGAACCAGGTTCGCCTTCTGGATATTACTCAGCGCGAACACTTCATCTTTGCCTTCGACTGTTACCGTGATCATTTCACCATCAACGGCTTTGATAATTCCCTGCCATTTACGGCGGTTCTGTACGGCCATACGCAGAACGAGAGCCACTTCTTCACCGGTAAAGCGCACATAGTGCTCGGCCGTGAACATCGGGCGATCGAGGCCAGGTGAGGAAACTTCCAGGTTGTACGCAACGGTAATTGGGTCTTCAACATCAAGAACCGCACTCACCTGGTGGCTAACATCAGCACAATCATCAACATTGATGCCATCTTCACTATCAATATAGATGCGCAGCGTCGATGTGCGGCCGCGAACGAATTCGATGCCGACCAGTTCGTAGCCCAGTGCTTCGACCGGTGCAGTAATCATCTCTGTTAATTTTTGCTCTAATGTGGACAAGCCCACCCCCAAGACATAAAAAAAGGGCGTAAAGCCCAGTTATTCTGTAGTCAGATAACAAAAAACCCCGATAAATCGGGGCTTTAGATAACTGAACCCTATAGCCACAACTGTGGCCTGGAGCACTCTCCGAAAGAATTTTTTCAAATCCAGCTACGAAGGCTCTGAGTCTTCACAGTATATTTGAAAAATGACTTTATGGGAAAGTGGTTGCGGGGGCCGGATTTGAACCGACGACCTTCGGGTTATGAGCCCGACGAGCTACCAGGCTGCTCCACCCCGCGCCTGAAACGTGGCAAATTCTACGCGTTTTGGACAGAATTTGCAAATAATGCTGGGATTTGGTACCGAAGACGGGACGTAAAACCGGCGTTTAGTATATTGATAGTGAGCCCCATCTGTCAACTCAGTTTCCGCCAGGGCATACTGAGGGAAATTTTTACAAAAAACGCACGAGTCTCTTCCGGTCATCGACAAAAGATGATTAAATGAATACTCACTTATTTTGCATAAACATGCATCGAGAGCGAAAGCGGTCTCTAATCAGTCAATCACGCAGGGTTTTATTTTATGACGACGATTCTCAAGCATCTTCCGGTAGGACAACGTATTGGCATCGCTTTTTCAGGCGGCCTGGATACCAGCGCTGCACTGCTGTGGATGCGCCAAAAGGGAGCGGTTCCGTATGCATATACTGCGAACCTGGGTCAGCCGGATGAGGACGACTATGATGCCATTCCTCGTCGTGCTAAAGAGTATGGCGCAGAGAACGCACGTCTGATTGATTGTCGTAAGCAGCTGGTCGCCGAAGGTATTGCCGCTATCCAGTGTGGCGCGTTCCATAATACCACTGGCGGTCTGACCTATTTCAACACCACCCCACTGGGCCGTGCCGTGACCGGCACCATGCTGGTTGCCGCCATGAAAGAAGATGGCGTGAACATCTGGGGTGACGGCAGTACCTATAAAGGCAACGACATTGAACGTTTCTATCGTTATGGCCTGCTGACCAACGCCGAGCTGCAGATTTACAAACCGTGGCTGGATACCGATTTTATTGATGAGCTGGGCGGCCGTCATGAAATGTCTGAATTTATGATCGCCTGCGGCTTCGACTATAAGATGTCCGTCGAAAAAGCCTACTCCACTGACTCCAACATGCTGGGCGCAACGCACGAAGCAAAAGATCTGGAGTTCCTGAACTCCAGCGTGAAAATCGTTAACCCAATCATGGGCGTGAAATTCTGGGATGAAAGCGTCAAAATCCCGGCAGAAGAAGTGACCGTGCGTTTCGAGCGTGGCCACCCGGTTGCCCTGAACGGCAAGACCTTCTCTGATGATGTGGAACTGATGCTGGAAGCGAACCGCATCGGCGGTCGTCACGGCCTGGGTATGAGCGATCAGATCGAAAACCGTATCATCGAAGCGAAAAGCCGTGGCATCTATGAAGCCCCGGGGATGGCGCTGCTGCACATTGCCTATGAGCGTCTGCTGACCGGCATTCACAACGAAGATACCATCGAGCAGTATCACTCCCATGGCCGTCAGTTGGGTAAACTGCTGTATCAGGGCCGCTGGTTCGATCCACAGGCACTGATGCTGCGTGATGCCCTGCAGCGTTGGGTGGCAAGCGCTATCACTGGCGAAGTCACTCTGGAACTGCGTCGCGGGAATGACTACTCCATTCTGAACACTGTGTCTGACAACCTGACCTACAAAGCAGAACGTCTGACCATGGAAAAAGGTGAATCCGTGTTCTCACCTGATGACCGTATCGGCCAGCTGACCATGCGTAATCTGGATATCACCGATACCCGTGAGAAGCTGTTCAACTACGTTGAGAATGGCCTGCTGTCAGCCAGTTCCGACAACGGCCTGCCGCAGGTTGAAAACCTGGAGCACAGCGATAAGAAGTAATCGAGAGAAGACATCCAAAAGGCGCCCAACAGGCGCCTTTTTTGTAGCCTTCGTAGGCCCGGTAAGCGCAGCGCCACCGGGCAATGGCGGGTGGCGCTGCGCTTACCCGCCCTACAAAGGATCAGATCCACAGAATACAGACGAAAAAAAAGACGTCTTTCGACGTCTTTTTTCTGGAATATTGGTACCGAGGATGGGACTCGAACCCACAAGCCCGTTAGGGCACTACCACCTCAAGGTAGCGTGTCTACCAATTCCACCACCTCGGTACGGAATACTTACTGCGGGATATCGCTGGTTGGCTTAGCCGGTGCAGCTGGCTGAGTCTGCTCAGTTTTCGCTGGCGCGCTCAGGTTTTCCCACTCGCTTCCTTTGCTGGTCTTGTTGCTGTTGATATTGCCAAGCACCAGGCTGATGATGAAGAACAGCGTAGCCAGAATCGCTGTAGTACGGGTCATGAAGTTCGCAGAACCACTTGAACCGAACAGCGTACCGGAAGCGCCTGCTCCGAAGGAGGCTCCCATATCAGCGCCTTTACCTTGCTGCAGCATAATCAGCGCTACGAGAGCGATGGCTACAATAAGGAAAATAACTAAAAGAGCTTCGTACATAATCAACCTGTTCCTTGCGGATTTGCCGCATACCAATGCTTCGACCAATTAGCAGGATTTTTGTTTCCCACTGAAGCGGGTGTGAATACTAACCAAAGCGAATGACCTTCGCAAGGGCAATTTTGACGCATTGTATCAACTGCAGAAAAAAACAGCAAAAAGCCATTAAATGCTTAAAACTAAGGCGGCAAGCGCCGCCTTTTTAAACACTTACTGTGAAAAGTTATGCAGCTTTTACAGCATCTGCAATACGGTGCGCAAATTCAGTCACCTGCGCTTCGTCTTCGCCTTCCACCATCACGCGGATCAGCGGTTCAGTACCTGACTTACGCAGCAGGACACGCCCACGGTTGCCAAGCGCAGCTTCAACGTCTGCCATCACCGCTTTGACGTTATCATTTTCCAGCGGATCGCCTTTGCCTGCGGTGAAGCGCACGTTCACAAGGATCTGCGGGAACATTTTCATGCCGCTGCAAAGATCGTGCAGGCTCATATGGTTACGTGCCATCGCGGCAACAACCTGAAGCGCTGCCACAATGCCGTCACCGGTGGTGGTTTTGTCGAGCAGGATCACATGGCCGGAGTTTTCAGCGCCAATGCGCCAGCCTTTCTCCTGCAGTTTTTCCAGCACGTAGCGGTCACCCACCTTCGCGCGAACAAACGGGATCCCCAGCTGTTTCAATGCCAGCTCCAGACCCATGTTGCTCATCAGCGTGCCAACCGCACCGCCACGCAGCTGTCCCTGACGCAGACCTTCACGCGCAATAATGTAGAGGATCTGGTCGCCATCGACCTTGTTCCCTTCGTGGTCAACCATGATCACACGGTCGCCGTCGCCGTCCAGGGCAATACCCAGGTCCGCTTTTTCTGCCAGCACGCGTGCCTGCAGGGCACGAACGTCCGTCGCACCAACCTGTTCGTTAATGTTCAGACCATCAGGCTCACAGCCAATGGTGATCACCTTCGCCCCCAGCTCGCGGAAAACATTCGGCGCAATGTGATACGTCGCGCCGTTTGCACAGTCCACCACAATTTTGAGGTGAGCCAGGCTTAGCTCGTTCGGGAAGGTGCCTTTGCAGAATTCAATGTAACGGCCAGCCGCATCGACAATACGGTTTGCTTTGCCCAGCTCAGCGGAATCAACACAGGTGATCTCTTTTTCCATTTCGGCTTCGATCGCCTCTTCCACATCATCCGGCAGCTTGGTTCCATCGATGGAGAAGAACTTGATACCGTTATCATAGAACGGGTTATGTGAGGCTGAAATCACGATGCCGGCTTCCGCGCGGAAGGTACGCGTCAGATAGGCGACAGCAGGTGTTGGCATTGGGCCAGTAAAGGATGCTGAAAGCCCGGCAGCGGCGAGACCGGCTTCCAGTGCGGACTCCAGCATATAGCCGGAAATGCGGGTGTCTTTGCCAATGATGATCTTACGCGAGCCATGACGTGCCAGAACCTTGCCAGCAGCCCAGCCAAGCTTAAGCACAAAATCAGGGGTGATTGGAGCATCGCCTACGCGCCCACGGATACCATCGGTACCAAAATATTTACGATTACTCATAGCGTTTCTTTTCCTTCGCTGCCAGTGTGGCTTCCACCACACGCATGGCTTCTACTGTTTCTTTAACATCATGGACACGGATAATATGCGCGCCTTGCATTGCTGCAATCACCGCGCAGGCCAGACTGCCGCTCAGGCGTTCACTCGGCCCGACATTCAGCAACTGCCCAATCATCGACTTTCTCGACATGCCAACCAGCAACGGCAGGCCGAAATGATGAAACTCTGACAGGCGCGCAAGCAACGCATAATTGTGGGAGAGATTTTTACCGAAACCGAACCCCGGGTCGAGCAGCAATTTCTCTTTTGCGATACCTGCACGCTCACAGCGTGCAATATGCTCAATAAAGAAGCGATTCACATCTGCAAAGACATCCTCATACTTAGGCGCATCCTGCATCGTTTTCGGTTTTCCCTGCATATGCATCAGACAAACCGGCAGCCCGGTTTCCGCGGCCGCTTCAATCGCCCCCGGCTCGGTCAGAGAGCGGATATCATTGATGATGTGAGCACCCACTCGCGCCACTTCACGAATCACCTCTGGCTTAGACGTGTCCACGGATATCCACACCTCAAAACGTTGTGCGATGGCTTCAACCACCGGGACCACACGCGCCAGTTCTTCCTCCACTGAAACCTCTGCCGCCCCCGGACGCGTCGACTCACCGCCAACGTCAATGATGGTAGCCCCCGCGTTGATCATCAGATTGGCGTGCTTAACCGCCTCAATAAGCGTGTTATGCGTTCCGCCATCTGAGAAGGAGTCAGGGGTAACATTCAGGATCCCCATCACATGCGGATGTGAGAGATCGAGATGCGAGTCCTGGGCGAAAAGTTTCATGGCTAAATCCCTGGTATTAATGTGGTTAAACAGAAAAGAAAAACCCCGGAGCAAGCTCCAGGGTTTGAGGTACAGACATACTCGCCAACAGCAGTGACTTACTTGTCGCCCAACTGTTCTGACATGGTGTTACCCGGGTTCGGCGTACGCGGTTCATCAACCGGACGCGGCGCACGCGGGGTGCCATTGTTGTCAGAATTGTTGGAAGCGCCTGGGTCTTCCCAGCCTGCTGGCGGACGCACTTCGCGGCGAGCCATCAGGTCGTCAATCTGCGGAGCATCTATGGTCTCATATTTCATGAGCGCATCTTTCATCGAATGCAGGATGTCCATATTGTCGTTCAGGATCTGACGTGCGCGACCGTAGTTACGTTCAATCAGCGCTTTCACTTCCTGGTCGATGATACGAGCCGTTTCATCAGACATATGTTTCGCTTTCGCCACAGAACGGCCCAGGAATACTTCGCCCTCTTCCTCTGCATAGAGCAGTGGACCGAGTTTGTCGGAGAAGCCCCACTGAGTCACCATGTTACGCGCCAGGTTTGTCGCCACTTTAATATCGTTGGACGCACCGGTAGAAACATGTTCCGGACCGTAGATAATCTCTTCCGCCAGACGACCGCCGTACAGGGTTGAAATCTGGCTTTCCAGCTTCTGACGGCTGGCGCTGATCGCGTCGCCTTCAGGCAGGAAGAAGGTCACACCCAGCGCACGACCGCGCGGAATGATCGTCACTTTATGCACCGGATCGTGTTCCGGCACCAGTCGACCGATAATCGCGTGGCCCGCTTCGTGGTATGCTGTGGACTCTTTTTGCGCTTCCGTCATCACCATGGAGCGACGTTCCGCACCCATCATGATTTTGTCTTTCGCTTTTTCGAATTCCACCATCGACACTACACGTTTGTTACCGCGAGCGGCAAACAGTGCAGCTTCGTTGACCAGGTTAGCCAGGTCCGCACCGGAGAAGCCCGGAGTACCGCGCGCAATGATTGCCGCGTCGATATCTGGCGCCAGCGGTACGCGACGCATGTGCACTTTCAGAATCTGTTCACGACCACGAACATCCGGCAGACCGACCACAACCTGACGGTCGAAACGGCCTGGACGCAGCAGCGCAGGGTCAAGAACGTCCGGACGGTTAGTTGCCGCGATAACGATAATACCCTCGTTACCTTCGAAGCCGTCCATCTCAACCAGCATCTGGTTCAGGGTCTGCTCACGTTCATCGTGACCACCGCCCAGACCAGCGCCACGCTGGCGGCCTACGGCGTCGATTTCATCGATGAAGATAATGCACGGTGCTGCCTTTTTAGCCTGCTCGAACATGTCACGCACACGAGATGCACCGACACCCACGAACATTTCTACGAAGTCAGAACCTGAAATAGTAAAGAACGGTACCTTCGCTTCACCCGCGATGGCTTTCGCCAGCAGGGTCTTACCGGTACCCGGAGGGCCGACCATCAGGACGCCTTTCGGGATCTTACCGCCCAGCTTCTGGAAACGGCTCGGCTCGCGCAGGTATTCAACCAGTTCACCCACCTCTTCTTTTGCTTCGTCACAACCGGCGACGTCTGCAAACGTGGTTTTGATCTGATCTTCCGTCAACATACGCGCCTTGCTCTTACCGAACGACATGGCACCTTTGCCACCGCCGCCCTGCATCTGGCGCATAAAGAAGATCCAGACGCCGATAAGAAGCAGCATCGGGAACCAGGAGATGAAGATAGAAGCCAGCAGGCTCGGTTCTTCTGGCGGCTCACCTACCACCTTGACGTTTTTAGTCAGAAGGTTATCAAGCAGCTTAGGATCGTTCACCGGGATGTAAGTCGTGTAACGGTTACTATCTTTCTTGGTAACGTTGATCTCACGTCCGTTGATACGCGCTTCGCGAACCTGGTCCTGATTGACCTCCTGCAGGAAGGTAGAATAATCCACCTTGCGGCCATTCGACTCGCTGGGCCCAAAGCTCTGGAATACTGACATCAGCACAACGGCAATGACCAGCCAGAGTATTAGGTTTTTCGCCATGTCACTCAAGGGATTAACCTCATATTACAACTGTGTTAAAAACAGCGTCAGGATACTCTATATCCAGTGTCATTCAAACTTTCGTCTGAAATCTACCGGTTATCATTTTCGCCCGGTCGCTACAATATACACTTCACGGGAACGGGCCCGGGAAGAGTCCGGCTTACGAACTTTAACCTTCGCAAACAGGGAGCGAATTTCCTTAAGATACTCCTCGAAACCTTCGCCCTGAAACACCTTCACAACAAAACTACCACCAGGCGCTAGTACATCACGACACATTTCTAACGCTAGCTCCACCAGATACATGGCGCGGGGGATATCCACCGCCGGTGTTCCACACATATTTGGTGCCATATCCGACATGACAACCTGGACCTTACTGTCACCAACACGATCAAGTAACGCTTTCAGCACTAATTCATCACGAAAGTCGCCCTGAAGGAAGTCGACACCAACGATGGGATCCATTGGTAAAAGATCGCATGCGATGATGCGGCCCGTGCCGCCAATCTGCGTTACCGCATACTGCGACCATCCGCCAGGTGCCGCACCGAGGTCAACCACCGTCATCCCCGGCTTAAAAAGTTTGTCACTTTGCTGTATTTCATCAAGTTTAAACCAGGCACGGGAACGCAACCCCTTTTTCTGTGCCTGTTGAACATATTTATCGCTAAAGTGTTCCTGAAGCCAGCGGCTGGAGCTGGCAGAACGCTTTTTACCTGTCATTTAACATTTCCGTCCTGGTTCATCGTTGCTTGCCTGTGACGTAAATTTCTACGCAGCTATTTGGCGATATAAGGGAGATGGCGGTAGAATGAACCGTTTTCAATCCCAACGTAAGCAAAAATATACGATGAATCTGAGTACTAAACAAAAACAGCACCTTAAAGGTCTGGCACATCCGCTCAAGCCTGTAGTCATGCTTGGCAACAATGGTTTGACCGAAGGGGTGCTTGCCGAGATTGAACAAGCGCTGGAACACCACGAGCTGATCAAGGTGAAAATTGCCTCTGAAGACAGAGACACGAAGAACTTGATCGTGGAAGCCATCGTGCGCGAAACCGGTGCCTGTAACGTGCAGGTCATCGGTAAAACGCTGGTGCTCTATCGCCCAACTAAAGAGCGTAAAATCTCGCTGCCACGCTAAGGATATCCTGAATTAAACACATTTTCTGTGTAAAACGAGGGATTTCTGTCAGCAGGTGAGCAAAATGCCATGCTCCTTGAGTTGATAAAAGGCCGCTATGCGGCCTTTTTCCTTTCTTTACAATGTATCAACATCTTCGTGGAGAGGCGAATTACAGGTACTCAACCTTAATAATTTCGTATTCCACTTCGCCACCCGGGGTACGGATGGTCACGACATCGTCCTGCTCTTTGCCAATCAGGCCGCGAGCAATCGGTGAGTTCACTGAAATCAGGTTCTGTTTGAAGTCTGCTTCATCGTCACCCACGATGCGGTAAGTCTGCTCTTCGTCAGTGTCCAGGTTCAGCACGCTAACGGTTGAACCAAAGATCACACGCCCATTGTTTGGCATTTTGGTGATATCGATAACCTGCGCATTGGACAGCTTAGCTTCGATATCTTTAATACGCCCTTCACAGAAACCCTGCTGCTCACGGGCCGCGTGGTATTCAGCGTTCTCTTTCAGGTCGCCATGCTCACGCGCTTCCGCGATAGCGGCGATGATTTCAGGGCGACGAACAGATTTCAGGAAATCCAGCTCTTCGCGCAGTTTTTCGGCACCACGTAAGGTCATCGGAATAGCTTGCATTTGTTATACCTCTTAAACATTCCTGTTGGGAGCAGTGTTCCCTGCCCCGGCCCTCATGAGCGGGCCAGAAGCAAAAAGAAAACCGACCCGGGAGCAACGCCCCAGGTCAGCAGCAATTTTCAATTTGATACGTATTTTACCGCGAAGTTCACTATGGGTCATCGTTTACTTTGCAGTGCCATGCACCGTAGTATGACGGTTTGTTTTCGGGTTGTTAGCGCGAGATTATGCGATTTTCCAGATTTATCATCGGATTGACTACCAGTATAACGTTCAGCGTTCAGGCCGCGAATGTTGATGAATATATTAATCAGCTCCCTGCCGGGGCCAACCTTGCTCTGATGGTGCAGAAGGTCGGCGCGCAGGCACCTGAGATTGACTATCACAGTCAACAAATGGCGCTGCCTGCCAGTACTCAGAAGGTGATCACTGCGCTCGCTGCCCTGCTTCAGCTTGGTCCTGACTTCCGTTTTACCACGACTCTTGAGACCAAAGGAGAGGTTAAAGACGGTGAGCTGAAAGGCGATCTTATTGCCCGTTTTGGCGGTGACCCCACCTTCAAACGTCAGGATATCCGCAACATGGTGGCGGTGCTGAAAAAATCTGGCGTGCAGAAGATCGATGGCAACGTGTTGATCGACACCTCCATCTTTGCCAGCCACGATAAAGCGCCGGGCTGGCCGTGGAACGACATGACGCAGTGCTTTAGCGCACCGCCATCGGCAGCGATTGTTGATCGTAACTGCTTCTCGATTTCGCTTTACAGCGCGCCAAAACCGGACGATTTAGCGTTTATTCGCGTGGCGTCTTACTACCCGGTCACCATGTTTAGCCAGGTCCGAACGCTGGCAAAAGGCTCTCCGGATGCGCAATATTGCGAACTGGATGTGGTGCCCGGCGACCTTAACCGTTTCACGCTTACCGGGTGCCTGACGCAACGTGCCGATCCCCTCCCGCTGGCCTTCGCCATCCAGGATGGTGCAAGCTACGCGGGCGCAATTCTCAAGGACGAACTGAAACAGGCTGGGATCACCTATACCGGTACCCTGCTCCGCCAGACGCAGGTTAATCAACCCGGCACGGTTGTCGCCAGCAAACAGTCTGCACCGTTGCACGATTTGCTAAGGATCATGCTGAAGAAGTCTGACAATATGATCGCCGACACCGTGTTCCGCATGATTGGTCACGCGCGTTTTGGCGTTCCGGGAACCTGGCGGGCGGGCTCCGACGCCGTGCGTCAGATCCTTCGTCAGCAGGCGGGGATCGATCTGGGCAATACTATCGCTGTCGATGGTTCCGGGTTATCGCGACACAATTTGATCTCCCCGGCAACCATGATGCAAGTGCTTCAGTACATTGCACAACATGACACTGAGCTAAACTTTATTTCGATGCTGCCACTTGCCGGGCATGACGGTTCACTTCAGTACCGGGCCGGTCTTCACGCCGCCGGTGTGGACGGTAAGGTATCAGCCAAAACAGGTTCACTGCAGGGTGTTTACAACCTTGCAGGCTTCATCACCACCGCCAGCGGGCAGCGTCTGGCATTCGTGCAGTATCTTTCCGGCTATGCCGTCGAACCGGCCGACCAGCGCAATCGCCGTATCCCGCTGGTGCGCTTCGAAAGCAGGCTTTATAAGGACATCTACCAGAATAACTAGCGATGAAACTACTTATAGTTGAAGACGATCTGTTATTACAGGAAGGGCTGGCGCTGGCGCTGTCCAATGAAGGCTATGCCCTCGACTGCGCCGCCACGGCGGCAGAGGCGGATGCCCTGATCCAGAGCGGTGAATACAGTCTGGTGATCCTCGATCTGGGCCTCCCGGATAAAGACGGGGCCACGTTGTTAAGCCAGTGGCGGCGTCGCGGTGTCGACAACCCGGTGTTGATCCTGACGGCGCGCGATGCCATCGAAGATCGTATCAACGGCCTGGATTCCGGCGCGGATGATTATCTGGTGAAGCCGTTTGCCCTTGCAGAGCTACAGGCGCGCGTGCGTGCGTTAATTCGCCGCTATCAGGGGCACAGTGATAACTTACTGACCGATGGTGATATTACCCTGAATCTGCAAACTCAGCAGGTGCTGTGCCAGTCTCTGCCTGTTGAGGTCACACCGAAAGAGTTCGCCCTGCTTACGCGTCTGATCATGCGTAGCGGGCAGACGGTACACCGTGAAACCCTCCAGCAGGATATCTACTCCTGGCAGGACGATCCGGGATCAAATACCCTTGAAGTCCACATTCACAATTTGCGACGCAAACTTGGCAAAGACCGGATAAAAACCGTTCGTGGCGTGGGTTATCGTCTGGAGAGACAGAAATGAACAGTATGCGTCGGCGATTAATGGTTTTGCTGGCGGTGATCCTGTTATTTTTCCAGTTGATAAGCGTGATTTGGCTGTGGCATGAAAGCCGCGAACAGATTGGCTTTCTGGTCAATGAAACGCTGTCTGCAAAGGCACGTAACAACCATGTCGAAAAAGAGATACGCGAAGCGATTGCCTCGCTGCTGGTCCCTTCCCTGGTGATGGTCGGTTTTACCCTGCTCTTCTCCTTCTGGGCAGTCACCTGGATAACTCGTCCGCTGAATCAATTGCGGGCCAGTCTGGCGAATCGTTCGGCGGACAACCTCACTCCGCTGCCCATGTATTCAGATATGGAAGAGATTGGCGCCGTCACAACCTCTCTGAACCAATTGCTCGCCAGGCTTGATCACACCATACAACAAGAAAGGCTCTTTACCGCTGATGCCGCGCATGAACTGCGAACCCCACTCGCCGGGATCAGGTTGCATCTGGAACTGATGGCACAGTCAGGTTCGCCACAGGCTTCAGCATTAATCAGCCGTATCGATCAACTCATGCATACCATTGAACAGCTGCTGATGCTGGCGCGGGCCGGGCAGGCAATGGCGAGCGGCCACTATGAGACGGTAAACTGGACAGACAATATCATCACCCCGCTTGGCCTTGAGCATGAAGCCAAAGAACATACGGTGATATGGCCGGCCAAAAGTCCGCTAACGGTGCAGGGGGACGCGGTGCTTCTGCGACTCATGCTGCGTAACCTGCTGGAGAATGCCGGGCGCTATAGCCCCGCAGGGACCACTATCACAGTGACATTGACCGCACAGGACGGTGGTACTCGGGTCAGCGTAATCGATCAGGGTCCCGGTATTGATGAAGCACACCGGCAGTCGATTACCGAGCCGTTCCGTCGTCTCGATCAGCGCTACGGTGGCAGTGGCCTGGGTCTGAGCATTGTGCAACGCATTGTGCAGCTTCACCACGGAAAGCTGACGCTGGAGAATGCCGCAGAAGGCGGTCTCATTGCCAGTTGCTGGCTGCCTTCAACGTTAGAATAAAAAAAAGCCCCTGTATCAACAGGGGCCTTATCGGGTCATTAGTGCTTGTAGATGAACTCGACGCCTTCTTCGTCGTCTTCATCCCAGTCGTCGTCCCAGTCGTCTTCCTCTTCCGCTTCCAGCTCTTCAAGCTGTTGACGGTGGTAGTCATCCCACATGAATTCGACTTTTTCAGGCTGCTTCGCTTCTTCAGCCTGAACAACCGGGTTCTCGATGATAAAGGTCATCACATCCCAGCAGAGATCTTTCACGCCAACCTGGCTTGCCGCGGAGATCAGGTAGTACTTATCTTCCCACCCCATCGCTTCAGCAATGGCTTTCGCTTTTGCTTCCGCTTCGGCTTTATCCATCAGGTCAATCTTGTTAAAGACCAGCCAGCGCGGTTTGTTCGCCAGTTTCTCGCTGTATTTCTCCAGCTCGCCGACGATGATACGGGCATTTTCTACCGGATCGGACCCGTCGATCGGATCGATATCGATGAGGTGCAGCAGTACGCGGCAGCGCTCAAGGTGTTTCAGGAAGCGGATACCCAGACCGGCACCTTCCGCTGCGCCTTCAATCAGACCCGGGATATCGGCAACCACAAAGCTCTTCTCGTTATCCATACGGACAACGCCCAGGCTTGGCACCAGCGTGGTAAACGGATAGTCCGCCACTTTTGGCTTAGCGGCAGAGACGGCGCGAATAAACGTGGATTTACCAGCGTTTGGCATTCCCAGCATCCCCACATCGGCCAGCAGCATCAGCTCAAGCTGCAGGTCACGCTTATCGCCCGGCGTACCCATTGTTTTCTGACGCGGCGTACGGTTGACGGAAGATTTGAAACGGCTGTTGCCCAGACCGTGCCACCCCCCTTTTGCAACCATCAGACGCTGACCGTGTTTGGTCATATCGCCCATGGTCTCACCGGTACCCTGATCGATCACACGCGTACCCACCGGTACCTTAATGGTGACGTCTTTACCACGTTTACCGGTACAGTCACGGCTCTGGCCGTTCTGGCCACGCTCAGCGCGGAAAGATTTTTCGAAACGGTAGTCGATCAGCGTGTTGAGGTTCTCATCCGCCTCCAGCCATACGTCACCGCCGTCGCCGCCGTCGCCACCGTCAGGGCCACCACGAGGAATATATTTTTCACGGCGGAAGCTTACGCAACCGTTGCCGCCATCACCTGCCACGACCAGGATCGTCGCTTCATCAACAAACTTCATTTTACTCTCCGTAAATCATTCGCCTGAGCGGGGACCGCTTCATTTTTGCGCCAACGCCCCCAGAGACGATGACCAATGGCGGAATACATCGCGCCCGCAACCACGACAAACGCACCGAGATAGCCCAACAGGTTGAGCATCGGTCTGACGAAGACATCGGGCCAGGCCATTGATAACAAATCTGAAAATAACAGCGTAAACAGCGGAGTGAGCGTAATCAATGCGCTCACCTGTGCTGCCTGCCAGCGCGCCATTGCTTCGGCCAGCGCGCCATAACCGACCAGCGTATTCAGCCCACAAAATATGAGGCACGCCACCTGCCAGTCGCTAAGCTGGGTGATCACCCCCGGCTTCGCTAACGGCAATAATGCTATTGTACACAAAGTGTACAGCAAAAAGAGGATCTGCTGTGAGGCAAGACGACGCAATAACACCTTTTGCGCGACGCCATAGCTCACCCAAACCGTTGCTGCCCCCACACCGAAGATTACACCCCAGGTGTAATCGGTCAGGCGGGTAAAAATCTCTATCAGGCTGGTATTGAAGAACATTACCAGGCCACATAGCAGCATGCTCGCCCCAACGATCTGCGTACCGCGCATCTTCTCCTTGAGGATAACGACGCTGGCAACCATCATGCCGACCGGTGAAAGTTGACCAATCACTTGCGACGCCGTCGGGCTGAGATATTGCAAGGAAGAACTGAACAGAATGAAGTTACCAAACAGTCCCCCCGTCGCAATAGCCAGTAATACCAGCCAGCGCGGTTTACGGAAGAGACGCAGGGGCGGAAGCTTGCCTTTAACAGCAAGGATGGCCCCCAGGCCGATACTTGCCATCAGAAAGCGATAAAACACCACCGTAGGCGGTTCCATCACTTCCAGTACCTGCTTCATTGCAATTGGCAGCGCACCCCAGCACATTGCGGTTGTGAGCGCCAAAAGAATTCCAATGCCGGCCTGCTGCTTCATGCCCGTTTTCCCTACAGAAAAAATTACCGGGTTTCCAATGTAAAAAGCCCCGCAACAGGTTGCGGGGCTTTAATCCGTTACCGGACCGAGAAAACCTTACTCAGCAACGATGCTGATGTATTTACGGTTGTTCGGGCCTTTAACTTCAAATTTCACTTTACCGTCTGCTTTAGCAAACAGAGTGTGGTCACGACCGCAACCTACGTTGTTGCCAGCGTGGAATTTGGTACCACGTTGACGAACGATGATGCTACCCGCCAGAACGGATTCGCCACCGAAACGCTTAACGCCCAGGCGTTTAGCTTCTGAATCGCGACCGTTACGTGTGGAGCCGCCAGCCTTTTTATGTGCCATTTAAATCTCTCCTCAGGTCTTAGGCGCTGATGCCAGTAATTTTCACATCAGTGAACCACTGACGGTGGCCCTGCTGCTTACGGTAGTGTTTACGACGACGAAACTTAACGATTTTAACTTTCTCGCCACGACCGTGAGCAACAACTTCAGCTTTGATAACGCCGCCATCAACGAAAGGAACGCCGATTTTGACTTCTTCACCGTTTGCGATCATCAGAACTTCTGCGAACTCAACAGATTCGCCAGTTGCGATGTCCAGCTTTTCCAGGCGAACGGTCTGACCTTCGCTTACTCGGTGTTGTTTACCACCACTTTGGAAAACCGCGTACATATAAACTCCGCTTCCGCGCACATCCTCGTATGAATCAGAGTGCGCTATAAATATTCACAATAGGGCGCGAATATTACGCAAAACGCGAGCCTTTGACAAGTGCTACCATCAATACATGAAGAAAAAAAACACAACACGTACGGTAGCGTTTATCTGAGCCGTTTTTTCAGTACAATCAGCAATACTATTGATAAACCGAAACCCTTCGTTACCCCATTAAAGATGGGATAAACAGGATAAAAAGCCCGGCTTTTGCGATGAATTTAGAAAAAATCAACGAGTTAACCGCGCAAGATATGGCGGGTGTGAATGCAGCAATCCTGGAACAACTCAACTCTGATGTTCAGCTAATCAATCAGTTGGGCTATTACATCGTCAGCGGCGGCGGTAAACGTATTCGCCCGATGATTGCCATACTGGCCGCCAGAGCCGTGGGTTATCAGGGAAAGGCTCATGTCACTATCGCAGCACTGATCGAATTTATTCACACTGCGACGCTTCTGCATGATGATGTTGTGGATGAATCAGACATGCGTCGTGGCAAAGCCACGGCAAACGCCGCCTTCGGCAACGCAGCCAGCGTTCTGGTCGGTGATTTTATCTATACCCGTGCCTTCCAGATGATGACCAGCCTCGGCTCTCTGAAAGTGCTGGAAGTGATGTCTGAAGCCGTTAACGTGATCGCGGAAGGCGAAGTGCTGCAGCTGATGAACGTCAACGATCCTGACATCACCGAAGAAAATTACATGCGCGTAATCTACAGCAAAACCGCGCGCCTGTTTGAAGCCGCGGCGCAATGTTCCGGCATTCTGGCTGGCTGTACCGCTGCGCAGGAAAAAGGGCTGCAGGACTACGGCCGTTATCTGGGGACCGCATTCCAGCTGATTGACGATTTGCTGGACTACAGTGCTGATGGCGAAACGCTCGGCAAAAACGTCGGCGATGACCTCAACGAAGGTAAACCGACCCTGCCGCTGCTCCATGCCATGCACAACGGATCCGCTGACCAGGCGAAAATGATCCGTGAAGCGATTGAGCAGGGAAATGGTCGCCATCTACTGGAACCGGTACTGGAAACAATGGCCATCTGTGGCTCGCTGGAGTGGACGCGTCAGCGCGCTGAAGAAGAGGCGGATAAAGCCATCGCGGCACTGCAGGTCATTCCAGACAGCCCATGGCGCGATGCGTTAATCGGCCTTGCCCACATCGCCGTACAGCGCGATCGTTAACGTCTCGCTTCTCCCCGCGGCCTTCGCGGGGAGATTTCAATAAGTTCTTATAAATTCCATATTCACGTAAAATCATCGGCTTACAGACCGCATGAATAAAGCCATGTCTTATTCTGAATATTCCTTCAAGTAACGCGAACTTTTTAGAGCCCGTGTTCAAAATGAGTATAGTAACCCCGTCGTTTCGGTAGAAATGACGTGGGTGATTACGAACACAAGGACAGCTTTATGGATATGAAATTTATCGACTGGCACTCAGCAGATATTATTGCTGCACTGCGCAAAAAAGGAACATCGCTCGCCGCTGAATCACGTCGCAATGGATTGAGCTCATCAACGCTGGCAAATGCCCTGACTCGCCCCTGGCCAAAGGGTGAATTGATTATTGCATCGGCGCTGGAGACGCACCCGTGGGTCATTTGGCCCTCGCGTTACCACGATCCCATTACCCATGAGTTTATTGACAGAACACGCATGATTCGCCAGAAAAAAACCAGGAAAGAGCAACCGGTCTGACACGCTTTTTTTGACAGGAACAGCAACCCCCCGGCCATCTCTGGCAGGGGGCTGCCGGAACGATTACTCGCCCTTCACACGCTCGATATTGGCACCCAGCGCGCGCAGTTTGTCTTCAATACGCTCGTAACCACGATCGATGTGGTAGATACGATCCACAACCGTCGTTCCTTCCGCGATACAACCCGCTAATACCAGGCTCGCAGACGCACGCAGATCGGTTGCCATAACCTGCGCACCGGAGAGCTTCTCAACACCGTGGCAAATCACCGTGTTACTTTCGATCTCTGCATGTGCGCCCATACGGATCAGCTCCGGTACGTGCATGAAGCGGTTCTCGAAGATAGTCTCGGTGATCACACCGGTACCTTCCGCCACCAGGTTCAGCAGCGTGAACTGAGCCTGCATATCGGTCGGGAATGCCGGATGCGGCGCCGTGCGAACGGTTACCGCTTTTGGACGTTTACCGTGCATATCAAGGCTGATCCAGTCTTCACCGGTTTCGATATCCGCACCCGCTTCACGCAGCTTCGCCAGCACCGCATCCAGGGTGTCAGGCTGCGCATTACGGCAAACAATCTTGCCGCCAGAAATGGCCGCAGCCACCAGGAAAGTCCCGGTTTCAATACGGTCTGGCAGAACGCGATACACACCGCCACCCAGACGCTCAACGCCTTCAATGGTGATGCGATCGGTACCCTGGCCAGAGATTTTTGCACCCAGCGCCACGAGGAAGTTGGCAGTATCCACAATTTCCGGCTCGCGCGCGGCGTTTTCGATAATGGTGGTACCTTCTGCCAGCGTTGCCGCGGACATAATGGTGACGGTTGCGCCAACGCTCACTTTATCCATGACAATGTGTGCGCCTTTCAGGCGGCCATTAACGGACGCTTTAACGTAACCTTCTTCCAGTTTGATCTCCGCGCCCAGCTTCTCCAGACCGAAGATATGCAGGTCAACAGGACGCGCGCCAATGGCGCAACCACCAGGCAGTGACACCTGGCCCTGACCAAAACGCGCTACCAGCGGGCCAAGCGCCCAGATGGATGCACGCATGGTTTTCACCAGGTCGTACGGTGCTGAGAAGTTGTTCACGTTGCTGGCATCGATCCAGACGGAGCCATTACGCTCGACTTTCGTCCCCAACTGGGTGAGCAGCTTCATGGTGGTGTCGATATCTTTCAGCTTCGGTACGTTCTGAATTTCTACCGGCTCTTCCGCGAGCAGCGCAGCAAAGAGGATCGGCAGCGCGGCGTTTTTCGCGCCAGAAATTGTGACTTCGCCCTGGAGGCGCGTCGGCCCCTGTACACGAAATTTATCCATGGTGTGCTCTCTTATAAATTCAACCGTGCTGCGGGCGCATCGCCCTCAGCTCAAAAACCGTTTAGTTTGCGATCGCGTGCCCACTCTTGCGGGGTGAACGCTTTAATCGACAGGGCGTGGATGCGGTTATCCGCAATATATTCCATCAGCGGCGCGTACACAGCCTGCTGTTTCTTCACACGGCTCATACCGTCGAACATCTCACCCACAGCAATAACCTGGAAGTGACTGCCATCGCCTGTGACGTGGGCTTCCTGAAGGGAGAGTGCATTCATCAGCACTGTCTGGATTTCATGATTTTCCATGGGTTCTTAATCATCTGATAGTGAAAACAAGCCCAACATCTTAGAGCAAAGTGGCGTCGTCTTAAACAAGCAAAAAGCCCCGACGATGAAACTGTCAGGGCTTTCAGAAGTAACGCACTGAAAATATTAATGCGGCAGTACGTCCTGAGGAAGATTGTAGAGCTGCGCCAGGGTGACGACATTATCGCTGGCCCCGTGAAGCATTACGGTTGCCCCCTGCTTTTTCCCCACGGCAATGAGGTGGGCAAGCAGCGCCACCCCAGCCGTATCTACCCGCGTGACGCCGCTCAAATCGATCAGCGTAACGCCCTGCATGGCGTCATGGCGTTTATCCCATAACGGGTTGAGCAGATCCTGATCGAGTTCACCGGACAGCTTTAATGTTTCGCCCTCACGCGACCAGCTCAGTTGCTGCGACATTACTTCTTCTCATCCAGGGTGATTTTCTGGCGAGAGATAGACTGCAGCTGGGCGGTCAGGCCATCAATGCCTTTAGTACGCAGCAGGTCGCTCCACTCATTCTGTTTAGTCGTGATCATGCTCACCCCTTCGGCGATCATGTCATACGCCTGCCAGTTACCGGTCTGGCTGTTTTTACGCCACTGGAAATCCAGGCGAACCGGTGGACGACCGTTAGGATCGATGATCGTGACGCGAATAGGCACTATGGTGGCATCACCCAGCGGCTGTTCCGGTGCAATCTGGTAGGTCTGGCCGTGGTACATCGCCAGCGCCTGGCCGTAAGCCTGTTTCAGGTATTCACGGAAGGCAGCAAAGTAGGCTTCACGCTGCGCAGGGGTAGCGTCTTTGTAATAACGCCCCAGCACCAGCGCACCGGCATATTTGATCTGCACATACGGCAGCAGCTCCTGGTCGACCACGTCACGCAGATAATCAGGATTAGAACGAATTTTAGGCTGTTCGTTTTTAAGACGATCGAAGGTTTTCTTCGCGGCTTCGTCCATCAGTTTGTACGGGTTGCTCTGATCCGCGGCGTGTGCTGCCGTGAGAGGGGCAATAACCAGCATGGCAACCATTAACAGTCGTTTAAACATGAATGACTTCTCCTGATATTAATTCGTCGTGCCAGGTGTCGGTGCGACGTTGGTATGATCTTCAGTCTGCGCAGGGGCAGCATCGGACTTTTTATCATCTCCCTTACTGTTGTAAAGGAACTGACCAATCATGTCCTCCAGCACCATCGCGGACTTGGTATCCTGGATCACGCTACCGTCTTTAAGGATAGTCGTTCCAAGCTCAGGATCTTCAAAGCCCACGTTCAGTGCCAGATATTGTTCGCCCAGCAGGCCGGAGGTGCGGATAGAAAGCGAGCTAGTATCCGGGATATGGTTGTAACGCTCTTCAATATCCATCGCCACGCGCGGCAGATAGGTTTTTTCATCAAGCGTAATGTCAGCCACACGGCCAATAACCACACCGCCAATACGCACAGGAGAGCGCGCCTTCAGCCCTCCGATATTGTCGAAAGTGGCATAGATGCGATAAGTCGGTTCGGTACGCACTGAGGTGATATCCGCCGCTCTCAGGCAGATAAACAGTGCGGCAAGCAGTGCCAACAACAGGAACACGCCGACCCAAATTTCATTTTTTCTCGTTTGCATGAACTCAATTCCCAAACATCAGTGCGGTGAGCACAAAATCCAGACCCAGTACGGCCAGCGACGAATGTACGACAGTACGTGTAGTTGCACGGCTAATGCCCGCCGACGTCGGGATGGCATCGTAACCATTAAATAACGCAATCCAGGTGACCGTAATGGCAAATACCACGCTTTTAATCAAACAGTTAACCAGATCCATTCGCAGATCGATGGCGTCCTGCATGGCAGACCAGAAGAAACCGGCATCAATCCCTTTCCAGTGAACGCCCACCAACGAACCGCCCCAGATACCGACGGCCACAAACAGGATAGTCAGCAACGGTAAGGAGATAACCCCTGCCCAGAAACGGGGTGAGATAACACGCCGCAACGGATCGACCGCCATCATTTCCATACTGGAAAGCTGCTCGGTGGCACGCATCAGACCAATCTCTGCGGTGAGTGCCGACCCCGCGCGTCCGGCAAACAGCAGTGCCGCCACCACCGGCCCCAGTTCACGCAGCAGCGAAAGCGCCACCAGCATGCCGAGGCTGGTTTCCGCGCTGTAGGTCGTCAGAACAAGGTAGCCCTGCAGCCCCAGCACCATGCCGATAAACAGACCGGACACAATGATGATCAGCATCGACAGCACGCCGACGTTATAGAGTTGCCGTACCAGTAAAGGCGCGTGCTTGCGGAACTCCGGCTTGCCGACCAGCGCGTTGAACAACATCAATCCGGCGCGCCCGAACGTCCTGATGGTTTTTATGCCACGGTGTCCAAGAGCGGCCAACGCATTTAACAGCATGAGTGGCTTAACTCCCTATTCCCAATAAATCGTCACGATAGTCGCCCGCAGGGTAGCGGAACGGCACAGGCCCATCCGCAATACCGTCGAGGAACTGCCGTACTCGCGGATCGCAGTTTTCCTGCAACGCCTGGGCGCTGCCGTGCGCGACGATCCTTTTGTCTGCCACAATGTAGGCATAGTCGGCAATACTCAACACTTCCGGCACATCGTGAGACACCACAATGCAGGTGACGCCGAGCGCGCTGTTCAATTCAGAGATGAGCTTCACCAGCACGCCCATCGTAATTGGATCCTGTCCGACAAACGGTTCGTCGAACATGATTAAATCGGGTTCCAGCGCAATGGCTCTCGCCAGCGCGGCGCGACGCGCCATGCCACCAGACAGCTCTGACGGCATCAGCTTTGCGGCGCCACGCAGCCCTACCGCCTCCAGCTTCATCATTACCGTGCTTTTCAGCAGCTCTGGCGGAAGCTGCGTATGCTCGCGCAGCGGATAGGCGACATTATCAAAGACGTTCATGTCGGTGAACAAGGCCCCCGACTGAAAGAGCATGCTCATCCGCTTGCGCACAGTATACAGGCGCGACCGCGACATCTCCGGTACGTTTTCGCCGTCGAAGAGGATTTCACCGCTATCGGGTGGGATCTGCCCACCGATAAGTCGCAGCAGGGTCGTTTTACCGATCCCGGACGGTCCCATGATGGCTGTGATTTTGCCACGTGGCACGGTCAACGAAATATCATCAAATATCAATCTGTTGCCGCGAGAAAAGCTCACCCCACGGACATCGACTAAATTCGCCATCGTTTGGCTCATTTACGGTTCCTTTCTTACCCTGCTTCATGCGAAGCGTGAAGCTTAAATCAGCCCTAAACCCCACATTTTTACAGAATATTAGCCGTAGAGGTTAGCGAAAGCTGGCATTTGTTTTACTTTTCCGGCGCATAAAGTCAAAATTAGGAATTCGTTACGTCTTAGGCTGTATGCAGCGCTAACAATTCCCGCGCGGTGGACCGGCGAGTATACCTGAAGAAAGGACTTTTGATGCTTTTAGCAACAGCACTGTTAATAATTGGTTTACTTTTGGTGGTCTACAGTGCTGACCGTTTGGTGTTTGCTGCATCGATCCTGTGCCGCCTCACTGGCGTCCCACCTGTTGTCATCGGGATGACCGTGGTCAGTGTTGGAACCTCCCTGCCTGAAATCATCGTCTCTGTGACGGCATCGCTGCATGGTCAGATAGACCTTGCTGTTGGCACCGCGATTGGCTCTAACATCGTCAATATTCTGCTTATTCTGGGCCTGGCCGCGCTGCTCCATCCATTTCGCGTGCATTCTGATGTTCTGCGCCGGGAATTGCCGCTAATGTTGATCGTAAGCCTGTTGGCAGGATGCGTATTTTACGATGGCGTTCTGAGCTACAGTGACGGCATTTTCTTGCTGGCGCTGGCGGTCATCTGGCTGCTCTATAGTGTTAACATTGCCCGCCTGGCGGAAAAACAGGGTCAGGACAGCCTGACACGTGAGCAGGTCGCCGAGCTACCGCGTGAAGGTACGCTGCCTGTTGCACTGCTCTGGCTGGGTGTCGCGTTGATCATTATGCCCATGGCAACACGGATGGTCGTGGATAACGCGACGGTACTGGCGAATTATTTCGCCATGAGCGAACTGACCATTGGCCTGACCGTGATCGCCATCGGCACCAGCCTGCCGGAGCTGGCCACGGCCATTGCCGGGGCACGTAAAGGTGAAGATGACATCGCCATCGGCAATATTATCGGCTCGAACATCTTCAATATTGCCATCGTCATGGGCCTGCCAGCCCTGATAACGCCCGGGCCGTTTAACCCGCTGGCCTTCTCACGTGATTACGGGGTGATGTTGCTGGTAAGCGTTATCTTTGCCCTGCTCTGCTGGCGGCGGCAACGACAGATCGGCAAAGGCGCAGGCGCGCTGCTGACGGGTGGATTTATCGTATGGATGGCGATGCTGTACTGGCTTTCGCCTCTTCTCTCTGGGTAAACGGAAACGCATTATGTCGCAAATAGAATTGCAGCCGGGTTTTGACTTTCAGAAAGCAGGCAAAGACGTTCTGGAGATTGAACGTGAAGGTCTGGCGCAGTTAGATCAGTACATTAATCAGGATTTTAGTCTGGCCTGTGAGAAGATGTTCTACTGTGCCGGTAAAGTCGTGGTAATGGGGATGGGCAAGTCCGGCCACATTGGCCGCAAAATGGCCGCCACTTTCGCCAGCACCGGCACCTCCTCCTTCTTTGTACATCCAGGAGAAGCGGCACACGGCGATCTGGGCATGGTGACGCCGCAGGATGTCGTCATTGCGCTGTCAAACTCCGGGGAGTCCAACGAGATCCTGGCACTGATACCGGTTCTGAAGCGGCTGCAGGTCCCGCTCATTTGCATGACCAGCCGCCCGGAAAGCAGCATGGCACGTGCGGCGGATATTCACTTGTGCGTGAAAGTGCCGAAAGAGGCCTGCCCACTGGGACTTGCGCCGACATCCAGCACCACCGCGGCGCTGGTAATGGGCGACGCGCTTGCCGTTGCGCTCCTTGAAGCCCGCGGTTTTACCCCTGAAGATTTCGCGCTTTCCCATCCTGGCGGTGCGCTGGGTCGGAAACTGCTGCTGCGGGTTAACGATATTATGCATACTGGCGATGAAATCCCTCACGTCAGTAAAGAGGCCTCCCTGCGTGATGCGCTGCTGGAAATCACCCGTAAAAACCTGGGCATGACGGTGGTGTGTGACGATCTGATGAAGATCGAAGGGATTTTCACCGACGGTGATCTGCGTCGCGTGTTCGACATGGGCGTGGATGTTCGCACGCTGGGTATTGTCGATGTGATGACGCCCGGCGGGATTCGCGTTCGCCCGGGCACGCTGGCGGTGGATGTACTGAACCTGATGCAGTCCCGACATATCACCTCAGTGATGGTTGCCGATGGCGACCAATTGCTGGGTGTGGTACATATGCATGATCTGCTGCGCGCAGGCGTAGTGTAATGAAGGATAAGACAATGAGTAATGCGGGTGCATCCCTTGCAACCTGTTATGGTCCGGTCAGTGCCCACGTGATGGCAAAGGCAGAAAATATTCGCCTGCTGATTCTGGATGTGGACGGCGTACTGTCCGATGGCCTGATTTACATGGGCAATAATGGTGAAGAGCTGAAAGCGTTCAACGTTCGCGATGGCTACGGTATTCGTTGTGCACTCACATCGGGTATCGAGGTTGCCATCATCACCGGGCGAAAAGCTAAACTGGTAGAAGATCGCTGTGAAACGTTGGGCATTACCCATCTGTATCAGGGACAGTCCGATAAGATGGCTGCTTTCAATGATTTACTGGGTAAACTGTCTATCGCGCCAGAACATGTGGCCTATGTCGGGGACGACCTGATCGACTGGCCGGTAATGGCCGAGATTGGCCTGAGTGTCGCGGTTGCGGATGCGCATCCGCTGCTGATCCCGCGTGCTGATTATGTTACCCACATCAACGGTGGCCGTGGTGCCGTACGTGAAGTCTGCGATCTGCTTCTGCTGGCGCAGGGCAAGCTTGATGAGGCCAAAGGGCAATCGATATGAGTAAAACCAGACGTTGGGTTATCATTCTGCTTTCGCTTGTCGCACTGATACTGATTGGCGTGAACCTTGCCGATCGTGACGATACGCAAACGGAAGTGATCAACAATAACGATCCAACCTATAAAAGCGATCACAGTGATACCGTAGTCTATAGCCCGGAAGGTGCGCTGAACTATCGCCTGATTGCCCAGCACGTTGAATATTTTTCAGATGACGGTATTTCGTGGTTTACCCAGCCGGTCATGACGACGTTTGATAAGGACAAAGTGCCGACGTGGTCGATTAAGTCTGACCGGGCAAAACTGACGAATGACCGTATGCTTTATCTTTATGGCCATGTTGAAGTCAACGCCCTGACCGCTGACTCACAACTGCGCAAAATTACGACAGATAATGCCCAGATCAACCTAGTTACTCAGGATGTGACGTCGCAGGATCTGGTCACTCTGTACGGCACAACATTTAATTCCAGCGGTTTAAGAATGCGCGGGAACTTACGCAGCAAAAACGCCGAGCTGATTGAAAAGGTTAGAACCTCCTATGAAATTCAAAACAAACAAACTCAGCCTTAAAGTAATTATCGCCAGCGCGATGCTGGCGGCCAGTCTTCCCGCGCTTGCTGTTACTGGCGATACCGAACAGCCGATCCATATCGAGTCCGATACGCAGTCTCTTGATATGCAGGGTAATGTCGTTACCTTTACCGGCAACGTGGTCATGACCCAGGGCACCATCAAGATTAACGCCGATAAGGTGGTCGTTACCCGTCCAGGTGGCGAACAGGGCAAAGAGATCATTGATGGCTACGGCAACCCGGCCACGTTCTACCAGATGCAGGACAACGGCAAGCCAGTGAAGGGCCATGCCAGCCACATGCATTATGAACTGGCGAAAGATCTGGTCATCCTTACCGGTAACGCCTATCTGGAACAGCTCGATAGCAATATCACCGGCGATAAGATCACCTATCTGGTGAAAGAGCAAAAAATGCAGGCCTCCAGCGAGAAAGGCAAACGCGTCACCACCGTGTTAGTGCCGTCTCAGCTGCAGGACAAAGGCAAGGGCCAGGCCCCGGCACAGAAGAAGAGTAACTAATTCGTTATGGCAACATTAACTGCAAAAAATCTCGCGAAGGCCTATAAGGGCCGCCGTGTCGTGGAAGATGTCAGTCTGACCGTCAACTCCGGCGAAATTGTAGGCCTGCTTGGTCCAAACGGTGCAGGTAAAACCACGACCTTCTACATGGTCGTGGGTATTGTCCCACGCGATGCCGGTAACATCATCATTGATGATGAAGACATCAGCCTTCTGCCACTGCATGCGCGCGCACGCCGTGGTATTGGCTACCTGCCGCAGGAAGCCTCCATTTTCCGTCGCCTGAGCGTCTTCGATAACCTGATGGCCGTTCTACAAATTCGTGATGACCTGACCAGCGAACAGCGTCAGGATCGCGCCAACGAGCTGATGGAAGAGTTTCACATTGAGCACCTGCGCGATAGCCTCGGTCAGGCGCTGTCCGGGGGGGAACGCCGCCGTGTTGAAATTGCACGCGCGTTGGCAGCAAACCCGAAGTTCATCCTGCTGGATGAACCATTTGCAGGCGTTGACCCCATCTCCGTTATCGACATTAAACGTATTATTGAGCATCTGCGCGACAGCGGTCTTGGCGTGTTGATTACTGACCACAACGTCCGTGAAACACTGGCCGTATGTGAACGTGCGTATATCGTGAGCCAGGGCAACCTGATCGCCCACGGTACGCCACAGCAGATCCTCGAAGATGATCATGTTAAGCGCGTCTATCTTGGGGAAGACTTCAGACTCTGATAGGGTAGAGGTAACGTAACGCCGAACCGGAGAAAAATGCTCTGAACATGAAGCAAGGTTTGCAATTAAGGCTCAGCCAACAACTGGCGATGACGCCGCAGTTACAGCAGGCGATTCGCCTGTTGCAACTGTCCACATTAGAACTCCAGCAGGAGCTCCAGCAAGCGCTGGACAGCAATCCGCTGCTGGAGCAAGCCGATCTTCATGACGAGGTAGACACTCAGCAATCACAGGACACGGAAGCCCTCGATACCGCCGATGCACTCGAACAAAAAGAGATGCCGGATGAGCTTCCGCTGGATGCCAGCTGGGATGAAATCTACACCGCCGGAACCCCTTCCGGCACGCGTGCAGACTACCAGGACGATGAGCTACCGGTCTATCAGGGTGAAACCACCCAGTCACTACAGGATTACCTGATGTGGCAGGTGGAGCTAACCCCTTTCTCCGATACCGATCGCGCGATTGCCACCTCCATCGTCGATGCCGTTGACGATACCGGCTATCTGACCGTCACGCTGGACGATATTCTGGAAAGCATGGGCGATGACGAGATTGAACTCGAAGAGATAGAAGCCGTTCTGAAGCGCATTCAGCGTTTCGACCCGGTGGGCGTAGCAGCGAAAGACCTGCGCGACTGTCTGCTGATCCAGCTTTCGCAGTTCAGCAAAGAGACGCCCTGGATCGATGAAGCCCGCTTAATCATCAGCGATCATCTGGATCTGCTGGCTAACCATGATTTCCGTACCCTGATGCGCGTTACGCGTCTGAAAGAAGAGGTGCTGAAAGAGGCGGTTAACCTGATTCAGTCGCTCGATCCTCGCCCCGGCCAGTCGATCCAGACCAGTGAGCCTGAATACGTCATACCTGACGTGCTGGTCAGAAAACACAACGGCCGCTGGGTCGTTGAACTCAATTCAGACAGCATTCCTCGCCTGCAAATCAATCAGCAATATGCCTCCATGTGCACCAGCGCGCGTAACGACGCCGACAACCAGTATATTCGTAGCAATCTGCAGGAAGCGCGTTGGTTAATCAAAAGCCTGGAGAGCCGCAATGATACGCTGTTGCGTGTGAGCCGCTGTATCGTCGAACAACAGCAGGCTTTCTTTGAGCAGGGCGAAGAGTATATGAAACCGATGGTGCTGGCGGATATCGCCCAGGCCGTCGAGATGCATGAATCAACGATTTCCCGCGTGACCACGCAGAAGTATCTGCACAGTCCTCGCGGTATATTTGAGCTTAAGTATTTCTTCTCCAGTCATGTGAATACCGAAGGCGGTGGCGAAGCCTCGTCAACGGCGATTCGTGCACTGGTGAAGAAGTTGATCGCCGCGGAGAACCCCGCGAAGCCACTGAGCGACAGTAAGTTAACCACCATGCTGTCCGACCAGGGTATTATGGTGGCACGTCGTACTGTTGCGAAGTATCGAGAGTCTTTATCCATTCCGCCGTCTAACCAGCGTAAACAGCTGGTCTGACACAACCGATAAGGAAGACACTATGCAGCTCAACATCACTGGACAAAACGTCGAAATTACTGAAGCTTTACGCGACTTTCTGAACACGAAATTCGCAAAACTCGAGCAGTATTTCGAAAGGATCAATCAGGTCTATATTGTGTTGAAAGTGGAGAAAGTGACTCATATCTCGGATGCAACCCTGCATGTCAATGGGGGCGAACTCCACGCCAGTGCGGAAGGGCAAGACATGTACGCTGCTATCGACGGCTTGATTGATAAGCTTGCAAGACAGCTCAATAAACATAAAGATAAACTGAAACAACACTAATTGTCCGGGCAGTTAACGGGTGCAGGAAGGCCTGTTGTGGAGCACAACAGGCCATTTGTACAGTTAGCGCTTAGGTGAAATTATGATGAACAACGATTCCGCTCTTCAATTGAGCAATGTCCTTAACCAGGAATGTACCCGCAGTGGCGTTCACTGCCAGAGCAAAAAACGTGCGCTGGAGATTATCAGTGAACTGGCCGCAAAACAGCTGGGCCTGCCACCGCAGGTCGTATTCGAAGCCATCCTGACCCGTGAAAAAATGGGCAGTACCGGTATCGGCAACGGCATTGCGATCCCGCATGGCAAACTGGAAGAGGACACCCTGCGTGCCGTCGGTGTGTTTGTGCAACTGGAAACGCCTATTGCCTTTGATGCCATCGATAACCAGCCCGTTGATCTCCTCTTCGCGCTGCTGGTTCCTGCCGATCAGACGAAAACCCATCTGCATACGCTTTCACTGGTCGCTAAACGCCTGGCCGATAAAACCATCTGCCGTCGACTGCGCTCAGCGCAAAGTGATGAAGAGCTTTATGAAATTATCACTGAAGCAGAAGGCAGTCAGGATGAGGCATAACCAGGAGATGGCCTTCACATCTGTTGTCCTGAGGAGAAACGGAACATGGTGCTGATGATTGTCAGTGGCCGTTCAGGGTCGGGGAAATCCGTCGCCCTGCGCGCGCTGGAAGACATGGGTTTTTACTGCGTAGATAACCTGCCGGTGGTACTGCTGCCCGAGCTGGCACGCACCCTTGCAGACAGACAAATCTCTGCCGCCGTCAGCATCGACGTCCGTAACATGCCTGAATCGCCAGAAATCTTTGAACAGGCGATGAGCAACCTGCCGGACACGTTTTCACCTCAGCTGTTGTTCCTTGATGCGGACCGCAACACACTGATCCGTCGCTACAGCGATACCCGTCGTTTGCACCCGCTTTCCAGCAAGAACCTCTCTCTGGAGAGCGCAATCGACGAAGAGAGCGACCTGCTGGAGCCCCTGCGCTCACGTGCCGATTTGATTGTCGACACCTCCGAAATGTCCGTTCACGAGCTGGCAGAAATGCTTCGTACCCGTTTACTGGGCAAACGCGAGCGTGAACTGACAATGGTGTTTGAGTCATTCGGCTTTAAGCACGGCATACCTATCGATGCGGATTATGTTTTCGACGTGCGCTTCCTGCCAAACCCCCACTGGGATCCGAAACTGCGCCCAATGACCGGTCTGGATAAACCCGTCGCGGCGTTCCTCGACAGGCACACAGAAGTTCACAATTTTATCTACCAGACGCGAAGCTACCTTGAGCTATGGTTACCTATGCTGGAGACAAACAATCGTAGCTATCTGACGGTGGCGATTGGCTGTACCGGCGGTAAACATCGTTCGGTCTATATCGCCGAACAGCTGGCCGACTATTTCCGTTCACGCGGAAAGAACGTTCAGTCCCGTCATCGCACGCTGGAAAAACGTAAAACATGACCGTAAAACAAACCGTTGAGATCACCAATAAGCTGGGCATGCACGCACGCCCGGCGATGAAGCTGTTCGAACTGATGCAGGGTTTCGATGCGGAAGTTCTGCTACGAAATGATGAAGGGACCGAAGCGGAAGCAAACAGCGTCATTGCACTGCTGATGCTGGATTCCGCCAAAGGTCGCCAGATTGAAGTCGAAGCCACCGGCCCACAGGAAGAGGAAGCGCTGGCGGCGGTGATTGCGCTGTTTAACGCCGGGTTTGACGAGGATTAATTTCAGCCCCGCTGGCGGGTGGCGCTGCGCTTACCCGCCCTACATTAATTTATTGCGCTGCATAAACCCTTCCCCGCCTAACTGACGCATCTGGCGCATGATCCACGCCTGACGGCTTCGCACGTACCCGGACGGGGCACTGGCCTTAAAGCGGATGGGATTAGGCAAGACGGCAGCCAGGAGCGCTGCTTCGGACATACTCAGTCGGCTGGCCGGTTTATTGAAATAGCGCTGCGCGGCGGCCTCAACACCAAACACGCCATCGCCAAACTCAGCAATATTGAGATAGACGGTCAGAATGCGTTTTTTGCTCCAGACCGTTTCCATCCCCAGCGTCAACCCCGCTTCAAGCCCTTTTCGTACCCAGCTGCGACCGTCCCACAGGAACAGATTCTTTGCGGTTTGCTGCGATAATGTCGATGCCCCACGGACGCGGTTTTCGTGGCGTTCATTGTGCGCCAGCGCTTTCTCGATTGCCGCCACGTCAAACCCCCAGTGTTCCGGGAATTTCTGATCCTCTGCCGCAATGACCGCCAGCCCCATAAACGGTGAGATCTCATCCATACTTACCCAGTCCGAGTGGGCCACATAGCTGAAATCACCACTGAGCCATGCCCCAAGCTGACGCTCGACCATCACGGCCGAAAACGGGACCGGCATAATGCTGAATAAGGCGAGTCCGCCCCCCCAGAATACCGCGAGCACGAGAACGATGCGCAACAGGGCGCGTTTCACCCACGCGCCTGCGCCGAATTTACGACTCATTCAGTCAACACCAGCACTCTGGCCACCAGTTTTTCGATGCCTGCAGCAGCCTCGGCAATATTCTGCGCCAGCATCCAGGCAGGTGTGGTAACGACCTTGTTGTCTTCATCCACCACAATGTCATCCACCGGACAAGGTACGTGCTCGCCGCCCATCTCCTCGATGATTTCTGCGGTATCAATATCGGTGCCGATTGTCAGCCGCAGCGGGAAATCAAAAATTTTAGGCAGCATTGCCGGCGCGATACAGATAAAGCCCTGCGGTTTACCTGCCGCATGCATTGCTTGCGACAGCACTTTTAAATGGGGATCGATCTGACACGCCGCCCCTTCTGAAGCAAAGGTACTGAGATTTTTGGCCGCCCCAAACCCGCCCGGCACGATTAACGCATCGAGCTCAGCGGCGTCCGCCTGAATAAGGGGGTGGACATCGCCACGCGCAATACGCGCCGCTTCAATCAGTACGTTACGGGTTTCCGCCATGGCCTCTCCGGTCAGATGATTAATCACATCTGCCTGCTTTTTGTCTGGCGCGAAACAGATCGCTTCCGCCCCCTGCCTTGCCAGGGCCAGCAGCGTGATGACGGCTTCATGAATTTCTGAACCATCGTAAACACCGCATCCGCTCAGTACGACACCAACCTTTTTCATCCTGACGTTCCTTCTTTGCAACTTGCTGAAGCACATAATTAATTTTGATTAAAACGCTATGCTTCACACATTTCACTGATTCATGTAACAAACCATTTAAGATTTGCTATCTTATCTGCGTGCGGCCTAAATTTTCAGGCGGCGCCCATGCGAAAACAACACGAAAAATCAGGCGCAGCCACGATTTCCCTGGTGTTGGCGCAGTATTCGCGCACCCCGGTTAAGCCGGGGTCATTTTTTTCTGGCATCCACCCAGGCTTTTAGCACCGCCACATCGTTCTGCCACTCTTGTTTCATCTCTTCGACCCAATCACCCACGTTATCTTCCCATGCCGGTAAATCAGGTGACTGAATCTGTTGTCCCAACTGCTGTAAGTGGCGTAACCCGACAGAGCCAGCAGCGCCTTTGATCTTATGCCCTTCTTCCACAATGCCTTTCTGATCGCGTGCGGTCAGGTTGGACTCCAGCACGCTCAGGTAGCCAGGCATCATTTTTTCGAACACGGCCAGACCATCGGTAATCAGTTTTGGGCCAACCAGGTCGATGTACTGCTCCAGCATCGCAGTATCCAGAATCGTTTGGGCCTTCGCGCTATCAACAGACGTCATGGTGCTCTCCTCTTCATCATGGGTATCCCAGAACTTCTTGATCATGGCGGTCAGAGCAGGCACCGCCAGCGGCTTGCTGAGCACATCATCCATACCGGCATCGAGGTACTCTTTTTTATCTTTCAGGACGTTGGCCGTCAGCGCGACCAGCGGCGGCAGTTCATCGGCAGCATACTGCGTTGTCAGCGCACGGGAGATATCCAGCCCGGTCATGTCCGGCAGTTGAATATCCAGCAGGACGAGGTCATATTCGCCCGGTTTAAACATCTCCAGCGCGGCTTTACCGGTCATCGCCACGTCCACGCTGTTACCCAGTTTTTCCAACACCGAGCGCGCCACAATCACGTTCAGCTCGATGTCTTCGACCAGCAGAACATGCAGCGCCGGGAGCGGCATATCGTCTTGTTCAAAGGTATCCTCAACCTCTTCTGCCACCGCCGGGGCATGCACCGTCAGCGTAAAGGTAGAGCCTTTGCCCGCCTGGCTGGCCACGGTGATATCACCGCCCATGCTCTTCGCGAGCCGTTTCGATACCGCAAGGCCAATGCCCGTGCCGGTAGCAGGCTTACCACCGTTGCTGTCCTTCACCTGATAATACATGGCAAAGATTTTGTCCTGCTCTTCCTGCGGAATGCCAATGCCTGAGTCTTCCACCTCAAAGTGCAGCATGTCTCCTTCGTCATAGCGGATACGCACCGCCACCTGCCCCTGCTGGGTAAATTTCACCGCGTTACTGATCAGGTTCCAGAGGATTTGGCGCAGACGCGTGCCGTCCGTGACCACTTTGTGCGGCAGCGGCAGGGTTGGCTCCATGACAAAGCTCAGCCCCTTCTGCTGCGCCTGCAGGCCGGACAGGTTTTCCAGATCGGCAAGGAAGCTGGTGAAATCAACCGGCTGGTTATCAAGCTGGACTTTACGGCGCTCCATCTTATCCATGTCGATAATATCGTTGAAGATATTCCCCAGCGTGACCGCCGAAACATGGATCGTTTTGAGGTATTTTTCCTGTTCCGCCGTCAGGTCGGTGTCCAGCAGAATACGGCTTAAGCCGACGATGCCGTTCAACGGGGTACGCAGTTCATGGCTTATGGTGGAGATGAAGGTCGTCTTATCGCGGCTGGCGCGCTCAAGGGCATCCTGATAACGCTTACGCTCGGTGATATCGCGGCCAAAGCCCATCAGGCCGTGGCGTTTCCCGACGCGGTCGTAGTACGGCACTTTACGGATCTCAAAGCAGGCTTTACGCCCGTCCGGGTAATCCAGCCACTGTTCATAGGTCAGCGAGACGTTGTGGCGGAAGACTTTTTCGTCCGTCTCCATGACCTTGGCGGCCGCCTCTTCGGAGTACACATCCTGGGGTTTCAGGTGGATCAGCTGCTTTTCGCTTTTGCCGGTCAGCAGCTCCATCGCCCGGTTACAGCCGGAGAACTCTTTGTCTTCGTTACGGTAGAAAACCAGATCCGGAGAAGCATCAAGGAATGAACGCAGGAAAGAGGATTGCTGCTCAAGCTGGATCTGCGTCACCTCACGCTCTTTCATTTCGATTTTCAGCTGCTCAAGCGTCGCCTGACGCTCGGCTTCCGCCTTCTCACGATCTGAAATCTCCTGGTTAAGCTGGGCAATGTTGTCTTTCAGTTGGACGTTGAGCTTTAAATCGCGCTCGCGCATCTCTTCCAGCTTATCAACCAGTTTTGACAGGCGCTGACGGGACTCTTCCAGTTGTTCAACGACGACGGAAAGAAAATAGACCGCCCAGGGGGTGATCAGCAAACCGAAGAAGATAGAGCGGATGACGTCGATACTCTCGACCTGACCATGCAACACCATGGTCACGGCCATTTGCACGACAATGGCCAGAACAACCAGCGCCAGCGCCAGCAGCATGGAGAAACGCACCAGCCCGAGCTTCATCATCAGGTCGACGTAGTACTGGGCAAGCATTCGAATTTGCTTCATAGAGGATCCCTTCACGACTTTATCGCTCAATAATACTCAAATTCGCGGCGGGACGTTGAAGGTTGTGAGAAAAAGTGCGGGGTGAAACAGGAGATTAGCCTCGCTTCCGGCTAACCGGAAGCGAGGAGAGGACAATCAGGAGCGTTTCAGCAGCAGCCAGAGGCTGATCAGCAGGAAGCTGGCGCTCGGCAGCAGCGCACCAATAATTGGCGGAATGCCGTAAACCAGCGTCAGCGGGCCAAAGATCTGATCGAGGACGTAGAATACAAAGCCGAAGCTGATCCCGGTGACCACACGAACACCCATCGGCACGCTACGCAGCGGGCCAAAGATAAACGACAGGGCCATCAGCATCATCACCGCCACGGACATCGGCTGGAAGATTTTGCTCCACATATTGAGTTGATAGCGCCCGGCATCCTGCCCGCTCGACTTCAGGTATTTGACGTAGTTGTGCAACCCGCTGATGGAGAGCGCGTCCGGATCCAGCGCCACCACCCCGAGTTTGTCCGGCGTGAGGTTGGTTTTCCACGTCCCGGACACCGTCTGAGAGCCGGTGATCTGTTTTGGGTTCGTTAGATCAGACTCGTCAACCTGGGATAACCGCCACTGCTTGTGTTCGGGGTCAAACTTCGCTGACGATGCGTGACGTACAGACTGTAAACGACGCTCATCATTGAAGGCGTAAATACTCACGCCGCCCAGCTCATCATCCCCTTTCACGCGTTCGATATAGACGAAGTTCTGGCCATCTTTCGCCCATAACCCTTGCTGTGTTGAGAGCAGTGAACCGCCGTACATCGCCTGGGCACGATAGTTACGCGCCATCTGTTCGCCCTGCGGTGCCACCCACTCGCCAATCGCCATGGTCAACAGCACCAGTGGGATCGCGGTTTTCATTACCGACAGCGCCACCTGCAAACGGGTAAAGCCCGATGCCTGCATCACAACCAGTTCGCTGCGCTGTGCCAGCATCCCCAGCCCCAGCAGCGCGCCCAGCAGGGCCGCCATCGGGAAGAAGATCTGCACATCTTTTGGCACGCTGAGCAGGGTATACATCCCTGCGCCCAGCGCGTCGTAGCTCCCTTGCCCGGCTTTTTTCAGCTGATCGACAAATTTAATAATGCCGGAGAGCGACACCAGCATGAACAACGTCATCATGATGGTGGTGAAAATGGTTTTACCGATATAGCGATCAAGAACGCCAAACGCCTGCATTAGATGGCTCCTTTACGCGAAAATCGGGCACGTATGCGGCGCACTGGCACCGTATCCCACAGGTTTAATCCCAGCGCCAGTAAGATGTACAGGCTGTTGACGAACCACGTCCAGACCATCGGGTCCAGCTTACCCTTCGCGCCGTTAGAACGAATCGAGGTTTGCAGCAGGAAGTAGATCAGGTACAGCAGCATCGCCGGCAGCATCGAGAGCACGCGCCCCTGACGCGGGTTCACCACGCTCAGCGGCACGACAATCAATGCCATCATAAACACGGTGAAGACGAGCGTAATACGCCAGTGGAACTCCGCACGCGCTCTGTCGGTATCGGTGTTCCACAGCGTACGCATATCCATTTGCTCGGTATCCGTTGGATCGAGCGCCACCGCCTGATGACCAATAATGGCCTGATAGTTCTGGAAATCCGTAATACGGAAGTCACGAAGCATCGCGGTGCCTTCAAAGCGGGTGCCTTTATTCAGCGTCACGACCTGGGAACCATCTTTGCGCTGCGCAAGCTGACCGGAGTCTGCCACCACCACCGATGGACGTGCGTTTCCTTTGGTCCGCAGCTGCGCCAGGAAGACGTCGTTGAATTTACTGCCGTCAACGCTCTCAATAAACAGCACTGAGTTTCCGTCGGTCGCCTGCTGAAACTGCCCCTGCGCTAATGCCGCCATACCGGGGTTCGCTTTTGCTTCAGCCAGCACTTCATCCTGATGACGAGAGGACATTGGGCCCGCCCACATCACATTCACCGCGGCGACGATACCCGTGAACAGCGCCAGTATCATGGCGGCTTTCACCAGAACAGCCTTGCTCAAACCACAGGCATGCATCACCGTGATTTCACTCTCGGTATAAAGCTTACCGAGCGTCATGAGCAGACCGAGGAAAAGACTTAGCGGCAGAATAAGCTGCGCCATTTCCGGGATCCCTAAACCAAGCAGGGAAAGCACCAGATTCGTTGGAATTTCGCCGTCAACGGCCGCACCGAGGATCTTGACCAGCTTCTGACAGAAAAAAATCAGCAGCAGGATGAAGAGGATCGCCAGTTGGCTTTTGAGCGTCTCCCGCACCAGATATCTTATGATTATCACTTTAAATACGCCCGTAAAAACCCGTCTCTTTGCTGGAAAATCGCTTGTTTCATGGCTTAAACGTCATTTATTCTCTTGAGTCGTCGAAATCATCGCTAAGATTAAAACACCCGGCGGATTCACGCTTCAGGACTTTTTCTGACGTGTCGAAACCGTAATAACGTAAGATTAACACGAAGTCACCACAACAGCGGACTTGAGTTACGAAAGGTTTCAATTCTATCCGTAGCAGCCGCTGTTGTCTTTAAGATTCAGGAGCGTAGTGCATGGAGTTCAGTGTAAAAAGCGGTAGCCCGGAGAAACAGCGGAGTGCCTGCATCGTTGTGGGCGTCTTTGAACCACGCCGACTCTCCCCGATCGCCGAGCAACTCGATAAAATCAGTGACGGCTACATTAGCGCCCTGCTGCGCCGTGGCGAACTGGAAGGCAAACCTGGGCAGACGCTGTTACTGCACCATGTTCCGAACGTGCTGTCCGAACGTATTCTGCTGATTGGCTGCGGTAAAGAGCGCGAGCTGGATGAACGTCAGTATAAGCAGGTGATTCAGAAAACAATTAATACCCTGAATGACACCGGCTCAATGGAAGCCGTTTGCTTCCTGACCGAACTGCACGTCAAAGGTCGTAACACCTACTGGAAAGTGCGCCAGGCTGTCGAAACCGCAAAAGAGAGCCTGTACAGCTTCGATCAGCTCAAGACCAACAAAAGCGAGCCGCGCCGTCCGCTGCGTAAAATGGTCTTTAACGTGCCAACCCGTCGCGAACTCACCAGCGGCGAGCGCGCCATCCAGCACGGTCTGGCGATTGCCGCCGGGATTAAAGCCGCAAAAGATCTGGGCAACATGCCGCCTAATATCTGTAACGCCGCCTATCTGGCCTCTCAGGCGCGCCAGCTGGCTGACTCCTACAGCAAGAATGTCATCACCCGCGTTATCGGCGAACAGCAGATGAAAGAGCTGGGTATGCACTCTTACCTGGCGGTGGGCAACGGCTCGCAGAACGAATCCCTGATGTCGGTTATCGAATACAAGGGCAATCCGTCAGAAGACGCGCGTCCTGTTGTGCTGGTCGGCAAAGGCCTGACCTTCGATTCCGGTGGTATCTCCATCAAGCCTTCTGAAGGCATGGATGAGATGAAGTACGACATGTGTGGTGCAGCGGCGGTGTATGGCGTGATGCGTATGGTGGCTGAACTTCAGTTACCGATTAACGTTATCGGCGTGCTGGCGGGCTGCGAAAACATGCCGGGTGGACGCGCTTATCGTCCGGGTGATGTCCTGACCACCATGTCCGGCCAGACCGTTGAGGTGCTGAACACCGATGCCGAGGGCCGTCTGGTGCTGTGCGACGTATTAACCTACGTTGAACGCTTCGAACCTGACGTGGTGATCGACGTGGCCACCCTGACCGGTGCCTGCGTGATCGCGCTGGGCCACCACATCACCGGCCTGATGTCGAACCACAATCCGCTGGCACACGAACTTATCGGCGCGTCCGAACAAGCCGGCGACCGCGCATGGCGTCTGCCACTGGGTGACGAATACCAGGAGCAGTTGGAGTCTAACTTTGCGGACATGGCGAACATCGGCGGCCGTCCTGGTGGTGCCATCACCGCGGGCTGCTTCCTGGCACGCTTCACCCGCAAGTATAACTGGGCTCACCTGGATATTGCCGGCACCGCATGGCGCTCCGGAAAAGCCAAAGGCGCGACCGGTCGTCCGGTTGCATTGCTGTCGCAGTTCCTGCTCAATCGCGCCGGATTTAATGGCGACGAGTAAGTCAAAACGGCAGTAAACCGTAGGCCGGGTAAGGCGAAGCCGCCACCCGGCTTAAGTATTTAAAGTGAGCACAAGAAGCCCCATATATGAAGAATGCAACGTTCTACCTTCTGGACAATGACACCCATCAGGATGGCCTCAGCGCCGTAGAACAGCTGGTGTGTGAAATTGCCGCAGAACGTTGGCGCGCAGGTAAGCGGGTTCTGATTGCCTGTGAAGATGAACAGCAGGCGATTCGTCTTGACGAAGCGCTGTGGGCGCGCCCGCCGGAGAGTTTTGTACCGCATAACCTGTCTGGCGAAGGGCCGCGCGGCGGCGCACCGGTCGAGATAGCCTGGCCACAAAAGCGCAACAGCAGCGCGCGCGATATTCTGATTAGCCTGCGGATAGATTTTGCAGATTTTGCCACCGCTTTCACAGAAGTGGTAGACTTTGTCCCTTACGAAGAATCCTTGAAACAACTGGCGCGCGAACGCTACAAAGCGTACCGCCTGGCTGGTTTTAACCTGAATACGGCAACCTGGAAATAATGGAAAAGACATATAACCCACGCGATATCGAACAGCCGCTTTACGAGCACTGGGAACAGCAGGGCTATTTCAAGCCTAACGGCGATGAAAGCAAAGAGTCCTTCTGCATCATGATCCCGCCGCCGAACGTCACCGGCAGTTTGCATATGGGTCATGCCTTCCAGCAGACCATCATGGATACCATGATCCGCTACCAGCGCATGCAGGGCAAAAACACCCTGTGGCAGGCGGGGACTGACCACGCGGGTATCGCGACCCAGATGGTGGTTGAGCGTAAGATTGCCGCTGAAGAGGGTAAAACCCGTCACGATTACGGTCGCGACGCCTTTATCGATAAAATCTGGCAGTGGAAAGCAGAATCTGGCGGCACCATTACCCGTCAGATGCGCCGTCTCGGTAACTCCGTAGACTGGGAGCGCGAGCGTTTCACCATGGACGAAGGTCTTTCCAACGCCGTAAAAGAAGTGTTCGTCCGTCTGTACAAAGAAGACCTGATTTACCGTGGCAAACGCCTGGTTAACTGGGACCCGAAACTGCGCACCGCGATCTCTGACCTGGAAGTGGAAAACCGCGAGTCTAAAGGCTCCATGTGGCACATCCGCTATCCGCTGGCCGACGGCGCGAAAACCGCAGACGGTAAAGATTACTTAGTGGTGGCAACCACCCGTCCGGAAACCCTGCTGGGCGATACCGGCGTGGCCGTTAACCCGGAAGATCCGCGTTATAAAGATCTGATTGGCAAATTCGTGGTGCTGCCGCTGGTGAACCGCCGCATTCCGATTGTGGGCGACGAACACGCCGACATGGAAAAAGGCACCGGCTGCGTGAAAATCACCCCGGCGCACGACTTCAACGACTACGAAGTGGGTCGTCGTCACGCCCTGCCGATGATCAACATTCTGACCTTCGACGGTGACATCCGTGAAAGCGCAGAAGTGTATGACACCAAAGGCAACGAATCCGACGTTTACTCAAGCGACATTCCGGCGGAGTTCCAGAAGCTGGAACGCTTTGCCGCGCGTAAAGCGATTGTGGCTGCCGTTGACGCACTCGGCCTGCTGGAAGAGATTAAACCTCACGATCTGACCGTGCCGTACGGCGACCGTGGTGGCGTGGTTATCGAGCCAATGCTGACCGACCAGTGGTATGTGCGTGCCGACGTGCTGGCAAAACCGGCTGTTGAAGCGGTTGAAAACGGCAGCATTCAGTTCGTGCCGAAGCAGTACGAAAACATGTACTTCTCCTGGATGCGCGATATTCAGGACTGGTGTATCTCCCGTCAGCTGTGGTGGGGTCACCGTATCCCGGCATGGTACGACAACGAAGGCAACGTATACGTTGGGCGCAGTGAAGATGAAGTGCGTCAGGAAAACAACCTGAGCGCGGATGTCGCCCTGCGTCAGGACGAAGACGTGCTGGATACCTGGTTCTCCTCCGCGCTGTGGACCTTCTCCACCCTCGGCTGGCCAGAGAACACCGACGCGCTGCGTCAGTTCCACCCAACCAGCGTGATGGTCTCCGGCTTCGATATCATCTTCTTCTGGATTGCCCGCATGATCATGATGACCATGCACTTCATTAAAGATGAAAACGGCAAGCCGCAGGTTCCGTTCCATACCGTCTATATGACCGGTCTTATCCGTGACGATGAAGGCCAGAAGATGTCCAAATCCAAGGGCAACGTCATTGACCCGCTGGATATGGTGGACGGGATCTCCCTGGAAGAGCTGCTGGAAAAACGCACCGGCAACATGATGCAGCCGCAGCTAGCAGAGAAGATCCGCAAGCGCACCGAGAAGCAGTTCCCGAACGGGATTGAATCTCACGGTACTGACGCCCTGCGTTTCACCCTGGCGGCGCTGGCCTCCACCGGTCGCGACATCAACTGGGACATGAAGCGTCTGGAAGGTTACCGTAACTTCTGTAACAAACTGTGGAACGCCAGCCGCTTCGTGCTGATGAACACTGAAGATCAGGATTGCGGCTTCAACGGCGGCGAGATGATCCTCTCTCTGGCCGACCGCTGGATCCTGGCGGAATTCAACCAGACGGTGAAAGCGTTCCGCGAGGCGCTGGACAGCTACCGCTTCGACATCGCGGCGGGCATTCTGTACGAATTCACCTGGAACCAGTTCTGTGACTGGTACCTGGAGCTGGCGAAGCCGGTCATGAACGGCGGAACGGAGGCAGAACTGCGCGGTACGCGTAATACGCTGATTACCGTGCTGGAAGGCCTGCTGCGTCTGGCGCACCCGATCATTCCATTTATCACCGAAACCATCTGGCAGCGTGTGAAAGCGATCGCGGGCATCAACGCCGACACCATCATGCTGCAGCCGTTCCCGGAATTCGATGCCGCTAAAGTGGATGAAGCTGCCTCAGCGGATACCGAGTGGCTGAAGCAGGCGATCGTCGCTGTACGTAACATCCGTGCAGAAATGAACATCGCCCCGGGCAAACCGCTGGAACTGCTCCTGCGCGGTTGCAGCGACGCGGCTGTTCGTCGTGTCACCGAGAACAATACCTTCCTGAAAACCATGGCGCGTCTGGAAAGCATCACCGTGCTGCCAGCCGATGACAAAGGTCCGGTCTCCGTGACGAAAATCATCGACGGCGCTGAGCTGCTGATCCCAATGGCGGGTCTCGTCGACAAAGACGCTGAGCTGGCACGTCTGGCAAAAGAAGTGGCAAAAGTCGACGTGGAAATTGGCAAAATCGAAAGCAAACTGGCGAACGAAGGCTTTGTCGCTCGCGCGCCGGAAGCGGTCATCGCCAAAGAGCGTGAACGCCTGGTTGCTTTCGCCGATGCGAAGACCAAGCTGATTGAGCAGCAGGCGGTGATTGCGGCCCTGTAATGCTTTTACCCCTTACGCTTCAGGGCGTAAGGGGTATTCTTCCTGAAAACTCCTCGCTTGCACTCCCCTTTCTGCGGTGCTATTAACAGCAGTTGTGTGTCAATTTTTGTAATGAGTAATGCTATGAGCGTGATTACCCCCGTCGCGACAACGATGCGTCGGATCGCTGTGCAGGACAACCCGGCTATCGCCGCCGTTATCCGTACGGTTTCTGCCGAATATGGCCTGACGGCTGATAAAGGCTATACGGTTGCTGATCCAAATCTGGACGAGCTGTTCCAGCTTTACAGCCAGCCGGGCCATGCCTACTGGGTTATTGAGCAGAATGGCCAGGTGGTGGGCGGCGGCGGCGTTGCTCCGCTCAGCTGCAGCGAGCCGGATATCTGCGAGCTGCAGAAAATGTATTTCCTGCCATCTGTTCGCGGACAAGGTCTGGCGAAGAGACTGGCGCTGGTCGCACTCGACTATGCCCGCAATCAGGGTTTTACACGCTGTTACCTCGAAACAACCGCCTTCCTCAAAGAGGCCATCGGCCTGTATGAACATTTGGGCTTTGAGCATATTGATGCACCGCTGGGCTGCACCGGCCACGTCGATTGCGAAGTCAGGATGCTGAAAACGCTGTAAATACTTTTGCTGCCCTCTTCTGTTAAGCGGTGGTTAACTGAATGCTCTACACTCTCAGTTCACACCATAACGGGGGAAACACGATGTCGAAGATAAAAAGCTACGCCGCACCGCAGGCGGGTGCAGAACTTGAACTGTACGAGTACGATGCGGGCGAACTAAAAGCGGAAGACGTCGAAGTACAGGTTGATTACTGCGGGATCTGCCACTCGGATCTCTCCATGATCGACAACGAATGGGGCTTTTCAAGCTATCCACTGATCGCCGGACACGAAGTGATTGGCCGCGTCGTGGCGCTCGGCAGCGCTGCGCAGGACAAAGGCCTGAAAGTGGGCCAGCGCGTGGGTATTGGCTGGACGGCACGCAGCTGCGGTCATTGCGACGCCTGTATCAGCGGCAACCAGATCAACTGCCTTGAAGGCGCCGTTCCAACCATCCTCAACAAGGGCGGTTTTGCCGATAAACTGCGCGCCGACTGGCAGTGGGTCATTCCGCTGCCGGACAGCATTGATATCGAATCCGCAGGCCCGCTGCTGTGCGGCGGCATTACCGTCTTTAAACCGCTGCTGATGCACCATATCACCGCCACCAGCCGTGTGGGTGTGATTGGTATCGGGGGTCTCGGTCATATTGCCATCAAACTGCTGCACGCGATGGGCTGCGAAGTGACGGCATTCAGTTCTAACCCGGCGAAAGAGCAAGAAGTGCTGGCGATGGGAGCGGATAAAGTGGTGAACAGCCGCGATCCAGACGCGCTGAAAGCACTGGCGGGTCAATTCGATCTGATCATCAACACCGTTAATGTCGATCTCGACTGGCAGCCGTACTTTGAAGCACTGGCCTACGGCGGTAACTTCCATACGGTGGGTGCCGTGCTGAAGCCGCTGCCGGTTCCGGCGTTTACCCTGATCGGCGGGGATCGCAGCGTGTCCGGCTCTGCAACCGGCACGCCGTTCGAGTTGCGCAAACTGATGAAGTTCGCCGGGCGCACGAAAGTATCGCCAACCACCGAACTCTATCCGATGTCGAAAATCAACGAAGCGATCCAGCACGTGCGTGACGGCAAAGCCCGTTACCGTGTGGTGTTGAAAGCAGATTTTTAATGTGACACACCCCTCTCCCACAGGGAGAGGGCGCAAACACTAAAAACGGTAACGGTCGTTACCGTTTTGCTTCTACCATGGCCTTAAACACCTCTGCCACCGCAACCGCTCCCGGATCCATTACCCCATCCAGATTCTCTTTATTCACATACGACGAACGTCCCGCGCCCGCTTTGCCCATTCTGGCCGTTGCCTCTGCGCCCTGCTGTGCCGCCTGCGCCGCCGCCTGAAGATCGTTTTTCTGCAACGTCTCCAGCGCCGGCTGTAGCGCATCGATCAGCGTGCGATCGCCGAGATCGGCCCCGCCATACTGCTTCATCTGTGCCAGCCCGCTCAGCAATGCATCCGCAAGCGATTGTCCGTCATGTAGCTTTTGTCCGGCTGCCGTGAAAAAGATCGACATTAATACGCCACTCGATCCGCCCATCACCGTTGCCAGCCGCTCGCCCACCAGCAGAAGTAATGTCGACACGTCGTTAAGAGGAAGGTTGTTCTCCTCCAGACGCTGCGCAATCTCCCGCGCCCCTTGCGCAAAGGTGGATCCGGTATCGCCATCCCCCACTTTCGCATCCAGCGCGTTCAGACGGTTTTCCAGCTGAATCAACGTCTTTGTCACCACAGAGACATATTCGCCCACCTGCGGATTTGCGGACGGGGTAAACTCCACGCGGTCATGGATCGCGCTATGCTCCTGGGTACGCAGCGGGGCAAACGCCACCGGCTTCTGCCAGCCCAGCGTCTCAACCTCTTCATGAAGGGCTTTTTCGAACAGATCGTTTAGCTTCAGCAGCGTCAGCGAAAAGCCCTTCATATCCAGGGCGCTCACCAGCGGTGCCGGGCCAATCAGGTACGCCAGGTTATCTTTCAGTGCCGAGTGGGCCAGCTCTTTGGTGAGCAGAGCCATCTCAAGCGCTGATACGCCCCCCAGGTTATTGATCAACACTGCGAAGCGCCCGTCACCCGCCTTCGCCTTGAGCGGCGTCACCAGCGTGTCGATAATCGCTTTACTGTTCTGCGTATCCACGACGGAAGCCCCCGGCTCACCATGAATGCCCAGACCCAGCTCGACATGACCTTGCTTAATGCGCCCTTCTTCCTCGTCGCTTCCCGGCAGATTACACGTTTGCATCGCAACGCCCAGGCTCCAGAGGTTATCGCAGGCCTGTTGCGCAATATCACGCACTTCACTCAGCGATTTTCCGTGCTCTGCGGCATAACCCGCGATCTTATGAACCAGCGCCGTACCGGCAATGCCGCGCGGCTGTTTGTTGTCCGGCAGCGCAATATCGTCTGCCACAATGACCATCTCCACCTTCAGGCCGTAGCGTTTCGCCTTTTCTGCCGCCAGACCAAAATTCAGGCGGTCACCGGTGTAGTTTTTAACGATCAGCAGGCAGCCACGGTCACCCGTCACCGCCACTATGGCATTCAGCACCGCATCCACGCTCGGCGAGGCGAACAGATCGCCACACACTGCTGCCGTCAACATACCTTTGCCGAGAAACCCGGCATGTGCAGGCTCGTGGCCGGAACCGCCACCGGAGATCACCGCCACGCGGCTCTTGTCCCAGTCGCTGCGGGCCACAATGCGAATGGCAGGATCAACATCAAGCTTGACGAGGTTACCGTGCGGAGCAGAAATCAGAATGCCTTCAATAGCATCGTTGACCAGTTGTTTGCGATTATTAAAAAAGAATCTGGACATACATTCTCAACTTGTTGTGAACCGTATGCAAAAGCATAGTCCGCGCTGGGTAATACGCCGCAAAGTAAGGAATTTTTAACGCCATTTTGCCGTCAGGTTGCCTATACTCCACCCAGGACTAAGAGAGGATGAGTATCATGAGTACACCATTGTTAATTGCCAGGACGCTGGAGAAAGAGCTGTTTTTACTGCCTGCGATGGCGAACCGTCACGGCCTGATCACCGGCGCCACCGGGACGGGGAAAACCGTTACCCTGCAGAAGCTGGCCGAATCGCTCTCTGAGATTGGCGTGCCGGTCTTTATGGCCGATGTAAAAGGCGATTTAACCGGTGTGGCTCAGGAGGGGGCACCCTCAGAAAAACTCCTTGAGCGTCTGAAAAATATCGGCGTCAATGACTGGACGCCGCACAACAACCCGGTAGTTGTCTGGGATATCTTTGGTGAGAAAGGTCATCCGGTACGTGCCACCGTCTCCGATCTTGGCCCGCTGCTGCTGGCCCGTCTTCTGAATCTCAACGATGTCCAGTCCGGGGTGTTGAACATCATCTTCCGTATTGCCGACGATCAGGGGCTGCTGCTGCTCGATTTCAAAGATCTGCGCGCCATTACCCAATACATCGGCGATAACGCTAAATCCTTCCAGAACCAGTACGGCAACATCAGCAGTGCCTCCGTGGGGGCCATTCAGCGCGGGTTACTGACGCTGGAGCAACAGGGTGCAGAGCATTTCTTCGGCGAGCCGATGCTGGATATCAAAGACTGGATGCGCACTGACAGCAACGGCAAAGGCATCATCAACATTCTGAGCTCAGAGAAGCTCTATCAGATGCCGAAACTCTACGCCGCCAGCCTGCTGTGGATGCTCTCTGAACTTTACGAACAGCTGCCGGAGGCGGGCGACCTTGAGAAGCCGAAGCTGGTGTTCTTCTTCGACGAAGCGCACCTGCTGTTCAACGATGCGCCGCAGGTGCTGCTCGACAAGATCGAGCAGGTTATCCGGCTGATCCGCTCCAAAGGCGTCGGCGTGTGGTTTGTTTCGCAAAACCCGTCGGATATCCCCGATAACGTGCTGGGGCAGCTCGGTAATCGCGTCCAGCACGCCCTGCGCGCCTTTACGCCAAAAGATCAGAAAGCCGTCAAAGCTGCCGCACAAACCATGCGCGCGAACCCGGCCTTTGATACCGAAGCGGCGATTCAGGCGCTGGGTACCGGTGAGGCGCTGATCTCCTTCCTGGATGCCAAAGGCAGCCCGTCCATTGTGGAACGCGCCATGGTGATTGCCCCTTGCTCGCGAATGGGGCCGGTAACGGACGATGAGCGCAACGGACTGATTAACCACTCCCCGGTTTACGGGAAATACGAAGATGAAGTGGATCGCGAATCTGCCTTCGAGATGCTGCAAAAAGGGGTACAGGCCACCACCGACTCGCAGGACGCCCCACCCGCCAAGGGGCAGTCAGTCGCGGTGGATGACGGCATTCTGGGTGGGCTGAAAGACATTTTGTTTGGCAGTACCGGGCCGCGCGGCGGCAAGCGCGATGGCGTTGTACAGACGATGGCGAAAAGCGCCGCGCGGCAGGTCACGAATCAGATAGTGCGCGGCATGCTGGGGAGTCTGTTAGGCGGTCGCCGCCGGTAGCGGAGCGACCCACGGCCGTCCCAGCGCCGAGCCCTGCACACCGTGCTCATGCAGATAGCGGTCAATCTCCACCATCCCCGTCCAGCGGTTCTCACACCATAGCGGTGCCAGAAGCGTTGGACGGCGGGCGCTGGCGGAGATACGGTGATAGACAATCTCGGGCGGCGTATGACGGATCATCTCCCCTGCCGTTACCGTATACTCGTCGAGTGCGATGCCGTTTAACCGCCCGGCTTGCCAGGCTTTGGCCATAATGCTGCCCTGCACAATATGCAGCGGGTGCAGCTTGATCCCGTCCACGCCTGTCTCAACGACTTTTTCCAGCGTCTCCAGGCCATGCTGCTGCCCTTCTCCCGGCAGGCCGACAATCAGATGCGTGCAGACTTTCAGGCCACGTTCGCGGGCCAGGCGGGTGGTGCGCTGATAGCAGGCAAAATCATGGCCGCGATTAATACGGTGCAGGGTTTTGTCATGCGCGCTTTGCAGGCCTAGTTCCAGCCAGATCTCATAGCCCTGCTCTTTATACTCGCTGAGTAAATCCAGCACCGCGTCGGGCACGCAGTCCGGACGCGTACCGACACACAGCCCGACAATGTTCGCCTGAGCGACCGCCTGTTGATACATCGAACGCAGCACCTGCACTTCCGCCCATGTGCTGGTGTAGGCCTGGAAATAGGCCAGATACTGCTTTGCCCGGTTCACAAGACGGGCCTGATGCGCGAGCTGTTCCGCGATAGATTTATGCTGCTGCGCCTCGTCCGCAAAGGAGGCCACGTTACAGAAGGTGCAGCCGCCGCGCCCGAGCGTACCGTCGCGATTCGGGCAGCTAAAACCGCCATGCAGCGTCAGCTTGTGAACCTTTTGCCCGTAGCGCTGCAAAAGATCCCCACCAAACATATTGACTAATTTCTGTAACTGCATAATCTGATAGACCGTCCCGAAGAAAGGGGACAAGCCTGCCATTTTTAGCCACCATCGGCGATGACCTGGATCAATCGCCCTGGCTGGCCTTTATCTATTTGAATAACTACTCAAGATTACTGCAATTTCATTCACGGCAAATGTGATTACTTTTCCTTATGTTCTGATTGTTTTTTTTATTTATAACGCCAGCACTGAAAAACAGTGACTTTATGCGGGTTTAAACCGCACAGCAGTTTATTATCCTGTAAAAAAACCGGCATTCAGCACGCTGCATCAATAATACCGCTTTCATATAGTGAGTCAGATCACACTCCGCTGCGACTTCGCAGGGCGCTTAGTGGTTGTAAAAATAGTTAAATATCTTTTAAATACAATGTATTATCTTCTCTATAGCACATTTTTGTATAAATAAGATTGCCATTTGACCTGTGTACCAATTCCCGATAAGTTGGAAATCCGCTGGAAGCTTTCTGGATGAGCGGCCTGCTCATCATATTTATGCAGTAATTGAGATTCCCTCTGAAGCAAGTCCTCAAACTTGTTTACCTGCGCGAAAGGATGAAAAGAGGGCGAATGCGAGGTCCGCGTATGAAACGCAAACCCCGTCGCCATGCTCTTTCTGTGCCTGTGCGCCACGGTTCAGTGGGAAGCCCGACGAGCCTGGGGAGGTTCACTGATATGTTGTACGATAAATCCCTTGAGAAGGATAACTGTGGTTTCGGCCTGATCGCCCACATAGAAGGCGAACCTAGCCACAAGGTAGTGCGTACTGCTATTCACGCACTGGCCCGTATGCAGCACCGTGGTGCCATCCTTGCCGATGGTAAAACCGGCGACGGTTGCGGCCTGCTGCTGCAAAAACCGGATCGTTTCTTCCGTATCGTGGCGGAAGAGCGCGGCTGGCGTTTAGCCAAAAACTACGCTGTCGGTATGCTGTTCCTGAATCAGGATCCTGAAAAAGCTGCCGCCTCACGCCGCATCGTTGAAGAAGAACTTCAGCGTGAAACCCTGTCTATTGTCGGCTGGCGCGATGTGCCAACCAACGAAGGGGTGCTCGGTGAAATCGCCCTCTCCTCGCTGCCTCGTATTGAACAGATTTTTGTTAATGCGCCTGCGGGCTGGCGTCCACGTGATATGGAACGCCGTCTGTTTATTGCCCGCCGCCGCATTGAAAAACGTCTCCAGGACGATAAAGAGTTCTACGTCTGTAGCCTCTCGAACCTGGTGAACATCTATAAAGGTCTGTGTATGCCGGCTGACCTGCCGCGCTTCTACCTGGACCTGGCGGACCTGCGTCTGGAATCAGCCATTTGCCTGTTCCACCAGCGCTTCTCCACCAACACCGTTCCACGCTGGCCACTGGCACAGCCGTTCCGCTATCTGGCGCACAACGGCGAGATCAACACCATCACCGGTAACCGCCAGTGGGCGCGCGCCCGTACCTATAAGTTCCAGACCCCACTGATCCCGGACCTGCATGATGCTGCGCCGTTCGTTAACGAAACCGGCTCTGACTCCAGCTCCATGGATAACATGCTGGAGCTGCTGCTGGCAGGCGGCATGGATATCGTGCGTGCCATGCGTCTGCTCGTGCCACCGGCCTGGCAGAACAATCCGGATATGGATCCGGAGCTGCGTGCATTCTTTGACTTTAACTCCATGCACATGGAGCCATGGGATGGCCCGGCGGGCATCGTCATGTCCGACGGTCGTTTTGCCGCCTGTAACCTGGACCGTAACGGTCTGCGTCCGGCGCGCTACGTCATCACCAAAGACAAGCTCATCACCTGCGCCTCAGAAGTCGGTATCTGGGATTACCAGCCTGACGAAGTGGTTGAGAAAGGCCGTGTTGGGCCGGGCGAGCTGATGGTTATCGATACCCGCGGTGGGCGTATTCTGCACTCCGCTGAAACAGACAACGATCTGAAGAGCCGCCATCCCTATAAAGAGTGGATGGAGAAAAACGTGCGCCGTCTGGTACCGTTCGAAGATCTGCCGGACGAAGAAGTGGGCAGCCGCGAGCTGGACGACGATACGCTGGCAAGCTTCCAGAAGCAGTTTAACTACAGTGCGGAAGAGCTGGATTCCGTCATCCGCGTGCTTGGTGAAAACGGCCAGGAGGCTGTCGGCTCCATGGGTGACGATACCCCGTTTGCCGTGCTCTCCAGTCAGCCACGTGTAATTTATGACTACTTCCGTCAACAGTTTGCACAGGTGACCAACCCGCCAATCGACCCGCTGCGTGAAGCCCACGTCATGTCATTGGCAACAAGCATTGGTCGCGAGATGAACGTCTTCTGCGAGGCAGAAGGCCAGGCTCACCGCCTGACCTTTAAATCGCCGATCCTGCTTTACTCCGATTTCAAACAGCTCACCACGCTGAAAGAGGATCACTACCGTGCAGACACGCTCGATATCACCTTCGACGTGACCGAAGCGACCCTCGAAGAGACGGTGAACGCGCTGTGTGACAAAGCGGAACAGATGGTGCGTAACGGCACCGTTCTGCTGGTGCTGTCTGACCGTAACATTGCGAAGAACCGCCTGCCGGTGCCTGCGCCAATGGCGGTGGGGGCTATCCAGACGCGTCTGGTCGATAAGAGCCTGCGCTGCGACGCCAACATCATTGTTGAAACCGCAAGCGCACGCGATCCGCACCACTTTGCCGTGCTGTTAGGCTTTGGTGCGACGGCGATCTATCCATACCTGGCCTACGAAACGCTGGCTCGTCTGGTGGACACCCGCGCGATCGACAAAGATTACCGTACCGTGATGCTGAACTACCGTAACGGCATCAACAAAGGCCTTTACAAGATCATGTCCAAAATGGGCATCTCGACCATCGCCTCTTACCGCTGCTCGAAGCTGTTTGAAGCGGTTGGCCTGCATAACGACGTGGCAAACCTCTGCTTCCAGGGCGTGGTCAGCCGCATCGGTGGAGCCGGTTTTGCCGACTTCCAGCAGGATCTGGTGAACCTGTCTAAACGCGCCTGGCTGGCACGTAAGCCGCTGGAGCAAGGTGGTCTGCTGAAGTACGTTCACGGTGGCGAGTATCACGCCTACAACCCGGACGTGGTGCGCACGCTGCAGCAGGCCGTCCAGAGCGGCGAGTACAGCGATTATCAGCAGTATGCTGAGCTGGTGAACAACCGCCCGGCAGCCACACTGCGCGATCTGCTGGCGCTGAACCCGGGTGATGAAGCGGTCAGCATCGACGACGTAGAGCCTGCGTCTGAGCTGTTCAAACGCTTCGACACCGCTGCGATGTCCATCGGCGCATTAAGCCCGGAAGCCCACGAGGCGCTGGCCGAAGCGATGAACAGTATCGGCGGTAACTCTAACTCCGGTGAAGGCGGTGAAGATCCTGCCCGCTACGGCACCAATAAAGTGTCCCGTATCAAGCAGGTGGCATCTGGTCGCTTTGGCGTAACGCCAGCGTACCTGGTCAACGCCGACGTCATTCAGATTAAAGTCGCTCAGGGGGCAAAACCGGGCGAAGGCGGTCAGTTACCGGGTGATAAAGTCACCCCGTACATCGCTAAACTGCGTTACTCGGTACCGGGCGTGACGCTGATCTCCCCGCCGCCGCACCACGATATCTACTCTATCGAGGATCTGGCGCAGCTGATTTTCGACCTGAAACAGGTCAACCCGAAAGCGATGATCTCCGTGAAGCTGGTTTCCGAACCGGGCGTCGGCACCATCGCGACCGGTGTGGCGAAAGCCTATGCGGATCTCATCACCATCGCCGGTTATGACGGTGGTACTGGTGCAAGCCCGCTCTCTTCCGTGAAATACGCGGGTTGTCCGTGGGAGCTGGGCCTGGTGGAAACCCAACAGGCGCTGGTGGCAAACGGTCTGCGTCATAAGATCCGTCTGCAGGTGGACGGCGGCCTGAAAACCGGCCTCGACATCATCAAAGCGGCGATTCTGGGTGCGGAAAGCTTCGGCTTTGGTACCGGCCCGATGGTTGCGCTGGGCTGTAAATACCTGCGTATTTGCCACCTGAACAACTGTGCGACCGGCGTTGCAACCCAGGACGAGAAGCTGCGTAAGAACCACTATCACGGCCTGCCGTTCAAAGTGACGAACTACTTTGACTTCATCGCCCGTGAAACCCGCGAGCTGATGGCGCAACTGGGTGTAAAACGTCTGGTGGATCTGATTGGCCGTACGGACCTGCTGAAAGAGCTGGACGGTTTCACTGCCAAACAGCAGAAACTGGATCTGGGCAAGCTGCTGGAAACGGCCGAGCCGCATCCGGGTAAAGCGGTCTACTGCACCGAGAACAACCCGCCGTTCGACAATGGCGTGCTGAACGCGCAGCTGCTGCAGCAGGCGAAGCCATATGTGGATGAGAAGCAGAGCAAAACGTTCTGGTTTGATATCCGCAACACCGACCGCTCTGTGGGTGCGTCGCTCTCTGGTTACATCGCGCAAACGCACGGCGATCAGGGGCTGGCAGCGGATCCGATCACCGCGCACTTCAGCGGTACGGCGGGTCAGAGCTTCGGCGTGTGGAATGCCGGCGGCGTTGAGCTTTACCTGACTGGCGATGCTAACGACTACGTCGGAAAAGGCATGGCGGGTGGTCTGCTGGCGGTGCGTCCTCCGGTGGGCTCTGCCTTCCGCAGTCACGAAGCGAGCATCATCGGTAACACCTGTCTTTACGGCGCGACCGGTGGCCGTCTGTTTGCCGCGGGCCGTGCGGGTGAGCGTTTTGCGGTGCGTAACTCCGGTGCTATCACCGTGGTGGAAGGCATTGGCGATAACGGCTGTGAATACATGACGGGCGGGATTGTTTGCGTGCTGGGGAAAACCGGCGTGAACTTTGGCGCAGGTATGACGGGCGGTTTTGCATACGTCCTGGATGAAGATGGTGAGTTCCGCAAACGCGTGAACCCAGAACTGGTGGAAGTGCTGGACGTTGATACGCTGGCGATCCACGAAGAACACCTGCGCGGTTTGATTACCGAACACGTGCAGCATACCGGTTCTTCGCGCGGCGAAGAGATCCTGGCGAACTGGCCAGCGTTCTCTGCGAAATTCGCGCTGGTTAAACCGAAGTCCAGCGATGTTAAAGCCCTGTTGGGTCACCGTAGTCGTAGCGCAGCAGAGCTGCGTGTGCAGGCGCAGTAAGGAATTCAGATGAGCCAGAACGTATACCAGTTTATCGACCTGCAGCGTGTTGATCCGCCAAAGAAACCGCTGAAGATCCGTAAAATTGAATTTGTAGAAATCTATGAGCCGTTTTCAGAAGGCCAGGCCAAAGCACAGGCAGACCGCTGCCTGTCCTGCGGTAACCCTTACTGTGAGTGGAAATGTCCGGTCCATAACTACATCCCTAACTGGCTGAAGCTGGCCAACGAAGGGCGTATTTTTGAAGCCGCCGAGCTGTCTCACCAGACCAACACCCTGCCAGAAGTGTGCGGCCGCGTGTGTCCGCAGGACCGTCTGTGTGAAGGCTCCTGTACGCTGAACGACGAGTTTGGCGCGGTGACCATCGGTAACATTGAGCGTTACATCAACGATAAAGCGTTTGAGATGGGCTGGCGTCCGGATATGACCGGCGTGAAGCAAACCGATAAGCGCGTGGCGATCATCGGCGCGGGTCCGGCGGGCCTGGCCTGTGCGGATGTCCTGACCCGTAACGGCGTGAAGGCGGTGGTCTTTGACCGTCATCCGGAGATCGGCGGCCTGCTGACCTTCGGTATCCCGGCCTTCAAGCTGGAGAAAGAGGTTATGACCCGTCGCCGTGAAATCTTCACCGGCATGGGCATTGAGTTCAAACTGAATGTAGAAGTGGGCCACGACGTGCAGCTCGACGATCTGCTGAAGGATTACGACGCCGTGTTCCTGGGCGTGGGTACCTATCAGTCCATGCGTGGCGGACTCGAGAACGAAGACGCGCCAGGCGTGTACGACGCGCTGCCGTTCCTGATTGCCAACACCAAGCAGATCATGGGATATGGCGAAACGGCTGACGAGCCTTACGTCAGCATGGAAGGCAAACGCGTGGTGGTGCTGGGCGGTGGTGACACCGCGATGGACTGCGTGCGTACCTCCATTCGTCAGAACGCGGCGCACGTAATCTGTGCTTACCGTCGTGACGAAGAGAACATGCCGGGCTCAAAACGCGAAGTGAAAAACGCACGTGAAGAGGGCGTGGAGTTCCAGTTCAACATCCAGCCTCTGGGTATTGAAGTGAATGCCAACGGTAAAGTGAGCGGCGTGAAGATGGCGCGCACCGAGATGGGTGCCCCGGATGCCAAAGGCCGTCGTCGCGCGGAGATCGTGGCTGGTTCTGAGCACGTGATCCCGGCTGACGCGGTCGTCATGGCGTTCGGTTTCCGTCCTCACAGCATGGAGTGGCTGGCGAAGCACAGCGTTGAGCTGGATTCGCAGGGTCGTATTATCGCGCCAGAAGGCAGCGACAATGCGTTCCAGACCAGCAACCCGAAAATCTTCGCTGGTGGTGATATCGTTCGTGGTTCTGACCTGGTGGTGACGGCAATTGCCGAAGGCCGTAAGGCGGCAGACGGTATACTGAACTACTTGGAAGTGTAAAAAATGGCCCGGCGATTGCCGGGCCAACTTTTATTTTTTAAGCAGTTGCCAGGTTAAATCGGTCTCCAGGGCGGTTTGATCCGAAATATGGTTAAACGCGCTGTCATTGAGCACCGGGAAAATGGTGACGGTAAAGTTCATCTGCTGGCCGCTGGGTACCCTGCCGTTTTCAACCGCCACGACAGCCTCGTTATTGCGGATATAGAGCGATGACCCGTTATCAGTATCCGGCGTAAAATTCACCTGATCCGTTGTTTTCCCTACGTTGTAGCTTTTACCATCCAGCGTCAGGTTGCTGACCTTTATCGCCACACCGCCGTTCTGACCAAACTGAAAACGCCCTTTCTGACCAGAAGCCCCCTGTAACAGCGTCGCCATCTGTTGTTTTTCCGGGCAATAGACGCTGACATTTATGTCTTTTTCCGGCATTTTGTTCCAGCTCTGCTGGCTGGTGACAATGCTGTCACGCCGCATCTGGTGATAATCCACAACCGGCTGAGAGAGCGTTAGCTGACAATCGTCAGCATAAGAAAGGCACGGCAAAGCAAGCAGCAATAGCGCAGCCAGACGTTGAATGTTCATCGACATACTCCGTTAACTTCTTCGTAAAACGCGTCTTCGTCGTGCTTTTCAGGAAGCGTAAAATCAAGTTTGCACAGACGGTTATTGTCATCATCAACGGCATAAAGCGCGCTAATCTGATCGGCATCGTTCAGGAAGACATGTCCGTCATCAACCACCGTCACCACGTAGTTATTTTTATCATCCACCACCGACAGACCTTTCGTCAGCGGCTTCCCGTCGGCCTGCTTAATACGTAACATCACGCGGCGGCTGTTCAATACTTTGAAGCTCACTTCGCTTACCGAGCCATGTGCAGCAGCAATATATTTGGTCCCGTTCGCCAGGGTCATGCTCTGCGGTAGCTTGTTCGCATCCACTTCGATACGTGAGTTACGCCATTCAGTCAGGCCGGGAATGACAGCCTGGCCCCAGCGGTCGGTCCAGACGGTGCCCTGCGGCGTGGTGATCTCAACGCCCGCTTTCGGTTCGCTGAGTCTGGCGATGGCAAACGTGTCCTTGATGGAATACGGCGAGAAGGTCACACCGTCTTTGTGCATCGCAATGCCGCCAGACAGGGTCGCATTGTAGTTACGCTGATGATCGCCGCTGGTACCGCCCCCGACACTAAGCTGGGTGTAGTGAAGATTAGTGTTGATGTTGCCGTTGAAGCTGTTTTCCTGTGATTCGTCATCACGATCGGCAGAAATATAGTAGTTGGTGTTCTCCCCCAGCGACCCGCTGTTCGCCAGACCATAGCTGGTGCTGTCGCCCTGCTTACGCATATACGAACTCAGGCTCTGCGAACCGCCTAACGGAATGCTGAGGTTGATATAGAGCAGATCGTCGTCCTGGTCGTCATCCGTGCTGCCCACTGCGCTTTGCCAGTTCACGTTGATTGAAGCGTATTTGAAGGTTTTCCCCCACGACAGAAGCAAGTAGCGGGAATCTTCGCCGTCTCCTGCGGCCTGGTTGTAGCTCAGGCCCGCACTAAATGCCCCGGCCAATTCTGTGGACCAACGTACGTTGGCCGAATAACTGTTGTCATAGCCCTGATAATCATCATCCATGGCATCTGCGAGTTCACGATAATCACCGCTGTAATGCGCCACGCTGGCAGACAGGCCGACATTCTCAGTCAACGAGTAATCGCTCTGGAGTTCGTTTTTGATACCGTTATCACTGTCGCCAAATTGCGCGTTGCTGGCGGCCATACTGGTAGAGACGTTCCAGCCATCGGTAACCATAAATTCTGTGCGCGCCCCCGCGGCCTGGTAATCTTCGGCCACAACGCCGGAGGCAAGCAGGTTCATCCAGGGGAAAATTCGCCAGCCATCGGATACGTTGAACACCAGCGGATCGCTGTAGTCACTGTCTATACCACGCACCTGGCCCGCCGAAACGGTCAGGCCGTTTGGTTTTGAAAGATTTCGGGCTTTTACGGATGCGGCGGGAACAATGTAGCGGTTGGTCGAACCGTCGGACTCCACAACGGTGATGTCAAGATCGACGTTGTTACGGACCATCGGGACGTCATCCAGCGTGAACGGGCCCGCCGGGACTAACGTGTTGAAAATGAGTCTTCCGTTTTGACGCACTTCAACGCGCGCCTGCGAGGTTCGGGCAATACCGGATACGCTCACCCCCGAACTGTCTTTCTGCAGACCGCTGGTCGGCATTAACTGCACACCGGTAATCGGGACGCCGCTTAACACATCTGACATGGCGTTAATTTCCCCCACCTGCATGGTCAGGCGTTGAGGAACAAACACATGCTCTGCGTAGGTATAAATACTCTCTGCGTTTCGGTTGCCGTTGTCATCCGTCAGGATATAGCGGCTGCGTAGCGACCAGTCCATCGCGTTGAAGCCCGCCTCCAGGCTTGCCTGTGAGTAACGGTTACTGCTGCTGTCACTCCCGCTGTATTCGTTTTTGGTGCTGAAGAGCGAGTAGTTAAGCATGCCTGCCGTGCCGCCATGCTGGAAATTTTTGACATCAGCGCTCAGGCTGTTAAGTGCTTCCGCTGGCAGATAAAGCTCGACCGCTTCCTGGTTTGGCAAGGGATTGATCACCGCCTGAGCGTAATCGCTACGCAGATCATGGCAGGTCTCATTCGCCTTTATGGGCACCGGCATGAGACCTGCAAATTCCAGGAAGTCGTTATCAACGCACATCGTTCCGTCTTCACTGAAGCGTACGGCCGCTGTTCCGCGATCGTTACCGTTCACTTTGACAGAAACGGAATGCGTCCCCGGTAAAAAGCGCGGCGCTTGTGCAAAATAGCGGTTTAGATCGGCCCCAAGACCACGTGATTTCAGGATATCAGTATCAAACGTCACCTCCCTCGCGTGGAGGGAGGGAGCATCAAGCAACATCAGAGGTATTGCGCTATAAATCACAGCGCGCACAAAAAGTGCAAGTTGGCTTTTTTTACGCACCGCCATAATCCTTTATTTTTTATTGAGATCCGAGATAAAGCTGGGCACTTCGACCCCATAGCGGCTGGCCGGGAAAAACTTCACTTTCGTGTTTCCACTGACGGATTTGCCCATAGAAACCGTCATGGTTTCACCGGGTAAAATGTAGGTTTTGGCAAGCGATCCGCTGATGCCTGAAGGCTGCAGCACCACGTTCTGTGCCAGACGCACAACATATTTGCTTGGGTTTTTTACCGTGACGGACGTGCCTGACGCGGTCCAGTCGAGGAATTTCCACGCATCGGTTACCACGGCCAGCTTCGCAGGGCGAATCAGCACGGGCAGATCCTGACGAATATTGATGCCAATTTTCACTTTATTGTCATCGCTCTTCGGCGGGATCCCTTCGAAGGTCACACGCTTGTAGTGCTCAACGTCCAGCGGTTTGCTGGTTTGCAGGATGAAGCGCAATTGCTGAGTCTGACCGGGCTCGAGACGCACCACGGGCTGAGTGGTGACGAGTTTCAGGCCTTTATCATCTGGCAGATCCACCACGTCGGTGTACAGTAGCGACGGATGGCTATCGGTATTTTTGACGTTGATGGTGCCACTGTGGGTCGCTTCATCAATCATCAGCAGACTGGTTTCTGGCACCATACCGGCTGCATGTACGCCAAACTGTGCAGAGAATAAAGCTGCGGCAGCGAGTGTTTTAAATAAAACCTTTTTAGAGCATGTCATATGTATATTCCTTGAAAGCACTACTTAACACTCCGTGTTGATGGCGCTTATTTTTGAGAGAAAGCGTATTCCCTCTGCATTAAATTTAACTCACTTTAAATTTGAAAGAATTACAGATACTTTAGGCTGATCGTCAACTGACCATCCAGCCGGGTATCATCGGTAATGGCAAGCGTTGTGGTATTCTGAATAGCCAGAGACGTTACCAGCGGAAATGTTGCAGTCTGGAAAGCAAGCGGGTCAATACTTCCCGCTAATGCGACGGTAATATTACGATTATTTTCACCCTGACTTGAACCATCAGTACTCTTAGCCCAGGTCGTTGAGCCATTCTGCTGATATATTGGATCGACAGATTTTCCGTCTGCAGTAACGCTATTCACCTTCATAAACATGGCATAAGAGCCAATATTTACCGTGCCTGCTTTGCCAACGCCATAGGTCTGGTTAGCCGCACTCTGTGCCCCACCCGTAAATGTACCGGCAGAAACGGTTAATCCTGCGTTAGAGTCGGCGCGATCGTCTATCATATTCCAGGCCACTTTTGTTGCTGCCGTGCAGGTGATGGTGAGATCGATATTCCGTTGCCCTAACTGGTTCACCGCCGTAGAGGACAATTCACCTAAGCGGATATTTCCATAGTCCACCACGCCGCCATTGCTAAATTCAGGAGTACAGGCCGAGGCTGTCAGCGTCCCTTTAATTTTCAATATCGCGGTTTCAGCGGCAAACGTAGAGTTTACGCAAAGGAATAATGCTGTAGCCAATAGAATTTTTTTCACGAGTTAATCCATAACTTATGATTTAAAGAAAATAAAATTCGACTGAGTTCATCCTTGATAGTCTCTATTACCTCCGTTTGCAAAATGCATGGTGCGATAATATAGAAATCATAAATACATGCAACTTAGGTTTATTAACTTTTCTTTTTAGATTTACTCAAACAATAGGCAGGATTTATAAAACAGAGGTTTCCAGTTCTTTTTAGACCATTTATATTCAGAATAATTATTGATTGCGATGATTTATTTTTTCCGGCTTTGTATTCCAAAATTTCTGTCATATAGAATAAAGCATTGCACTGTCTTAATTTTGTACAAATCTATACATAGAAAAAATATTCGTTCAACAGGCACTTAATCTTTACATTGGCAAAAAAAATCCAGCCGACTGAGGAGGGCTGGATTTTATAATGGATGACGCTTATTTTACCACTCTGAGAGCCGGACGCCCGCCGCGTGGTGGCGGATCGTCATCAGGATCGTTTTCATCCTGGCGGTCAGGTTTGTCGCCGTCAATAACCGACATCACCGTGTCGCTGTCTCGCTCCCCGGTTGCATCGTCTTCATTCAGGCTGGCAACGTCTTCATCGTAAGCCGCTTCCGGCTCGAACATCGTACCCGCGCCGTTTTCCCGCGCGTAGATAGCCAGCACCGCGGCCAGCGGCACGGAAACCTGACGCGGTACGCCGCCGAAACGTGCGTTAAAACGCACTTCGTCGTTCGCCAGTTCAAGATTACCCACCGCACGGGGGGCAATGTTCAAAACGATCTGTCCGTCACGCGCGTATTCCATCGGAACCAGCACGCCCGGCAACGTCACATCCACAACCAGGTGCGGCGTGAGCTGGTTATCCAGCAGCCATTCATAGAAGGCGCGCAGCAGATACGGACGGCGTGGTGAAAGTTGTGACATTTCCACAGTCATTAGCCTCGGCCGAGACGCATTTCACGTTCCGGTTCAGTTAAGGATGCCAGGAAGGAGTCGCGTTCAAAGACGCGGGTCATATAGCCTTTCAGCTCTTTTGCGCCCGGGCCGCTGAATTCAACGCCAAGTGTCGGCAGGCGCCACAGCAGCGGTGCCAGGTAGCAGTCCACCAGGCTGAATTCATCGCTCAGGAAGAACGGTTTCTGGCCGAACACAGGGGCAATCGCCAGCAGCTCTTCACGCAGTTGCTTACGTGCAGCGTCTGCTTCTGAAGCAGAGCCGTTTTCGATCACGTTCATCAGCGTGTACCAGTCTTTCTCGATACGCTGCATGTACAGGCGGCTTTCGCCACGCGCAACAGGGTAAACAGGCATCAGCGGTGGATGCGGGAAACGCTCATCCAGGTATTCCATAATGATACGGGATTCCCACAGGGTCAGCTCGCGATCCACCAGCGTTGGTACACTTTGGCTCGGGTTGAGATCGATCAGATCCTGAGGTGGGTTATCCTTTTCCACATGCTCGATCTCAAAACTGACACCCTTCTCGGCCAGCACGATACGAACCTGATGGCTATAAATGTCAGTAGGACCAGAAAACAGCGTCATTACCGAACGTTTGTTGGCAGCGACAGCCATGAAAACCTCCAGGTATATTCAGAATTTTTACTGCTACCGGCCCGGTGGGGCCAGCCAGATGATGTAGCGCCCATCCCAGAGAAGACACATTGTTCAAGAATCGAACAAAAATCGAGTATTCACCGATATTTGGGCAGAAAATTGGATGATAGTTTACCAGATTTTGATGGCTTTGTGGTGAGGGGATTCTGGAAATGCGGAAAAAGAGGAGATATATGCATTGATAATGTGGATAACCTGAGCATTACCCATAAAAAAACCCGCCGAAGCGGGTTTTTCGCCAATCGTTCTGCGTGAGCAGAAAATGATTAACGTTTGGAGAACTGTGGACGACGACGTGCTTTACGCAGACCCACTTTCTTACGTTCAACCTGACGAGCGTCACGAGTAACGAAGCCAGCTTTACGCAGTTCAGAACGCAGGGATTCGTCGTACTCCATCAGAGCGCGGGTGATACCGTGACGGATCGCACCTGCCTGACCGGAGATACCACCACCTTTAACGGTGATGTACAGATCCAGTTTTTCTACCATATCAACCAGTTCCAGCGGCTGGCGAACTACCATGCGGGCAGTTTCGCGACCGAAGTACTGTTCCAGAGAACGCTGGTTGATTACGATTTTACCGTTGCCCGGTTTGATGAACACGCGAGCTGCGGAACTTTTGCGGCGACCAGTGCCGTAGTATTGATTTTCAGCCATTGCCTATAATCCCGATTAGATGTCAAGAACTTGCGGTTGCTGTGCCGCGTGGTTGTGCTCGTTACCTGCGTAAACTTTCAGTTTACGGAACATAGCACGACCCAGCGGGCCTTTTGGCAGCATGCCTTTAACCGCGATTTCAATCACACGCTCAGGACGGCGAGCAATCATCTCTTCAAAGGTCGCTTCTTTGATACCACCGATGTGGCCAGTGTGGTGGTAGTACATTTTGTCTTCACGCTTGTTGCCGGTTACAGCAACTTTTTCTGCGTTCAGAACGATGATGTAGTCACCAGTATCAACGTGCGGAGTGTATTCCGCTTTGTGCTTACCGCGCAGGCGACGAGCCAGTTCAGTAGCCAGACGGCCCAGAGTTTTACCGGTCGCGTCAACAACATACCAGTCGCGTTGTACGGTTTCTGGTTTAGCTGTAAAAGTTTTCATTAAAAGCTTACCCAAATAATAAGTTACACGTTGGTGAACACCCAAACGTTTAGTCAGTTGAGGTTCACACGACAAAGTCCGGCAAACCTACCCCTTCGAATAGCTCATGCCGACACATAGAAAGTTTCGGGAAAAAAACCTTCTCGTAACGTGGGGTCGCAAGATTATAGAGAAGTTGAGGTCAAAGATCGACCCTTAAATGTGATTTGGAATGGGTTTTTCGGGGGGCGAGTTTTTGCGGTCCGGTGCCCTCACCCCCAGCCCCTCTCCCACAGGGAGAGGGTAGCATTTAAGGCATATGCTCCAGCTTCAGATACTCCTCGCTCTGCATCTCCTGCAGGCGCGACAGGCAGCGCTGGAACTCAAACTTCAAACGTTCCCCCTGATACACCTCATATAAAGGCACCTCGGCGCTCACCACCAGCTTGACGTGGCGTTCGTAAAACTCGTCCACCAGCGCAATGAAGCGTCGCGCTTCGCTTTCCATCAGCCGTGTCATGACGGGTACATCCAGCAGCATCACCGTGTGGAACAGGCGCGAAAGAGCGATGTAGTCGTGCTGACTGCGGGCATCCACGCACAGCGTCGCAAAAGAGACCGCCAGCGTTTGGTTTTCAACACCGAGCGTGGGCAACGGACGATGGTTAATCTCCAGCGTCGGGGCGTTTTCGCGCTTTGCCCCCGCCAGCGCCAGCCACAGTTTATCCATCTGGCGGGTGGTCTCGGCATTCAGCGGTGAGAGCCACAGGTGCGCCTGAGTCAGCGTGCGCAAACGGTAATCCACGCCTGCATCAACATTCATAATGTCACAATGCTGTTTGATGGCATCAATGGCAGGCAGGAAACGCGCCCGCTGGAGGCCGTTACGATACAGCTCATCCGGCGGAATATTCGAGGTGGCGACCAGCGTGATGCCGCGGGCAAACAGCGCTTTCATCAGGCCGCCCAACAGCATGGCATCGGTGATATCCGAAACAAAAAACTCATCGAAACAAAGGACGTCCGTTTCGGCCTTAAACCTGTCAGCCACAATCTCCAGCGGATCGCTTTTGCCCTGCAGCGCCGTTAACTCTTCATGCACCCGCAGCATAAAGCGGTGGAAGTGCAGGCGTTGTTTACGCTCACCCGGCAGGCTCTGATAAAACAGATCCATCAACCAGGTTTTCCCGCGACCGACACCGCCCCACATATATAAACCGCGTGCCGGAGCGTTAGCCTGTGGCTCTTTTTTTCCGAGCAGTCGGCTCAATGCCGCCTTCAGCCCACCGCTCTGCCCTGCTTCCGCAGGTTTTGCCGTAAGCTCATGGAAAAGGGTATCCAGACGGTTAACCGCTTCACGTTGAACGTCATCCGGCTGATGTGAGCCCTCGTCCAGGGCCAGTTGATATCGCGATGCGGGGGACAGGTTTTGCATAATCTTGTTGTTATTCCTTCAATTAAACCTCATCAGCAGGCGTGACTGATGAAAAAAAGGCCGTTCTACACTACGCGATGATACGTCAGGATTCCACTTCTGCAGAAATAGCGGTTATAGTGGCAATATCAGGCACAGGCAGGAGCCGAGCCAACACCCTACGGAACAACAAGACAACGGGAGAAGTTCATGACCTGGGAATATGCGCTAATCGGTTTAGTCGTCGGCATCGTGATCGGTGCTGTGGCCATGCGTTTCGGTAATCGCAAATTGCGTCAGCAGCAGTCACTGCAATACGAACTGGAAAAGAACAAAGCCGAGCTGGAAGAGTACCGCGAAGAGCTGGTCAGCCACTTTGCCCGTAGCGCTGAGCTGCTGGACAACATGGCGACCGACTACCGCCAGCTGTATCAGCACATGGCAAAAAGCTCCAGCAGCCTGCTGCCGGAAATGACCGCGGAAACCAACCCGTTCCGCAACCGTCTGGCAGACTCTGAGGCCGGTAACGATCAGGCCCCTGTTCAGATGCCTCGCGACTATTCTGATGGCGCGTCCGGCCTGCTGCGCGGCGGTGTTAAGCGCGATTAATCACACAACCTGAAATTATTTTACGGGCGCAGCGATTGCGCCCGTCCTTTCTTCCTGACCCCAGCTATTATTTAGTTAAACACCTCATTGTTCAGCGGTTTAAAATTCAATAACATCAACGTGTTTTTGGGCCCGTTTTTTCCTTTACTCCAGGTTACGAGAGTCAGCATCGATGAAGAAAAAGAACCAGCTGTTGAGCGCGTTAGCGTTAAGTGTCGGGTTATCTCTCTCGGCGTCCTTCCCTGCCTTTGCCGCCCTTCCCTCGCAGGTGCCGGGCCAGACGGCGATTCCGAGCCTCGCACCCATGCTGGAAAAAGTGTTGCCTGCAGTAGTCAGCGTGCAGGTAGAAGGCACTGCCGTGCAAAGCCAGCGCGTACCTGAAGAACTGAAAAAATATTTTGGCGATGAGTCGCCCGACCAGCAGGCTCAGCCTTTTGAAGGGCTGGGCTCTGGCGTCATCATTGATGCGGCCAAAGGCTATATTCTGACCAACAACCACGTCATCAGCCAGGCCGATAAAATCAGCGTGCAGCTGAATGATGGTCGGGAATTTGATGCCAAACTGATCGGCGGCGATGACCAGAGCGACATCGCGCTGTTGCAGGTGCAAAACCCAAGTAATCTGACCCAGATTGCCATCGCGGACTCCGACAAACTGCGCGTCGGCGACTTTGCTGTTGCCGTGGGCAACCCCTTTGGTTTAGGACAAACGGCGACCTCTGGGATCATTTCCGCGCTGGGGCGCAGCGGCCTGAATCTTGAAGGCCTGGAAAACTTTATCCAGACCGATGCCTCCATTAACCGCGGGAACTCCGGCGGGGCGCTGCTGAACCTTAACGGCGAGCTGATTGGTATTAACACAGCAATCCTCGCGCCAGGTGGCGGCAGTATCGGGATCGGGTTTGCCATTCCCAGCAATATGGCCAAAACGCTGGCACAGCAGCTTATCCAGTTTGGTGAAGTCAAACGCGGCCTGCTGGGCATCAAAGGGATGGAGATGAGCGCCGATATCGCAAAAGCGTTCAACATCAACGTACAGCGCGGTGCGTTCGTCAGTGAAGTGCTGCCCAATTCCGGCTCGGCAAAAGCGGGCATTAAATCAGGTGATGTGATCGTCAGCCTGAATGATAAGCCGCTGAGCAGCTTTGCAGAACTGCGCTCACGTATCGCCACCACCGAACCGGGCGCCAAAGTGAAGCTGGGCCTGATTCGTGACGGCAAACCGCTGAATGTGGAAGTGACGCTGGACAAGAGCACCTCTTCCTCCGCCAGTGCGGAGCTTATCGCCCCTGCACTGCAGGGCGCGACCCTCAGCGACGGGCAGCTTAAAGACGGCACCAAAGGCATCAGCATCGATACCGTAGAGAAGAGCAGCCCTGCCGCGCAGGCGGGATTGCATCAGGATGATGTGATCATCGGCGTGAATCGCACCCGCGTGCAGTCTATCGCTGAGCTGCGCAAGGTGCTGGAAAGTAAACCAACGGTCATTGCCCTGCAAATTATGCGCGGCAACGAATCTATCTATATTCTGTTGCGCTAAGCATTTGCTATCCCGGGTATCACCGCCGCGTGTGATGTCCGGGATAACTCATGTTATGCTGCAAACCGTTCCTTTTTTAACGACACGCGCATCATGCTTTTAAAGCTCTTTCGTTCCATTGCCATCGGTTTGATTGTTGCGGGCCTGCTGTTAGCGGCCATGCCGTCTTTACGCCAGTTCAACAAGCTGTCGGCTCCCCAGTTTGATAGCGCGGATGAAACGCCTGCCACCTATAATCAGGCCGTTCGCCGTGCCGCACCCGCAGTGGTGAACGTCTACAACCGTGGTCTTAACAGTTCAGCCCATAACCAGCTGGAGATCCGTACCCTCGGCTCCGGCGTGATTATGGACGATCGCGGATACATCATTACCAACAAGCACGTGATCAACGATGCTGACCAGATCATCGTCGCACTTCAGGATGGCCGCGTGTTTGAGGCCTTACTTGTCGGCTCTGACAGCCTGACCGATCTGGCCGTGCTGAAAATCAACGCCACCGGCGGGCTGCCCGTGATTCCGATCAACCGAAAACGCACTCCGCACATTGGCGATGTGGTTCTGGCTATCGGTAACCCATACAACCTGGGGCAGACCATCACCCAGGGGATCATCAGCGCCACGGGTCGCATCGGTCTGAACCCATCGGGACGGCAGAACTTCCTGCAAACCGATGCCTCCATCAACCACGGGAACTCCGGCGGCGCGCTGGTCAACTCGCTGGGCGAGCTTATGGGTATCAACACCCTCTCCTTCGATAAAAGCAACGATGGCGAGACGCCGGAAGGGATCGGCTTTGCCATTCCGTTCCAGCTGGCAACCAAAATTATGGACAAGCTGATCCGGGACGGTCGCGTGATTCGCGGTTACATCGGAATTGGTGGTCGCGAAATTGCCCCTATGCATACGCAGGGTGGCGGGATCGATCAGATTCAGGGGATTGTGGTTAACGAAGTGGCGCCTGGTGGACCGGCTGCCAATGCGGGCATTCAGGTTAATGATGTCATTCTGTCGGTCAACGGCACACCGGCGGTCTCTGCGCTTGAGACGATGGACCAGGTGGCAGAAATTCGCCCGGGTTCCATCATCCCGGTTGAAGTCATGCGCAACGATAAGAAACTGACGCTGCATGTGACCATTCAGGAATACCCGGCCACAAACTGACGGGCATAAAAAAACGGAGCGTAGCGCTCCGTTTTTTTTTACCGGGACAAGATCACTTGTTAACGAACTCTTCGCCCAGCGTGATATCTTTCTTCAACGTGTCCAGCATACCTTCCATCGCGTTTTGTTCAAACGCGCTCAGCGTGCCAATTGGCTTACGCTCTTCGATACCATTTTTACCGAGCAGCAGCGGCTGGGAGAAGAAGCGCGCGTGTTCGCCATCGCCTTCAACATAAGCGCATTCAACCACGCCCTTCTCGCCCTGCAGCGCGCGAACCAGTGACAGACCGAAACGTGCAGCCGCCTGGCCCATAGACAGCGTTGCAGAACCGCCACCTGCCTTCGCTTCCACCACTTCGGTGCCTGCGTTCTGGATACGTTTGGTCAGGTCAGCCACTTCCTGCTCGGTGAAGCTCACGCCAGGGATCTGCGAGAGCAGAGGCAGAATTGTCACACCAGAGTGACCACCGATGACCGGCACTTCAACTTCCGTAGGCTGCTTGCCTTTCAGCTCAGCCACGAAGGTGTTAGAACGGATGATATCCAGCGTGGTCACGCCGAACAGTTTGTTCTTGTCGTAAACGCCTGCTTTCTTCAGCACTTCTGCCGCAATAGCGACCGTGGTGTTCACCGGGTTAGTGATGATACCGATGCACGCTTTCGGACACACTTCAGCGATCTGCTGCACCAGGTTTTTCACGATGCCTGCGTTGACGTTGAACAGGTCGGAACGATCCATACCAGGCTTACGCGCCACACCGGCGGAGATCAGCACAACGTCAGCACCCTGCAGCGCAGGACGTGCGTCTTCGCCGGAGAAGCCTTTGATGTTAACAGCGGTCGGGATGTGGCTCAGGTCAACCGCCACACCTGGGGTTACCGGAGCAATGTCGTACAGGGAGAGTTCTGAGCCTGAAGGCAGTTGGGTTTTCAGTAGTAGGGCAAGCGCCTGGCCGATACCACCAGCAGCGCCGAGGACTGCGACTTTCATCCTAAACTCCTTATTATGGTTAACTTAAGTATCTGTAAATCCGTTGCGGCGACCTTAATTCAGCAGGTAATTAATTACAATTTTCGTAGCTAAAGAATTTGAGGTCACGCGACTTTCTCTCTTCCCAGAAGACTTTCTGACAACAGACGGCAACGAATTAAGAGGTGGTTACAATACACCCTGCCACGCCACCAAAACAACATCATTTTGATAACATTTAATTTACTTTTAAGCTTATTTGCGTGGCGTGACCCAGGCATGTTTTCCGATAACGAAATCTGATAATATCACTCCCTTTCATAACATTATTTCAGGCTACTGCCTGGTAGATAATTTGCATAAAAATTCATCCACATGCATAATAATGTTGTTTCTATCGTCATATTCCGGGTGACTTATGCGAAGCTCGTCTAAGCAAGAAGAATTAGTAAAGGCGTTTAAAGCGCTACTCAAAGAAGAGAAATTCAGTTCTCAGGGAGAAATTGTTCAGGCGCTGCAGGAACAAGGCTTCGACAATATCAACCAGTCGAAAGTCTCCCGTATGTTGACCAAATTTGGCGCAGTGCGTACCCGTAACGCCAAAATGGAGATGGTCTATTGCCTGCCAGCTGAACTTGGCGTGCCGACAACCTCCAGCCCGCTGAAGAACCTGGTTCTGGATATCGACCACAACGATGCCGTTGTGGTGATCCACACAAGCCCTGGTGCCGCACAGCTGATTGCCCGCATGCTGGACTCTCTGGGTAAAACGGAAGGGATTCTCGGTACCATCGCCGGTGATGACACCATCTTTACCACGCCAGCCAACGGCTTCTCGGTGAAAGATCTCCACGAGGCGATCCTGGTTCTGTTCGAACAGGAGCTGTAATCCTCTCTCCCCGTAGCGTCGCTACGGGGTTCATTCTGCCCCCGCTGCGTTATCCCCTGTTTTCTCCTGTCCTCAATTTAACAAATAGTGCTTTTTACCACTCATTAACATTCAGCCAGTGAATGATAAATCAAAGAATCGCACAAAATATCAAAATCATTTATCCATATGATTTACTTAGATATAACACGCCAACGTGAACAGAAAACGACCAACATTATGCCATTAGGTTATAAAAATTGCGCTGTTTAACACGTAATTACCCATGAAACAATTAGTCTGGTATTAATTTTTACCGTTATTAGTGTATACTTGATTTTGTGATGAGGGTCACGAAACAAAGACCCCACTAAAAAATTCGACGAGGTAAAAATCATGAAAATCAAAACAACTGTAGCGGCGCTGAGCGTCCTGTCTGTCCTGTCATTCGGTGCTTTCGCAGCAGACTCCATTAATGCCGATCAGGCGCAATCCCGTGAGGCTATCGGTACGGTTTCTGTCGGCGCAATCGGCACGTCTCCAATGGACATGCATGAGATGCTGAACAAAAAAGCGGAAGAACAAGGTGCATCATCCTATCGCATCATTGAAGCGCGTTCCGGTGACCACTGGCACGCTACCGCTGAGCTGTATAAATAAGTTTTAGTAATAACAGAAGACGACTATCTCCACTCAACGGCACCAGGCATAAAAATAGCAGTTCAACCCTTCTCGCCGTTGAGCAAAAACCTCTTCAGGAGCAAAGACTATGAAAACCAAATTAATCATCGCAACCCTCGGTCTGGCATCGGTTCTCTCTTTCGGCGCAAGCGCAGCCGTCCAGCAGGTGAATACCGAGCAGGCGCAAAATCTGCAGTCTATGGGTAGTGTTTCCGTAACGTCCGTCACCGGCTCTCCGATGGATATCCGTCAGGAGCTGGCCGCAAAAGCTGAAAAAGCAGGCGCCAGCAGCTACCGCGTCACCGAACTGAATCAGGGTGACCACTGGCACGCTACGGCAGAACTGTATAAATAAACCCTCGTCGTATCTCATCATACGACTTGCCCCTGGCCTCGCTGGTCAGGGGCTTTTTTTCGCGTAATCAATGGCGCGCGTTGAAACGCAACTGCCCTTCCAGCTCTTCTTCTGCTTCATCAAACAATAAAATCAGCGCCCCAAATCGTCTGCGCAGCTTATCGGGCAGATGAATAAACTCTATCTCCAGCGGTAACGGCAGCTGACTGCCGGTCACCACATCCCACAGCATATCCAGATTCGTGACGCTTTCCCGTTCCAGATCAAACGCCCGGATAAATTCACGATAGAAGTCTTCCTGACTGTCGATCTCGTCAAAATCAAAGGTATAGGTTTTCATTGCCAGCCACCCAGTCCAGGCGAGCGGCAGATGCCGCCCTGTCTATTATAATCCCCCGATATGCAGGGTTTTGACTTCCAGATACTCTTCCAGCCCCAGCACGGACCCTTCTCGACCCAGGCCAGACTCTTTTACCCCACCAAAAGGTCCAAGCTCCGTGGAAACGGCGCACTCATTAATCCCAATCATCCCGCTTTCGATTGCCTGCGAGACGCGGAAAACGCGCGACAGATTCTGAGTATAGAAGTAAGCCGCCAGACCATAAGGCGTGTTGTTGGCGCGCTGGATGACTTCATCTTCAGAAGTGAAACGGAAGCAGGCGGCAACGGGACCAAACGTCTCTTCTTCCGCCAGTTTCATGCCTTCATGACAGTCGCCCAGCACGGTGGGCATCCAGAAATTGCCACCAAGCGGATGTGGTTTACCGCCCGCCAGGACAGTCGCCCCACGGGCCACAGCGTCTTCCACATGCTCGCGCACTTTGTTCACCGCGGAGGGTTCAATCAGCGGGCCTACGACCACACCGTCTTCCAGACCATTTCCCACCTTCAGCGCGTTCACCGCATCGGCCAGTTTGTTCACAAACTTGTCGTAGACGGTTTCCTGAATATAGAAGCGGTTAACGCTGACGCAGACCTGTCCGGCATTACGGAATTTGTTGGCGATTGCCCCTTTGACGGCAGCATCGATGTCCGCATCTTCAAACACGATATACGGGGCATTCCCCCCCAGCTCCATCGAAACTTTTTTCATGGTGTCCGCGGCGTTACGCACCAGCGTTTTGCCGACGGAAGTGGAGCCGGTAAACGAGATTTTCCGCACCTCGTGACTCGCCATAATCGCGTCGCTGATCTCATGCGTATTACCGGCCACGGCGTTGAGGACGCCATCCGGCACACCGGCCTGTTTCGCCAGCGTGAGCAGCGCAAACGCGCTGAGCGGGGTGTTGTTTGCCGGTTTGATGACCCCGGTACACCCCGCGGCCAGCGCCGGGCCGAGCTTACGGGTGAGCATCGCCATCGGGAAGTTCCACGGCGTAATTGCCGCCACCACCCCCACAGGCTCACGGGTAGCCAGAATGCGGGAGCCCGGTTTGATCGGCGGAATAATTTCACCGTTAGCGCGCTTGGCCTCTTCGGCAAACCACTGAATAAAACTGGCGGCGTACTCCACCTCGCCTTCAGCTTCTTTCAGGGGTTTGCCCTGTTCGGTGGTCATTAACCGACCAAGCCAGCTTTTATTCTCAATAATCAGTTCATACCAGCGATAGAGAATGGTCGAGCGCTCTTTCGCGGTTTTGGCCCGCCAGGCCGGGAAGGCTTTCGCGGCGGCGGCAATCGCCTCTTCGGTTTCTGCTTTACCGGCTTTCGCCACTTTGGCGATAACATCACCGGTGGCCGGGTTCAACACATCAAACGTCGTGTCCAGCGTTTTCCATATGCCGTTAACCAGATAACCGGTCTGAAAAAGAATGTGGTCCTGAAGCGCCTGGGTAGTCATGTGTCCTCCCTTTCTGAATGTAAGAGCCTGCAGAAATAAGTATAGCCACAAAAAAACCGACGCTTTTAGCGTCGGTTTTTTACTTCAGTCAGTTATCCGTCAGGACATTCTGGTAGCGGTGCAGCATAAACACCAGCCGCGCTACCGGCTCTGTCACCTGAGGAGGTGCTTCCCAGACCCTGAGCTTCTCCTGGTAGACATCCAGCTCTTCCAGCAACTGCTTAAAGTAACGGCGTCGTTTGTCATCACTGGAGGCGGAAAGCACATGGTCCGCGGTACGGCGCAACTGGCGGTGGAATGCCGACAGATCGTCGTTGATGGGCACCGGTGCGTTACGCAGACGCTGATGCGCAATGATCATGGTTAACGCCAGACGAAAGCGGGCAATGTCGCCAGGGAACTTATTCAACAGTAAAAACAGCTGCTGATAGAGCGCAGGCAGATGGTTCTCTTTACGGCGCGCAGTGTTGGTGGTCATGGAGGAGACCGCCGCCGAAACGAACTGGTTCAACAGCACGCGACCTGTTCGCGCCTGCGAATTGTCGCGCACCAGCAGAATCACCATCATCGCCAGGAAACAGCCCACCAGCTGACCCAGGGCACTGTCGAGGAACTGGCTGAAATGGAACGTCATGGGGTTATCCAGCACCAGAATGTTAATAGTACTGGCGAGGGCACCGAGCGATCCCAGACGGCGCTTCTGCACTTCTATCCCGATAAAGAATGCCATCACCGCGAGACTGATACAGAGCAGCAACATGCTCTGCTGCGTGGACGGGAGGATCACCAGGAAATAGAGCGCGCCAAGCGGTAACGCGGCAATCGTGCCGTACAGGAAATCGATAGCGACCATACGCGGGTTGGGCAGACGCATTGCCAGCGCCGTGACGACGGCAATCATGACCATCGCGCCGCTGCCGGAGGTCCAGCCAGTCCACAGCCAGAACAGCGTGCCGAGCATACAGGCAAGCGTGGTACGCCAGAAGTTGACCATCGCGTGGTGGCGCTCGGCCGACTCCGCCTTGATCACCACTTCACCCTGCAGGACTTCCTCTTCCGCCGCGCTGATTTTCGTATTGCCGATCACGCCCCGTTTCAGCAGCAGGTAGCGCGTCGCGGCGCCAACCCACGTATAAATGGTCACCGGTGTGTCGCGCTCTCCGGTCCAGGCAATGACCCGCCGCATGCGTTTGAGCTGCTTATGTACGTCCTGCACCGTTTCCACCGGCTCGGCAAACAGTTCGCGAAAGGTATCGGTAACCGATTCCGGGCGGGTGTTCTGAATAAGGTAGGTTTCGCACGCCTGGGTAATCAGCGTTAAGGAGACGGTATTGATCGCTTTAAGACGACGGTTGGCACGCGCCCAGCGCGAGGACTCCATATTAAGGTTACTGCGCATCCCTTCCAGCGCCTGCGTGCGGCGAACCAGTCCACTCCAGGCTTTGTCCACCTCTTCGCTGTCACCGTGCTTGATGCAGAGCTGCATCAGCTGATACTGGGAGACGATCAGCGCATCCAGTTCGCGATCCACCTCCTGTTTGATGGAGCGAGGGGAGAAAAGCAGGTCAGCAACAATTGCGCAGACGATACCAATCACGATCTCACTGCAGCGTTCCACGGCAAACTGCGGCGCGAGCAGCGGTTCGGTTTGAATGGTGATGACAATAATCAGTGCGGTATAACCCGCCAGCCCCCAGGCGTAAGAGTTTTCGACCTTCACCAGAGAGGAGAGCCAGGTGCAGAAGCCCGCCCAGATACAGCACACCAATACCATCAACAGTGGCGTGCGGATCATCAAAATGATAATGGTGAGCGCGGCGATACAGCCGATAAACGTCCCGATGATACGCAGCATCCCGCGATAGCGGATCGCCCCGGAGTAAGGCTCCCCACCTGCCGCGAATGCCGGGCCAGCCGCGACAATCGCCGCCGTTAACACCGCCCAGCGGGGGGTTTCCAGCTGGAAGTGAAAGCCGACAAACAGCGCCAGCACAATGGCACTCGCCAGCTTCACGGCGAAGCGAATGTGCTGGCTGGCGATAGTAAAGATCCCCATAGCGATTAACCAAACTCGCGCAGACGATGGGCGATTTTACGGAAAATAGAGTCCTGGCTGGCGTCCCGGTCTTTCTCACCGGTGATTACCACCGTCGCGGTTGTGCCCGCAGGCCACAGGTTGCCCTGCTGTTCGTCCAGATGAATACGTACCGGCACACGCTGGGCCAGGCGCACCCATTCCAGGTTGGAATCAACCGTCGCCATCCCTTTCGCATCATTGGAGCTGCTGGAGTTGGTGACGCCAGCCGCAACGCTGTCTACGGTACCTTTAAAGACGCGGTTGCTGCCAAGCGGCGTGATCTCTGCGCGGTAGCCCGGACGAACGCCTTCCAGTTTGGTCTCTTCCATATAGGCAAGCACATAGAATGAGTTTTGTTTCACCAGCGCCACGGCGGTTGAACCGCGGGTGATAAACTCCCCGGCATAGACATTCAGGTTGGTGACCCAGCCATCGGCAGGTGCGCGGATCACGGTACGCTCCAGATCGAGCTTCGCCAGGTCGCGCGTCGCCTGCGCCTTTGCCAACTGATGCAGCACGGTTTGCAGCACGTTGTTAGACTGATCGATCTCTTCCCGGGACATCGCCTGAACCCCCAGCTGGTTACGGCGTCCCGCCTCGCGGCGTTTCTCCGCAGCCAGCGCCTGGTAATAGGCGACATCCGCTTCCGCTTCTTCCAGTGCTTTCTGGTAACGCGGCTGGTCAATGGTGAACAGCACCTGGTCTTTCTTCACCAGCTGGTTATCGTGGACGTTAACCGCCGTGATAAGACCGGCCACGTCGGGGGCGATCGCCACGACATCGGCGCTAAAACGCGCATCACGCGTCCACGGTGATTCGGTGTAATAGACCCAGGCGCGAAAAATAGCGATGAACGCGAGGATTACCAGCGCCATGGTGATGGCGGTGCGGGAGATTTTTCTTGTTAGCGTTTTCACATCAACCTCAGACAAACATGCGCGATATCAGGTAGAACAGGCAGCAATACAGCGCGGTATTGAACAATGCAGGGTGCCAGACGAAATCGTAGATCCCGGTAGGAACCAGCACCTTGCGCACCAGCCAGAAGATCGCCAGTGATAAAAGAAGCTCGAAAAATATCGGTGGGAACGATAGACCGAACACCACGATAACGGGAAACAGACTCATGTTGACCTTGATAAGAGAGAGTGCAGGCTTCAGAATTTTTAGCGCACGCCACCGCGGGAGAGCAAGAAACGCCGGGCGAGAATGGCGCAGCCGTTATGTAATTAATAATATATTAACGTAACTGTTATGCTGTTATCTATAATATGTGATCTAAATCACTTTTAAGCCAGAGTGAACAATGGAACGTTTAAAACGCATGTCGGTCTTCGCCAAAGTGGTTGAACTTGGCTCATTTACTGCTGCTGCCCGGCAGTTGCAGATGAGCGTCTCCTCCATCAGTCAGACGGTGTCAAAACTGGAAGATGAACTGCAGGTGAAGCTGCTCAACCGCAGCACCCGCAGTATTGGTCTGACGGAGGCGGGTAAAATTTACTATCAGGGCTGTCGCCGCATGATGCATGAAGTGCAGGATGTTCACGAGCAGCTCTATGCCTTTAACAACACGCCCATCGGGACACTGCGGATTGGCTGTTCTTCAACTATGGCACAAAATGTTCTCGCCGCCATGACCGCAGAGATGCTGAAAGAATATCCGGGATTAACCGTGAATCTGGTTACCGGTATTCCCGCCCCGGACCTGATCGCAGACGGGCTGGATGTGGTGATCCGCGTTGGCGCGCTGCAGGACTCCAGCCTCTTCTCCCGTCGACTCGGGAGCATGCCGATGGTGGTCTGTGCCTCGAAGAGCTATCTGGCGCAGTACGGCGTGCCGGAGAAACCAGCCGATCTCGCCAACCACTCCTGGCTGGAGTACAGCGTCCGCCCCGATAATGAATTTGAACTGATTGCCCCGGAAGGCATTTCTACCCGACTGCTGCCGGAAGGACGGTTTGTCACCAACGACCCGATGACCATCTCGCGCTGGCTGGTGGCGGGCGCCGGGATCGCTTACGTCCCGTTAATGTGGGTGATCAATGAGATCAACAGCGGAGTGCTGGAGATCCTGTTCCCTCGCTACCAGTCCGATCCGCGTCCGGTGTATGCCCTGTATACCGAAAAAGACAAACTGCCGCTTAAGGTGCAGGTGTGCATTAACTATCTGACCGAGTATTTTGTGGAGGTTGCGGAACTGTTTCAGGGCATGCGGGGAAGAAGGAAAGAGTAGGTATTTCCCCTCTCCCCGTTGGGGAGAGGGTTAGGGTGAGGGGAGAAAATTACGCCGTGCCGCCCACCGTGAGGTTATCGACCTTCAGTGTCGGCTGGCCCACGCCCACTGGCAGGCTCTGGCCCTCTTTACCGCAGACGCCCACGCCGTTGTCCAGCTTGAGATCGTTACCGACCATGGAGATCTGCTGCATGGCTTCAATACCGGAACCAATCAGCGTCGCGCCTTTCACCGCTTTGGTCACTTTGCCTTTTTCGATCAGATACGCTTCTGACGTAGAGAAGACGAATTTACCGGAGGTGATGTCCACCTGACCACCGCCAAAGTTTGGCGCGAAGATCCCGTAATCAACAGACTCAATGATCTCCTGCGGTGTGGACTGGCCTGGCAGCATGTAGGTGTTAGTCATACGCGGCATCGGCAGATGCGCATAAGATTCACGACGGCCGTTACCCGTTGGCGCCACGCCCATCAGGCGCGCGTTCAGTTTGTCCTGCATGTAGCCTTTCAGCACACCGTTTTCGATCAGCACGTTGTACTGACCCGGCGTACCTTCATCATCGATGGAGATAGAGCCACGGCGATCAACCATGGTACCGTCATCCACCACCGTGCACAGTTCAGAGGAGACAAGCTGCCCTATCTGACCGCTAAATACGGAGGTGCCGCGGCGGTTAAAGTCCCCTTCCAGACCATGCCCCACGGCTTCATGCAGCAGCACGCCCGGCCAGCCAGCGCCCAGTACCACCGGGAATGTCCCCGCAGGTGCCGCCACGGCAGAAAGATTGACCATCGCCATACGCACGGCTTCTTTTGCCCACGCGTCCGCACGGGCTTCACCGTCGACGTCACCCAGGAACCAGTCATAACCAAAACGACCACCGCCGCCGCTTGAGCCACGCTCGCGCTTGCCGTCCTCTTCCACCTGCACGCTGATCGAGAGACGCACCAGCGGACGGACATCCGCCGCCAGGGTGCCGTCCGTCGCCGCGACCAGAATCAGTTCATAGACACCGCTCAGGCTGGCAGACACTTCCTGTACGCGTTTATCAGCAGCACGCGCCACTTTGTCCACGCGGCGCAGGATATCCAGCTTCTCTTCACGGCTCATGCTCTGCAGCGGGTCGATGCTGGTGTAGAGCGCAGAATGCTGCACCTCACCCAGCGTTTTAACACGGCCATCGCCTGCGTCACGCACGATGGTACGTGCCGCCTGCGCGCTCTGCTCCAGCGCAGCCAGGCTTATCTGGTCCGCATAGGCAAAACCGGTTTTCTCGCCGCTGATGGCGCGCACGCCAACGCCCTGGTCAATGTTGTAAGAACCATCTTTGATGATGCTGTCTTCTAAAACCCAGGATTCGTGATAGCTCGACTGGAAATAGAGATCGCCGTAGTCGAGACGGCGTTCGGTCAGTTGACCAAGAATGGAGAACAGGTCCTGATGGCTCAGGCCGTTCGCTGCGAGCAAATGTTCACTTACCAGGTTCAGACTCATCGTATTGCTACTCGTTCGTTGCCGCCTGTGGCGGTATAAAGATCGTATTTATTGAGAGTGAGGCAATTACCTGCCCACGTCAAATCATTGCTGTGCATCTTTGCGCGGCTGGCGCAGCACTTCATTAATCTGCGGTTTATCCACCGGACCGGTGATGCGGTAGCGCAGAATAGAGACTTTGCTCCACAGCGGCCCCAGCACTTTACTGGCAGCAAACACCGCAGCACCAACAATCGGGTTCACCACAAAGGCGGCTGCCACCCCCACGCTCGCGGAGATTTCTGGCGCCACCACGGCTTCCATATCCAGCTCGCGACGTACAAGGTTAACCGAGCCCTTCATGGCGATATCCGCTTCCAGACCGTCCACCAGCGTGTCGTCCGTATGCATAACGCCGTCCTTGATCCACGCCGTACTGCGGATGGAATCGTAGTAGAACCCTTCGCTGAAGGTATCGCTGAAATCAAAACGCAGCTTACGCAGCAGCGCATCAAAGCTCAGAAGACGCAGGATCTGCCCGGCGCGTCCCGTGCTCACATCGGCAATTTCACCTTTTCCGAAGCGGGTTTTCAGTATGCCGTTAAGCGAGGCCTCATCCGGCTTCCACGGCGCGTCACGCCAGTGAAGATCGTAATCGACGTCAAATGACGAGCCGCGCAGCGGCGTGCTGATACCAAAGAAATTGGCTGCTGCATCCAGTTTGTTACCCTTAATGTCGCCTTTCAGCGAGGTGCGCTGTTCGCCTGGGTTATTCACCCACTCGCCCGCGGCCGTCAGACGACCAAAGCCGGTATCCACCAGCCCACCCGTGAGGCTCAGCGTGTTGCCCTGAATCGCGAAGTCACCGTCAATTCGGCCATATTTTTGTCCCCACAGCCAGCACTCAGCACAGCGCAGTTGCAGATCCGGCCAGCCGCTGAAGTCCACGCGGGAAGTGTTACTCAACGGCGATGCCGGAGTCGATTGATCTTTCCCGCCCGCCGTTGCCGGGTTGTAGTAGAGATAGCGGATTGCCGCCTGCCACGGGGCGTTATCGCGCATGGTCAGGGTGGCGTTGATCTCCCTGCCCTGAGCCTCTACTTTCGAGCCGTTAGCCGTGGGCTGAGAGACGATACTCAGGTTGTTCCACTGTTGCCCACCCAGCGTGAGCGACGGTGTGCGCACGGTGACGGTTTGCGGGAACTGCGCCGCCTCATCCACGTTTTGCCCGACGCCTTTCTGGAACAGCGCCAGCCACTGCGCGCCATCCATCGGCGGGAGATTCAGCTCAATGCCCTGATGATCAGGAAGCGGAGGCGTGGTTCGGCTGTCCGTCGTCCAGATGGCTTTGTCCAGCGTCAGCTTACGGTTGAGCAGCCAGCGGCTGTTGAAATGATTCGTGCCACCCGCGCTGCCGGTTAACTCGAAGCTGTTCAGGTTGCCCACGACGTTAAGCGTCACGGGCAGCGCCTGTCCGGCCTGTTTATCCAGCGGTGCAGGCAACTGGCTGCTGAGATTTTTCAGATCGCCAGTAAGATCGACCTTATACTTCGTACCGGCGTGGTAGGGCAGTTCAATATCCACCTTCCCCTTCCAGGCGGCGGCACCATCAACCGACTCCTGAATGGGTTTCGGCAGTACATCCATCCGCGAGGGTTGCCAGTTACCGTCCAGATTGACAGCCACCTGGTAGGCCTTCTCCCCCTCGGTGGTCGAGAAGTCGATGTTGACGGGCTGATTGAACCAGTTGGCTGTGAGCGGCTCACTCTTCAGGTTGCCGTTCACAAATCTGAACTGCCCGCTGAGGTTCTTCAGCGTACTTTCCAGCGGTTTGATATACAGGCTGTTGTTGTTCAGGCGGACATCACCTTTGGCGGTGGTCATTTCGCCGTCCAGAGGGATATCCAGATGTAAGCGAGCATTCACATCGCCATCAAGCTGGAGTTGCTCAAGCGTGGCAGCCAGCGAAGCTTTCAGCGGCGTCTCTTCAAAATAGGGACCGACCGCCTTGCCCGGCCCGTTGATATCGGCATCAATCAGCAGTTTCTCTTTTGAGTAATCGGGGATATTTGCCGTCAGGTTGGTGGCCGTCACGCCGCCCAGCGCGACGCTGTCTGACTTCATCCACAACCCGTCATTGAGAAAATTAAGCTCGATATCGAGGTTTTTCAGTGCAGGCCAGCCCGGCTGGAACGCAAAGGTAGCGTTGTGCAACGGCACCAGCACCTGGAACTGACCTTCGTTATGTTTGTATGGGAAAAGATGCGGATTACCGCCATAGGCCAGGGTGGCGTTATCCGCCTGACCGCCCTGGATCGCCCCGCTCAGGTAGTCCACGAGCGCTTTACCCATCAGGTTTTCCGGGAAGTAACGCCAGGCCTGAGAACCGTCGCTAGTGCTGATCCCCGCCAGAATACCCAGCCACGGCTCTTCACCTTCAGGCTTTAAATAGCGGAAATCCCCGCGTGCATGAACCGCTTTGGCTTTCACATCGATATGGCGGCCATCAAGCTGGAAGCCCTTATCGTTGCGCAGCCAGTTAAGCACCGCGTTGCCTTTTTCAATTTCCAGAGGTGCCCTGAAGACCGTTTCATAAGGCATTTTGGCGTCATGCATCTCAACGGTCAGCCTGCCGTTCTCAACGCTGCCCTCCAGCTTGCCGCTGAAGTTCTCAGCCCCCGGCAGCAGTTTCCACTGTTTCCAGGCCAGATCTTTCCACGTCGCCTGGAAGCGGGTTTTCTCGGTTGCCTGCAGCGGGATATCCAGCGCGAGGGCATCAATTTCCCCACTTGGCTGCGTTGCCAGCCAAACGTCACCCAAATCCGGAGAGAGCTTCGCTGCCATGGAGCGCAGCCCTTCAATGGCCGCCAAATCGAGATGCGTGGCGCGGATACGCAGCTCATCGCTACGCTTATTATTCGTGCCGCCGACATCCTGCTCAGGCATCCATGCCAGCGTCAGCGCGCCGCGCGGCCAGGGTTTGCCGTCCATGGTGATGCGCGTATCCGGGATGGCAAACTGCCAGCCCCCTTTCTCTTTCGTCACATGTGCGGTGAGGTTATCTACAGAGAGTTGATGCTGCTTGCTTTCGCCTTGCCAGCTTGCACCGCCCTGCTTCAGCCAGATATCGCCGCTGGCGAACACGCCTTTCGTCAGGGTCATCCAGCCTTCCAGGCTAAAACGGGCCGTTTCCAGCTGCATGTTTTTCTGCAGCCAGTCGCCGAGCCACGGCTTCACATCCACATCGTCAGCCTGTAGCCACACCTTGCCGTTGTTGAGCAAGCCGTCGTCGTCACGCAGATCCATACGGACCTGCATGACCCCATGCTGGCCGTTCAGGCTGGAGAGGTTCACCTGCCCCTCGGCACGGTGACGCTCTTTGCCGTTAAGCCAGGTCAGTTGCGGGATCTTCAGTTCGGCGCGCTGGCCGGAAAGGGTAATAAAGCTCACTTCGCTGTCGCGCAGATCGAAATGATCGAACTGACGCAGGAAAAGATCGCTCAGGCGGTTGGCTTCAAGGCTCTGCGTGTTATCCCCGCCGGAGAGCGGCGTGTTGGTCAAAAACTGAAGCTGATAAAAGGTGAGATCGCGGAACTGCCAGCGCATGTGCAGCAGGCTTTGCCAGACATCCAGTGCCAGGGTCACGCGTTTGATTTTCAGATAGCCGCCATCTTTCAGGCTGGCACTGATGTCCCGGGCATCCAGCGTCGGGCCAAAGTTTTGCCAACTGGCGCTGACCTGGCTTACGTCAACCGGCACACCGGTGGCGGATTCGATCTTCGCCAGCACCTGCGGACGCCAGCTGTCCAGATGCGGTAAAACGAGGCGCAGCCCACTCACGAGCAGCGCGACAATCACGACTAGCGTTGCCCCTGTAAGCAGTAAAATCCCCGGCAATCGCCTCACGCATCTCTCCTTGTCAGCTTTTTCACGCAGCGAACTGCGTCTTACATCATGACGACGTCAAATTGCTCCTGGTTATAGAGCGGCTCAATTTGTACTTTTACCTGTTTGCCGACAAAGATTTCCACTTCCGCCAGCGCGTGCGACTCTTCACCTTTCAGCGCTTCAGCCACCGCAGGGGAAGCATAGACCAGAAAACGATCGGAGTCGTAGGCATGATGAACGCGGACAATTTCACGCATGATCTCATAGCAGACGGTCTCCACCGTCTTTACGGTGCCGCGTCCGTGGCAGGTTGGACACTCGTTACACAGCACATGTTCCACACTTTCACGGGTCCGTTTACGCGTCATTTCCACCAGCCCCAGCTGTGAGAAGCCGTTAATGCTGGTTTTCACGCGATCTTTACTCAGCGCCTGCTCAAGCGAGTGCAGCACACGACGGCGATGGTCTTCATTATTCATATCGATAAAGTCGATGATGATAATGCCACCCAGGTTGCGCAGACGAAGCTGGCGCGCAATGGCCTGTGTCGCTTCAATGTTGGTATTGAAGATAGTGTCATCCAGGTTGCGATGGCCGACAAACGCACCGGTGTTGATGTCCACGGTGGTCATTGCTTCGGTCTGATCGATGATCAGATAACCGCCGGACTTCAGTTCAACCTTGCGCTCCAGCGCACGCTGGATCTCATTTTCGACATCATAGAGATCGAAGATTGGCTGACGCCCGGTGTAATGTTCCAGCAGGCCAGGCATTTCCGGGATGTACTCAGCGGTAAATTCGAGCAGCGCTTCGTAGGTGAGGCGCGAGTCCACGCGGATTCGGTCGAGCTGAGCATCAGCAAAATCACGCAGTACGCGCTGGGCAAGCGCCAGCTCACCGTACAGCTGATAGCGGGTCTGGTTGCGTTTTTTACGCTCCATCACCTTGGTCCAGACGCGCTTCAGGTAAGCCGCATCGGATGCCAGATCCTCTTCGCTAACCCCTTCGGCGGCGGTTCGGATGATAAACCCGCCCTGTTCGTCGCAGTAGGCGCTGACCACTTTCTTAAGGCGCTCGCGCTCGCTTTCACTTTCAATACGCTGGGAAACCCCCACGTGCGACGCGCCGGGCATAAAGACCAGGTAACGGGAAGGTAATGTGATGTCGGTTGTCAGACGGGCGCCTTTGGTGCCAAGGGGGTCTTTCACCACCTGCACCATCAGATCCTGCCCCTGACGCACCAGCTCCGAAATGTCGCGTACGGCAAACTGCTTTTGCTCTTCGCCTGCGACACACTCGGTATGCGGCATGATGTCGGAGGCATGTAAAAATGCCGCCTTATCCAGTCCAATATCTACAAAAGCCGCCTGCATACCCGGCAGTACGCGGCTGACACGACCTTTGTAGATATTGCCTACTATTCCGCGTCGCGCTTCACGCTCAATATGAATTTCCTGAAGAATGCCACCATCAATGTAGGCCACACGGGTTTCCGATGGCGTTACGTTTACCAACAATTCAGCCGTCATAATTATCCCTTCCCTCACGCAGTGAGTTAAAATTGCTCAGCAACTCATACGTTTCCACCAGCGGTAAGCCGACTACGGCGTGATAGCTGCCATTTATCTTCCTGACAAAACAGCCACCCAGCCCTTGAATACCGTATGCACCTGCTTTATCCATCGGTTCACCGCTGGCAATATACGCGGCGATCTCGTCGTTGGTCAGTACTCTGAAGGTCACGTCCGTCACCACCAGACAATCCAGCACGTGCTTGCTATCCGCCAGCGCCACCGCGGTCATCACCTGATGCGTTTGCCCGGACATTTTGTGCAGCATATGTGCTGCATGCTCAGCGTCTCGCGGTTTCTCAAGCACTTCACCGTTAAGGATAACGATGGTATCCGCCCCCAATACCGGCAGGTCGCGTGGCACGCACGCAACGCCAGCCTGCGCTTTCTCACGCGCCAGGCGAGAAACATACTGCTGAGCACTTTCGCCCTCAGCACGTTTTTCTTCGATGCCGGTAACGATACGTTCAAAAGCGATGCCCAACTGCGTGAGCAACTCCTGACGACGTGGAGAACCGGAGGCAAGATAGATAGACGTCATAGAAACCTTTTACTGCACAGCAAACTGCTGGCGAACCTTACGCATCAGCAGGAACAGCCACGGCCAGAGCACACCGTTGACTACACTACTCCAGAATACTTCGGGTCGGAAAGAGACGTTGATCACTAAAAACTCTGCCCAGAAAACAACGATATCCGCGGCAAGCGACAACAACATCACGACCAGCGCCTGTTGCCAGAGCGCGAGGTTACGAAAGAGCTGGAATTTGAGTGCAACGAGATATGCAATGATGCTCATGGATAACGCACGAACACCCAGCGTTGAGCCACTAATGAGATCCAGTATGGCACCCATTACAAAGCCTGTGCCAACATTTACGCGGTGCGGCAGGGCAAGGATCCAGTAGAGCAAAATGAGCAATACCCAGTTTGGCCGGTAAACAAGAATGTCGTCCGGCCAGGGCATTATCTGCAGCAACAGCGCGATGAGAAACGAGAGCCAGATAACCCAGCGTCCCTGGCTACGATAACTGGCCACTACTGCCCTCCGGATGAGAGTTTAGGCGGTGGCGGCGCATCCGTTATCCCGGTGGCCGGCGCGGGTACTGGCGCAGGTGGCCCCATCGCATCCGGAGCAGGAAGAACCTGCGGCATCATCTGCATCAGGCGCTCATTGGCAACGCGATGCACCTCTTCAGGCGTCATTGGGTTGGCACCGTTACGATCGGCTCCCCACAGCAGCAGCAGGTAGCGAAGACGCTGTAAACCCGCCGTTGGACGCGCCTGAATCACGGTGTAGGCACGCTGCGTATCAAGCTTCACAGAAGAGACAACCGCAACCGGATACCCTTCAGGGAAACGTCCACCCAGACCGGAGGTGACCAGCACGTCGCCCACACGGATATCCGTGTTGGCTGGCAGGTGCTCCAGTTGCAGATCGTCCGTGCAGCCGTTACCCGCCGCAATGACGCGAATATCGTTACGCAGAACCTGAATAGGCAGCGCATGGGTGGCATCGCAGATCAGCAGTACACGGCTGGTCAATTTGGCGACGGCGACCACCTGGCCCACCACACCTTTATCACTGATAACAGGCTGACCTTCATACACACCATTCACGCTACCTTTGTCGATCACCACCTGATCGCTGTAAGGATCGTTTACGGTGGAGATCACCTGCGTCACCATCTTCTGCTCATCCTGACGCAGCGGCGATCCAAGCAGCTCACGCAGACGCGCATTTTCCTGCTTGTATTGCCCTAACATCAGCAGTTCGCTGTTTTTCAACAGCAGTTCCTGGCGCAATGCCCGGTTTTCAAGTTCGAGTTGGTCACGTGAAGACAGCGTTTGAGAAACGGAGTCGAGCAGTTCACGGGGACCATTGGATATAAAGTAGAAAGGACTGACGGCGGTATCCATGTACGTTCTGATCTGGCTGAACGTACCGAGGCGGCTATCGGCAATAATGACACCAAGCGCAACCAGAACCGCCAGGATCAGGCGAAACTGTAGCGAGGGGCCACGGCTAAAAATTGGCTTCATAGGCTATGCGTATTCTCGTGTCAGAGAGAAAGGGTAGCGATTCGCTACCCTTTCACCATGACTACTCTTCGCTGAACAAGTCGCCGCCGTGCATGTCGATCATTTCCAGCGCCTTGCCACCACCACGGGCGACGCAAGTCAGTGGATCTTCTGCAACTACGACAGGAATACCTGTCTCTTCCATTAACAGGCGGTCGAGGTTACGCAGCAGCGCACCACCACCGGTCAGAACCATACCGCGCTCAGAGATATCGGACGCCAGTTCAGGTGGGCACTGTTCCAGCGCAACCATCACCGCGCTCACGATACCGGTCAGCGGCTCTTGCAGCGCTTCCAGAATTTCGTTGGAGTTCAGGGTAAAGCCGCGTGGCACACCTTCCGCCAGGTTACGGCCGCGCACTTCGATTTCGCGAACTTCATCACCCGGATAAGCAGAACCGATCTCGTGCTTGATGCGCTCAGCGGTCGCTTCACCGATCAGGGAGCCATAGTTACGGCGCACGTAGTTAATGATCGCTTCGTCGAAACGGTCACCACCGATACGCACGGAAGAGGAGTAAACCACGCCGTTCAGGGAAATAACGGCCACTTCAGTAGTACCACCACCGATATCAACCACCATCGAACCGGTGGCTTCAGAAACAGGCAGGCCTGCACCGATAGCCGCAGCCATTGGCTCTTCAATCAGGAACACTTCACGCGCGCCTGCACCCTGAGCAGATTCGCGAATTGCGCGACGTTCTACCTGGGTCGCACCGACCGGCACACAAACCAGCACGCGTGGGCTTGGACGCATGAAGCTGTTGCTGTGAACCTGCTTGATGAAGTGCTGAAGCATTTTTTCAGTCACGAAGAAGTCAGCGATAACGCCGTCTTTCATTGGGCGGATCGCGGCGATGTTACCTGGGGTACGACCCAGCATCTGCTTCGCGTCATGACCCACTGCGGCTACGCTTTTCGGCGAGCCGGCACGATCCTGACGAATGGCCACAACAGAAGGCTCATTCAATACGATGCCTTGTCCTTTTACATAAATAAGGGTATTCGCGGTACCCAGGTCAATGGACAGGTCATTGGAAAACATGCCACGAAATTTTTTCAACATACTAAGGGATAATCCTGAAAGCTGGGGCGGAAAACAAAATCCGCTTACTTTACCAACCACACGCAGCAGCGACAAGGCGCAAAAATCACCTGCTGCGGTGAAAATTTGTGCAGTACGTTTCCTTCTGTTACAAATTCATCCCCTGACTCCCTCAGGGCTGAGTACACAGTAGCGTTCCTCACTTTCATTTGTAACCCGCTAAAGGTCGTTCACTGGCTTTTTGCTCGTCATACTCAAAGCTACAGGCGCGATATTCTACGTGAAAACAGCGTAAACGGCAGGTCAAACAGAGTATCTTTGCAAATATTTTTTCACATTGGTGTCAAGCGGCTGAGAGGCGGCAAAAAAATCCCCCTGACCACCCATCACACCACGCTCTGTCAACATCTGCCATTCGCCTCTGGAGCGCACGCCCGTGGCAAATACTTGTGTTCGCGTTCCCTTACACGCTTCCACCAGACTCTGCACCAGCAGCTGGTTTTCCGTGCGCTTTTCAATATTCCTGACCAGCCCCGGATGTAGCTTTAATAATTCCACATCCAGCTCCTTGATCCAGCTGGTACTGACCAGCGTCAGGCCCGCCTGTGTCACCGCCACACGCGCACCCAGCGCATTGATCAAACGTACCACCGGACGTAACCGGCTGATGTGTTGACCAACATCCGCCTCTGCAAGTTCAAAAATAATGTGTTTGCGTTGCGATTTTTCGCATTGCATTAATGTATCGCGCAGCCAGCGTTGAAAACGCGGGCGAATTAACGACTCGACGGTCACCTGTAATGCCAGACTTTCTTCAGGCCAAAAAGATAAAAACGGAATCAGTCGGCTAATTTGCTGACGGTCATACTCTTCGGAGAGTCCAAATTGCAGGACCATCGGCAGATATTCCGCTGAAATAACCTCTTCCGTGCCGTCAAAAATGCGACACATTAATTCACGGTGGTGAACATGGCCGTTTTTCATCACCGCTGGTTTTTGATAAAGGCGCGGGCCACCGCGGCTCAACATTTGTTCAATCAGGGTACGCCAGCGCACATTGCCACGCCCTTTCTCAGGCAGGGAATCGTCATATACCGCCCAACCGTTCGCCCCTTGCAGCACCGCGTTTCGGGTTGCCGCTTCCGCATGCTCCATCACCTGTTCAGTTGACTGCCCGCCGCGCCAGGCGCAGATCCCCATATGCACCATATCATCCCGGTCAAGCATTTTGCTCTGCGGCAGCGCATCCACCGCCTTCAGCAACTGGCTGGCGATGCTCTCCGACTCCTTAAGTGTGCGATGGGGTAACAACACCGCAAAGTCGCTGCGGTGATAGCGCGCCAGCAGCGCGCCGGGATAGCGCATAATAAAAGTCGACAGCAAGTTGATGAGCGTAAAGAGGTTCTCTTCCGCCACGCGGCGTCCCCAGGTATCGCGCAGGAGATCGAAATCCGGCAGACGAACCATCATGACGACCCCGTGCGTTCCTACCTTTTCCGGGTCGTCCAGCAGCGTGGCCAGTTGATTATCAAAGAACAGGCGGTTATTCAGACCGGTTTTGTTATCCTGCGCGGCATAGGAACGGATCAGCGTATCCATGCGGCTGCGTTGATCGCTGGCGAACTGAATTTCGGAAAGCAGCGTGTCCAGCGCGCTGCTGGTGCTGGACGGCCACTCATAGACCGACCCCCGCACCTGCGGACCGCGCTCCCCGTTAAGTATTCGCACGGAGCGGTTTTCCAGCAGCTCCTGACCGGAGAGCTGACGGCGTAGCCAGCGAACCGCAAGAAAAATCAGCAGGACAATAAAGGCGACGGCAACGGTGAGTGGCGCGGTGGTCATCATCGAGCGGAAATAGCTGGCCATGGGATCGAGGTAGACCAGGCGTATCGTCATCCCCGGATTTTTAAGGGAATGGACATTCACTTCCCGATACTGGCTCACGACGCCCGCAGGCCGATAGCTCCCCTGACGCTGATGGCTTAATACCGGATGCTTTCCCTGCGCGATGTCGACCTGCACAATATCAACCGGTACCATCAATTCATCCAGCTCGCGGGAGAGTTCCGGTAGCGGAGTGGTAATCAGACGCGTATCAATAACTGACGCAACAGACTCAACCCGGTTGACCAGCTTATCCTGAATGGCGTTATAAAAGCTCAGGGAGCAGCCAAGGAGCGTGACAAAAATGGTTAACCCCGTCAGCAACGTGATAAAAGCTGAGAACTTCGTCGTTAATCGCATCCTTGAGATTACTCCGTGGGTTGATGGGTAGCGAGTAAGCGCTAACTTGCATTTCAAATGCGCCATACTACCAAACCTGGTGTATCTGGCAATTTATTGCGTTAAATCGGCATAGCGTTTCATTGAGCGAGTATAGTCTTCAGAACGAATTTTCCAATCATCAGAATAGTGAGGATCCTGTATGCAGGCTTTGATCTTAGAACAGCAGGACGGCAATACCGTTGCCTCGGTGCAAGCCCTTGATGAGAGCCGTCTGCCCGAAGGCGACGTCACCGTCGACATCGACTGGTCCAGTCTGAATTACAAGGATGCCCTGGCCATCACCGGCAAAGGTAAAATCATCCGAAATTTCCCGATGGTGCCGGGGATTGATTTTGCAGGCCACGTTCATTCCAGCGAAGATCCGCGTTTCCATGCAGGCCAGCAGGTGCTGCTCACCGGCTGGGGTGTCGGCGAAAATCACTGGGGCGGGCTGGCAACGCAGGCGCGGGTGAAAGGCGAGTGGCTGGTGCCCATGCCTGCTGGGCTGGATGGCCGCAAAGCGATGATTATCGGTACCGCAGGCTTTACCGCCATGCTGTGCGTCATGGCCCTTGAAGATGCCGGTATCCGCCCTGAGTCAGGCGAGATAGTCGTGACCGGGGCCAGCGGTGGCGTTGGCAGCACGGCGGTGGCTTTACTGCACAAACTGGGGTATCAGGTCGTCGCGGTCTCAGGCCGTGAAAGCACCCATGACTATCTGCGTCAGCTTGGTGCCAGCCGCATTCTTGGCCGCGACGAATTTGCCGAAACCCGTCCGCTGGAAAAACAGCTCTGGGCCGGAGCGGTGGATACCGTCGGAAATAACGTGCTGGCAAAAGTGCTGGCGCAGATGAACTACGGTGGCTGCGTGGCGGCCTGCGGTCTGGCGGGCGGTTTTGCGCTGCCAACCACCGTTATGCCCTTTATCCTGCGTAACGTGCGCCTGCAGGGTGTGGATTCCGTCATGACTCCGGCGGCCCGTCGTGCAGAAGCCTGGGAGCGTCTGGTGCGCGACCTGCCTGAGTCCTTCTTCACGCAGAGTGCAACCGAAATCGCCCTCAGCCAGGCGCCGGAATATGCCGGTAAGATCATGGATAATCAGTTCCATGGCCGCGCGCTGGTGAAAATTGCCTAATCTTCAAATTTTCGTGACATATTCGCGCTAATCCTTCTCCTCCGTCATGCTTAGAAAAACGCATGACGGAGGATGCCATGAAAACCCGAAAACTGACGGAAGCCGACGTAACGTCCGAATCTGTCTTTATGTTACAGCGCCGCCAGATCCTGAAAATGCTTGGCATCAGTGCCACCGCGTTGTCGCTCACACCTGCGGCTCACGCTGATTTGCTCGACTGGTTTAAAGGCAACGATCGGCCAAAAGCCCCTTCCGGTGCCCCGCTCACCTTTACGAAACCTGCCGAGTGGCAAAACAAACTGACGCTCACGCCAGAAGATAAAGTCACCGGTTATAACAACTTCTACGAATTTGGGCTTGATAAAGCCGATCCTGCGGCCAATGCAGGCAGCATGAAAACCGATCCGTGGACGTTGAAAATTGACGGCGAAGTGGCAAAATCCTTAACGCTGGATCATCACGATCTCACCACCCGTTTCCCGTTAGAGGAACGCATCTATCGTATGCGCTGCGTGGAAGCCTGGTCGATGGTGGTACCGTGGGTAGGTTTTCCGCTGCATAAGCTGCTGGCAATGGTTGAACCCACCAGCAATGCGAAATATGTCGCATTCCAGACGCGTTACGCCCCGGACGAGATGCCAGGCCAGAAGGACCGGTTCATCGGCGGTGGGCTTGCATATCCTTATGTAGAAGGATTACGCCTTGACGAAGCCATGCATCCTCTTACCCTTCTGACCGTCGGCGTTTACGGTAAAGCGCTCCCGCCGCAGAACGGCGCCCCCATCCGGCTAACGGTACCGTGGAAATATGGCTTCAAGGGCATTAAATCGATCGTCAGTATTAAGCTCACCCGCGAGCGTCCGCCCACAACATGGAATCTCGCCGCGCCGGACGAATACGGTTTCTTCGCCAACGTGAACCCACATGTCGATCACCCACGCTGGTCGCAGGCGACGGAACGGTTTATCGGTTCTGGCGGGGCGCTGGATGTGAAGCGTCAGCCCACGCTGCTTTTTAACGGCTATGCGGATGAAGTTGCGTCGCTCTACCGTGGCCTCAATTTACGGGAGAACTTCTGAGTGCGTTTAACGGCAAAACAGGTAACCTGGCTGAAAGTGCTGCTGCATTTAGCCGGGTTGCTCCCGTTTATCTGGTTGTTCTGGGCCGCCAGCCAGGGGCTCTTTAGTGCCGATCCGGCTAAAGATATCCAGCACTTTACTGGTCGGATGGCTCTGAAATTTTTACTGGCGACCTTGCTGGTTTCGCCGCTGGCGCGCTACGCTAAACAGCCATTATTGATACGCACACGTCGGCTATTAGGGCTATGGTGTTTTGCCTGGGCCACGTTGCACCTGACCAGCTACGCGCTGCTGGAACTGGGGATTAACAACCTGGCACTGCTGGGCCGCGAACTGGTCACGCGTCCTTATCTGACGCTGGGCATTGTCAGTTGGCTGGTGTTGCTGGCATTAGCGCTGACATCTACGCAATATGCGCAGCGAAAACTGGGTAAGCGCTGGCAGTTGCTGCACAACTTCGTCTATCTTGTCGCGATCCTCGCACCCATCCATTATCTGTGGTCCGTGAAGATCCTCTCGCCTCAGCCCATCCTCTACGCGCTGCTGGCTTTGGCGCTTTTAGCATGGCGTTACAAGAAGTTCCGCCAGTGGTTACGATAGTTCGCGAAACTGTGCGTTTTCCCGCAGATTACTTATCAACCGCCATTCTTTTTCGGATAGCGGTTGATAATCTTCCCTGATAAGACCAGTATTTAGCTGCCAAATGCTACGAAATCGTTATAATGTGCGACTTTGGTTTTCCTGAATGCATTTTAGGAAAGTCATCAGGTGACTTTCGCGTTTCAAAGGTATATTTTGGTTTTTACCCGAGATTCGCAGGAGATAGCGACACAATGGCAGAAAAATTCCGAATCTTAGTTTTAAACGGACCGAACCTGAACATGCTCGGCACCCGTGAGCCAGAGAAGTATGGCACGCTGACATTGAGTGAAATTGTTAACCGTTTGGGCACGGAAGCAGCGTCACTGAATGTGGATTTGGATCATTTTCAGTCAAACGCGGAGTACGCACTCATCGACCGTATTCATCAGGCTAAAGACACTGTGGACTATATCCTGATCAATCCGGCCGCGTTTACGCACACCAGTGTTGCTATCCGCGACGCACTGCTGGCGGTGAGTATCCCGTTTATCGAGATCCACCTCAGCAACGTGCACGCCCGAGAGCCGTTCCGCCACCATTCGTATCTGTCGGATATCGCCGCTGGCGTTATCTGCGGACTGGGCGCAGACGGTTATTCATACGCTTTACAGACAGCGGTAAAACGCCTGTCACAATCACACTAAACAAGAGTACGGAACCCACTCATGGATATTCGTAAGATTAAAAAACTGATCGAGCTGGTTGAAGAATCAGGCATCTCCGAACTGGAAATTTCTGAAGGCGAAGAGTCTGTACGTATCAGCCGTGCAGCCCCAGCCGCTAGCTTCCCGGTAATGCAGCAAGCTTATGCTGCGCCAGTGCAGCAGCCTGCGCTCTCTGCAGCCGTTGCACCAGCCGCAACTGAAGCCGCACCTGCCGCTGCAGCAGAAATCAGTGGTCACATCGTACGTTCCCCAATGGTTGGTACTTTCTACCGCACCCCGAGCCCGGACGCGAAGGCGTTCATCGAAGTGGGTCAGAAAGTCAACGTAGGCGATACCCTGTGTATCGTTGAAGCCATGAAAATGATGAACCAGATCGAAGCAGACAAATCAGGTACTGTGAAGGCGATTCTGGTCGAAAGTGGTCAGCCGGTAGAATTTGACGAGCCGCTGGTCGTCATCGAGTAACGAGGCGAACATGCTGGATAAAATTGTTATCGCCAACCGCGGCGAGATCGCACTGCGTATTCTTCGTGCCTGTAAAGAACTGGGCATCAAGACTGTCGCTGTGCACTCAAGCGCGGACCGCGATTTAAAACACGTATTGCTGGCGGATGAGACGGTCTGTATCGGCCCGGCTCCGTCCGTAAAAAGCTATCTGAACATCCCGGCAATCATCAGCGCCGCTGAAATCACTGGCGCGGTGGCAATTCACCCGGGTTATGGCTTCCTCTCCGAGAACGCCAACTTTGCTGAGCAGGTTGAACGCTCTGGCTTTATCTTCATCGGCCCGAAAGCTGACACCATCCGCCTGATGGGTGACAAAGTGTCTGCAATCACCGCGATGAAAAAAGCCGGTGTTCCAACCGTTCCAGGTTCTGACGGCCCGCTGACTGACGACATGGATGCAAACCGTGCTCATGCTAAACGCATTGGCTACCCGGTGATCATCAAGGCGTCCGGCGGCGGCGGCGGTCGCGGTATGCGCGTAGTGCGCAGCGACGCTGAACTGGCACAATCCATCTCCATGACCAAAGCGGAAGCGAAAGCAGCTTTCAGCAATGATATGGTGTACATGGAAAAATACCTGGAAAACCCACGCCACATCGAAATTCAGGTGCTGGCAGACGGTCAGGGTAACGCTATCTATCTGGCAGAACGTGACTGCTCCATGCAGCGTCGTCACCAGAAAGTGGTCGAAGAAGCACCAGCACCGGGCATTACCCCGGAACTGCGTCGCTACATCGGCGAGCGTTGTGCCAAAGCGTGTGTCGACATCGGCTATCGCGGGGCGGGTACCTTCGAATTCTTGTTCGAAAACGGTGAGTTCTACTTCATTGAGATGAACACCCGTATTCAGGTTGAACACCCGGTTACCGAAATGATCACCGGCGTTGACCTGATCAAAGAGCAGCTGCGTATCGCTGCCGGCCAGCCTCTGTCCATCAAACAGGAAGAAGTAGTGGTCAAAGGCCATGCGGTCGAGTGCCGTATCAACGCCGAAGACCCGAATACCTTCCTGCCAAGCCCGGGTAAAATCACGCGTTTCCACGCGCCGGGTGGCTTTGGCGTGCGTTGGGAGTCTCATATTTACGCCGGTTACACCGTACCGCCGTACTATGACTCAATGATCGGTAAGCTTATCTGCTACGGCGAAAACCGTGACGTGGCGATTGCCCGCATGAAGAACGCCCTGCAGGAGCTAATCATCGACGGTATCAAAACCAACGTTGATCTGCAGATGCGCATCATGAGCGACGAGCACTTCCAGAATGGTGGGACGAACATCCACTATCTGGAGAAAAAACTCGGTCTCAACGAGAAGTAAGAAAGCATCTATGCTAAAAGGCCGGTTTAACCGGCCTTTTTTATTTCTGGGGATCGTCAAGGCCCATCATGTACAATCCCCGCTTTCTTCATCCACAAGGGACAAAAAATGGACAAACGTTTTGTTCAGGCCCATAAAGAAGCGCGCTGGGCGCTGTGGCTGACCCTTCTCTATCTTGCCGCATGGTTGGTAACCGCTTACTTACCTGATTCTGCAATTGGCATCACCGGCCTGCCTCACTGGTTTGAAATGGCCTGTCTGCTGGTACCGCTGATTTTTATCCTGCTGTGCTGGGCAATGGTGAAATTCATTTATCGCGATATCCCGCTGGAGGACGACGATGCAGCTTGAAGTCATTCTGCCGCTTATCGCGTATTTGTTGGTCGTGTTTGGCGTGTCCGTGTATGCCATGCGCAAAAGGGCAACCGGCACCTTCCTGAACGAATATTTCCTCGGCAGCCGTTCAATGGGCGGCATTGTGTTAGCGATGACGCTCACCGCCACCTATATCAGCGCCAGCTCATTTATTGGCGGTCCCGGGGCAGCCTATAAATATGGGTTAGGCTGGGTGCTGCTGGCGATGATCCAGCTCCCGGCTATCTGGCTTTCGCTGGGTATACTCGGCAAGAAGTTCGCTATTCTGGCGCGTCGCTATAATGCCGTGACGCTGAACGACATGCTGTTTGCCCGCTACCGCAGCCGTTTACTGGTATGGCTGGCAAGCCTAAGCCTGCTGGTCGCCTTTGTGGGTGCGATGACGGTGCAGTTTATTGGCGGTGCACGTCTGCTTGAAACCGCAGCAGGGATCCCTTACGAGACTGGCCTGCTTATCTTTGGGATCAGTATCGCGCTTTATACGGCGTTTGGTGGATTCCGCGCCAGCGTACTGAACGACACCCTGCAGGGCATGGTGATGCTCATCGGAACCATTGTGCTGCTGGTGGGGATTGTCCATGCGGCAGGCGGCCTGAGCCATGCTGTTGAAACCCTGGAAGCGATTGACCCGAAACTGGTCACTCCAGAGGGCGCAGATGACATTCTTTCACCCACCTTTATGACCTCCTTCTGGGTGCTGGTCTGCTTCGGCGTCATTGGACTGCCGCATACCGCTGTACGGTGTATCTCCTATAAGGACAGTAAAGCGGTCCATCGCGGCATTATTATCGGGACCATTGTGGTGGCGATACTGATGCTGGGAATGCATCTGGCGGGTGCATTAGGTCGTGCGGTGATCCCAGATCTTACCGTGCCCGACCTGGTGATCCCTACCCTGATGGTTAAAGTCCTGCCACCCTTTGCTGCCGGGATTTTCCTTGCCGCACCGATGGCCGCCATTATGTCGACGATCAACGCTCAGTTGCTGCAAAGTTCCGCTACGATTATCAAAGATCTCTATCTGAATTTGCGTCCCGAGCAGTTGAAAAACGAACGACGCTTAAAGCGGATGTCTGCGGTGATCACGTTGTTATTAGGGGCGCTGCTGCTGCTGGCCGCCTGGCGTCCACCGGAGATGATCATCTGGCTGAACCTGCTTGCGTTTGGCGGCCTTGAAGCTGTTTTCCTGTGGCCTCTGGTGCTTGGCCTGTACTGGGAACGCGCGAATGCTGCGGGCGCGCTAAGCGGCATGATTGTTGGCGGTGTCGTGTACGCCGTGCTCGCCACCTTTAAGATCCAGTACCTGGGCTTCCATCCAATTGTGCCTTCGTTACTGTTAAGTTTACTGGCGTTTGTGGTGGGGAACCGTTTCGGTCAACCCGTCCCACAACCCGCTATGATGTCTACTGATAAATAAAGAGTTTTGCCATGCCGTGGATCCAACTAAAACTGAACACAACCGGCGCTAACGCCGAAGAGCTGAGCGATGCGCTGATGGAGGCCGGCTCGGTCTCTATCACCTTCCAGGACACGCATGACACGCCGGTCTTTGAGCCGCTGCCGGGCGAAACGCGCCTGTGGGGCGATACCGACGTGATTGGCCTGTTTGATGCCGAAACAGACATGAAAGAAGTGGTCGCGATTCTGGAACATCATCCTCTGCTGGGCGTGGGTTTTGCGCACAAAATCGAACAACTGGAAGACAAAGACTGGGAACGCGAGTGGATGGATAACTTCCACCCCATGCAGTTTGGCAAGCGTCTGTGGATCTGCCCAAGCTGGCGCGAAGTTCCCGATGAAAACGCGGTCAACGTGATGCTCGACCCGGGTCTGGCATTCGGTACCGGCACCCACCCAACCACCTCACTGTGCCTGCAGTGGCTGGATGGCCTGGATCTGGAAGGGAAAACCGTGATCGACTTCGGCTGTGGATCCGGGATCCTCGCCATTGCCGCACTGAAGCTGGGTGCCGCAAAAGCCATCGGGATCGATATCGATCCGCAGGCTATTCAGGCCAGTCGTGATAACGCCGAGCGTAACGGCGTTTCCGATCGCCTTGAGCTGTATCTGCCGGACGCGCAGCCAGAGGCCATGAAAGCCGATGTGGTGGTCGCTAACATCCTGGCAGGTCCATTACGCGAGCTTGCACCGTTAATCAGCGTGCTGCCCGTTGAGGGCGGTCTGCTGGGGCTTTCCGGGATCCTGGCAAGCCAGGCTGACAGCGTTTGCGAAGCCTACGCCGATCTCTTCAACCTCGATCCGGTGGTGGAAAAAGAAGAGTGGTGCCGCATCACGGGCCGTAAAAAATAAGAACATTTTTCGTACTGAGATGATGTTCTAAAATGCGACGCAGATCGCATAGAAGCGGGAGAATCTGCTGCTAAAAACAGCAGAATATCCCGCTCAACGGATTCATTTTTTGAGAAATGATGAGAAGTTACGGGAAATTGTAAGCGGTCATAAAATCGCCGTTAATACATAACATAATGATTTAAATAAAAAATAATTTTCATCATTGTGACTGGGTGGCGATTCCTTGATCTACAACAGTGGATTGTTCAAAGTTTGGCCTTTCATCTCGTGCAAAAAATGCGTAATATACGCCGCCTTGCAGTCACAGTATGGTCATTTCTTAACTCATGCGCATCGGACACCACCAGCTCAGAAATCGCCTGATCGCAGCCCCAATGGCAGGTATTACCGACCGGCCGTTCAGGACGCTGTGTTATGAGATGGGAGCCGGTTTAACCGTTTCCGAGATGATGTCGTCTAACCCGCAGGTCTGGGAAAGCGATAAATCCCGCCTTCGGATGGTGCACATTGATGAACCAGGTATTCGCACCGTGCAAATCGCCGGAAGTGTGCCTGAAGAGATGGCAGATGCCGCGCGGATTAACGTGGAAAGTGGCGCCCAGATTATTGATATCAACATGGGTTGCCCGGCCAAAAAAGTGAATCGCAAGCTTGCAGGTTCAGCCCTTCTGCAATACCCCAACCAGGTGAAGTCAATCCTGACGGCGGTTGTCAGCGCAGTGGACGTTCCTGTTACGTTGAAGATTCGCACGGGTTGGTCGCCGGAACACCGTAACTGTGTAGAGATTGCCCAACTGGCCGAAGACTGTGGCATTCAGGCCCTGACCATTCATGGACGCACTCGCGCCTGTTTGTTCAACGGTGAAGCTGAATACGACAGCATTCGGGCAGTTAAGCAGAAAGTTTCCATTCCGATTATCGCGAATGGCGACATTACTGACCCGCTTAAAGCCAGAGCTGTGCTCGACTATACGGGAGCTGATGCTCTGATGATAGGACGTGCAGCTCAGGGAAGACCCTGGATCTTTCGGGAAATCCAGCATTATCTGGACACTGGGGAGCTGCTTGCCCCGCTGCCTCTGGCAGAGGTTAAGCGCTTGCTTTGTTCGCATGTTCGGGAACTGCATGACCACTACGGCCAGGCAAAAGGGTACCGAATTGCGCGTAAACACGTCTCCTGGTATCTCCAGGAGCACGCTCCAAATGACCAGTTTCGGCGCACATTCAACGCCATAGAGGATGCCAGCGAACAGCTGGAGGCGTTGGAGGCATACTTCGAAAATCTTGCGTAATGAAATAAAGAGCTGACAGAACTATGTTCGAACAACGCGTAAATTCTGACGTACTGACCGTTTCTACCGTTAACTCTCAGGATCAGGTAACTCAAAAACCCCTGCGTGACTCGGTTAAACAGGCACTGAAGAACTATTTTGCTCAACTGAATGGTCAGGATGTTAATGACCTGTATGAGCTGGTACTGGCTGAAGTTGAACAGCCACTGTTGGACATGGTGATGCAATACACCCGCGGTAACCAAACCCGCGCTGCGCTGATGATGGGTATCAACCGTGGTACTCTGCGTAAGAAACTGAAAAAATACGGCATGAACTAAT
>NZ_JAYJLI010000006.1:0-237263 GCF_051948675.1 Enterobacter sp. Lyrl_3
TTGGGAGAGGGTTGGGGTGAGGGGAAAATGTCACCCAATACTAAACGGATCCGCATCCTGCCATGCGGGGAACTTCTCGCGATACTCCTTCAGCGCCGTCAACGACAGCTCGGCATCAATGCGCGTCGCCTGATGCGGTTCGGCGGTGGCGATGATCTCGCCCTGCGGATTCACCACCCGGCTATCGCCCCGGTAGTGATGTCCGTTGCCGTCTGTTCCCACGCGGTTACAACCCACCACGTACGCCTGGTTTTCAATTGCGCGCGCCACCAGCAGCGACTGCCAGTGCAGGGAGCGCGGCGCAGGCCAGTTGGCGACATACAGCGCCAGGTCGTAATCGTTGCGGTTGCGCGACCAGACCGGGAAGCGCAGGTCGTAGCAGACCAGCGGCAGAATACGCCAGCCGCGCCATTCAAACACCACACGTTCGTTGCCGGCTTCGTAGTGATGATGCTCATCGGCCATGCGGAACAGGTGTCGTTTATCGTAAAAATGGACCTTCCCCTCCGGCTCAACCAGCAGGAAGCGGTTCACCGGGCCGCGTTCCGTTTGCAGGGCGGCGCTCCCGGCGATTAGCGCGTTGGTCTGCTGCGCTTTGGCGTGCATCCAGGCGACCACCTCATCCTGCGGCATCGACTGTTGTGCGGCTTCCATCGCGAAGCCCGTGGTGAACATCTCCGGCAGGACAATCACATCGCGCCCGGTAATGCCTTCCAGTTGACGATCAAAGTGGCGCAGGTTGGCAGGGCCATCCATCCACACTAAAGGTTGCTGCAAAATAGAAATCTTCAGACCAGGCACAATTCAGACTCCTCAAACGACCCTTTTTGACACTGTAGCACGACATAAAGAGAAAAGATGGCAATAAAAAACCCCGCTCTTGGCGGGGTTTTTCAGGACGAAACGCGTTAAGCGGCTTCAGGTTTGCGGTGTTTCTCCGGCAGCTTTACCGGCTGTGTCGCCAGCTCATCCGGTTCGAAATCATCGACGTTAATGCTGCGCAGACGGCTCTCTTCGGCTTTCACCAGGAGTGCGGCTTCGCTGTTGTCGATGATGCCACCCGCCAGCGCCTGTTTTGCCAGTTCATCCAGGCGGGTAAACGGCAGGTTTTTGCCCAGCTGTTTACAGATCTTCTGGTGAATCGGGTCGGCGGCCATCACGTCCAGCAGCGCCTCTTCCAGCAGACCCACCGGGTTATGTGGCGTTGGCGCCAGATACTGACCGCGGCCGATACGTGAGCGGGTTGCGCTCGGTACCTGCAGGATCTTCGCCACTTTATGATCCAGCTTGTCAGACGGCGCCAGATGATGACGACCGGTCGGGAAAATCGCCACGCGCAGGGCACCTGCCACCAGACGGTTAGGGAAGTTCACCAGCAGATCGTCAATCGCCTGCTCGGCCTGATACAGCGCATCCTGCACGCCCCAGTGCACCAGCGGCAGATCCGCTTCCTGACGGCCTTCGTCGTCGTAGCGTTTCAGTACCGCAGAAGCCAGGTAGAGCTGGCTCAGCACATCACCCAGACGGGCAGAGATGCGCTCGCGACGCTTCAGGCTACCGCCCAGCACCGCCATGGAGACGTCGGACAGCAGCGCCAGGTTGGCGCTCAGCCGGTTCAGATGCTGGTAATAACGTTTTGTCGCATCATGGGTTGGCGTGGCGCTGGTCAGCCCGCGGGTCAGACCCAGCCAGAAGCTGCGCACTTTATTGCTGCCTACATGACCGATATGTTTGAACAGCAGCTTGTCGAAGGCATCCACGTCGTTGTTCTGCGCGGCGGCCATCTCTTCCAGCACGTACGGATGGCAGCGAATCGCCCCCTGGCCGAAGATCATCATGCTGCGGGTCAGGATGTTTGCCCCTTCTACGGTGATGGCGATCGGTGCGCCCTGATAGCCACGCGCCAGGAAGTTGCCTTCGCCGAGCATAATGCCTTTACCACCTGCGATATCCATTGCATCAATGATCGACTGCTGTGCGCGGTGGGTGCAGTGGTACTTCACAATCGCGGACAGTACGGCCGGTTTTTCACCCAGCATAATGCCGTAGGTAATTAACGACGCGGCGGCATCCATCACGTAGGCGTTGCCTGCGATACGCGCCAGCGGCTCTTCGATCCCTTCCATCTTGCCGATGGAGATTTTGAACTGACGACGGATGTGCGCGTAGGCACCAATCCCCATCGCCACCGATTTCAGCCCGCCGGTTGAGTTCGACGGCAGAGTAATGCCGCGACCAACGGACAGACATTCCACCAGCATACGCCAGCCCTGACCGGCCATTTTCGGCCCACCGATGATGTAATCAATCGGGACAAAGATATCCTGACCGCGGGTCGGACCGTTCTGGAACGGCACGTTCAGCGGGAAGTGGCGACGACCAATTTCAACGCCCGGGGTAGAGGTGGGGATCAGCGCACAGGTAATGCCCAGATCTTCTTCACCACCCAGCAGTTTTTCCGGGTCGGAGAGTTTAAACGCCAGGCCCAGCACGGTAGCGACAGGCGCGAGCGTAATGTAGCGTTTGTTCCAGGTCAGGCGCATACCCAGTACCTGCTCGCCCTGCCATTCGCCCATGCAGACCACACCGGTATCCGGGATGGCGCCTGCATCGGAACCCGCTTCCGGGCTGGTCAGTGCGAAGCATGGAATTTCCTGACCGCGTGCCAGACGCGGCAGATAGTGATCTTTCTGCTCTTTTGTACCGTAATGCTGCAGCAGTTCGCCCGGGCCTAAGGAGTTAGGTACGCCCACGGTGATGGCCAGGATCCCGGAGACGCCAGCCAGTTTTTGCAGCACGCGAGCCTGAGCGTACGCGGAGAATTCCAGACCGCCGTACTCTTTTTTGATGATCATCGCGAAGAAGCGATGCTCTTTCAGGTATGCCCACAGCTCCGGCGGCAGGTCGGCCATTTCATGGGTGATGGCAAAGTCATTGGCCATACGGCAGGCTTCTTCTACCGGGCCGTCAATAAAGGCTTGTTCTTCCGCCGTCAGACGCGGCTGCGGGTAGTTATGCAGTTTTTTCCAGTCCGGGTTGCCCTGGAACAGATCGCCTTCCCACCAGGTGGTACCGGCGTCAATCGCTTCTTTCTCGGTGCGCGACATCGGTGGCATCACTTTGCGGAAACCTTTAAATACCGGTGCGGAGATCATCGACTTACGCATCGGGGCAAAGTTAAACGGCAGAAGGATGATGGCCAGCGGCACTAAAAGCCAGATATTCCAGAGACCTGCGACGCCAAACGCAGCCGTCCAGGCCAGAAGAATCAGGCTGCTCAGGAATAAACTTACACGGTGATAGAACAGCACACCGAGCAGGACAACGGTTGCGAGAATGCTCAAAATCATCATAAAGAAAAGCTCCCTTGCTTGTAGGAGGTCTGACCACTTGTGATGATATGGTTGTAGTTGATGTTATTTCCTTTAGCAATGTGTTTACAAAATAATTACAACCTGGTTCACATTGTTCGTTTGTTTGCCGGCACGAAAACGCAAAACGTCAGACGATTCGCATCCCTTTAGCTTCTCGCTTTTATTGCTATCCGGTACACTCCACTGTGTTATCTCATCAATACTGAAGGATTATCCTCATGTACCAGGATCTTATTCGTAACGAACTGAACGAAGCGGCGGAAACGCTGGCTAACTTTCTGAAAGATGATGCCAATATTCACGCTATTCAGCGCGCGGCGGTCCTGCTGGCCGACAGTTTCAAAGCCGGTGGCAAAGTGCTCTCCTGCGGTAACGGGGGGTCCCACTGCGACGCTATGCACTTCGCAGAAGAGCTGACCGGGCGTTATCGTGAAAACCGTCCGGGCTACCCGGCGATTGCGATCTCCGACGTGAGCCACATCTCCTGCGTGGGCAACGATTTCGGTTACGACTACATCTTCTCCCGCTACGTTGAAGCGGTTGGTCGTGAAGGTGACGTGCTGCTGGGTATCTCCACTTCGGGCAACTCTGGTAACGTGATCAAAGCGATTGCGGCGGCGCGTGAAAAAGGGATGAAAGTCATCACCCTGACGGGCAAAGATGGCGGTAAGATGGACGGTACCGCGGACGTTGAAATCCGTGTTCCGCACTTCGGTTATGCTGACCGCATTCAGGAAATTCACATCAAAGTGATCCACATCCTGATCCAGCTGATCGAAAAAGAGATGGTTAAGTAAGACTTCGCTGGGGGGCACCGGTGCCCCCCGCAGTTGTGGAGTGGAGGTAATCTATGTGCGAACTGCTCGGGATGAGCGCCAATGTGCCAACCGATATCTGCTTTAGTTTCACCGGGCTGGTACAGCGCGGTGGGGGAACCGGGCCGCATAAAGACGGCTGGGGTATCACCTTCTACGAAGGCAAAGGGTGTCGCACGTTCAAGGATCCACAACCCAGCTTTAACTCACCGATTGCCAAGCTGGTGCAGGATTACCCCATTAAATCCTGTTCGGTCATCGCCCATATTCGTCAGGCAAACCGCGGCGAAGTGGCGCTCGAAAACACCCATCCGTTTACCCGTGAGCTGTGGGGCCGTAACTGGACCTACGCGCATAACGGGCAACTTACGGGCTATAAGTCGCTGGAGACCGGTAATTTTCGCCCGGTTGGCGAAACCGACAGCGAAAAAGCCTTTTGCTGGCTGCTGCATAAGCTGACAGAGCGTTATCCGCGCACCCCTGGCAACATGGCGGCGGTATTTAAATATATTGCGTCGCTGGCGTCTGAACTGCGCGAGAAGGGCGTGTTTAACATGCTGTTGTCTGACGGGCGCTATGTGATGGCGTTCTGCTCGACGAACCTGTTCTGGATCACCCGCCGTGCACCGTTTGGCGTGGCAAAGCTGCTCGATCAGGATGTGGAAATTGATTTTCAGAAAGAGACCACACCAAACGATGTGGTCACTGTTATCGCCACGCAGCCGCTGACCGGCAACGAGACCTGGCAGAAGATTATGCCAGGCGAGTGGGTGTTATTTTGTCTCGGGGACCGTGTAATTTGATGCCAGCTGTGGGTGGACAACTTCGTGGCTCAGCGGTTTGCTGACCACATAACGGCCATCCACAACCGAGACGACAGGCGGCTTGTGCGTCTGCTCGAAATAGTCATAGCCCGGTTTTAGCTGTTTCCAGAAATCCGCGTAGTAAGAGTACTTGTGACGCGCCATGTTGGCATCGGTCATGCGGAACGGATAGATGCTGACCTGAACGTTTGGCTGACCAAAGACCAGTGCGCCCGTGACAAACTGGAAAATCTCATCAATGCCGGAATCGGTCATCGCGTAACAGCCGATGGACACACAGGCACCGTGGATCATCAGATATTTACCTTCGTAACCGTGCGCACGGTCAAAGGCATTCGGGAAGCCGATATTAATCGCTTTATAGAAACGGCTATCCGGTTTTAGCTGGTTACGCTGAACGTTGTAAAACCCTTCCGGGCTTTTGAAATCGCCCTGACGCTGTTTTGGCCCCAGACCACCGGAGTAGTTACAAATCTTGTAGCTGTCGAGCAGCTGATATGTCTCACCCATTTTCACAAACAGGTCGAGTGTGCGTTCTTCCTTAAAGATTTGAATATAAACGGGGGATCCCATTAGCTGCTGTTTATATTCTTTGCTCACAGGCGTGGTTGAACTGTTGCTGCTGAGCAGCCCGGCAAACGACACGCACGGAATCAGGAGCATCGCAATGAACAATGCGATTTTACGCATACTACAAGTTCCTTGATAAAACTAAGACCAACTTGCCAGAACGGCAAAAGAGACCCGAAATCAGATTAATCTGTTAGGAGCGCTCACATTAGCACCGCTATAGATTTTCGCAAGAGCGGAGCTGTTAGTTTACAAATTAGTTTTACTTTATAACCCATCAAAATCGCGCTGGCTCCAGGAACTTTGCGTATCAGTTCGCAATTTGACACCTGCAGCTGAGTTTTATCTGCCCGGAAAACGCCGGAAATGGTACACTTCACGCCCTCAGAATAGTTGTTCACGGAAACTTGCTAACCACATGTTTAAAATAAGAAAAGGACTTGACCTGCCCATCGCAGGCGTGCCCGAACAGCACGTTTCGGCAGGCGCAAGCGTTCGCCATGTTGCCATTCTGGGCGACGATTACGTGGGGATGCGCCCCTCAATGCTGGTCCAGCAGGACGATCGCGTCATTAAAGGGCAGGCGCTCTTCGAAGATAAAAAAAATCCCGGCGTGATGTTTACCGCCCCTGCCAGCGGTACCGTTGTGGCGATCAACCGTGGCGAACGTCGCGTGTTGCAGTCGGTGGTTATCCGCATTGAAGGGGATGAACAGCGTGAGTTTGCCCATTATGAGGCCGCAGACCTCGCGGCGTTGAGCCGTGAAACCGTTCAGGCGCAACTGCTGGACGCCGGTTTGTGGACCGCATTTCGCACACGCCCTTTCAGCAAAACGCCTGTGCCTGGCACGGTTCCGGCCGCTATCTTCGTTACGGCAATCGACACCAACCCACTCAGTGCAGACCCGCAGCCGGTTATTCTGGCACAACGTCAGGCCTTTGATGCCGGGCTGACCGTTCTCACGCGGCTGACGTCCGGGAAAGTCCACGTGTGCCAGGCCAGTGCCGGTAAACTTGGCGGCCATCCGCAGGGACAGGTGACGTTTAATGAATTTGCAGGCCCGCATCCGGCGGGGCTGGCGGGAACGCATATTCACTTCCTTGAGCCGGTCAGCCTGACAAAACAGGTCTGGCACCTTAACTATCAGGACGTGATTGCCATCGGCAAACTCTTTACCACCGGTAAGCTCTGCACAGAGCGAGTGATCGCGATTGGCGGGCCGCAGGCGGCAAACCCGCGCCTGGTGACAACGCTGTTGGGTGCGGATATCAATGAACTGCTGGACGACGAAACCAAAGCGGGTGAAAACCGTCTGATTTCCGGTTCGGTACTCAGCGGCCGTCATGCCGTTGGGCCGCAGGCCTATCTGGGACGCTTCCATCTGCAGGTGAGCATTGTGCTGGAAGGGCGTGAGAAAGAGCTCTTCGGCTGGGTGCTGCCAGGTGCAGAAAAGTATTCCGTCACCCGCACCACGCTCGGCCACTTCCTGCGTCATAAGCTGTTCAACTTCTCCACCAGCACAAACGGCGGTGAGCGCGCCATGGTGCCGATTGGCAACTACGAGCGTGTAATGCCGCTCGATATTCTGCCCACCGTGCTGCTGCGCGATCTGCTTGCCGGGGACACCGACAGCGCCCAGGCGCTGGGTTGCCTGGAGCTGGACGAAGAAGATCTGGCGCTCTGTACCTATGTCTGTCCGGGAAAATACGAATATGGACCGGTATTGCGCGAGGTGTTAACCCGCATTGAGCAGGAAGGATAACCATGGGCTTAAAACACCTCTTTGAAAAAATAGAGCCGCATTTTACCGAGGGTAAACTGAAGAAGTACTACCCGCTGTATGAAGCGACGACGACCATTTTCTACACGCCAGGTCTGGTGACGAAAGGCGCGGCGCACGTTCGTGACGCCATCGACCTGAAGCGAATGATGATTCTGGTCTGGTTTGCCGTCTTCCCGGCAATGTTCTGGGGCATGTACAACGTGGGGCTGCAGACCATTCCGGCGCTGCATCATCTGTACGATGCTCAGCAACTGGCGCAGGTGATCCAGTCTGACTGGCATTACCGTCTGGCACAGTCGCTTGGCGTAAGTTTTGCCCCAGACGCGGGCTGGATCAGCATGATGACGCTGGGGGCGGTGTTCTTCCTGCCGATCTACATCACGGTATTTATCGTGGGTGGGTTCTGGGAAGTGCTGTTTGCCATTATTCGTAAACATGAGATCAACGAAGGCTTCTTTGTTACTTCCATTCTGTTTGCCCTGATTGTCCCGCCAACGTTACCGCTCTGGCAGGCCGCGCTGGGGATCAGCTTTGGTGTGGTCATCGCGAAAGAGATCTTCGGGGGAACCGGGCGTAACTTCCTCAACCCTGCGCTGGCAGGGCGTGCGTTCCTGTTCTTTGCCTATCCGGCACAAATCTCCGGCGATCTGGTCTGGACCGCTGCGGACGGCTTCTCTGGGGCGACACCGCTTTCACAATGGGCGGCGCACGGCGGTGAAACGCTGGTGAACAATGCGACAGGCCAACCCGTCACCTGGTTTGATGCGTTTATGGGCAACATCCCGGGCTCCATTGGGGAGGTCTCCACGCTGATGATTTTGATTGGCGGGGCGATCATCCTGTTTGGTCGCGTGGCCTCCTGGCGGATTGTCGCCGGTGTCATGATCGGCATGGTGCTGACTGCCACACTGTTCAACCTTATCGGTTCCGCCACCAACCCGATGTTCTCCATGCCCTGGTACTGGCATCTGGTGCTGGGTGGTTTCGCCTTCGGCATGATGTTCATGGCTACCGATCCGGTTTCAGCTTCCTTTACTGACAGAGGGAAATGGAGCTATGGCGTGCTCATCGGGGTGATGTGTGTCCTGATTCGTGTGGTCAACCCGGCCTATCCGGAAGGGATGATGTTGGCCATTCTGTTTGCCAACCTGTTTGCACCACTGTTCGATTATCTGGTCGTGCGCGCCAACATTAAGCGGAGGAAGGCACGTGGCTGAAATCAAAAATAACGACAGCATCGGCAAAACGCTGCTGGTGGTGCTGGTGCTGTGTCTGGTCTGTTCCATTGTGGTGGCTGGTTCTGCCGTGGGGTTAAAGCCGCGACAGCAGGAGCAGCGCGCGCTGGATAAACAGCGCAACATCCTGGCCGTCGCCGGGCTGATGCAGGAAGGGATGAGTGCAGACGATGTGTCGGCCGTCTTTGCTGAGCGCATCACCGCGCGTCTGGTGGATTTAAAAACGGGTCAACTGCTGGATAAAGATCCGGCGAAATATAACCAGGCGCTGGCATTAAAAGACCCGCAGATGAGCATGACGCTGGACGCATCTCAGGATCCGGCGGGCATTAAGCGTCGCAGCAATCTGGCTGAAATCTACCTCGTACGTGATGAGCAAAAACAGGTGCAGGAAGTGGTGTTACCCATCTACGGCAACGGCCTGTGGTCAATGATGTACGCCTTCGTGGCGCTTGATACGGATGGCCGCACCGTGAAAGGCATCACCTACTATGACCAGGGTGAAACGCCGGGGCTCGGTGGTGAAGTGGAGAACCCTAACTGGCGCGCGCAGTTTGTCGGGAAGAAAGTGCTCGACGACAGCGGAGCGCCTGCGCTGAAGGTGATGAAAGGGTCTGCGCGTCCTGACGATGTCTATGCCGTTGACGGGCTGTCCGGGGCCACGCTCACCTCCAAAGGGGTGCAGCACAGTTTTGATTTCTGGATGGGCGAACTCGGTTTTGGTCCTTTCCTGAAAAATGTACGTGAAGGAGCGCTGAACCATGGCTGATACGGGTGAACTGAAAGAAGTTAAAAAGGTGCTGATTGGCCCACTTTTAGCCAATAACCCGATAACGCTGCAGGTGCTGGGTGTGTGTTCAGCCCTGGCGGTGACCACCAAGCTGGAAACGGCGGTGGTGATGACGCTGGCAGTAACGCTGGTTACCGCGTTTTCCAGCATGTTTATCTCGATGATCCGCCACCATATCCCCAACAGCGTGAGGATCATCGTGCAGATGGCGATCATCGCCTCGCTGGTGATCGTGGTCGATCAGCTGCTGCGAGCCTTTGCCTATGAAATATCGAAACAGCTTTCGGTATTTGTGGGCCTGATTATCACCAACTGTATCGTGATGGGACGTGCAGAAGGCTATGCCATGAAAATGCCTCCGCTGGCGAGCTTTATGGACGGCATCGGCAACGGCCTCGGCTACGGCGTGATCCTGCTGTCCGTAGGGTTCCTGCGTGAGTTGATTGGCAGCGGTAAGCTGTTTGGCATCACGGTGCTGGACACGGTACAGAACGGCGGCTGGTATCTGCCAAACGGCCTGTTCCTGCTGGCTCCAAGCGCATTTTTCATTATCGGTTTGCTGATCTGGCTGATTCGTACCCTGAAGCCAGAACAGCAGGAAAAGGAGTAACCGACAATGGCTCATTACCTGAGTTTATTTGTGCGCGCGGTGTTTGTTGAAAACATGGCGCTCGCGTTCTTCCTCGGCATGTGTACGTTCCTTGCCGTGTCCAAAAAGGTATCGACAGCATTTGGCCTGGGCATAGCGGTTACCGTGGTGCTTGGCCTGTCGGTGCCGATCAACAACCTGGTGTACAACTTTGTCCTGCGCGACAGCGCGCTGGTGGAGGGGGTGGATCTCAGCTTCCTGAACTTCATCACCTTTATCGGTGTGATTGCGGCGCTGGTGCAAATCCTTGAGATGATCCTTGATAAGTATTTCCCGTCACTCTACAACGCACTGGGGATCTTCCTGCCGTTGATCGCGGTGAACTGCGCCATCTTCGGTGGCGTCTCGTTTATGGTTCAGCGTGATTACAACTTCAGCGAATCAATTGTGTATGGTTTCGGCTCCGGGATCGGCTGGATGCTGGCTATCGTCACCATGGCGGGGATCCGCGAAAAAATGAAATATGCCAACGTGCCTGCAGGCCTGCGTGGCTTAGGGATCACCTTTATCACCACCGGTCTCATGGCGCTGGGCTTTATGTCCTTCTCCGGTGTGCAGCTATAAGGGCTAACTGATGGAAATTATGCTTGGCGTGGCGATGTTCACGCTGATTGTACTGGTGCTGTCGGGGTTGATTCTGGTGGCGCGCGCGAAGCTGGTGAATTCCGGCGATGTCATTATCGATATCAACGATGAACCGCAAAACCAGATCCGCACGCCAGCCGGCGATAAACTGCTGAATACGCTTGCTGGCAACGGCATCTTCGTCTCTTCGGCCTGCGGTGGCGGTGGCTCCTGCGGGCAGTGCCGCGTAAAGGTGAAAGAGGGTGGTGGCGATATTCTGCCCACTGAACTGTCGCACATCACCAAGCGTGAGGCGAAAGAGGGCTGCCGTCTGGCCTGTCAGGTCGCGGTGCGCCAGAACATGAAAATAGAACTGCCGGAGGAGATTTTCGGCGTCAAAAAATGGGAATGCGAAGTTATCTCCAACGATAACAAAGCCACGTTTATCAAAGAGCTTAAACTGCGGGTGCCTGAAGGAGAGAGCGTTCCGTTCCGGGCGGGGGGCTATATCCAGATTGAATGTCCGGAGCACACCGTAGCCTATGCTGACTTCGACGTGCCTGATGAATACCGTGCCGACTGGGATAAATTCAACCTCTTCCGCTTTGTCTCTGAGGTTAAAGAGCCCGCGCTTCGTGCTTACTCCATGGCGAACTACCCGGAAGAGAAGGGTATCATCATGCTTAACGTGCGTATCGCCACGCCGCCGCCAGCGGTACCGCATGCGCCGCCGGGCGTCATGTCATCGTATATCTGGTCATTAAAACCGGGTGACAAGGTGACCATCTCTGGCCCGTTTGGCGAGTTCTTTGCGAAAGAGACCGATGCCGAAATGGTATTTATCGGCGGTGGTGCAGGTATGGCGCCGATGCGTTCGCACATTTTCGACCAGCTCAAGCGGCTTGGCAGTCAGCGTAAAATCAGCTTCTGGTACGGGGCGCGTTCGCTGCGTGAGATGTTCTATGACGATGAGTTCGAACAGCTGGCGCGTGAAAACCCTAACTTCACCTTCCATGTGGCGCTCTCCGATCCGCAGCCGGAAGATAACTGGACCGGCCATACGGGCTTCATCCACAACGTGCTGTATGAAAACTACCTCAAACAGCATCCTGCGCCGGAAGACTGCGAGTTTTATATGTGTGGTCCGCCAGTGATGAACGCCGCAGTGATCAAGATGCTGAAAGATCTGGGCGTGGAAGATGAGAACATCCTGCTGGATGATTTTGGAGGCTGATGATGCTGACGTTTCTGGCAACCTTCGCGGTCTTTGTACTGGTTATATTCGGCATGTCGTTAGGCTGGATCATCAAGCGCAAAAGCATTCAGGGCAGCTGCGGTGGGATCTCGTCCATTGGCATGGAAAAAGTTTGCGACTGCCCGGAACCGTGCGATGCCCGTAAAAAAAGGATGGCGCGGGAGCAGCAGCGCCGAATTTTGTAAATCGCGACGTAACGATAACAGCAGGCCGCATTATTGCGGCCTGCTGGCTTATTTAGCCCACGCTTTTGCGGCGGCGGGCGAGTCGACCATCACCGCATCCGCCTTCAGCGCCTCTGCCTTTTTATAATCTTCGGCGGTGTTCACGCCCAGCAAGATAACGTGACTGTTGCCCTGCGAGCGGAAACAGTCCATGGATTCTTTATCCCAGGTGAGGGTTGAGCGGGACACCCCTTCACCAAGGGTAAATTTCTCAACCACGTCAACGGTTCTGTTCAGCTCTAGCGCGTACCAGTACTCCTGCATCGTCTGCTCTGGTGGCAGGCACTGATGGCTCAGCGATACCGTTACCAGCCTGGAGCGCGTTTCACTTCGGGTAACAAAGCGTGGGATTGCTGCCGGAAGCGAGGCAAGATAACGGTCCTCAGTAGAATAAACCCTCACCCGCCCCAGACTCTGGGTCTCATTAAGCACCGCAAGAAGCGCTTTTCCCATCGTGGCCGGATCGGCATCAGGTGATTTGATATCAATATAAAACCGGGTTTGTGGCCAGGTTTCCAGTACGCTTTTCAGGGTGGGGATCGTCACCCCTTTGCCACGCCAGGGATGGGTTTCACCGCCCCAGCTCCAGCCAGCGTCAACTGCCGATAACTCCACAAGCGTGTAGTCCGAGATTTTGCCTGTTTTGTTCGTCAGCGCTTTTAAATCAGAAGGACGATACAGGACCGGAACGCCATCTTTACTGAGCTGCACGGTTATCCAGACTGCCTGAGCCTGATTCTCTAAGGCCAGTTTGATCGCTTGTACTGTGTTTTCTGGTGCGTCGGCTGTTCCGCCCCGGTGGGCAACGATCTGTGGGCCAGCGAAGCTCGTTCCCGTCACGAGCAGCAGAGAGAGCGCGAGTATTTTTCTCATGAATTTATATCCTTATTCACATAAAAAATTAATATATACAACAAGTTACGTGTTGTTTTTTGTATCATATTTTTATGACAAATAAGAGAAGGTAAATCTGCTGTCGCATTTTTTAGACTTTGATATACTGTATATAAATACATGTGTGGTGGTCGTAATGCGCAAAATAATCCATGTTGATATGGACTGTTTTTTTGCCGCAGTGGAGATGCGTGACAACCCGGCGCTGCGGGATATTCCTATTGCCATTGGCGGTAGCCGTGTCCAGCGCGGTGTAATCAGCACCGCCAACTATCCTGCGCGCAAATTTGGCGTGCGCAGCGCCATGCCTACCGCCATGGCGCTTAAGCTTTGTCCTCATCTCACGCTTTTACCCGGTCGCTTTGAGGCGTACAAAGAAGCGTCCCTGCATATCCGCGAAATCTTCTCTCGCTACACCTCACTTATTGAACCTCTGTCGCTGGACGAAGCTTATCTTGATGTCACCGACAGCGTGCACTGTCACGGCTCCGCGACGCTGATGGCGCAGGAGATCCGCCGGACTATCTTCCAGGAACTGAATCTGACCGCGTCGGCAGGTGTCGCACCGGTGAAGTTCCTCGCCAAAATAGCGTCCGATCTCAACAAGCCCGACGGCCAGTACGTTATCACCCCGGAAGAGGTCCCGGCGTTTTTAAAAACGCTGCCGCTCGGCAAAATCCCGGGCGTAGGCAAAGTCTCTGCGGCAAAGCTGGAAAGCATGGGGCTGCGAACCTGCGAAGATGTACAGCGCAGCGATTTAGCCATGCTGCTTAAACGCTTTGGAAAATTTGGCCGCGTGCTGTGGGAGCGCAGTCAGGGGATAGACGAGCGCAGTGTCAGCAGCGAGCGGCTGCGAAAGTCGGTCGGGGTTGAACGCACACTGATTGAAGATATTCATGACTGGTCTGAATGCGAAACCATCATTACGGAGCAGCTCTATCCTGAGCTGGAACGGCGCTTAATCAAGGTCAAACCGGACCTGCTGATTGCCCGTCAGGGCGTGAAGCTTAAGTTCAATGATTTTCAGCAGACGACTCAGGAGCATGTCTGGCCGCGCCTGAATAAAGAGGATCTCATCGCGACGGCGAAAAAGGCCTGGGATGAACGTCGGGGCGGGCGAGGGGTCAGGCTGGTGGGGTTACACGTTACCTTGCTGGATCCGCAGCTGGAACGTCAGCTGGTATTGGGATTGTAAAAAGGCCGGTGGCGCGACGTTGTTCACCCTCTCCCAAAGGGAGAGGGCTGGGGTGTGGGAATTACTTAGCAGGAATCGCTTTCAGCAGTTCAGTCAGCAGGGTCCAGTAATGGCCCACGCTTTCAATGTGAACCTGCTCATCCGGCGAGTGTGGTCCGGTAATGGTTGGCCCAATGGAGACCATATCCATGTTCGGGTACGGCTTCTTGAACAGACCACATTCCAGACCCGCGTGGATCACCTGAATGTTCGGGGTGCTGTTGAACAGACGCTGGTATGTTTCACGCACCAGTGCCATCACCGGAGAGCTTGCGTCCGGCTGCCAGCCTGGGTAGCTGCCTTTGGCAGAGGTTTTCGCACCGGCCAGCGTGCCCAGAGATTCCAGCATGCTCACCACATACTCTTTACCGGTGTCGATAAGCGATCGGATCAGGCAGATGATCTCTGCGCTGTCGTCGCCCATGGTGACCACGCCCACGTTCAGAGAGGTTTCAACCACGCCTTTCGCGACGTCTGAGTTGCGGATTACGCCGTTTGGCGTCGCGTTTAACAGCTGAATAAAGGTGTCACGAGACTGGGTGGTCAGCGCGGCTTTATCCGTGGAGACGGACTCCAGCACTACGGTCAGGTTCTTCTCTTTCGCGGACAGTTCGTTTTTCAGGATATCCAGATAGACGCTGGAGAGCTTTTTCAGCTCGTCCGCTTTGGCGGCTGGAACGGCTACCGTCGCGAACGCTTCACGTGGGATTGCGTTGCGCAGCGTACCGCCGTTGAAATCGACCAGACGCAGGTCCAGCTCAGCCGCGTGGCCCGCCAGGAAGCGTGCCAGCAGTTTGTTGGCGTTGCCCAGGCCTAAGTGAATATCACCGCCGGAGTGGCCGCCTTTCAGCCCTTTCAGCGTCAGCTTGAAGGTCTGGAAGCCAGCAGGCACCGCTTCACGGGAGAGCGGCAGGGTAGAGATAAAATCAATCCCGCCCGCGCAGCCCATGTAGATCTCGCCTTCTTCTTCAGAGTCGGTGTTGATCAGAATATCCGCCTGCAGCCAGTTCGCCTGCAGACCGAACGCACCGTCCATGCCCGCTTCTTCGGTCATGGTCAGCAGCACTTCCAGTGGACCGTGCTGAACGCTGTCGTCCGCCAGTACCGCCAGCGCAGAGGCCATACCGATACCGTTATCTGCACCCAGCGTGGTACCGCGCGCTTTCACCCAGTCGCCGTCGATGTACGGCTGGATCGGGTCTTTCGTGAAGTCGTGAACGGTGTCGTTGTTTTTCTGTGGCACCATGTCCAGGTGCGCCTGCAGCACAACCGGTTTACGGTTTTCCATGCCTGCGGTCGCCGGTTTGCGGATCAGAATGTTGCCAACCTGGTCGCGTTCAGCGTGCAGACCTTTTTCCTTCGCCCAACCCATAATATGTTCGGCAAGCTGTTCTTCATGGTAAGACGGGTGTGGAATGGAGCAGATTTTGGCAAAAATATCCCACAGCGGCTGGGGAGATAATTGAGACAGTTCAGACACGATAAGTCTCCTTGTCGATGCCCTGCAAAGCGAGTTGCAGGTCACAGGGTTAGCAGGTTAATAGTTACCACAAGTCAGGCTTGCGAGATGCAACTGAGAATACCACTTTCTCCGATGGCTGGTAGCATAAAGCATGTAAAAACTCAGGCAGAGGGCGCTAAACACTGGTTTTTAGTGCGTCAGATCTCTATAATCTCGCGCAACCTATTTCCCCCTCGAACACTTTTTAAGCCGTATAAAAACAGGCTGGGACACTTCACATGAGCGAAAAATACGTCGTCACCTGGGACATGTTGCAGATCCACGCACGCAAACTGGCCGCGCGTCTGATGCCTTCTGAACAGTGGAAAGGCATTATTGCCGTTAGCCGTGGCGGTCTGGTACCGGGGGCGCTGCTGGCCCGTGAGCTGGGTATTCGTCATGTCGATACCGTCTGCATCTCCAGCTATGACCACGACAACCAGCGTGAACTGAAAGTGCTGAAACGCGCGGAAGGCGACGGTGAAGGTTTCATCGTTATTGATGACCTGGTGGATACCGGCGGTACCGCGGTGGCTATCCGCGAAATGTACCCAAAAGCGCACTTCGTCACCATCTTTGCGAAACCGGCGGGCCGCCCACTGGTGGATGATTACGTGATTGATATCCCTCAGGATACCTGGATTGAACAGCCATGGGACATGGGTGTGGTCTTTGTACCGCCTATTTCCGGCCGTTAATTTCCGTACGTAACTTTACACGCCCGGCTATGCCGGGCGTTGTTCTTTTTATCCTGCCACGCGTTACAATGGACACTATATGACGTATCCATGGAGGCAACGCAATGACGCAGGCGAATCTCACCGAGACACTCTTCAAACCCCGTTTCAAGCACCCTGAAACCTCGACGCTGGTGCGTCGCTTCAATCCGGGGAGCCAGCCTGCCGTCCAGTCTGCATTAGACGGTAAAAACGTGCCTCACTGGTATCGCATGATTAACCGCCTGATGTGGGTCTGGCGCGGTATCGATCCGCGTGAAATCCTCGATGTGCAGGCGCGTATCGTCATGAGTGAAGCCGAGCGTACCGACAGCGAACTCTACGATACGGTGGTGGGTTACCGCGGCGGCAACTGGATCTACGAATGGTCGAAACAGGCGATGCTCTGGCAGCAAAAAGCCAGCCAGGAAGAGGACGCCACCCTCAGCGGCAAGCACTGGCTGCACGCAGCCAATCTTTACGCCATTGCCGCCTATCCGCACTTAAAAGGGGATGAACTGGCAGAGCAGGCGCAGGCGCTGGCAAACCGTGCCTATGAAGAGGCTGCCCAACGCTTGCCGGGCCGGATGCGCGAGCTTGAGTTCACCATCCCCGGCGGCGCGCCCGTGACCGGGTTCCTGCATATGCCTGAAGGCGACGGCCCGTTCCCGACCGTGCTGATGTGCGGTGGGCTGGATTCGCTGCAAATCGACTATTACAGCCTGTATGAGCGTTACTTCGCCCCAAAAGGGATCGCGATGCTGACGCTTGATATGCCCTCTATCGGTTTTTCCTCTAAATGGAAACTGACGCAGGATTCCAGTCTTCTGCACCAGCATGCGCTGAAAGCGCTGGAAAACATTCCCTGGGTCGACCACACCCGCGTCGCGGCGTTTGGTTTCCGCTTTGGGGCGAACGTGGCCGTGCGTCTGGCCTATCTTGAGGCGTCACGCCTGAAGGCCGTAGCCTGTCTTGGGCCGGTGGTTCACGCTCTGCTCAGCGATCCTGCCCGTCAGGGTAGCGTGCCGGAAATGTACCTCGACGTGCTGGCCAGCCGCCTTGGCATGCATGATGCTTCAGACGAAGCGCTGCGCGTGGAACTCAATCGCTATTCGTTAAAAACGCAGGGCCTGCTGGGACGCCGGTGTCCAACGCCGATGCTGTCCGGCTTCTGGAAAAACGATCCGTTCAGCCCGGAAGAGGAGTCACGCTTAATCACATCGTCATCTGCGGATGGCAAATTGCTGGAAGTTCCCTTCAGCCCGGTGTATCAGAATTTTGACAAAGCATTAAAAGAGATTACGCGTTGGATCGCCCAGAGATTGTGTTAATAGATTGCTAAATTTTGATGGTTTGGTAAAACAGTGGCTTCACAAAAGGAGATCGTAATGACGTTACCGAGTGGACACCCGAAAAGTAGATTGATTAAGAAGTTCATGGCTCTTGGCCCGTATATTCGAGAAGAGCAGTGTGAAGAGAATCGCTTTTTTTTCGACTGCCTGGCTGTATGCGTCAACGTGAAGCCTGCACCCGAAAAACGTGAATTCTGGGGCTGGTGGATGGAAATGGAAGCAGAAGAGAAACGTTTTACCTATAGCTACCAGTTTGGCCTGTTTAATAAAGACGGCAACTGGCAGGCCACCACCATCAAAGATCAGGAAGTGATTGACCGCCTGGAATATACCCTGAAAGATTTCCACGACAAGGCGCGCGATTTACTGGCCACGCTGGACCTGAAGCTTGAGCCTGCCGATGATTTTTCCAGTGAAAAGGCGAAATTGACGGCGTAAAGATGAAATAATGCCGGGTGATGATCCCGTAGGCCCGGTAAGCGCAGCGCCACCGGGCACAAAAAAACCGGCTTAATGCCGGTTTTTTTATTACTGCCGACTCAGAACTGGTAGGTCATACCCAGGGCAACGATATCATCGCTGCTCACGCCCAGTTTGTTATCGTCATCAATCTGGTTGATTTTATAATCAACAAACGCGGACATATTTTTGTTGAAATAATAGGTCGCGCCGACGTCGATATATTTCACCAGATCTTCATCGCCAATACCTTCGATATCCTTGCCTTTAGACTGGACATAACCCAGGGATGGACGCAGACCGAAATCGAACTGATATTGTGCGACCACTTCAAAGTTCTGCGCTTTATTGGCAAAGCCGCCAGAAATTGGGGTCATATTGCGGGTTTCGGAGTACATCGCCGCCAGGTAGATATCGTTCGCATCATATTTCAGACCGGTTGCCCAGGCTTCGGCTTTTTTGCCTTCGCCGCGGGTCAGCAGGTTCTGCGCGTTGGTACGGTCAGAGTTGGTGTACGCGCCGCTTACCGCGAAATCGCTGCCGCCAAAGTCATAGGTCATAGACGTACCAAAACCGTCACCGTTCTGTTTTTTGACGTCGCGGTTTTCGTTTTTACCCTGGTATTGCAGGGTCATATCCAGACCATCAACCGCGCCAAAGAAGTCGGTGTTACGGTAAGTGGCCAGACCGCTTGCACGCTTGGTCATGAAGTTATCGGTCTGCGCGGAAGAGTCGCCGCCAAACTCAGGGAACATATCGGTCCACGCTTCCACGTCATACAGCGCGCCCAGGTTACGACCGTAATCCAGAGAACCAAAGTCTTTCAGCTTCAGACCGGCGAATGCCAGACGCGTTTTCTGAGTGGAATCGCTCTCTGCTTTGTTGCCTGCAAATTCCGCTTCCCAACGGCCATAGCCCGTCAGCTGATCGTTAATCTGAGTTTCACCTTTGAAACCGAAACGCACGTATGTCTGGTCACCATCTTTTGAATCGTCATCACTGATGTAGTGCATTGCTTTAACTTTGCCGTACACGTCCAGTTTGTTGCCGTTTTTATTATAAACTTCGGCAGCGTGTACAGATGCGGAAGCCACAACGCCCATAACCATTAATGCCAGAGTGCTCTTTTTCATTTTCGATCCTGTCTTATAAACGCGCTTAAAAATTCGCTGGACGATAAGCTCATGCTTAAGTCCCGTGAAAAAACAGAAAGGGTTTTAACGTTACGGAATGAAACTTTTATGACAAATTAAGATTAATTTTAAAAAACTGTGATTTATTATTTCGGTAATAAAATTGTCAAAATCCGCCGCTACGCTTCCTGATCCCGCGCAACAAAGTGTTTCGCGATGTGCTGTGGCAGTTGGCAACGGGCCTGACACCTGTTAAAACGTTCGTTCGACATCACTTTCCCTTATCGTTGAACGGCAGAGAATCATGAGTGACAGCCAGACGCTGGTGGTAAAACTCGGCACCAGTGTTTTAACAGGCGGATCGCGCCGCCTAAATCGCGCCCACATTGTTGAGCTTGTACGTCAGTGCGCTCAGCTGCATGCCGCAGGGCATCGTATTGTTATCGTGACCTCCGGGGCGATTGCCGCCGGGCGTGAACATCTGGGTTACCCCGAACTCCCCGCGACGATCGCCTCTAAACAGCTGCTGGCCGCCGTGGGACAAAGCCGACTCATTCAACTCTGGGAACAGTTGTTCTCAATCTATGGCATTCACGTCGGGCAGATGCTGCTGACGCGTGCGGATATGGAAGACAGAGAACGCTTCCTGAACGCCCGCGATACGCTGCGCGCGCTGCTGGACAACAATATCGTACCGGTGATTAACGAAAACGACGCCGTGGCTACCGCTGAAATCAAAGTGGGTGATAACGATAACCTCTCTGCGCTGGCGGCGATCCTGGCCGGTGCCGACAAGCTTTTGCTCCTGACCGACCAGCAGGGGCTGTTTACCGCAGACCCGCGCTCCAACCCGGAAGCTGAACTGATTACCGATGTACACGGCATTGACGATGCGCTGCGCGCCATCGCCGGCGACAGCGTCTCTGGCCTGGGAACGGGCGGCATGGGCACTAAACTGCAGGCGGCGGATGTGGCCTGCCGCGCCGGGATCGACACCATCATTGCGGCGGGCAGCCGTCCTGGCGTCATTGGCGACGTGATGGAAGGCATTTCCGTCGGCACGCGCTTCCACGCCCAGGAATCCCCGTTGGAAAACCGCAAACGCTGGATTTTCGGCGCGCCGCCGGCAGGTGAACTGACCGTGGATGAAGGGGCGACCGCGGCGATTCTGGAAAGAGGGAGTTCATTGCTTCCTAAAGGAATTAAAAACGTGACAGGCAATTTCTCCCGTGGTGAAGTGATCCGTATCCGTAACCTTGAAGGTCGCGACATCGCTCACGGCGTCAGCCGCTACAACAGCGATGCCCTGCGCCGTATTGCGGGTCACCACTCGCAGCAGATTGACGCCATTCTGGGCTACGAGTATGGCCCGGTTGCCGTGCATCGTGACGACATGATTATTCGTTAAGGAGCCAGAAAATGCTGGAACAAATGGGTGCCGCCGCCAAGGCCGCCTCTTACAAACTGGCGCTCCTTTCCAGCCGCGAGAAAAACCGCGTGCTGGAAAAAATCGCTGATTATCTGGAATCGCAGTCGCAGGAAATCCTCCTCGCCAACGAACAGGATCTGCTGGAAGCGCGCCGCAATGGTCTGAGCGAAGCGATGCTCGACCGTCTGGCGTTGACCCCGGCACGCCTGAAAGGCATCGCCGACGATGTCCGTCAGGTTTGTAATCTGGCCGACCCGGTCGGGCAGGTGATTGACGGCGGATTGCTCGACAGCGGTTTACGTCTGGAACGCCGCCGCGTGCCGCTCGGCGTTATCGGCGTGATTTATGAAGCCCGTCCGAACGTGACGGTGGATGTCGCTTCCCTGTGCCTGAAGACCGGTAACGCCGCTATTCTGCGCGGCGGGAAAGAGACCTGGCGCACCAACGCCGCGACGGTGAAAGTCATCCAGCAGGCGCTGCAGGAGTGCGGCTTACCGGCAGGTGCCGTGCAGGCTATCGAAAGCCCGGACCGTGCGCTGGTGAACGAGATGCTGCGCATGGACAAATACATCGACATGCTGATCCCACGCGGTGGCGCGGGCCTGCACAAGCTGTGCCGCGAGCAGTCGACGATCCCGGTGATCACCGGCGGTATCGGCGTGTGCCATATCGTGGTGGACGAGAGCGCCGAAATTGCACCGGCGCTGAAGATTATTGTGAATGCCAAAACCCAGCGTCCAAGCACCTGTAATACGGTGGAAACGCTGCTGGTGCATCAGGGCATTGCAAACACCTTCCTGCCAGCCCTGAGCAAGCAGATGGACGAGAGTGGCGTCACGCTGCACGCGGACGAGAAGGCGCTGGCGCTGCTGAAAGACGGCCCGGCGACGGTGGTGCCGGTAAACGCGGAGCAGTATGACGACGAGTTCCTGTCTTTGGATCTGAACGTGAAGATCGTAGCCGATCTCGACGACGCTATCGCGCACATCCGTGAGCATGGTACTCAGCACTCTGACGCCATCCTGACGCGCACGCTGCGCAACGCCGACCGCTTTGTTAATGAAGTGGATTCTTCTGCCGTGTACGTGAACGCATCAACCCGCTTCACCGACGGTGGACAGTTTGGTCTGGGCGCGGAAGTGGCCGTCAGCACGCAGAAATTGCATGCGCGTGGTCCGATGGGCCTGGAAGCGTTGACCACCTACAAGTGGATCGGCATCGGCGACGATACGATTCGTGCGTAAATAATCACGGGTGATGCAAAAATAGCCGTTTGATTCAAAAGGGCATTGACGCATCACCCGGATAGATCTAACCTTTTGCCCCGTGGTTACGCTCGTAACCGGCCTCTCAGGGCCGATATAGCTCAGTTGGTAGAGCAGCGCATTCGTAATGCGAAGGTCGTAGGTTCGACTCCTATTATCGGCACCATCTTTTCAAGAAGTTTCGCATCATTTATACCTTCCATATTTTCACTGTGGGACAGAAGACCCGAAAACTGAGTCAATTTTTTGCGCATGTTCGGTCAACAGTGAGCAACATAAACCGCCTCCCAAATTGTTAGATGTGTACTGTTATTGCTCAAATGTAGAGTGTGGGCATACGCTTGTGATGAATGTTTCCTTCTCACACACGATTAGTCCCAGCGCTTTGAGCGGCCAGGGACGGATTAAAGAGCTAATGGATGCCCTGCCACCGGATGAGCGACAAAAAGCATTAGAACTCCTGTTGGCTGCCAAAGAGAGCCGCTGAACGGTTCGCCGGGAGTAACTAAAATTTTCCCGGCTTCGGTTCATTAAATTTCAGCTGCTTAAGAAAAAAGGTCTATAAGAATCAGTTTGTTAACTTTTAAATGTGCCGTCAGTTATCATTAAAAAATCTCACCTAAAATTTTATATCTCTTTACTATCAATAGGTTAATTCAAGTGGTTACGATGTTGGAGTAAAGCTAAACTGAAAAAAGCTGAAATTCTTTTCACTCTTTTCAGTTCCCTGCTCGCTGTAAATCCCCAGTTGTGGCGCGGTCTGGCGCTATCATTTGTAAAAAATCCCAACTGAAAAATTTTTGCGATCTGAAAACCGCAGGCGGGTGCGGTGTAGTGCGATTTTGGTCAAAATCGACTTTTGTTGACCAAGGAATCATGTCATGGTTTATTAATAATAACACTATTAAAACTTTAGAGGGATGCATATGCGTTTTTCGGAATTTTTTGGAGTTAAAAGGAATCAATCGGAATTGGATTTCGTAGATGTCCCTTTAGATACAGATATTGAGGTGTTTTTAGATCCTGCGGCAATAAAGTCACTTAACTCTCCTTGGGGTAATGAATTATCTTCTCATCTTCAAAATTATTTTGAAACAGTTCTGAAACTAATTAAAAATGGTGAAGATGTTAAAGCACAAAATCTACTTTCATGTTTAAACGAAAGGAATGAATATCATTTAGGATACTCGAGTGGGAAATCAAGAGGCCATGGTTTTGGTGAAGGTGCTGCAAAGACTGTTTGGGGAGCTCTGACAAAGAGCAAAGCTGCGAAGTCTGGTCTGTTACAAGATTTAGAAGATACTGCTTTATTAATTGAGGGCATTGGAACTGACATGATTTCAGATGCAGTTTCAAATATATTAAGAGGCCCTTTAATAAAATACACGCAAGACATTTGTAATTACTATGGTATTAAGTTAACTGATAATGTCCCCTCTGGGCCTATCTGGAATCCAAGGGAGGAGAAGTGGGAGCAGGGATATGTCTCGTTGCCGATGACTAATGAAGGTAAAGTGATTCTTGTTCCGAAAATTATTGTGAGGCATCAAATAACTTATCAGCATGATGAATACTACAGACATTTTTTATTACCTGAAATGCAAAAACAACATTTAAAAGCTGGATCAGAACTAATTCAATTGCTGAAGCACGGTAAGCATAGGGTTACTAAAAAAAGTCTGATGGAGAAATACGGGAAAGACAAGCTCGCAATTGTTGAACAAACGCTTAAGTATCCTCATGTTCTTGATGAATATAGAGTGAGGAAAAATGATGCACCTTCTGAGCCATTACCGCATTCTGATTTTGCAGAAATGGAAAATGAATCGCCTAAAGTAGATTTTCAGCCATTTATTGACGAGTTGAAATCCATAGTTCCAGGCAGGGATGATGCAACAAAATATGAAGATTTGATAGAAAAATTATTTTCAATTTTATTTTACCCTTCTTTTTGTCATCCGACGAAGCAGCATAAAATTCATGATGGAAGAAAGAGAATTGATATTTCTTATTGCAATGAGGCCACATTTGGTTTTTTTAAGTGGATTGGCTTGCACTATCCCTCTTCTATGATTTACATAGAATGTAAAATTTATGGCAAAGAAGTTGGTAATCCAGAGTTAGATCAGTTATCCGGGCGCTTCTCGATTAGCAGAGGAAAAGTGGGGATATTGGTATGCCGGAGTATAGAAAATAAAGAAAAACTATACCAAAGCTGCAAAGATACTGCTAAAGACGATCGTGGATACATTCTGCCATTGGATGATGATGACATCTTAATGCTTATCGAAGAGTATCAGACTAAAAATGACCAATTGTTCCCACACTTGCGCAAGCTCTGGATGTCATTGATTGGCTAGGTTCCTGAATTGCGGTAATTGTTCATATTGGATAATTACCGCATCATTGGAGGAATGATAGCCAATCTAACTGGGGCATTCTTGGGGGCATGTTCATGGTGGTTATTTTATTTTTCATTATAAAACAATGTATTGAGTTGGTGTTTTGTTCCTATTATCGGCACTCACACAACAAAACCATTAAAAACAACAGTTTAAGACGATTTTTGCTTTCAAGTTACGGTTTTTTTTAAGGGATTCTGTGACCAACAATTGCCGCTATGGTTAACAGTGGCTATTCAGGTATGTTTGCACCTAGCGGCCTGTAGTTGTAAAGCTCGAACAGGTACAAAGTGTGAACACTCCCCACGAACCGCTATCAACTCGAAGTTGATGACGATGTCAACGTCTCTAAACCATCCCGAAACAGATTGATCACTCGCATTTAAGCCCGATGTGTGGCCTGTGAGCCACGTAAACAGGTGAATAGTGGAAAAAGTACCTGCACACGATACGCAGGCTCTGCCAGCGCTTCGCTCACGCTCCGAAAGGTACACGAGCACCCTGATAAGGTGTGATCCTTCTGAACACTGATGCAGTCGCTACGCTCCGCTTGTTGCTTGCACCACTAACGGGGCTTTATGGCTTCTATTGTCTGAAATCTGATACATTGCACAAACATCATGTGGATTGCTGTAAAGTTCGTCAGTATGATTATTTTCACAATCAGCGGATGAGAAAACACTTCTGGGAGATAAGGGACGAGACGATATGAAAGTGACTGATGAAGCTTTGTTACGTTCAGGGTTTACGCAGCCCGAATTGCAGAAGATAAAAAGCAATATTGAAAAATATGGGGGAACGCTTGGAGAGGCCATAAATGACCTCGCCAGACGATTTGTTACCTTGGCGGGAGTGGTGGCTGTTTGTACCTTTATCCTGTTACTACTTATTGTCTTCAGCTCACCTGATAGAGTAATTGCATGGGGGCTGGCGATGATCTTTGGGGTTGCCATTATGTCCTTTGCGCAGCCGCCGGTAATTTCCTATAAATCCTGGCGTTACCGAAAAGCTATCAAGGATTAACTGGTTCCATTTTCTGTTGTCACCAGGTCGAAAATTACTTTTGCTTTAACACCATAACCGACAATCTTCATTGTTAGCGTAGGAGTGCTCATTGTGCTGACTTTGCGATAGTAATCGTGTGGAAGCCAGCGGAATAATCTCCAGGCTCCAGTTTTTCGAGCGAGTCCTACAATGTTGTACACACTGGCTCCAAGAGAAACACCATTATAGAGAGCCAGGCCCGTGTTAGGATTAAATCCCATAAATTGGGCGGTATGCATCGCGGAGTCAGCAATGATACCTTGCGAGGGTTTATGTTCTGCTGGCTGATCAAAGTTGAGCACTTCTTTCGTTAATCCGTTCATACCATCGGCAATCAGGACTGCCCCAGCCAGCATACCAATTGGCCCCATAGTGGATAACATCATAAAGCCACCAAAGAAAACCATCCCTGAAAGCACCACATTCACAGCTGAAATAACATATCCGACTATCTTGTTATTTTCTCTGACAAACTCGACCTTCGCATAAAGCTGAGCGGACCTGGTCCTTAACAAGCGCTCTTGCTCAAGAAGATTCTCTTTTTCAGCACGCAGATTTTTGAGGCATTCAATGCATTCTTCATCGGTTTTCGCCCGCCGTGCTGTCGCGAACTCTTTTTCTACGACCTGTTTTATTTCTTCAACAAACTTGATACGTGTTAGACCATCTTGTAAATAGTAAGCTGACAGTCGATTTGCAGTTTCGATGACCTTTCGGGCTTCCAGATTCACCATCGTATCTGACCAGGTTCTGTTCCATCCCCTGTTAAGCAACGCAATATCCATTATGCTTCCTTCATTAATATGCCTGGCTGTTTTACGGGCAATATATTCGCCTCACCGGTTTTTCTCAATAGACGATCCCCTGGTATTCATCTCGCGCCAGTAAAAGAATAACCACCTGTAATTACGATGACGAATAAAGGGAACAATTAACGATAATTAAGTACGACAGGCATTATATTGTGCGCACCCTGCAAAAAGGCGATATAACCTTTGGGTTATATCGCCTGCTCCTTTTTATCGTGCGATTAAGGCAAACACGCCCCAGCCAAAATACTCCCGCGTATATGTCACATGGCGTTTAGGCGCATTCGTCAGCTCTGCCCGAACCTCATGCGCAAAGTCATCGTCAGGGTTCTCCTCCAGCCAGCGGCGCATGGTCAGCCATTTAGCCGCTTCATACCGATCCCAGCCTTCCAGGTCTGCCAGTACCATTTCGACCAGGTCATAGCCCTGTTCATCGAAAGAGGCGACAAGGTCGGGCAGGGGGAGGAAATCGGCCACCGATGAAACGCCACAGGCCTGCGCAATCTCTTCCGTTGCAGGCAGCTGACGCCAGTACGGTTCGCCGATAAGCACCAGTCCGCCTGGCTTAAGGCTCTTTGCCAGCAGTTCGATCGTCCCGGTGACGCCGCCCGCAATCCAGGTGGCCCCTACGCAGGCCGCCACGTCGCATTTTTCATCCGCCACGAAACCCGCCGCGTCGTTATGAATAAAATGAACGCGTTCACAGACGCCAAGCTCTTCTGCGCGCAGCTTTGCCTGAGCGGTGAAGAGCGGGCTCATGTCGATGCCGGTCCCGGTAATGCCATAGTCACGTGCCCAGGTACACAGCATCTCTCCCGAGCCGCTGCCGAGATCGAGAATGCGCGCGCCTTGCTTCATGCGTAACACGCGGCCCAGCGTGGCGTACTTTTCTGGCGTGAAGGGGTTGTGAATGCGGTGTTCACTTTCGCTGATAGTAAAAATACGTGGGATATCCATAATCCTCTCCTTATCGATTATCAGGCTGGGCGCGAACGTTGTTCAGCCCGGTGGTATTGATGCGGTAGGGCTGACCGTTGACGGATTTGATCAGCTTTTTGGTTTTGAGTTTTTTAAAGACGGCGAGTGTGCAGTCGGTGAGCAGAAGCCCTTCCCGGCTGTAGCATTCAACAGAAGTGACGCGGCCAGATGCATCGCGGACGTGCACAATACGTCCACCTTTAGCGAGAACGTGTAAGGTACGTTGTTCCTGACGGGATAAATTCATACTGGAAAACCTGTTTAATCATCATGTGCAAAACGTGCAAACACACAGCGGTGTCCGCATTCGATTTCAGCGCATTGATAATCAGTCCGGCCTGAAAGGTCGGGGTGCTGATTATCAGATGATTACATTCTCCAGCATCAAAGCCTCGGTAGAGTTGAAAGGTATTTACGAGGCGAATGATAACACCGCTTTTTGGTAAGTGAATAGCCAGGGATAAAAAGTGTGATCACGAAGGGTAGGGTGCGGCGCCAGAATGTTGTATTCCCGGCAGGCTGGAAGTGAAAAGGTAAGCCTGTGGTCCGGCTATCTATCTTTTTTATCCTGAAACCCCATGGTATTGCAGGATGAGCATACCCGATACAAGCCCGCACGAAGCGGGCCGTACTGCACATCACATTACAGCTTCAGCAAACGCGGCAGCTGGTTATCCAGTTCCAGCAGACAGCTCTTCATATAGCTTTCGGTTTGAGTGGTCACTTTTTGGTAATTATTTGCACTCCACTCGCTCAGTGGCGCTTCAACTGGCGTAGGGGCGCATTCCGCTACCGTAAATGCAGAGAACATATTTCCGCTTTCCGGGCGTTTATAGAACAGGACTTTATATTTCAGCTGATAGAGAGGTGTGGTCGCGGTGGCGTCTTTATAGATCAGCGCCCAGGTTGCTTTACCAATATAGAGCGGCTGCTTGTAAACGTGGCCATTGCCTTTTTCGTTCAGCCACTTGCTGATATTTTGTTTCGCTTTAGGAACAAACCAGCTGTTCGTCGGGTTTTGCAGGGTTTCAATGGATGTCCCTTTATAGTTCTCTTTATCAAAGTCACCGGAGTTAATGTTACCGGTTAACGCGCCGAGAACGGCAAGCCCCATACCGGCTGCGGCATGAGTCGGGGTCACTTCGCGCAGCGTGTTGTCGGCGATACGGTTGTCATTCAGTTCCGGCAGTGCTGATACGCTATAAATATCAATTGCGCTGCCATTTGCCGCTTTCACGGTGTCGGGTTTTACCGAGCCAGCACAGCCCGCAAGAATTAAGGATGCAGATACAATCGCTAGAAGACGAACTTTCATTTTCTCTCCATGAGATAATTTTATTTAGGTGGCTGCGTGGATGTTCCTGAGCCGAAAAGGGCCGTTTATCTTGCCCGGCAGAGTTGTCGGCCTGCAGACACAGGCTGACAACTACCCAGATAAATATCGACTCCCTGACCTTGTTCTTTAGTCAATCAGCCACATTCCTTTGACCCGCATCAATAATCGTTCGCGATTATCCAGCCACGGGTATTTTATTATTCGCCCGTATTATGTGACGCACCGAGAGGCAAACGCCACAAATCATAGCGTTCCTCTCCGGGTTTAACGGCTCCCGCGAAGTGGTCATTGAGGCGACTCGAGGTAAAGATCAAATCCCCGTCCGGACGGATTGCCGGTGTGTCTGGCCAGTAAACGTCTTCGCTGGCGGCGATAAGCGACATAGCGTGGTGCTTCGGATCAAACCGGACAATGCCGTTGCGGGTGACATCCGTGATATAGAGGTTGCCCTTTGCATCGGTTACAAGACCGTCGGTGTTACCGCCCACCACGCCAAGATCCTGGATACTGGCGGCAATCTGCGCATCGGTTGATCCTGCCTGCCTCAGCAATGCCGTGGGCACTGCCCAGGCATGGGTTCCCGTTGTGACCGTCCAGTACAGTGTGTCCGCATTCGGGGAGAGCGCAATACCGTTGATGCCAATTAATAAGGGTTTACCCGGCCAGACCTCCGCACCGTGTGAAACCACCTTGACGCCCGGCTCAATCTGTAGCGCAGGGTGACGGTCGAGCACGCGTCGCGCCGTGCCGGTGGTGAAATCTACGACGATAAGGCCCACGCGGTTTTCCGGTGCGCTCCGCGAGCCGCTGTCGGAGATATAGGCGACGCGGCGTTTCTCATCGACAACCACATCGTTCAGGAAGCTGGCTTTGCGGTCCGCCACGCCATCCAGGGCGATACGTTTAAGGGTGCGGCCTGTGTTGAGATCCAGCACGACCAGTTTCTGCGAGCCCACGGGCGACTCTGTTTCGCCTGCGACAAACCCCATGTCCAGCGCCCATAGCCAGCCGTTTTGACGATCAATATAAAAGCCAAGCACGTTGCGCAGGTTCTGCGCGGGATCGGTGTTTACCGCGTTCCCCTCGCGGGACGGAAACGCCGTCAGGCGGGCAGGGCCAGACTGAACAGTCGTATCCAGAATGCTCAGCGTGGCGGGGGCGGCGGCAGAAACCAGCCGGGGCGTACTGACAAAGGCCCGGCCCTTTGCATCAAAATGGATACCGGCAATGGGCGCGTTAACCGAGCCGGAAAACCGCGTCGGCGTTTGCCCATTCTGCGGGGTATCCCAGCTCACGCCAGCATAGCTGCGCCAGCGTTCAAGGGGCTGGAGCGTCGCCGCACTGGCGAGACTCGGGAAAGCGATCAGCGCCGCCAGCGCAATGGCGGACAGACTACGGGTGCGAATGAACATGAAAAGGCTCCGGTGAGTTCAGCATTAAAGGATGGAACGGAACGTGCCGCCCTCGACGCGTACAGCCGCCCCGTTGGATGCCGCGCCCAGTGGGCTGGCTAACAGAGCGACCATCGCCGCGATCTCGTCTGCCTCAATCATTCTGGCAATCAACGAGCTGGGGCGGTAGGTCTGGAAGAAATGCGCTTCGATCTCCCGATCGGTCATATCCGGGGCAGGCGCGGTCTGGCGAAGGTACTCAATAATGCCGTCCGAGCGCGTCGCCGACGGCAGCACGCTGTTAACCGTCACGCCGGTTCCCCGGGTCAGTTCGGCCATACCGCGCGAAACAGCAAGCTGCGCTGATTTGCTGACGCCGTAATGCACCATGTCTGGCGGCGTAAAGGCGCCCACTTCGCTGGATATAAAAATCACCCGTCCCCAGTTCCGTTCCAGCATGCGCGGGAAGTAGTGGCGTGAGAGGCGGACGCCGGACATCACATTGGTGTTGAACATGTGCAGCCAGTCTTCGTCGTTAATATCCGCGAAGGCTTTGGCTTCGTAGAACCCCAGGTTATTAATCAGAATATCGGTGTCAGGGCAGGCGGCGAACAGGGCTTCTGCTCCATTCATGGTACCGAGGTCAACGACAACGGTGAAGACCTGTGCGTCAGGCGTCGCGTCGGTGATGGTGGCCGCGGCTTTTTGCAGCTTTGCCGGGTCGCGTCCGGTAAGGGTGACGGCAACCCCTTCTTGAGCGAGCGTGCGGGCGATGGCCAAACCAATGCCTGCGGTTGCGCCCGTAACCAGCGCGGTCTTACCGGTGAGTTGAAGATCCATAGTGTTTACCCTCTGGTGATGAATGCAGCTCACTTTACTCATCACTCCGGAGGGGATAAATTAGCCAGATTGAAAAACATTTGTTCCTGAAAGAGCAAAATGAGCCGCAAATTCGATTATCTCGGAGACGTTGAAGTCTTCATTACTGTCGTTGAACACGGCTCTTTTACGGCCGCAGCGGTTGTCCTTTCCACCACACCCTCTGTCCTGAGTCGCGCGGTTTCCCGCCTGGAAGCGCGGCTTGGACGGCAGTTATTACAGCGAACGACCCGCCGCGTGGGGCTGACGGAGGCCGGACGCGTTTATCTGGAGCAGGCGCGGTCTGCGTTTGCACTGCTTGATGACGCCGAACGCGAGGGGCGGGGCCAGGAAGGCGATCTGACCGGTCGCGTGCGAATGAGCGTTCCAACCACCTATGGGCACTACCGTCTGCCGCCGCTGCTGGCGCGCTTTGCCCAACACTATCCACGCGTAAAGGTGGAGCTGAACATCACCAATCGCAACGTGGATCTGATTGCGGAGGGATTCGATCTGGCGATTCGCCTCGGTCAGTTGCCCGACAGTGGGTTAGTCGCACGCAAGCTGGAGGACGCGGCGCTGCTGCTGGTCGCATCGCCTGATTACCTGCACCGCATGGGGAGCCCGCAGACGCTGGAGGAGTTGCATCGTCACACCTGTCTGCCCTTTATCATGCCGCGTACCGGGCGCATTGCCCCCTGGGTGTTTCGTGATGAGGAACGTGATATTGACTGGCTGCCGGGTTCAACTATCGAAATCTCAGACGATGTACTCGGCGTGGTTTCGCTGGCGGAACAGGGGATGGGGATCTGCCAGAGCTATGAATTTATCGTCCGCGACAGGATACAGCGCGGGCAGTTAGTCGAGGTGCTGCCACACCTGCGTGGACGGTCGCGGCCGTTCTCCGTGCTCTTCGCGCCACACCGACGCCAGTCGGCGGCCACCCGGGCGATGATTGATCTTCTCACCAACCAAAAATGACAAGGATATGTCCACCATGAAAAAAGAGACTTATACCTTTTGGCTCCCACTCATCGCGGGCGGTATAGCCCTGCTATCTGGTTTTGTGGTCTGGTCAGTTAACGTTTATCGCGTGACATACCTTACGATCCGCGGGGAGCAGTATCTGGCCGGAGGGGCGTTGCTGCTGGCGCTGGTGCCGATGGTTATTTTTATCAGAAAGGGACGACTCAAAGGCAAGCGTGTTGCTGGCGCGATAAAACTATACCTCGGCTTCTTCATTTGCAGCCTGCCGGTTGCCATGTTCGTGATTTTTACAACGGCCTGGCTACTGGAGGGAGACTATTCCTCATGGAGCAAACCTTACCGGTATGAATCCAGTACCCGCCACAGCTGCTCGGGGGCAGAAGTCTACGAGCCGGAGTTAAAAAAAGAGATCCGCATCTGTAACCCGAAGGGTAACGTTTATTCCAACTCTACCCTGTACGTGGAAAAACGGAGTAATGCGCTGGGGATTGTGGTGCTCTGGGCGATCACGCGCGCCTGAATCGGTGAAGCTCAGGGCGCGAAAATCACCGTCAGCCCGCTTCCAGCATCCCAAAGCTCACAATACGCGAACGGCCCAGCTCTTTCGCCCGGTATAAGGCCACGTCGGCAGCGCGCAGCAGGTTATCGCTCTGAGCGTGCTGCGGATAGCTGGCGACGCCAATCGACACATCCACAGGGCCAATCTCTGAAAGCCCATAGCGCAGCGACAGTTCATGCACGCCGTTATAAATCTCTTTGGCGCACGCCTGCGCCGCCTCTTCATCGACGCCGGAAAGCAACACCAGAAACTCTTCGCCGCCATAGCGGAATGCCAGCCCGCTGTCGTGTACGGCGCGTTGTATGATGGTGGCCACGCTTTTGATGACCTGATCGCCCGCTTCATGACCAAAGCGGTCATTGATGCTTTTGAAGTGGTCGATGTCGATCATCATGCAGCTTACCGGCTCTTCATTGCGCACCGCCTGCGCCATTTGGGTGCGCAGGGTATCTTCCAGATGATGGCGGTTACGCAAGCCGGTGAGCGGATCGAAGAGGGCTTTTTCCAGCAGGGCATCGCGCAGACGTTGGTTGGCCAGCGCCAGACCGAGCGCTTCAGCCATCAGCTCCAGATAGGCGCGGGAAGGGGCATTTTCCGCAGTGATGTTCTGGAAGGAGAGCAACCCAATGGCTTCGCCCTGGGCAATCATAGGAACGCAGAGCGACGTATGCGTGTGCGACGCCGGCAGATGGTAGCAGGCGATATCCGGCTCGCCATTCACCGGAGGATGGCTCTGCCCACGTCTGACCGCCCAGCACTCATCGGGATGAAAAGGCGTATCCTCTCCTGGCGGCGAAAGCCACTGTGCGACGCAGCGCATCTGCCACGGATCGCGGTCGAGGATATAGAGCCGCCCGGCAATTCCCGGCGCGATATTGGGGGCGAACAGCTCCGCTACGTTAATCACGTCCGCAAAGTTCTCACACCCCTGCAGCCGCTGGGTCATGCGCGCCAGCAGCTCGCGGATGGCCCAGTCGGCGTCGCGCTCTTTTTCCAGACGTTGCCGCGCAAGGCCATTTTCACGAAAGATACGAATCGCCTGCGCCATATCGCCAATCTCATCGATCTGGTTGAAATTGGGTGTTTCTACGGCATAGTCCTGCGACGCCAGGCGATGCACCACATCGCTCAGGCGTACCACCGGGCGCAGCACGCGCCGTTTTAAGATAAAGCCAAGCACAAACAGGAACAGCAGGGCGGTCAGGCCAACCATCATTTCAGAGATTGTCCGCAGCGTTTTCGATTTTTTGGTTGCCTCCTGAACGGAAGCGATCACCCGCTTGTCGAGTATCTGGCGGAAGTGATCGATCTGATTCTGGGCGCGTTCCAGCTCCTGCTCATAGGGCGCACCGTAGAGCAGGGCGATGGCCTGCGCATCTTCTCCCTGCGCCGTGTGGGTGAGGGCGGCCTGCTGTTCGTCCTGTAGCTCATCGACGATTTTTATCCCTTCATGCAGCAGGGACAGCTCATCATCTGACGCGCCGACATCCTGCAGTTTTTCCAGCCGGAGTTCGGTACTCTTCAGCTTGTTCTCTGACTGGTTGTATTCCCTGAGGATCTGCGGATCTTTTTTAATCACGTACAGGCGGGCTAAATCAGACTGCGCCCAGATATCGGTTTCGATATCTTCCGTGAGCGCATCAAATTTCTGCCGCTGTTCAACGGCCTGACGCTCAAGGGTGTCAGCATTGGACGCCATCAGCATGATGATGCCGGAAGCGAGGGTCAGGCAGACCGTGGCACCGTAGGCCCAGTTTGTTATCGTCGCGATTCGCACCTGGTGATCCTTTTACGACCAAAGAAGGATGGCGTTCTTTCAAATTATAGAAAACGTTTGATTTAAGGCGAAAAAAAAGGCGGCACAGTGCCGCCTGTTGGGAAGGTTATCGTCAGCGGTTTATAAATCTGGAGGATTTTTCCCTTCTTCAATAAACGCGGCATCCAGCTCTTCGGCGTTACCCGCATGATCGCGACCGGAGAAGAGGTTCCAGCAGGCGATAAACAGCGCGGCAATCAGCGGGCCAATCACGAAGCCGTTAATGCCGTACAGCTCCATGCCGCCAAGCGTTGAGATCAGGATCAGGTAGTCCGGCATTTTGGTGTCTTTGCCTACCAGCAGCGGGCGCAGGATATTATCCACCAGCCCGACGATAATCACGAAGAAGCCGACAATGAACAGCCCCTGCCAGATCTGATGCGTCGCGAAGAGGAAAATGGCAGCCGGAACCCAGACAATCGCCGACCCCACCGCAGGCACCAGGGAGAGGAAGGCCATCAGCGCTCCCCAGAGGATGCTGCCGTCGATACCGGCAATGGCAAACGCAATCCCGCCGAGCGTGCCCTGAACCACCGCGACAACCGCCGTGCCTTTTACCGTCGCCCGCGAGACGCCGACAAACTTTGCGAACAGGTGCTGCTTGGCGAAATCGGACAGAGGCAGGGAGTCGAGGATCTGGCGCACCAGGAACGGCCCGTCTTTCAGCAAGAAGAACAGCAGATACAGCATGATGCCGAAGCTAATGGCAAAGCCGAATGTCCCTTTGCCGATCAGAAACGCGCTGCCCGCCAGATACTGCCCGCCCTGCAGGGCGACATCGGAGAGTTTTTTCTGGATCTGCGCGGCGTTGGTCAGGTTGTGATCCGCGAGGAAACCGCTGGCCCAGTCCGGCAGATGGTTAAAGATGCTCGCCACCACCTCCGGGAACTGGGTGTTGTTCTCCTGCAGTTTGGTGTACACCACGTTCAGCTCAATGGCGAGCGAGGAGAAGATCACCATCAACGGGATAAAGACAATCAGGCAGATAATGCCGATGGTCAGCAGCGAGGCCAGCCCGTTGCGATCTCCCAGTGCGGCGCGCAGCTTGTTTTTTACCGGATTAAAGATAACGGTCAGAATGGCGGCCCACAGAATGGCGGAGAAGTAGGGCGACAGCACGTCGAAAAACGCCCACGTCACGAGGGCGAGAATAAAGATAAAGAAACCTTTGGTCAGTCCGTTAAAGCGCATCAGTCAGTCCTGGTTACTAAGAAACTGTGACGACTATAGAACTGATTGACGGATTTACCAACCATTGCGCCGGGGGGCGCAGGCGACGCGCCGCCGGGCAATGTCAGGATGGGAGGGGTCAAATCTCCTCAAACAGCGGGCTCACCAGCGCAACGTGCGTTTTCACGCCCACTGCCAGCGCGGCCTCGTCGATGCGAAAGTGTGGATTGTGGACGTTCCAGACCGCGCCTTTTTCCTCGTTGCCGCAGCCGATGAACAGAAACGTTCCCGGGACTTTCTCCTGATACGAGGAGAAATCCTCGCTGCCAAACAGGGCCCGATCGGCAAGCTGCAGCGTTCCTTCTTCGAAGTGCGCTGCAATCGCCGCTTTGGCGATGGCATTGGTGTCGGCATGGTTGTTGCCAACGGCGTAACCCTGCTGCCAGCGGATCTCACAGCGCGCGCCGTGGGCACTGACGACGCCCTCGACAATACGCTGCACCAGCTGCGGTACCTGCTCGCGTACCTGCTGATTATGAGTACGCACCGTTCCGGCCAGGCGGGCGCTGTCCGGAATCACGTTATAGCTGTCACCGGCCTGGAAGGTCGCGATGGTCAGCACCGGGGCGTTAATCGGGTCGAGATTACGCGCCACTACGTTTTGCAGCGCGGTGACAACTTCAGCGCCGATTACCACCGGGTCGATGCAGAACTGCGGCATTGAGCCATGTCCGCCCCGGCCGAAAATTGTGATATCAAAATTATCGCTGGAGGCGACATAGACCCCTTCTTTCAGCGTAATGTTACCGGTAGGACTGGTCGGGAAAACGTGCAGACCGAAGATCTTCTCGACATCGTCAACCACACCTTTCTCCACCAGTTCGCGCGCGCCGCCCGGCGGCACTTCTTCGGCAGGCTGGAAGATAAACTTGATGCTGCCGCACAGCTGGCTGCGCAGGTGGCAAAGCACTTTCGCCGCGCCCATCAGCATGGCGGTGTGGGCATCGTGACCGCAGGCGTGCATTACGCCGGGTTTGGTTGAGCTGAATGCTTCACCGCTCTCTTCCTGCAGCGGCAGGGCGTCGATATCAGCACGCAGTGCCCACATCGGGCCGGGTTTTTCACCCTGTAATACCGCCACCACGCTGTTCTCCAGCGGGCGGCTAATCGTCAGCTCCGGCAGATTCGCCAGTTCACGGGCGATAAAATCTGCGGTCGGCTTTTCCTGAAATGAGAGATCCGGGTTGGCATGAATATGCCTGCGCCAGCGGATCACCTCGTCGTGAACGTCGCGGATAAGGTTTTCAGTGCTACTTTTCATGACAGTCTCCTTCAGTCAGTCACCGGCAGTGAGGGCGCAGGTTTTTTTATCAATGGCACTATCGCCACGCCCGCGCACACCATTGCCAGTGACAAGAAAATAAATGCGCTTTCATAACTGTGGCTTTTTCCAACGAGATAGCCAATAACAACCGGTGAAACGAAGCCCCCAGCGTCCCTCCGGTGTTTATCAGCCCGATGGCCGAGCCCATGATGTTCTCCGGCAGGCGTTTCATTGGCAGGGTAAACGCGGTCACAAAGGTGGCCATCAGGAAGATCTCCCCCACGAACAGCAGGATGCTGGCACTCACCGCCGTGGCGGTGTGGAAGATGCCGAGAATGGCAGCAGCGCTCACCAGTGCGCAGATCAAAATCACCTGTGGCTCGCGGTGGTGGAAGTATTTTCCGACCAGCCAGCCGGTGCACAACGACGAAAGCCAGATCCCCGCGCCGCCAGCCGCCACGATATAACCGGACACCTCAATCGGCATGCCCATGCTCTGGACAAAGAATTTAGGCAGCCAGGCCAACAGGCCATAGCTTGGGATATTGATGCAAAACACCGAGAAAAACAGCAGCAGCACCGTGGGGTTACGCCACAGCGCCTCGCGTTGGCCATGTGCGGCCTGGCGTGGCGCGGGTTTCTGATACGGCACGCGCAAGGCGATCAGCAGGGCGATGGCGCAGGCAACGATCCCCAGTGCCACAAAGGAGGCGTGCCAGCCCAGGTGTTCCAGCGCCGAGACGGCCACAATCGGCCCGACGGTCATCGCCAGCCCGGCGGAAGAGAGCAGGACCGACTGGGCGAAGGTGCGTTTTTCCAGCGTAAAATTGCTGACCACCGCTTTCGCGCAGGAGCAGGGATAGCCGGAATGCCCCAGGCCGGAGAGAAAGCGAAACACCAGCAGCAGGCCAACGCTCATACCCAGCGCGCCAAAGCAGAGGGCGAAGATCCCCAGCGCGCACAGAGAAAGGATCAGCATGGTTTTGTAGCCGATTCGGTCGTTTAGCCAGCCAGCAGGCACCTGAAAGAGAGAGTAGGCGAGAAAGAAGATCCCGGTGATATAGCCCAGCTGCGCGGTGGTAAGCCCGAACTCTTTTTCGATCGGCAGCAGGGCAAAACCCATTACGGTTTTATCGATGTAGACCACGACATAGCCGATAAAAAGTAAAAAAATCATCTGTGACTGGCTTTTCATTGTGTTTTCCGCCTGACGTCAGAGTGTGATGAGAATTGTTGTGTGCACTCTGAATCTAGGGGTTTACCAGACAGGCGGGAAGATATAATTTTGCTATAGGTGATGCTTTTTTGTTATAGGGCGAGCGATGAAATATCTGCCAAAACTCGGCCATCTTCAGGCCTTTCGTCAGGTGGCGCGCAGCGGCAGTATCCGTTCGGCCGCACGGGAACTGGGCGTTTCGCAGCCCGGATTGAGCCGTACATTGCGTGAGCTTGAGCAAACTTTAGGCACCCAACTTTTATTGCGCAGCAAAGAGGGAATTGCTCTTACCGAGGCGGGAATGGCGTTTTCCCAACGGGCGGAGTGGGTGCTTGAAGAGCTGCGGCGTGCGGCGGATGAAGTGGAGCAGATTAACCATTTTACTCACGGGCGTCTGACGGTGGGGTTCTCTTCGCTTATTGCGCTGACCGTCTTTCCCGATGTGGCCGAGGCGTTCAAGAAAACGCTGCCCCAGGTCTTGCTGACGGTGAAGGAGGGGCAGCTCTCTTCGCTCCTGCCTGGCGTACGAAACGGTGAAATAGATATGGCTATCGGCTCGGTGGATCCGATGGCGCCGCCGGAAGGGGTGATGATCGAACCGCTGTTTACCTCGCCGTTTTGCATCATCGCACGCAAGGGGCACCCACTGGCAGAAGCCCGCGATCTGATGGCGCTGCGTCAGGCCAAATGGCTGCTGCCGGAGTCGTCCATGGGCTACTACCAGCAGCTACAAAATGAGCTCAGCCATTTTTATCGACAGGTGGATATCACCCCGCTGCGCACCGATTCCGTCATCACGGGGCTGAATATGGTGCTTAACGCGGACTATCTGACGGTGGTCGCGCGGGCAATGTGTCAGCCGCTACAGCTTGATGACAAGCTGGTGGCGTTGCCCATCACCCAACTGCCGTCGGCGCAGTATTGCGCGGTGTGGTCGCAAAAGTCGGCGATGACCACCAACGCGCGTCAGTTTTTGATTCGCCTGCGCGAAGCATGCAGAGGGTTTAGCTGGTAGCGGACAGATACGACTTTTGTCTGAGCCAGAATCACAGCCGTCCGCGCCATGCTGTAAGTATCTGCTTGCGGAGGTGCTTATGGCCTGGCGTCCGATTCTGTATGTGATCCTCACAACCCATCCCCGACTCAGTGCGCGACGCGCCCGGTTGCGTCTGGTCGTCTAGCTTTTTTATGTTAATCGCGGTATAACACACCTTCTTTGGATGTTTAGATGTCCATACGTATAGAAGGTAATATGCAAACACAACAAGAAAATGGGCAGCTAAAGCGCACCATGAAAACACGCCACCTGATTATGCTCTCGCTGGGTGGCGTGATTGGCACAGGGTTATTCTTTAATACCGGTTATATCATTTCGACAACCGGGGCAGCAGGCACGCTGCTGGCCTATCTCATTGGCGCACTGGTGGTCTGGCTGGTGATGCAGTGTCTGGGCGAGCTGTCGGTGGCGATGCCGGAAACCGGCGCGTTTCACGTCTATGCCGCTCGTTACCTCGGCCCGGCGACGGGCTATACCGTGGCGTGGCTGTACTGGCTCACCTGGACGGTGGCGCTAGGATCGAGCTTTACCGCTGCCGGGTTCTGTATGCAGTACTGGTTCCCACAGGTGCCCGTCTGGGTATGGTGCGTGGTCTTCTGCGTGGTGATTTTTGGCCTTAACGTTATCTCCACGCGTTTCTTTGCCGAGGGCGAATTCTGGTTCTCGCTGGTGAAAGTTATCACCATCATCGCCTTTATTATTCTTGGCGGCGCGGCGATCTTTGGCTTTATTCCAATGCAGGACGGTTCGCCTGCGCCGGGTCTGAGCAACATTACCGCTGAAGGCTGGTTCCCGCATGGCGGCCTGCCGATCCTGATGACCATGGTGGCGGTGAACTTTGCCTTCTCCGGCACCGAGCTTATCGGCATTGCGGCGGGCGAAACGGAAAACCCGCATAAGGTTATTCCGGTGGCGATCCGTGCGACCATTGCCCGGTTGATCATCTTCTTTATCGGCACCGTGTTTGTGCTGGCGGCGCTGATCCCGATGCAGCAGGCCGGGGTGGAAAAGAGCCCGTTTGTGCTGGTGTTTGAAAAAGTCGGGATCCCGTATGCGGCAGATATCTTTAACTTTGTGATTTTGACCGCGATCCTCTCGGCGGCAAACTCCGGCTTGTACGCCTCAGGGCGCATGCTGTGGTCGCTTTCTAACGAGAAAACGCTGCCGCGCTGCTTTGCCCGCGTCAATAAAAACGGCGTGCCGCTGACGGCGCTCTCCGTTTCCATGCTCGGTGGCGTGCTGGCGCTCTTCTCAAGCGTGGTTGCGCCGGACACGGTGTTTGTGGCGCTGTCGGCCATTTCCGGTTTTGCGGTGGTGGCGGTGTGGATCAGCATCTGCGCGTCGCACTTTGTCTTCCGTCGTCGTCATCTGCAGTCCGGACAGCCGCTGTCTGCTCTGCACTATCGCGCGCCGTGGTATCCGCTGGTGCCGGTGCTCGGGTTTATCCTCTGCGTGGTGGCGTGTATCGGCCTGTGGTTTGATCCGAGCCAGCGCATTGCCCTTTATTGTGGCCTGCCGTTCGTCGCCCTGTGTTATGGTGCCTACTACCTGACCCGAAACCTGACATCGCAGGAGCCTGAACATGTCGCAGAATAATCCGCTTACCGCCCTCCTTGAAAAGCAGCCGTTTGTGGTGCTGGATGGCGCAATGGCAACTGAACTGGAAGCGCGCGGGTGCAACCTTGCAGACAACCTCTGGTCTGCCAAAGTATTGATGGAAAACCCGGAGCTTATCCGTGAAGTCCACCTCGACTACTACCGCGCGGGCGCGCAGGTGGCGATCACCGCCAGTTATCAGGCCACGCCTGCGGGCTTTGCGGCGCGCGGTCTGGACGAGGCGCAGTCCCGCGCGTTGATCGGCAAAAGCGTGGAGCTGGCGCGTAAGGCGCGTGAAGCGTATCTGGCGGAAAATCCGCATGCAGGCACGCTGCTGGTGGCGGGGTCCGTTGGGCCGTATGGCGCCTATCTGGCGGATGGCTCTGAGTATCGCGGTGATTATGTGCGTCGCGCCGAAGAGTTTACCGCGTTTCATCGTCCGCGCATTGAGGCGTTGCTGGATGCGGGGGCGGATCTGCTGGCTTGCGAAACGCTGCCCTCCTTTGAGGAGATCAAGGCGCTGGCAGCACTTGTGGCTGAGTATCCCCGCGCCCGGGCATGGTTCTCGTTTACCCTGCGCGACAGCGAGCACCTGAGCGACGGGACACCGCTGCGGGAAGTTGTCGCGGCCCTGAAAGATAATTCGCAGGTCGTGGCGCTGGGCATCAACTGTATCGCGCTGGAAAACACTACCGCGGCGCTGAAACACCTGCACAGCCTGACGACACTGCCGCTGTTGGTCTATCCGAACTCGGGCGAGCATTATGATGCGGTGACCAAAACCTGGCACCATCACGGTGAAGCGTGCGAGACGCTGGCGGGGTATTTGCCCCAGTGGCTGGAGGCCGGTGCCAGATTAATCGGTGGATGCTGTCGCACCACGCCGAAAGATATTGCTGAGCTTAACGCGCAGCGATAATCCTGATTCCCGGTCAGCAGTTATGCAGGCCGGGAATAATTCTCTTTATACCCTTCCCATTATTTCTTTCTGACCAATTCAGATGCCTATCCCAACTAGATAATTTCTGTTCGCGTGCGAATGATATTGTCTCCTGACACAGATACTTTTTGAGTTTATGTAATTAATTTTCACACTCCAGCAACAAATCCACTTTGATAATCTCGTGTTTATGACTGTTGGTGTGGGTTAAAAGGTTAAGCTTTAGAATGATAATCTATCATTATTATTTATTTTAGTATAAAAAACTAATTGATGTGTAATTCATTTTTATTATTCTAATTAAATCTCTTATTTAAGAATGTCTTTTGTTTTTGATCTGATGGCTTATTTTGCCTTTTGTTTTTTCATCGTCGGGTTATTATTTGTTGCATCAGCGAAGCGCAGGGAGATATGCGTAAGTTCAACTGAATTTGCTGATGATGATGTTTAAGAGATTATTTGATTGCTGAATAATTTAATTAATCCCAATTTTCGGGCGGGGCATCTATTGCCCAAATTCAGCCATCACAAATCTTATGTGTGTGTCATTCACTTAATTTACAGGACGATATTTATGAAAATGAACAAACTCTTTACTGCACTGGTTCTGGCTTCTGGTATGGCTGCTTTCGGTGCTCAGGCTGACCAGGGTAGCGGCGTTGTGACCTTCACCGGTTCTGTTATCGATGCGCCATGTTCAATCGCGGCAGGTGATGAAGATCAGACCATTAGCCTCGGCCAGGTTTCCAGTTCCGCGGTGGCGAACGGCGGTACCTCTACGCCGGTTCCGTTTTACATTCACCTGGAAAACTGCTCTGTTGAGACCGCTACCACTGTGACCACTACCTTCTCCGGCGCGGATTCCAGCGTTGACGGTGCAGTACTGGGCGTAACCGGTAATGCAACCGATGTTGGCATCGTGATGACCGATGGCGACAGCAACACTATCACCCTGGGTGAAGCCACGAGTGGACAGAACGTGGTTAATGGCGACAACACTCTGACCTATTCCGCATACATCATCGGTGGAGAAGCACCAACCGAAGGTGATTTCACCGCTGTGACTAACTGGACTCTGGCTTACGAATAAGCCCTGACCTTATTTCGATGATTCGTCAGACGGCCTTTGCAGGCCGTCTGATATTCGATACCGACTGAATAAGTGAAAAGGGTTTGCTATGGGTTATATATTTTCGAATACAACAAAATTAGTTAAAACACTCCCTTTTCTCCTGTCTGGTTATTGCCTGCCTTTATTCGCTGCAAACCTGGGGGAGGGTGCCGTCCTGATTCAGGGGGCGGTGCTCTACACACCCTGTGCAATTGATCTCGATAGCCGTGATCAAACGATTGATATGGGCGATACACCCGTGTCGGAAATTGCGACTAAAGGTTACGGCCCCACCCGTGCCTTCACCGTTCGCTTAATTAATTGCCTGATGCTGCCAACACCCGGGAACAGCAAATATGACTCCGAGTACTACCAGATAACGTTCGAGCCCATGATCGGCACAGAGCGATTTTCAGTACATGGAGACGCGCAGGGCATTGAACTGGCGATCCGCGATATTGACGGCAATATCGCCGCGCCTGGTGTGGCGTTTCCCGCCAGAGAGGTCACGGCGGGCAGTATGAACCTGAATTATTCGCTTCAGCTTGTCAGCAACGGACAGCCGCTTAAAGCCGGGGATTACCAGTTTCTGATCCGCTTCAGAATGGATTACTACTGAGATGAAAAAAACGATACGGACATTCCGACGCTCAACGCTCAGCGTGCTGATTTTGGCTTTAATCGTGCCGGTGGCGAAAAGCTGGGCCGACGATGATATTCAGTTCAATACCGACGTGCTGGACACGCAGGACAAGAGCAATATCGATCTTAGCCACTTTTCGCGTCGAGGCTACGTCATGCCCGGCGACTACACCTTCAGCATCATGGTGAACAAAGACATCCTGCGCGAAGAGCGAATCGTGGTCTATCCCGAGGGTGAAAACGGCCGGGACAGCCTGATTTGCCTGACGCCAGAGCAGCTCTCTCGCTTCAACCTGAAGGCCAGCGTCATGGACGATCTTCGCTGGCTGCGCGACGGTGAGTGTCTGGACAAAGCCAGTCTCGAAGGGCTGGATATGCGCGTCGACCTTGCAAAGGACACGCTTTATCTGGCGATCCCACAGGCGTGGCTGGAGTACACTGCGCCAAACTGGGATCCGCCTTCGCGCTGGGATGAGGGTATCCCTGGTGTGATTGCCGACTACAACCTCAATGTTCAGGCGCAGCAGAATCAAACCGGTTCAGACAGCCAAAATATCAGCGGGAATGGGGTCCTGGGGGCCAACCTGGGACCATGGCGTGCCCGCGCCGACTGGCAGACCAGCTGGTACAAGCGTGACGGGAAAACGGACAAGGATTTCGCCTTTAGCCGTTACTACCTCTACCGCGCCATTCCTTCACTGAAAGCGAAGCTGACGGTGGGGGAAGATTACCTCAGCTCCGATATCTTCGATACCTTCCGCTTTAGCGGCGTTAGCCTGAATTCCGATCTCAGCATGTTGCCGCCGAGCCTGCGTGGCTACGCGCCAGAAGTGACGGGGATCTCCCGTTCAGGCGGTAAAGTGACCATCAGCCAGCAGGGACGCGTAATACACGAAACGCAGGTGGCCGCCGGGGCATTTCGTATTCAGGAACTGAATGATGCCATCTCTGGCACGCTCGACGTAAGGGTGGAAGAGCTGGACGGCAGCGTGCAGGTCTTTCAGGTCACGACGGCTTCGGTTCCCTACCTGACGCGCCCGGGTGCGGTGCGCTACAAGCTGGCAGCGGGTAAACCCTCCGAGTGGGGGCACAGCATGATCGGGCCGATGTTCACCTCGGGAGAAATCTCCTGGGGCGTGGCCAACGGCTGGACGCTGTACGGCGGCTCGGTGATCGGCGGTGACTATAATGCCCTGTCGGTGGGGATCGGGCGCGATCTCTTCATCCTCGGCGCGCTGGCCTTCGACGTAACGCAGTCGCGGGCGGTATTGCCTTCTGAAGGAACGCTGTCCGGTACCTCTTACCGGGTGAGCTACTCAAAAACCTTCGACGAGTACGACAGCCAGGTCACCTTTGCCGGGTATCGTTTCTCCGAACGCGACTTTATGAGTATGTCGGAGTACCTCGATACCCGCTACGGCAGCGGCACGTCGCACAGCCCGAAAGAAAAATACACGGTGTCGTTTAACAAACGCTTCCGTGATGTCGGGCTGAGCGCTTACCTCAACTACAGCCATCAGACCTACTGGAACAGCGCGGATAACGATCGCGTAAGCCTGTCGCTATCGCGCTATGTCGATCTCGGTCCATTCAAGAACATGAGCGTATCGCTTACGGCCTACCGCAGCGAGTACTACTCCCTGAAAGACGACGGGGCATACATTTCCGTGTCGTTGCCGATAGGTAACGGCACCTCGCTCAGCTATGGCGCCACAATTAACCGCACCGATAACACACATCGCGTGAGCTATTACGGCCGGGTGGATGAACACAATAGCTTCCAGGTCAGCAGCGGCCTTTCCCGCAGCGGCCCGACGGCGTACGGCTACTACACCTGGCAGGGCGATAGCGCGCAGGTACAGACCAACGCCAGCTATCAGTCCGGCAGTTATACCGCGCTGGGCATGAACGTGACCGGCGGTCTGACCCTGACCACCGAAGGGGGCGCAGCGCACCGCTCGAACGCGCGGGGCGGCAGCCGCGTACTGGTGGATACCGCAGGCGTCGACGGCGTGCCCGTGAAGGGATTCGGCGCCTCGGTGAAAACCAACCGATTCGGGAAAGCGGTGATTGGCGATGTGAACAGCTACTACCGCAATCCGATCCGCATTGACGTTGACAAGCTTGATGAAAACGCTGACGTCACCCGATCGGTCTCACAGGCCACGCTCACCGAAGGGGCGATCGGCTATCGCCAGTTTGACGTGATTGCAGGTGGTAAAGCGATGGCCTTTATCCGCAAGGCTGACGGGAGCTTCCCGCCATTTGGGGCCTCGGTGATGAACGAGAAAAACCAGGAAACGGGGGTGGTGAATGACGAAGGAAGCGTCTGGCTAAGCGGCATTCAGCCAAACGGCAAAATGACCGTCAAATGGGATGGACAAGCCCGCTGCGTGGTAAACCTGCCGGCCGTGCTGCCAGCCGTGCTGGAGAATTTGCTTTTAACCTGTGCGCCGGAATAACCGGCCTGAACAACGAGATGAGTTAATCAAGATGACAATTGTGCGAATTTCCGCCCTGACGGGCCTGGCACTGATGGTTTCAGGCGTGGCGACAGCCGCCATATCGCTGGACAGAACTCGGGTGATTTTTGACGGCGCGGCAAAATCCGTCAGCCTGCGCCTGACCAATGAAAATAAAACACTGCCGTATCTGGCGCAGGGATGGGTGGAAGATGCACAGGGTAAAAAAATCACCGATCCGCTGGTGCTGCTGCCGCCGGTTCAGCGCATTGAACCAGGCGAGCAGAGTCAAATCAAGGTGCAATCCACCGCGGGGATCCAGCGCCTGCCACAGGACAGGGAGTCGCTGTTCTATTTCAATCTGCGCGAGATCCCGCCCAAAAGCAGCAAGCCTAATACGCTGCAACTGGCGCTCCAGACCCGCATCAAGCTCTTTTATCGCCCGGCCGCTATTGAAGTGCAGCGTGCCGATTATTCCACGCCGTTTCAGGAACAGCTGACCCTGACGCGGGTAGGGGATAAATACCGCGTGAATAATCCGACGCCGTATTACATCTCGCTGGTGAATGCGTCTTCGACGCTCACTGGCAAAGCGGCGGCAGGCTTCAAGCCGATTATGGTTGAGCCGAAAGGTCAGCTGGTGCTGACACCTTCTGCTGCTGCGCTCGGCAGCGCACCAGTGCTAACTTACGTCAACGACTTCGGTGGCCGCGCAAAGCTGATCTTCAGCTGTGGCGGCAACGAGTGCAAAGCCGTTCCGCAGGAAAAGAAAAAATAACCGTCGGGAGAGTGGCATGACTATCGCGTACTGGAAAAAGGGGAGCGGGCTCGCTCTGATGCTGCTGGCAGGATCGCTAAATGCCGCGGACGAATTGGTCGATGGCAACTATGGGCTGCTGCACGTGCGCGGTGCGCTGACGGAAAGCGCCTGCCGTCTGGAGATGGACTCCGCGTGGCAGGAGGTGGACATGGGGACGACGGCAACGGGTGCGCTTAAAAAGCCAGGCAACCAGGGTACGCCGGTGCGGGTGGAGATCCATCTGGAGGATTGTATGCCATCACCCACCTCAGTACGCGATGCGTGGAGCGGCGATTTGCTCTGGAGTCGGGATCAGCCTTCGGTCACGGTCAGCTTTGTTGCGCCGGGAGAGTTGTTTAATCCGGGCCTGGTCCGCGTGACCGGGGCCAGCGGGTTAGGGCTACACCTGACCGACAGACTGCACCGTTCGGTTCGTCTTAACGATGAGGGGCATCCGCTGTTGCTGGAGTCAGATAACAACACGCTTTTTTATTATCTCACGCCGGAACGTACCTCTGCACCGCTGGTGGCGGGGGCATGGCAGGCGCTGATCCACTTCAGGCTTAATTATGACTAGTTCACGTTTTGCTCTGCTTATCGCTTTGTTGCTGGCCAATCCAGTGGCCTGGTCATCCCTGACGGTAAACGTCACCGGCGTGGTCGTGGAGGGAGTGTGTGAAATCAACAACGGTGAAACCGTCCACGTGGATTTTGGCAGCAACCTGCAGGCGCGCCAGCTGGACGGTGAGAACTTTATGAAAACCATCGACTATTCGCTGGTCTGTGAAGATCTGACCTCCAACGATCTGGAGATGCAGTTTGAAGGCGCGGCAGCCTCGTTTAGCGACGACTATCTGGCCACAGACCGCGAAGGGCTGGGGATCAAATTGTATATGAACGGAGAATCGATGCCGCTAAATACCTGGATGCCGTTTACCTGGCCGGAGGTGCCCGTTTTGCAGGCCGCGCCGATTAAAGATGGCGCATCAACCGTGGAAACGGGCGTGTTTAGCGCGTCAGCCACGCTGAAAATTCAGTATCAGTAGGAGAATACTCCATGAAAAAAATGCTCTTTGCGCTTCTTCTGTTTCTCGGCATGGCATTTAGTCACACCGCTTCAGCCTCAATCTGGAGTTGGATCGACACCCTCAAATCGTGCGGCTCGAACTCCTGCTACGACTACACTTTCACGATTGCCGACTGGGATGAAAATGACGCAACGCCAAATCCATGCTATCAGCTCTCGGCCTGTACTCTGATCATCGGACACAGACATAATGTTGCGGGGACTTCAGGACCAGGAATAGAGCGTTCCTGGGACGCGGGGTCCTATCCGTTTTTGATCACCGCAGAGACAATGGGTGAGGTAAGTCAGCAGTTTAAAACCATTTTCACGTTCCCTTATTCGTCCACGACGCGGCACAGCGGTGTGGCTGTCAATTGGGAAGAGTGCGTGGGTTTTTTTTACGCAGCGGGCAAAAACCTTGGTAACAACGCGTCAAACGTCAACCAAAGCGCTTTTCAGGGCCACCCTATGATGCCTGGGAGTATTTGTGGTGTTGCTCCACAGCCCAGCGGTTCCTGCGATTTCAATCAGGACGTACTGACCCTCGACCACGGCACGCTGACGCGTCAGGAGCTTGATGGGCATGAGGTCAGTGAAAACGTCAGTATTAACTGTACGACATCACAGACGCTCAAGCTGTATATCTACTCCGCAGACAACGTGCAGCTGCGTGACGACGGCAGTCTCTATTCCGAGCTTTATATGAATGACAACGTACTCGGCACGTCGGGCTTCACTCTGGACGTCGCCGAACAGGAAAATGTCGTTGTGAAATCAGTTCTTCATACAAATGGCAGCGTGGCGGCAGGTGAGTTTTCGGGCTCCACTGTGATGCTGATTACGGTGGAGTGATGAAAATGACTGCGTTGCCCTTGAACAATATCGATCTCTACTGCGCGCTTATGATGGGGGAGATCGTTCCCTATTATCAGCCGCTGATTAACAGCCGGACCCAGCGTTTGTACGGGCTGGAAATATTAATGCGCTGGTCACTCTCTGAGGAGAATGCCTCACCCCTGGCGCTTATCCGCGCATTTGACGAGAATGGTCTGTTGCCTGAAATGATGCAACACCTGATGCGCAAGGTTGCGGCAGATATTAACGAACTGGATGCATTGCTGCCTGTTGGGCTTCATCTTTCGCTCAATGTGAGCTCTTCACAGGTCGCGAAGCCCGGCTTTGTGTTTGATACGCTCTCGTTTCTGGCATCCATTCCTCTGGAAAAATATTGTCTGGTGGTCGAGGTCACCGAAGAGCAACCATTGCCGCCTACGCCTGAGGTTACGGGCGCTTTTCTGAAGTTGCAGCTGGCGGGGGGCGAGATCTATCTGGATGATTTTGGTACCGGCTGCTCTAATCTGGAATACCTTGAGCAATTTAGCGTGGACGGGGTGAAGGTGGACCAGCTTTTCGTTAAGCATCTTTCCTCTGATAAAGCGTCAACATCCATTGCAGCGATGGTTGCTGGCCTGGCGAAAGCGCGGGGTCTTGGCATCATTGCTGAAGGGGTTGAAACCTCTGAACAATCACAGCTGCTGCGCGATATGGGGATTGTTATTCAGCAGGGCTATCTCTTTTCCTGCGCATTAAGTCAGTCGCAGTTACGGGAGTATCTTGCCGCCAGACGGTTACATTTTCAGATGAAAAACAGGAAATAAGAGAGTCGTTGATTATAATTTGTCATGACGTAAGTAAAAATTTCCAGACAGTATGATACGCAATTGAACGGGTATTTTGTCACTTTATTCCAATACGCTAAACTAGCTATCGGCATTAACGCCATGAAGAGTGTGGATTAATATTGGAGCTGGTGACAGTGTTATGCATTTCATATTAAACAATAATGTCTCTTTCAACGTTGCTGAAAGGACAGTGTCGGATGGAAAAACGCAACATGTGCTTTCTAATCCGGCATGCAGGCTTCTTCTCGTACTCCTGGAGAATAATAACCGGCTAATGACCAGAGAAGAACTTTTGCAGAAGGTTTGGGGCGATTTTGGATTAACCCCATCCAGTAATAGTTTGAATAATAATATCAGTATATTGCGTAAGATTTTCACTGAGTTTGGAATTCATGATGTGCTCAAAACTGTCCCTAAACAAGGCTTTGAGTTGGCGCTGGAAAATCTTCAGGTCAATGAAAAGTCCAGAGACTATTTGGTGATGCAGGCGATTTCAAAACCTGAAAAAGAGCCCAGTGTACATAAGACCCGGTTGATTAAATGGACCGGCGTGTTGTTCATTATTATTGGATTAGCAATCGCTTTATATCTCAATTTTTTCGACAAACGTGAGGATGTCACGCTTTTAAAACAAGTGCAGCAGTGCAAGATCTTTTATCACAGCAAAGTGAATGCAAAGAGAGTGGAACACTATTTCTCTGAAGGAAACGGGATGAAATTGCTGACGAAGTGTTCAACGCCTGCCTATATTTTTTACGATGACAGTAAAGTGCATGAGAAAACTGAGCTTCTTGAAATCTTTGTCGCAAAATGTACGGTCGATAGTGAAGGGGAATTTAGTGAATGTAAAAACTTCGTCTCGACTAAAGTGGGCTAGCCTTGCTATGTTGTTGATCGCGGTATTTATTGGTGCGTTGCTGTATGTGCCCAAGGATACCCGCGTGCTGGATTGCACAGCAGATATGAATCTTGAGCTGGGTAAAGACCATGACAAGATCGTCGCCAACATCCATCTCGTCGTTCACTTCGTTCCAGATGAGCTCAGCTACATTACCGAGTATGGGGTCGTGACCTACAACAACCAGCGCTATATCGTCGATCGCTATGCCCGACTGCGTTATTCTGGAGATAACCGTCACTCTTTTAATGAATTTAAAAGAGAAGGGATAGAGAAGAATATTAGTGAAACACTACCTGACTCTTTATCTGAAAAACTCACTTCAGCACAAAAGGTCTTTTTATTTAAGGTGCGGAAGTTACAGGGTGAAATATGGAGCATTAGCGATTTGCGGCGTACGGTATTAGTGTGCGCTAAATCAGACTGATGCCGTTATTTTTTTAATTATATCTCCGCCTCTTAATGTTAAGAGGCTGGAGTCTTTTTGTCTTTAAAATGCATTTGGGTGTAAATTTCATGCCATTAAACGTTCTGATAACACAGGATAGTTATCTCTTTCATGGGTTGAAACACTGTATGTCTCTTAAACATATTCAGGATCTTACACTACTTGAAACCTCACATCGAGAGTGTGTGGTTCTGGTAGACAGCAGAATGCCGATGAACGACCTTGAGCACGGGTGGCGGTTTCTCTCGGCTATGTTTGAGCGAACTAAGGCTATTATGCTTTGTATGAATCAACCCGTGAGCTTGCCCTTCAGCGTAAAACCCTGTGGAGACACTGTTGATATGAAAACCAGCCCAGAAAATATATCGCTGATGATCCTTAATAAAATCTCTATTGCAATGCCGGATAAATGGTCACCGCCGGTGCGAATAAAAATAGAAGAAAGAGAGGTTGCATTAATTAATGCGTTTCTGTGCGGAAAGGATATCGAAGAGATGGCAACGATGTTTTGTTGTTCTCAAAAGGAGGTCTATAAGCTTAGAGACAAAGTTTGCCAGCGGCTTAACGTCAGGCATTTTTATATTGCTTGTTTATATATTTTTCGCCACGGGTTACTGCAACGGTCTTATACGTTACCCGAAACCTGGTTATGGTATTAAAAGCGAAGACGCGAAACGGTAACCCGCGTTACCGTTTCGCATTTCATTACGCAGCCTCCGCCAACATAAACATCCCGTACGGATGGATCTCAAGGTAGTACGCATCGCCCACGTCCGGTTGCAGGCGCGTGGCGTTCACCTGAAGTAAAATCTCCTGCCCGTGCCAGTCGACAATCACCTCATACTGCGGCCCCATATAAGCGACGTGGCGGATAGTGCAGCGCTGGCTCTCCTCGCCGCGCTGGCTTAGCGTAATCGCCTCCGGACGTACACCGACCGTACCTTCGCCCTGCGTAGCAAAATGTAGCTGTCGCGGCAGACGGTAGCCGTAGATTTCCACGACATCCTCGCTGAAGCGCGCCGGGAAGAGGTTGGCATCCCCCATAAAACTCGCCATAAAGCGAGACGCCGGCTGTCGATAGAGATCCTGAGGCGAGCCAATCTGCATAATGTTGCCCTTGTTCATCACCAGCACGGTGTCGGAGACCGCAAACGCCTCGCTTTGATCGTGCGTCACGTACAGCGAGGTGATGTTGAACTGCTTTTGCAGTTCGCGAATTTTGTCCCGCATGCTGCGCCTGAGGTTCGCATCGAGGTTGCTCAGCGGTTCATCAAAGAGCAACACTTTGGGTTTGAGGATCAGAGCGCGGGCCAGCGCCACGCGCTGCTGCTGGCCGCCGGAAATCTGATCCACGTAGCGATCTTCAAACCCCTCCAGGTCAACCATCGCCAGGGCTTCTTTGACCCGTGATTTTATCTCCGGGCGCGAAACGCCCAGCATCTTCAGACCGTAGCCCACGTTCTCGCCCAGCGACATATGCGGGAAGAGCGCGTAGGACTGAAACACCATACAGATATCGCGCTGCTGAATGGAGCGGTGGGTCACATCCTCTCCATCAATGTAAATCTGTCCTTCCGTCGGTTTTTCCAGCCCGGCGACCAGGCGCAGCACGGTAGTTTTACCGCAGCCGGACGGGCCGAGCAGCGTTACCATTTGTCCCTGCGGGATCGCCAGGTTGATGTTTTCAATTACAGTGTTTGCGCCAAAGCGTTTGGTCACGTTGCGCAGTTCAACAAAATGTTTCTCAGTCATAGTGTTACGCCCGGTTTTTGGCTTTAGAACGGGAGATACGCGCCTCGCCGATCAGCCAGTCAAAGAGGAAAATGATCGCCAGCATGACCACAATCAGGATCGAGCCGTAGGCAATCGCCACGCCGTATTCACCGTCTTCCACACGGTTCAGAATGTAGGCCGTTGCCACGCGGGTATCCGGCGTGACGAGGAACACAATGGCGCTGACGGTGGTAATGGCACGCACAAAGCTGTAAATCAGTGCCGATAAAATGGCCGGACGCAGCAGCGGCAGCAGGATGTGGGTGATGGTGCGCAGGCTTCCGGCCCGCAGGCTCAGCGAAGCCTCGTCCAGCGACTTGTCGATCTGCCCTAATCCCGCGATCCCGGCGCGAATGCCCACCGGCACGTTACGCATTACCATGGAAATAATCACGATGGCGGCGGTGCCCGTGAGGTACACCGGCGCGCTGTTAAAGGCCAGAATGTACGACACGCCCGCCACGGTACCCGGTACGGCAAAGCACAGCATGGTAGTGAACTCGATGGTCTTTTTACCCCGGAACTGCTGGCGCACTACAACCCAGGCAATCAGCAGGCCGAAGACGGCGGTGATCGGCGCGGCAATCCCGGCGTAGAGCAGGGTATCTAGCAGCGAAGGCCACGCGCCGTCGCTCATCCCCTGCCCGAACAGCTTGATAAAGTTATCCAGCGTCAGGGTGTAATCCACGCCCCAGTTGACGGTAAAGCTGCCGTAGAAAATGCTGCCGTAAAGCAGGGCGTTAAAGGCGATCCACACCGCCAGCAGGGCGATCACGCTCCACACCAGCGTCACCGGCAGCGGCTGCACGTCTCCGCGGTACGATTTACCGGATACGGTTACGTAGGAGCGCTTGCCGATCCACATGTACTGAATGCAGAACACCAGCAGCGAGAACAGCAGGAGGAAGGCTCCGAGGGTACTCGCCGCCTGATAATCCAACTGTGAGCCGGTAATGTAGAAGTAAATCTGCGTGGCCAGCACGTCGAAGTTCCCGCCCAGCACCAGCGGGTTACTGAAATCGGCCAGCGACTGCACAACCACGATTAAGAACGCATTTGCCAGCGCCGGTTTCAGCAGCGGCACGAAGACGCCGTTAAAGGTCTGCCAGCGGCTGGCGCGTAGGGTGTACGAGGCCTCTTCCAGCGACGGGTGGATGGTTTTGATTGCGCCGTCGAGGATCATAAAGGCCATCGGCGTGAAGGCCAGCACCTGCGCCAGCCAGATGCCGGTGAAGCCGTACAGCCAGTTAGTGTTGGTTAACCCAAACCAGTCCACCATCAGCTCCGTAATATAGCCAGAGCGCCCCATCATAAGTGTAACGCCCAACCCCACCACGAACGGCGGGGTAACGATGGGCAGAATCGAGAAGATACGGCCAATGATGGCGCTGCGTTTGGCGATGCGCGTGGTGTATATCGCCAACACCAGCCCAAAGAAGGTGCAGCCGATCCCGACGGCAATCGACAGCATAATTGAATTGATGATGACCTGAATAATGTGCGCCTGGGACAGCACATTCATGAACGCCAGCGGGGCGAATTCACCTGCGTCGTTGGTGAACATCGGAATGAAAATGGCGATGCTCGGCCAGACGATAAAAATCCCGATCAACGCCACGATGGTAATCAGCGAGCCGATGACAAAACGATCGCCGCCCAGCCACTCCAGGCGGGTGAGGGCCAGCGTCATGATGGCGCCCAGGGCGACAAACAGCACGATGGTGGCATAGCCTAAACCGCGTCCTTCCACGGTGGCGCTGATGACCACGAACGCCATACACAGCAGTGCCCAGCCCGCGTCAAGGTAGTGGCGGCTGCGCTGCTCGCGCTTTGCTTCGTTAAACGGGCGTACCAGCAGCAAGCTCGGCAGCAGGTACCACAGCCAGCTGATGTTGAACTGGGACCAGCCGTAGGCGTCGAGGATCTCATCCCCGGTCGACTCCAGCAGGCCGTAATCAAGGCTCCAGCTCGGCAGCAGGGCAAAGGCCAGCCAGCCGAGTAAAACCCACAGGAATACCGCATCCCGTTTTTTGGCGGGATGAAGAGCATGTGTCTGTGACATAAATTTTCCGGGTGTTGGATGCCCGGCAAATGAATGCTGCCGGGCGATGACCACTGTTCGCGGGCTTATTTACCCATCTTCACGTCGCTGACCCATTTATTGATCAGCGCTTTACGCACGTCCGTGGAGCCGTACTTGTCCATGTCATAGCTGATGAGCTTGAGGTCATCGAGCTTGAGCGAGTTCGGTGAGGTCTCGGCTGTGGTGTTGGTCAGGATTTGGTAGGATTTGCCCTTCTTCCACGCCAGCTCCTGCGCTTCTTTGGAGAGCACCCAGTCCACGAACAGCTTCGCGTTCTCTTCGTTGCGCGCGCCCTTCAGAATGCTTACACCGCCAATTTCATACCCGGTGCCTTCGCAGGGAGAGATCAGTTCCAGCGGTGCACCCTGCTCTTTTTCCAGCGAATAGTCGTGCAGGAAGCCGATGCCGATGGCGGTTTCACCACGTGCGGCGTTACGCGCCGGGGCAATGCCGGATTTGGTGTACTGAGACACGTTGCCGTTCAGCTGTTTCAGGTAGTCGAAGGCCTGATCTTCCCCCCACAGCTGGACGAAGGTCGCCAGCGCGGTATAGGCGGTGCCGGAGCTTTGTGGATCGGCAATCTGGATCTCGCCCTTGTATTCCGGTTTGGTCAGATCCTTCCAGCATTTGGGCACCGGCAGATTTTTCTCTTTCAGGCGCTGGGTGTTAACGCCAAAGCCTAAGATCCCGACATAGACCGCAGAGGAGAGGTTGCCCTTCACCTTGGCCGGATCGCGGAATTTCTCCATGATCTGTTCCAGGTTTTCCGATTTATAGGGCTGGAGTAACCCCATCTCACCGGCCTGGGACTGCGGATCCAGCGTGCCGCCGTACCAGACATCGGCCTGTGGGTTTTTCTTCTCGGCATCCACCTTCGCCAGCGTGCTGCCGGAACCGTTGCGGATAAACGAGGTTTTAACATCGTACTTTTCACCGAATGCTTTGGTTTCCACTTCGCACATTTCGTTAGTGGCGCTGCAGTACACCACCAGACGGCCTTTGGCCTGTGCGGCACCGGTTAAGGTAGCCAGTGCGATCCCGGAAGCAATGAGGGTAGAGAGAAGCGTTGTTTTCATTATTCAGCCCTTTTTATGACGTTATGTGACTGCGAGAAGCGGTGATGCCCGCCATCAGCAAGGGCATCAGTAATAAACCCATCAGGACGGCGGCAATCGAGAGCAAACTGAACATCCCTGACCAGCCGTAGCGTTCAATCACCTGCGACAGCGGCCATCCGGCCAGCGAGGCACCCAGATAGGCAAATACGCCGAGAAAGCCGGTAATCGAGCCTGCCGCCAGTTTGTGTCCACACTCAACGGCGGCAAGGCCAATGAGCATCTGCGGACCGAAGACGAAAAATCCGACCGTAAAAAAACACATCGCCAGCAGGGCATAGTGATGAACCGGTGCCAGCCACAGCGCAGCGACAGACACCATCAGCCCCAGCGTGAACAGCAAAATCATCGGTGCACGCTGGCCGCTGAACAGCAGATCTGATCCCCATCCAGCAAATAACGCGCCCAGTAACCCGCCCACTTCGAACAGCATCACCGTGGCGTTGGCGCTAAGCAGGTTCACGCCGTGGCTTTCTGCCAGCCAAATATTGCCCCAGTCGTTCAGGGCGATGCGGATGAGATACACCAGCACATACGACGCCCCGAGCAGCCAGATCATCGGGTTTTGCAGCATGGTGGTACGCAACATCTGCCATAACCCCATCGGCGGGCTTTGCTGCTGCTGGCGCAGCTCCAGCGGATCGCTACGCCACTCCCCGACCGTGGGCAAACCCTCCTCCTGCGGTGTACCCCGCAGTTGTGTGGTCAGCCACAGGCCGAGCACGATGCTGATGATCCCCGGTGTCAGCATCGCCGCCTGCCACCCCCATCGATGGGCGGCAACGGCGCAAATCAACGGAATAATCGCGCCACCGATATTGATGGAGGTATTCCAGCAGCCCCACCAGAAGCCGCGTTCGTTACGCGAATACCAGTGGGTCAGCAGCCTGGCGCAGGGCGGCCAGCCCCAGCCCTGAAAGAAGCCGTTCAGCGTCCAGATAAACAGAAGCAGCGGGAATGCATCGCTAAAGCTGAACAGCACGTTCAGCACGCCCGTAGCCAGCAGCCCGATGCCCATAAACGCGCGCTGTCCGTGGCTGTCGTGCCAGAGCCCGGCGGCGAATTTAGACAACCCGTAGCTGAGATAAAACAGCGAACCGATAAGCCCGATATCGCCCTTGCTCAGCCCCAGATCCAGCTGCAGCGCGGGTAAAACATAGTTCAGACTTTTTCGCGTCAGGTAAAACGCGGCGTAGCCAATCGCCATACAAAGGAGCAGCCTGGGGCGCAGCGCCCGGTAACGTTGTGAAACCTCTTCAGCAGACAGTGCGTGCATGGCGTTCTCCGTTTGAGATGACTGTAGGGAAGTGCGGCATAAATGGGATGAGACAAAGTCTGGAGTGACTAAGACTTTTTCCTGGTCAGAGCGGCGTTTGTTGCAAATTTGTGGGCAGGTTAACAATTACGCGCGTCCCTGGAAGGGATTCCAGCGTCAGTTCGCCGCCGAGCGCAGAGACGCGCTCGCGCATGCCCTGAATGCCAAAGCCGGGCTGCTGCTGCGGGCTAATGCCGCTACCGTTATCGTGCACCTCAAGGTACAGCCGCGCGTGCCGCTGGCAGAGCAGAATTGTGACTTCGCTTGCGTTGGCGTGTTTGCAGACGTTGTTGAGCAGCTCCTGAAGCAGGCGATATAGCGTAAAGACCAGCGTTTCGCTCTCCGGCGGCGTGGGAAGCCGGTAGTCAAAGTGGCAGCGGATCCCGCGTTCAGCAAAGGCGAACTCGTTGACCAGGTGGTGCAGAGCCTCGTGGAGCGACAGTTCTTCCAGCACGGGGGGGCGAAGCTGGCGCAAAAGCTGGCGTGTGGAGTGGTGAATACGCCGCGCGAGATCGTTGATCTGTCCAGCGGCCTCAATGGCGAGCGGCGTATCGCTCGTCCGCTTCACCAACTGAGACTGAATCTGGATAGCGGTGATGTTCTGGCCAATCTCATCATGAAGCTCGCGCGCCAGCAGCTTGCGGGTGTCCTCTTCGGAATGGATCAGTTTCTCCGCCAGCGCCCGCCTGGCCTGAAGTTCATTCTCAAGTCGATGGCGATAGCGTTCGAGGTTCATCGCCAGATGCTGCTGGCGGCTGATAGCGATTCCCAGGCCAATCCCCAGCAACGACTGGGTAGAGAGAAAAATTTCCAGTTCGAGAAGGTCGCTAAATCCGACGCCCACCTGGCGGGCAATGGTGATCATCATGCTGCCGAGCAGCCCGGAAAGGACACCACCCTGCCAGCCGAATTTCCACGCCATCACCACGTTGGGCAGGAACACGATAATCAGCAGCAGCCGCTCCAGCGCCGGGGAGAGCACCATCTGCGTGCCGATGCCGATAATGAAAAACAGGCTGCACCAGATAATCAGCGAGGTGCGCAGCGGCGGATTGCTGGTGTCCAGCCCCAGCAGATGGTAACGATGCTGCTGGCGTAAAAATTCGAAGACAAGATAGACGAACGGCGTAAGCAGCACGCCACCCGTAAATGAGCCGAGCAAAAGCAGCGTGGCCGGGCTGTCCAGAAAGGGCGACAGGAGCAAGGTTTGCAGTAGGGCATTCACCGTCACCGCCGCAATCAGGGTCGACAGCCGCTGCCAGTAGAGCGGGAAACGGTGCCAGTACCGCTGCGCCAGCCATGCGCTGACTATGCCGATAAGCGGCACAGTTAGCATCATATAACGTGTGAGGAGTTGCTCGCCGTGCAGCCACAGAATGGCGGCAAGGGGGGGAAGAATTAATGCAGGCCAGTAGTGGCGTGAAAGTAAAATCATCAGTGCCAGCCACACCCCCTGCGGCAGAAACAGCACCGCCTGCTGGCCGTTGTGGGTAAGGTAGAAACTCAGCGTCCACAGCATCAGCCAGCCGGTTCCCCAGGCCAGCATAATGAACAGGGACAGGATCAGATGCCGGACAGCGCGCCGCATCAGTGACCCGTCAGCAGTTGGTTATCAAGCGCAAAGTGCACCAGGTCGATGGTGCTGTTGCACTGAAGCTTGCCCAGTACATTGGCACGATGAACGTGTACTGTTTTATGGCTCAGCGCAAGCGTATAGGCGATCTCCTTCACGCTTTCTCCTTTCACCAGCAGTTCAAACACTTCGCGTTCGCGCGGGGTGAGCGCCTCAAGCACTTTTGGCATCGGCTCGCCGCCGCGCAGCGCTTTTACCGCATCGGCACACAGATAATGCCCGCCCATGCCGACGGTGCGCACGGCCTGCACCAGTTCCTCCGGGCCGCAGCGCTTGGTCAGATAGCCGCTTGCACCCGCGTCGAGAGCACTTTGCACAAAGGCCGGGGTATCGTAGATGCTCAGGATGATGGCGCGAAACGTTGGCCGCTGCTGGCGCAGGCGCTTGAGCAGGCTAAGACCGTTTTCGTCCGGCATCGCAACATCCATCACCGCCACGTCGATATCGTTGCGCGACAGGACGGGCCACGCCTCTGCAGCGCTGCTGAACTGACCCTCTACGACTAAATCCTCTTCCAGATTTAACAGTTGGGCGAAACCGGAACGCACCACCACGTGATCGTCCACCAGCACCACTTTAATCATCTCGACACCTTTTGCTCATTCGTTGACCTATGATGCCCGTTGCCGACGGGCTGGCAATACTGCGGCTGCGGTTATGGAATCGATGTAACAAAATTGCAATAAAGCCACAGCCCACTTTTTTAACTATCCTTTCCCGCTTTTTTTCTAAAAACGAATCGTTATTAGCGATTCGTTTTAATTCCTTTATCAAAATTCCCGCGCCGGAAATACTGCCCTCATAACAACAAGGGGAGCAGACAGGATGGCAATTACATCGCGAATTACATTACTCGGCGCGCTGGCGCTGTGGGCATTTCAGGCGCAGGCGGTGGACGTCACCGTCGCGTATCAAACCTCCGCAGAGCCTGCGAAAGTCGCGCAGGCGGATAACACCTTTGCCAAAGAGAGCGGCGCAAACGTCGACTGGCGTAAGTTCGACAGCGGGGCGGCCGTGGTGCGTGCGCTTGCGTCCGGCGACGTGCAGATTGGTAACATCGGCTCCAGCCCGCTGGCGGTAGCGGCCAGCCAGCAGGTGCCGATTGAAGTTTTCCTCCTCGCTTCACAGCTGGGCAACTCCGAAGCGCTGGTGGTGAAGAAAAACATCACCAAACCGGAAGACCTGATCGGCAAGCGCATCGCCGTGCCGTTCATTTCGACCACTCACTACAGCCTGCTGGCGGCGCTGAAACACTGGGGCATCAAGCCAGGCCAGGTGCAGATCATTAATCTGCAGCCACCGGCGATTATTGCGGCCTGGCAACGCGGCGATATTGATGGCGCATACGTCTGGGCACCGGCTGTCAATGAGCTGGAAAAAGACGGCACCGTGCTGACCGACTCCGAAAAAGTGGGCCAGTGGGGCGCGCCAACGCTCGACGTGTGGGTGGTGCGCAAAGATTTTGCCGAGAAACATCCTGAGGTCGTGAAGGCCTTTGCCAAAAGCGCCCTCGACGCTCAGCAGCCCTATATCAGCAACCCGGATGCATGGTTGAAGCAGCCTGCCAATCTCGAAAAACTGTCCCGTCTGAGCGGCGTGCCGCAAGCAGACGTTCCGGGGCTGGTGAAAGGGAATACCTATCTCACGCCTGCCCAGCAGGTACAACAGCTGACCGGGCCGGTAAACAAAGCGATTGTCGATACCGCCACGTTCCTGAAAGAGCAGGGCAAAGTGCCGGCGGTGGCGGCGGACTACAGCCAGTACGTGACCGATCGCTTTGTGAAATAAGGGGGCTGCGATGCTGACTATTACAAATCTGTCTGCTGATTACGGTGGCAAACCGGCCCTGGAGAACATCAACCTGACGCTGGAGAGCGGTGAGCTGCTGGTTGTGCTTGGCCCGTCCGGGTGCGGGAAAACCACGCTGCTGAATCTGATTGCCGGGTTTGTGCCATATCAGCATGGCTCCATTCAACTGGAAGGGAAAAAAGTGAAGGGCCCGGGCGCTGAGCGCGGGGTGGTCTTTCAGAACGAAGGTCTGCTTCCCTGGCGCAACGTGCAGGAAAACGTGGCGTTTGGGTTGCAACTGGCGGGTGTAAGCCGCGAGCAACGGCTGGCAACAGCACGGAGCATGCTCAAAAAGGTTGGACTTGAAGGGGCTGAAAAACGGTTTATCTGGCAGCTTTCCGGCGGCCAGCGTCAGCGGGTTGGAATTGCCCGCGCGCTGGCGGCCAATCCGCAGCTTTTGCTGCTGGATGAGCCGTTCGGGGCGCTGGATGCCTTTACCCGCGAGCAGATGCAAACCCTGCTTTTACGCCTGTGGCATGAAACGGGTAAACAGGTGCTGCTGATCACCCACGATATCGAAGAGGCGGTGTTTATGGCGACCGAGCTGGTGCTGCTGTCCCCTGGCCCGGGGCGCGTGCTGGAGCGGCTGCCGCTTGAGTTTGCCCGTCGCTATGTCGCGGGGGAGCCGGTACGCAGCATCAAATCCGATCCGCGGTTTATCGAACAGCGTGAATACGTCTTAAGCCGTGTGTTTGAACAACGGGAGGCCTTCTCATGAGCATCGTCTTCAGCGAGAAAACGCGACGCGCGCGCCCGGCATTACGCTGGCCTTTTTCGCGCCAGATAACACTCAGTGTCGGCACGCTGCTGGTGCTGCTGGCGGTGTGGTGGCTGGTTGCCGCGCAGGCATGGATCAGCCCGCTGTTTCTGCCGCCGCCGGGACAGGTGCTGGCAAAACTCATCACCATTGCCGGGCCGCAGGGCTTTATGGACGCTACGCTCTGGCAGCACTTGGGTGCAAGCCTGGCGCGCATTCTGGTGGCGCTACTGGCGGCGGTGATAATCGGCATTCCGGTCGGGATCGCGATGGGCTTAAGCCCGACGGTGCGCGGCATCCTCGACCCGCTGATTGAGCTTTACCGTCCGGTGCCGCCGCTGGCCTATCTGCCGCTGATGGTGATCTGGTTCGGCATCGGTGAAACGTCAAAAATCCTGCTGATTTATCTGGCGATTTTCGCCCCGGTTGCCATGTCGGCTCTGGCGGGTGTCAAAAGCGCCCAGCAGGTGCGGATCCGCGCGGCGCAATCGCTGGGAGCCAGCCGGACACAGGTGCTGCTGTTTGTGATTTTACCGGGCGCACTGCCGGAGATTTTAACCGGATTACGCATCGGCCTTGGCGTGGGCTGGTCAACGCTGGTGGCGGCAGAGCTGATCGCCGCCACCCGAGGGTTAGGGTTTATGGTGCAGTCGGCGGGGGAGTTTCTGGCGACTGACGTGGTACTGGCCGGGATTGCGGTTATCGCCGTGATCGCCTTTGGATTAGAACTGGGGCTGCGTGCGCTGCAGCGTCGTCTGACGCCCTGGCATGGAGAAATACAATGAGTGAACGTCTGACCATTACCCCGCTGGGGCCATATATTGGTGCGCAGGTGTCGGGCCTGGATGTGACCCGTCCGCTGAGCGATAACCAGTTTGAGCAGCTTTATCATGCGGTGCTGCGCCATCAGGTGGTATTCCTGCGCGAACAGGCAATCACCCCGCAGCAGCAGCGCGCCCTGGCACTGCGCTTTGGCGATCTGCATATCCATCCGGTTTATCCGCATGCGGAAGGGGTGGAGGAGATTATTGTGCTCGACACGCATAACGATAACCCGCCGGACAACGACAACTGGCACACGGATGTGACGTTTATCGAGACGCCACCTGCAGGGGCGATTCTTTCGGCGAAGCTGCTGCCGGAGACGGGCGGCGATACGCTGTGGGCCAGCGGCATTGCGGCCTTTGAGGCGCTGTCCGCACCCTTCCGTACCCTGCTGAGCGGCCTGCGGGCGGAGCATGACTTCAAAAAATCGTTCCAGGAGTACAAGTATCGCAAAACAGAAGCGGAGCATCAGCGCTGGCAGGAGGCGGTTGCGAAACATCCGCCGCTGCTCCATCCGGTCGTGCGCACCCATCCGGTAACCGGCAAGCAGGCGCTGTTTGTGAATGAGGGATTCACGACGCGGATTGTGGACGTGACGGAAAAAGAGAGCGAGGCGCTGTTACGTTTCCTGTTTGCGCATATCACCAAACCGGAGTTTCAGGTGCGCTGGCGCTGGCAGGAGAACGATCTGGCGATCTGGGATAACCGCGTGACGCAGCACTATGCGAATGCGGATTATCTGCCACAGCGTCGGATTATGCAGCGGGCGACAATTTTGGGGGATAAGCCGTTTTACCGTCCTTGAACCATCGCTCCCGTAGGCCGGGTAAGGCGTAGCCACCACCCGGCAAATGTGCACCGTTCTTGCCGGGTGGCGCTGCGCTTACCCGGCCTACAAAAAACCGCACAGTTAAAGGTGCGCCTCAATATACCGCTGATAGCGGTTTGCCTTGAGGTAGCACAAGTCCACCAGCACCAGCCCGTCGATGCAGTTGTTGAACGCCGGGTCGCTGCCAAAATCGATAAACTGCACGCCGCCGGGTTCACACAGCTCGGAATACTGTTTGTAGAGCGGTGGAATACCGCACCCCAGATTACCGAGCAGGGATTTCAGCTTCGTCAGGTCATCCACGTAATCGACCCCGCCAAACTGCGCCAGCACGTCCGGCAGGGAGGCCGGATAAGGCTGACGTGACGCGGCTAAGGGATGTGTCGCCGGGAACCAGAGGCGGTAAAACGCCACCAGCAGATCCCGTGCGGCAGGCGGTAAGCCACCGGAAATCGAGACCGGGCCAAAGAGGTAGCGGTAGTGCGGATAACGCGCCAGATAGGCACCAATACCGGACCACAGATAGTCCAGACCGCGACGACCCCAGTAGCGCGGTTGAATAAAGCTGCGCCCCAGTTCAATACCGTGTTCCAGCACGTCCTGCATTTTATCGTCGTAGTGGAACAGACTGTAGCTATAAAGCCCTTCCAGACCGCGTTGCTCGACCTGTCTGGCAGTGGGCATAAAGCGATAGGCGCCGACGATCTCCAGATCGTCTTCATCCCACAGGATCAGGTGCAGATAGTCATCGTCGTAACTGTCGGTGTCCCGACGTTTACCGCTCCCTTCCTCCACGGCGCGAAACGCGATCTCGCGCAGGCGTCCCAGCTCGCGCAGCAGGGGAGCCTCTTCCTGTCCGTTGCGTTGCCACAGATAAATAGTTTTGCCATCGCTGATTTTGCCCAGACATTCGGCCTGGGCCAGCTCGCGCTTCAGCGTGGCCCGGTCTTCCGGACGGGCAATGGCGCATTGGGTTTTAAAGACGCCAGGCACTCCCTTGCCAAGACGTATCACGTGCTGACGGCACTGCTCGGCCATCTCACGCGATGAAAGGGTTGTGCTATACCAGTGATGCCAGGCTATCTGCTGGCCGATCTTTATCGGTAGCTGGCTGTGGCGGCGGCGGAACATCTGCTGCATCAGCAAGAGCATCGATACGGTGGGGGACACCAGCGTGCTGGCATAAAAGAGCAGGCTGTTGTGTGCCTGAATATGCACCGGCAGCAGCGGTACGCGCAGCTTACTGGCGAGTTTAATAAAGCCGGGGTGCCATTTTTTATCGCGGATCCCTTTACGCGTAGGACGGGACACTTCTCCCGCCGGGAAGAAGATCAGCACCCCTGCGTTTTGCAGATGCTGTTCCATCTGCATCAGGGACGTTTTTGCCGTTCTGCCGCCCATATTGTCCACCGGAATAAACAGCGAGCTAAGCGGTTCAAGGTGGGTCAGCATCCGGTTAGTGACGACTTTCACATCGCGCCGTACACGGGAAACGGCATACATCAGCGCCAGCCCGTCCAGCGTTCCGGTTGGGTGGTTGGCAATAATGACCAGCGGGCCATGTTCAGGGATTTGTTCGAGATCGCGGGCGGAAACGGTGCAGAGTATATCGAGGTGCTCCAGAACCTGCTCCACCATATCCAGGCCTTTCAGATGGCGGTGTGTCGCGGCAAATTGCTGGAATTCTTCTTCGTAGAACAGTCTTTTTAACAGACTTTTTTGCCAGGGTGCAGGCCTCGCCTGAGGCCAAAGGTCGTCGAGAACGCTATCGAGACTAAACATGGTTACTCCTCCTGCCGTCTTGCTCAGACAGTAGAAGGGAGAGATGTCGGTTGTATTGCAGTTTGGTGAAGATTAGCGCAGAGAGGAGGCCGGGTAAGGCGAAGCCGCCACCCGGCGCTAAAGCGGATTAACGCAGAATTTTCTTCTCGGCCAGATCCAGCGCAAAGTAGCTGAAGATCAGATCCGCGCCGGCACGTTTGATCGCGCCCAGGCTTTCCAGGATCACTTTCTCTTCGTCGATCGCACCCGCCTGCGCGGCGAATTTGATCATCGCGTACTCGCCGCTCACCTGGTATGCACCCAGCGGCAGCTCGGTGCGCTCGCGAATGTCGCGCAGGATATCCAGATACGCGCCAGCCGGTTTCACCATCAGGCAATCTGCGCCCTGGGCTTCATCCAGCAGCGATTCACGGATGGCTTCACGGCGGTTCAGCGGGTTCATCTGATAGGTTTTGCGATCGCCCTTCAGCGCTGTACCGGCCGCTTCACGGAACGGACCGTAGAACGAAGAGGCAAACTTGGTGGAGTAGGACATGATGGCGGTATCAGTGAATCCGGCCGCATCAAGCGCCTGGCGGATCGCCTGAACCTGCCCGTCCATGGCAGCGGAAGGTGCGATGAAATCCGCACCGGCTGCTGCAGCTACCACCGCCTGCTTGCCGAGATTCAGCAAAGTGGCGTCGTTATCGACACCGTGATCGCACAGCACACCGCAGTGGCCATGAGAGGTATATTCACAGAAACAGGTGTCTGACATGACGATCATTTCCGGCACGGTCTCTTTGCAGATCCGCGACATCCGGGCGACCAGACCGTCCTCTTTCCAGGCATCGCTGCCGGTAGCGTCAGTGTGGTGGGAGATGCCAAAGGTCATCACCGAGCGGATCCCCGCGTTGGCGATACGTTCGATCTCACGCGCCAGATATTTTTCCGGAATGCGCATCACGCCTGGCATGGCGTTGATGGCTTTGTAGTCATCGATCTCTTCTTCAACAAAAATCGGCAACACCAGATCGTTTAAGGTCAGTGTTGTCTCTTCAAACATAGCGCGCAGTGCAGGTGACTTGCGCAGACGACGGGGACGAGCAATTAAATCGGTCATGATATGCCTGACGTTTGTGGAACAAAGAAGGCTAGTGTACATGAAAGTGGAGGAGAGGGTTTTACGAAAGTAGGCTTTTTGTTAATGCGAAATGGGGTTTGCGATGTTTCACATGGTCAATATATATAACCAACGTCAGCCTGTTTTTCACACGCTCGAGATATTGGTGCGATTTCTAAATTGAAGTAAATATATCATTAATAATGATCTATTATTCTTTATTATATTTTCTATATTTATGTCAGATGATTTTAATTCGCTGTTTTTATAGTGTTTATTTATAATTTTTAATGTCGTTGCATTTTTTTCATGTTATTAGTCTGGATACGGACTTAATGGAATCATTCATTGAACCTTTTCGAAATGAAAATGCATAATTCCCTCCGCAATACAATGTTGCCAAATGATTTGATGGACAAACTTGCTTACGTCCCTGAGGAGGGATGACCCAATGCAAACATGGAAAAAGAAACTGGTTGTATCACAACTTGCATTAGCCTGCACCCTGGCTATCGCTTCTCAGGCCAATGCGAAAGATATTTCTGGTGCCACATATAATACCTTCGGATATGATAATTCAGCATCAACACCCTGGTATTATGGCTACGCTGACTGGGATTACTCGGATGCCACCCACGACGGTGATATTTATCCGGTGATTAATAAGTCAACGGTGAACGGTGTTATTTCGACGTACTACCTTGACGATGGTGTCAATGGAAGAGCGAATGCGCTGAGCATTTCTAACAGCACCATTAATGGCATGATCACCTCGGAAAGATGCGTGACTACTACATGTACTGGAGGCGTAGACTCCGATGATACGACCCATACACAGTACGATCGTTTTAGCCTGACAGTAGATCACTCCACCATTAACGATACCTATGAGCATTATGCGTATGATGTTCTGAATGGTGACAACACCGAAACCCACTATCTGGATACCTATGGACTGGGTAATGCGATTACGCTGGATGTGGAATCGGATATTGTTATCCAGAACAACTCCCACGTTGCGGGCATCACGCTGAAGCAGCACGAGCACTATCAGGCGCAAGATAACACTCCGTACGATGATGTTGAAGGCGTTGCCAATAGCAGCAACGTATTTACCAACACGCTGGTGGTGAAAGACTCTGTACTCACGTCGGGTGCCTACAATGATTTAGGTACCAACGGTTTCTATGGGCAATCTGCGAAGCCAAGCGATTACGGTGAAAACGGCGCAACAGCTTATGATTATGATGATGCGGCATTAATTGTAGAGGCTGATAAACTAGACCTGTCAGACACTTCACAAACGCCGCAGGCATTACTCAAGACAGACGTTGCGATGCAAACCACCGCAACCTTCGATCATTCGACGATCACTGGCGATATTCTCTTTACTAGTACTTTTGATAATAACTTCTATCCGAATGGCGACCCGGCAACCGATACCACCGAAGACGGTGTATATAACCCAACCACCAACGGCTGGGATGGTACCGATAAGCTGGATGTCACACTGACAAACGGCAGTAAATGGGTGGGAGCCGCTCAGTCTAAAGTTGCTATGATCGACGTAGATGATATGTACGGTCTGGGCTATAGCAACGTTGACTGGAGAACCCTGACTCCAAACAGCATCTGGCCAGATTCACTTCTGGATAGCAATGGTCATCTCATCAGTGAGCAGGTATACCAGAGCGGTCTGTTCAACGTCACCCTGAACAACGGTTCAGAGTGGGATACCCGCAAACTGTCTAACATCGACACGCTGGCAGTGAATAACCAGTCGCAGGTCAATGTTGAAAACTCTGGCCTGCTGGCGGATTCCATCACCCTGACCAACGCCTCTACCCTGAATATTGGCGACAGCGGTGCAGTGGCGACAGACAGCCTGTATCTGGACAGCTATAGCCGTGCCGCACTGACGGAAGAAACGGCTGAACTGTATGCCAACACCATCACCGTCGACAACGGTGCGGAACTGGCACTGGGCCTGGGTCAGGTGGACACGCACAACATGGTGCTGACCGATGGCGGTGTGCTGAACGTTGCCAGCCGTGACTACGTGCTGAACAGCGATCTGAACAACGCCCGCTTTATCACCAACGACAAGAGCAAAGCAGATTACGACTATGGCGTCGTGGCGCTTAACTCAGACGGTCATCTGGCGGTGAACGGTGATGTGGCAGGTAACTACACCGTGCGTATCGACGATGCGACCGGCGCCGGTTCTGTTGCTGATTATAAAAACAAAGAGATCATCCGCGTTTATGACAATAACGCAGACACTGCGGCCCGCTTTACGGCAGCAAACAAAGCCGATTTAGGTGCCTATACCTACCAGGCGCAGCAGAAGGGTGACACGGTTGTTCTGCAGCAGAAAGCGCTGACTGACTACGCCAATATGGCGCTGAGCATTCCGTCAGCGAATACCAATATCTGGGATCTGCAGCAGGATACCGTTGGAACCCGTCTGACTAACAGCCGTCACGGTCTGGCCGATAACGGCGGGGCGTGGGTGAGCTACTTCGGCGGCAACTTTGACGCTGACAATGGCGTTATCAGCTACGATCAGGACGTAAGCGGGATTATGGTTGGTCTGGATACGCAGATTGACGGCAACAACGCGAAGTGGATCGTTGGTGGCGCGGCAGGTTTCGCGAAGGGTGATATCAGCGATCGTACCGGTCAGGTTGATCAGGATAGCCAGACGGCGATGATCTATGCCTCTGCGAAGTTTGCCAACGATGTCTTCCTCGACAGCTCCCTGAGCTACACCCGCTTCAATAACGATCTCTCCGCGACCATGAGTAACGGTCAGTACGTGGACGGTAATACCACGACAGATGCGGTTGGTTTCGGTATGAAACTGGGTTATGACTGGAAACCAAACCTGTCCGGCTACGTCACGCCTTATGCGGCAGTGTCTGGGCTGTTCCAGTCGGGTGACGACTACCGCTTGAGCAACGACATGCGAATTGATGGCCAGTCTTACGACAGCCTGCGCTATGAACTCGGTGTTGATGCAGGGTATACCTTCAACTACGGCGGCGATCAGGCTCTGACGCCATACGTCAAACTGGCGTATGTGTATGACGATGCTGATAACAATGCGAACGTGAATGGCGACAGCATTGATAACGGCGTTGAAGGCTCTGCGGTGCGTGTGGGTCTGGGCACACAGTTCAGCTTCACCAAAAACTTCAGTGCATACACGGATGCCACTTACCTGGGCGGCGGTGACGTTGACCAGAACTGGGGCGCCAATTTGGGTGTGAAATATACCTGGTAAAGTATAAAAGCGGGGGAATATATCCCCCGCTTTGTCATCTAAAAAAAATAATATTGAACCGACAAATACGGATGTCCAGAGGTCTGCATGAAAGTTAATGCGAAACCACTTTCTGAATTAAGCCGGCTCGAACAGTGTTTGAAAGTAGCCAGTACCCCATTTAAATCTGCTCCCCAGCAGATTATTTCAAATGATGATAATGATGAACCCAGCACCTTTGTATTACAGACCGGCGTTATTGAAATCTATCGCCGTTCAGACGAGTTGCTGATTGGCATTGCTACTGCGCCCTTTATTCTGGGGCTGACTGCAGGCATGCTTGATTACAGCAAGGAATATCGGGTCGTTGCCAAAAATCCGTGCACAGGCTTTTATTTACCTGCTTCGACCTCTCTGCAGCTTATTCAGCAAAGTTCTCTCTGGAAAGAAGCTTTCTGCTGGCTGTCCTGGATTAAATCCATTCTGGAAAAGCGGGACAGGCAACTGGTAGGAAATAACTCCTATCACCAAATCCGCGCCATGCTGCTGAATATGGCCGAATGGGATGAAACCCTGCGCTCAAAAATTGGTGTGATGAATCATATTCAACAAAGCACGCGCATTTCGCGTTCGGTTGTGGCAGAGGTGCTCGCTGCGCTTCGACAGGGTAACTACATCAATATGAGCCGGGGCAAACTGGTTAGCATCAACCGTTTGCCCACGGAATATTAAGGCTGGACGGAGGCGGTAAGCACCTGGGCTTTATTGGCGCTGAGCTCAGCCACTAAGTTATTGATGCCATCGCTCATATTGACGAAACGGGTATTTGGCGAGCGGGTGACCACCACAAAAGCGCCCACGTTGGACTGGGGGATCATTGCCATATAGGTAATGAATCCTCCACCACCCCCCGTTTTCTGAATAATGCCCGGACGGCCATTTTTAGGTGCCATATATACCCAGCCCAGACCGAGGGCGTCGGCTTTGCCCGGCACGTCCATACCTATCACGCGGTGCAACTGGCTGCGCTGGTAAATCAGCGTCTGCATTCGGTCGGCCTGATGGCTGCGTGAGTAGAAGTCTGATGAGAGGAACTGCTGCATCCAGCGCATCATGTCGCCAGGGGGGGAATAAACCCCGCCGCTGCCGATGGCTGCCAGCGTGTTGTTACACGGGCTGGCACCTTTTTCGGCGACCATCAGACGGCGGCACTGATCCGGTGATGGGGTGAAGGTGGTGTCCTTCATGCCCAGCGGGCGCGTGATCTGCTCTTCAAACAGCTGCGTATACGGTTTGCCCGCTGCCGTCGACAGCGCATCGGCCAGCAGGTCAAACGCCAGGTTGGAGTAAGAGGCCTGAGAACCGGGCGCGGACTTCAACGTGGCTTTGCTCAGGTAGTTCCAGCGCTGTTCACGCGTTGGCCAGACAAAAACGTCGCGATGCGCCGCACCCCCTGGCTGCTCGCGAGGCAGGGCGCTGGTATGCGTTGCCAGGTTGACCAGCCTTATCGGCGTTCCCTGATACGTCGGGACACGTGCGCCCGGCGGAGCATACTTGCTGAGCGGATCGTCGAGTTTCACCACGCCCTGGTCCAGCAATTTCACCAGCATTTCGCTGGTCATCAGCTTGGTCAGGGACGCGATGCGGATGACGGAATCCAGCTGCGGATGAACATTATTACCGGGACGCGTTTCACCGAAACTACGAAACACGCGCTGATTACCGTCGATGACGACCATCGCCATTCCCGTCGCGCCGCTGCCGTAATAAATCAGGTTCGCGTAGCGATCGGCAATATCTGATGCCAGAACGGGCGCCGTCAGCGGTTGGGCTGCCTGGGCGGTTGAGAAGCTCACCGCACACAGCGCGGCGAAAAAGAGCAGACAACGTTTCAACGAAAAGCATCCATAGTGTGAATGAGGAAAGTAATGGGTATTTATACTACTAAACCGTACGGTGCAATGCCCCGAATTACATAACGATAACCAGAAAAACGTAACTGCGAGTAAATCAGAAGAATTTACTTACTGTCAGTCTCCCATTTTGTGACATCGGCCTTATGATAGAGGGCTGTGTTACTCAATCTTGCGGAGAAGGGTATGTCCGGAAAGCGTGTGGTTATGGTTGTCGATATGCAGCAGGGGGTGTTCGAAACGCCTCGTCATCAGCGTGAAAAATGTGTTTCATTGATCAATAAGCTTACGCAGGCAGCCGATCGGGTGATTTTTATTCAGCATACCGAGCCCGGCGGTCTGGAAGAGGGCAGTGACGGGTTTGCCTTGCTGCCTGAACTGCATCAGCCTGCAGATGCCCTCTACGTGACCAAGACGGCCTGCGATGCGTTCTATAACACCTCGCTTGAAACGCTGCTCCGCGAGCAGGGGATCCGGGAGTTTGTCATCTGCGGCTGTGCCACCGATTACTGTGTCGATGCCACGTTCAAGAATGGCGTCAGCCGGGGCTACCACATCACCGTGGCGGAGGATGCGCATACCACCGCGAATCGCCCGGCGGCCGAAGCCCGCATTCTGATTAACCACTACAACGACGTCTGGCGCAATTTCATTGCGCCCGCAAACCCGCCCGCGGTGAAACGCACCGAAACAATTCTTGAAAACTGGAAAACGAACTAATAATAAACCCTCGGGTCTGACCTTTTTGCCTGCGCCAGGCACCTGGCCCAGGCAAGATTTTCGTGTGGTGATGTGTTGAGCACAGCAACAGCCATAACAACAAGAAGGATGTATCATGTTTAAGTCTTTTTTCCCAAAGCCGGGGCCATTTTTCCTGTCGGCATTTATTTGGGCACTGATCGCTGTCATTTTCTGGCAGGCCGGCGGCGGAGCGTGGTTGACGCGTATCACGGGCGCGACGGGCGAGGTTCCCATTAGCGCGGCGCGTTTCTGGTCGCTGAGCTATCTGCTGTTTTATGCCTACTACATGGTCTGCGTAGGGCTTTTTGCCCTGTTCTGGTTTGTCTATTCGCCACATCGCTGGCAGTACTGGTCGATTCTGGGCACGTCGCTGATCATCTTTGTCACCTGGTTTCTGGTGGAAGTGGGGGTGGCGGTTAACGCCTGGTATGCCCCGTTCTACGATCTGATCCAGAGTGCGCTGAGTTCACCGCATAAGGTGACTATCAATCAGTTCTACCATGAAGTTGGCATCTTCCTCGGTATTGCCCTTATTGCGGTGGTGATTGGCGTCATGAACAATTTCTTCGTCAGCCACTACGTCTTCCGCTGGCGTACCGCGATGAACGAACATTATATGGCGCACTGGCAACACCTGCGTCATATCGAAGGCGCCGCACAGCGTGTGCAGGAAGACACCATGCGTTTCGCCTCGACCCTTGAAGACATGGGCGTGAGCTTTATCAATGCCATTATGACCCTGATTGCCTTCCTGCCGGTGCTGGTGACGCTCTCGGCGCACGTGCCGGACCTGCCGATTGTTGGTCATCTGCCGTATGGCCTGGTGATTGCCGCTATTGTCTGGTCATTAATGGGAACGGGGCTGCTGGCCGTGGTGGGGATCAAGCTGCCTGGGCTGGAGTTTAAAAATCAGCGCGTTGAAGCGGCGTATCGTAAAGAGCTGGTGTATGGTGAAGATGACGCCAACCGCGCATCGCCGCCAACCGTACGTGAACTGTTTGGCGCCGTGCGTCGCAACTATTTCCGTCTTTACTTCCACTATATGTACTTCAATATTGCGCGCATTTTGTATCTGCAGGTGGATAACGTTTTCGGTTTGTTCCTGCTGTTCCCGTCCATTGTTGCGGGTACGATAACGCTGGGTCTGATGACACAGATCACCAACGTATTTGGTCAGGTTCGCGGGTCGTTCCAGTATCTGATTAGCTCCTGGACCACGCTGGTGGAACTGATGTCCATCTACAAACGTCTGCGCAGCTTTGAACGCGAGCTGGACGATCGGGATCTGCAGGAAGTCACCAATACATTTAGCTAAAACAGGGAATTGCTATGTCTTTTGCCGTACCGCGTACATTATCGCTCTCTTTACTCGCCGCACTTGTACTGGCGGGGTGTGCCGAAAAAGGGGCCGCCCCGCTTAAAAAAGGTGAGAAACCTGTAGATGTGGCGAGCGTGGTGCGGCAAAAAATGCCCTCTACGGTGAAAGACCGCAATGCGTGGGCCGAGGCATTAGCGAAGACCTTTGAAAGTCAGAAAATTGCCCCTACCGAGGAGAATATCTGCTCGGTACTGGCAGTGGCGCAGCAGGAGTCAATGTACCAGTCAGACCCGGTGGTGCCGGGGCTGAACAAAATTGCCTGGAAAGAGATCGACCGTCGCGCGGAATCGATGCATATCCCGGTGTTCCTGGTGCATACCGCCCTTAAAATCACCTCGCCAAACGGCAAAAGCTATAGCGATCGGCTGGACACGGTGAAAACCGAGAAACAGCTGAGCGCCATTTTTGATGATTTCATCAATATGGTGCCGATGGGGCAGAAACTGTTCGGCTCGCTTAATCCGGTGCATACCGGCGGCCCGATGCAGGTCAGCATTGCGTTTGCCGAGCAGCATACGGACGGTTATCCGTGGAAAATCGACGGGACGGTGCGCCAGGAAGTCTTCTCCCTGCGTGGCGGACTGTGGTTTGGCACGTACCATCTGCTGAACTATCCGGCGAGCTACAGCGAGCCGTTGTACCGTTTTGCTGACTTTAACGCGGGCTGGTATGCCAGCCGAAACGCGGCGTTTCAGAGTGCGGTCAGCCGTGCCAGCGGGGTGAAGCTGGCGCTGGACGGCGATCTCATCGCCTACGGCAGCAGCAAGGCGGGCACTACGGAACTGGCGGTGCGCAAACTGTCAACAACGCTTGGCATGAGCGATAGCGACATTCGCCGTCAGCTGGAGAAAGGGGATAGCCTGGCGTTCGAGAAGACGGATCTCTACAAGAAGGTTTTCGCGCTGGCCGAGAAGAAGAGTGGAAAAGCGTTACCGCGGGCAATCCTGCCGGGTATTCAACTGGAAAGCCCGAAAATCACGCGTAACCTGACAACGGCATGGTTCGCCAAACGCGTCGACGATCGTCGGGCTCGTTGCATGGGACGTTAATGGCGACGACGCAGGCGTACGACTAACGCGACAACACCGAGAATCAGACAACCCGCGAGGAAGGGGACAAGGCCAAATAAGGTGCTCACACCCAAACCAATCTCAACCCGCGGGCGTCCGTTATCCTGCACCTGCATCAGATGTTCATAGACGCCAGGCGCGTGAACCAGCATGTTGAGAAGCTGGGAGCCTGCCCAGAAGCAGAACAGGACAAACAGGGCATACGCAATATTACCCGCAGTGGAGGTTTTTGGTGGTGTGCCGCCAAAAATCGGTTTCGACAATGTAAAGTCAGCCATAAAGACCTCCGGAAATATCACTCTGTTAATACGCTTCGCACACGGTGAGTTTGACAGGTCATAGCATTTGTCAATATCAGAATCGTGGTAATTTCCCCTGCGGAATTCTCCTGGATTGTCGATTTCTGCAGCACATCACAAATTCATTACTTAACTGAAATTGCGTCGTATTTCAGATTTTCCGCATCTGCCACAGACCCGATCGTAAAACTGTGAGAGGATGTCTTTTTTTCCTGCCGGAGTTGTTATGAAGCTCACGTCCAAACTACGCCGTGACTGGCACTACTACGCCTTTGCTATCGGGCTGATCTTTATTCTTAACGGTGTCGTGGGGCTGCTGGGGTTTGAAGCCAAAGGATGGCAAACCTATGCTGTCGGGCTGGTGACCTGGGTGATCAGTTTCTGGCTGGCTGGGTTAATTATCCGCCGTCGTCCGGAAGAGACGACAGCGGATGAGACGGAGACGGTGAAAAGAACCGATTAACCGTTTACGGAACTTTTGAGTGCGCTGTCAGCGGCATGACGCTCCAGCGCCAGTTCGATCAGACGGGTGATCAGCTCAGAGTAACCCAGACCGCTGGCCTGCCACAGTTTTGGATACATGCTGATGTTGGTAAAGCCCGGCAGGGTGTTGATTTCATTAATCACCACCTCATTATCTGGCGTCAGGAACACATCCACACGCGCCATGCCGCAGCAGCCAAGAGCCTGATAGGCGTTGATGGCGATCGCCCGGATCTTATCGTTGATGGCCGGATCGATATTTGCCGGCACGACGACCTGAGCGCCTTTATCATCAATGTATTTGGTGTCGTAAGAGTAGAAATCGCTGTTTAACACCACTTCACCGCAGGTGCTTGCCTGTGGGAAATCATTGCCCAGCACCGCGCACTCAATTTCACGGCCTTTGATACCCTGCTCAACCACGACTTTGTGGTCAAACTCAAAAGCCAGACGAACGGCTTCGGTGAACTGCGCTTCGCTTGTCACTTTGCTGACGCCAACGGAGGAGCCTTGGTTCGCAGGCTTCACGAACAGCGGCAGACCCAACTGGGCGGAAATCTGGCTGAAGGTGTATTTATCGCGGTTGGCGCGGGTGAGCGTCACGAACGGGGCAACGTTCAGCCCGGCATCGCGAAGCAGGCGTTTGGTGACGTCTTTATCCATACAGGCGGCGGAGCCCAGCACATCGGAGCCGACAAACGGCAGGTTCGCCATGCGCAGCATACCCTGCAGCGAACCATCTTCGCCCAGCGTGCCATGGACGATTGGGAACACGACGTCAATCTGAGCAAGAGCCTGCGCATTACCGGCGTCGATAAGTTGCCCCTTCACTACGCCAGGGACGGTAGCGACGCTGATTTCAGAAGGATTAAGGGCGATATGTGCCGGATCGTTAGCGTTTAACAGATACTGGCTCGCATCGTTCACATGCCACTGGCCCTGTTTATCAATGCCCAGCAGCACTACGTCGAAACGGTTTTTATCAATCGCATCGACAATATTTTTTGCCGACTGCAATGAAACCTCGTGCTCCGCTGATTTTCCCCCAAAGACAATACCTACGCGCTGCTTTGCCATCTCACTCTCTTCCAGTCTGACGAAAAGCCAATAACATACCACGATGCCCTGCGGGTTTCGCGACCTTCTGCCATAATGTTTTGGGAGTAAAGAGGGGGGAGTGTGAAAGGCAAAACGTTGCTGATCGTTTTCATTCTGGTGGCAGTCGCAACGGTGGGTTACCGCTGGTTGCCGTCTCACTACAACCCTTTTACGCCGCTCTCGCTTGACGACCCGCCAGGCCCAATCACTCAGTATAAACTGCGGCGCCTTACCCCCGAGGCGTGTGCCAGCCTGTTATCGCAGGCCAATCAGAAGGCCCTTATTCGCACACAGCCTGTCGCCGACAGCGCCGGAGCATGCCCCCTTCACAACGTGGTGCGCGTGCGTGACTTCGGACCGGTCAGCCTGAACAGCAGCTTTCTTGCCAGCTGCTCGCTGGCGCTGAGTTCTGCACTGTTTGTCAGCCAGCAGGCCCGGCCACTCACCAAAACCTGGACCGGAAGCGAGCTGGTGCGCATTGAGCACCTTGGCAGCTACGCCTGTCGCAATATTTACCACCGCCCTGATGCAAGACGCAGCGAACATGCCACGGCAGAGGCGCTGGATATCAGCGCGTTTCGGCTGGCGAACGGTGAACGGGTCACCATTCTGCACGGCTGGAGATCGACCAAAACGCAGCCGTGGCTGCAGGCGCTGCTGACGGCGAGCTGCGGCTACTACGGGAACGGCCTGGGGCCGGAGTATAACGCGGCGCATGCCAACCATTTCCATCTGGGAATGCGCGGCTTTGGACTGTGCCGCTAAAGCATAATCTTCCGCCAGAAATTGGATGATTTGTGACATATTTCACAAATATGATGACTGGGAAGATAAAACACCAAAGTCAGCAAGGCCGCATCTCTGGCACGGCGTAGATGCCGGTAACTTGCTAATCTGTCGGCGCATTTGCCTAAAAATGAAGACTATTTCTTTTATGGAATCCTGGAAAGTTAACCTCATCTCGGTCTGGTTCGGGTGTTTCTTCACCGGGCTGGCCATCAGCCAGATTTTGCCCTTTCTGCCGCTGTACGTCTCGCAACTGGGCGTGACCTCGCATGAAGCCCTCTCTATGTGGTCGGGGCTGACGTTCAGCGTGACGTTTCTGGTTTCCGCCATTGTGTCACCCATGTGGGGGAGCCTGGCGGATCGAAAAGGGCGCAAACTGATGCTGCTGCGCGCTTCGCTGGGAATGGCAATAGCCATCCTGCTGCAGGCCTTTGCCACTAACGTCTGGCAGCTGTTTATCCTGCGGGCGATCATGGGGCTGACATCCGGCTATATTCCGAACGCCATGGCGCTGGTCGCTTCACAGGTGCCGCGTGAACGTAGCGGCTGGGCGTTGAGTACGCTCTCCACCGCACAGATCAGTGGCGTTATCGGCGGCCCGTTGTTAGGCGGCTTTCTGGCCGACCACGTAGGGTTGCGCGCCGTCTTCTTCATTACCGCTATCCTGCTGGTGATCAGTTTTCTGGTGACGCTGTTTCTGATCAAGGAGGGGGGACGTCCGGTTGTCAGTAAATCTGAACGCCTGAGCGGCAAAGCGGTCTTCGCCTCGCTGCCGTATCCCGGGCTGATGATAAGCCTGTTCGTAACCACCATGGTGATCCAGCTCTGTAATGGTTCGGTAGGCCCGATTCTGGCGCTGTTTATAAAATCGATGGAGCCAGACAGCAGCAATATTGCGTTTCTCAGCGGGATGATTGCTGCCGTGCCGGGCGTATCGGCGTTAATCTCTGCGCCGCGGCTGGGAAAACTGGGCGACAGGATCGGTACGGCGCGTATCCTGATGGCCACGCTGATTTTTGCCGTGGTGCTCTTTTTTGCGATGTCGTTCGTCACCTCACCGCTTCAGCTCGGCGTGCTGCGATTCCTGCTCGGCTTTGCCGATGGCGCCATGTTACCTGCGGTGCAGACCTTGCTGGTGAAATATTCAAGTGACCAGGTGACAGGGCGTATTTTTGGCTATAACCAGTCATTTATGTATTTAGGTAATGTTGCCGGTCCGCTTATTGGCGCATCCGTTTCGGCGATGGCCGGTTTTCGTTGGGTATTTGCGGCCACGGCGATTGTGGTGTTGATCAATATTATCCAGCTGGCGATTGCGCTGAGACGCCGTCGCCAATTAGAGCAGGCGAGAGCAGCGCGTTAATCATTTGCCGTAATGTATTATATATTCTTATGGTTGCCGCATTTTTATATAACTAAATGCGGCTTTTTCTAAAGAGAAAAACGTTTCGCTGCTTGCCATTCATCTTTATTTTGGCAGCAGCATCACTTTTGCATAAGATAATACTTTTCTCCTCTTTGCATTATTCATTCTGAATGCTAAGTTCAGAAAAAACGCATAAGGAAATAGCACGATGAAAAATCTCATTGCTGAGTTGCTGGTCAAGCTTGCACAAAAGGAAGAAGAGTCAAAAGAACTGGTCGCCCAGGTCGAGGCGCTGGAAATTGTCGTTACGGCGTTGCTCCGACAAATGACACAACCGCAGCAACAGGCGTTAATCGATAATGTAGAAAGCGCGCTGGACAAGGCTCGCCCCGATTCGCTGGTCCCCGCTGAAGATGCGGAGATGCTTCAGCAATACGTAAAGAAGCTATTAAGGCATCCTCGCAGCTAGCCTGCTGAAAGAGAATGGCCTGTCATAGAATGGTCATGCAGGATGCCTGTCGTCGCTCTGTTTTTATTTTTGGCCTTCGCACTGGGAGAAAAGAATTTAAACAGAGCCTCTATTTCATCTCATACCTCTCGCTCTTAAATACCCTAACGCGTCAGGCGAAACCGGGTAATGAACAGCGTGCCGCGCCAGAGATGAAATAATCCATAAACCCGAAGAAAATCATTGTCGCAGGGTGGTTTTTTTCCCGCAACGAACCAGACTTAATGTGGAACTTCACATAAAGGATGGTGCAATGAAAACAACAATACTGGTTACCCTGTTTTCCGGCCTGTGCCTGATCGCCTCAGCGCATGCGGAAGAGAAAACCTTAACACCTCAACAGCAGCGTATGACAACCTGCAACCAACAGGCGACAGCAAAAGCGCTGAAAGGGGATGCCCGTAAGACATATATGAGCGATTGCCTCAAAAATGGTGCATCCAAACCAGATGAAAAAAGCCTGACGCCGCAGCAGCAAAAAATGCGTGAATGTAACGCTCAGGCCACGCAACAAATGCTGAAAGGCGACGATCGCAGCAAGTTTATGAGTGGTTGTCTGAAGAAACAGGCATAGTCCTATCGGGTGAGTCCTTACGGTGACTCACCCGAAATTTCATACTTTCTCCGCATCCCCCCTCTCTATAATTTGGGAAAATGTTTCAGAATATTCCCAAAATATGATGAACGACGAAAACTTTTATAATAAAGAGCGTATCGGGGAAGAGTGGCTTCAAAACCTTTCTCAGGATGACGCGCACCGTACCGGCATACGCTTTGCCCGGCGCGTCCGGCTGGGGCGGATTGTGGGTCTGGCGGCGATGTTTTTTCCTGTTGCCGGTGTGCTGGTCACGCATTTTCTGCCCGGCGGTTGGTGGTTATTACTGGTGAGCTGGGTTTTTATCTGGCCGCATCTTGCCTGGCAGTTCACCTGCCGTTCATCTCAACCTTATCAATGTGAAATCTTCAATCTGAAGATCGACGCTATTTTTGCCGGGATCTGGATTGGCCTGATGGGCGTGAACGCTCTGCCATCGGCTGCGCTGGTTATGATGATGGGCATGAATATGATGGGATCCGGTGGCTGTCGCCTGTTTCTCGCAGGCATTGCCATAACCACGTTATCCGCTGTCGTGACGCTGAAGCTAACCGGAAATGTTGTGGTGCTCTCTTCCGGATCGCTGGAGTGGTGGCTGACGCTGCCGGTCTTGATGATCTACCCAATACTCTTTGCCTGGGTGAGCCATCAGACGGCCATTCGCCTGGCGGAAAATAAGCGAAGACTTGAGCTGATGAGTACCCGCGATGGCATGACGGGCGTTTATAACCGGCGCCACTGGGAAACGTTGCTGCGGATGGAGTATGAAAAGTGCCGACGGGATCATTGTCAGACCACGATCCTGCTTATCGATATCGATCACTTCAAGAGCATCAATGACACCTGGGGACATGATGTGGGCGATGAAGCGATCATTGCTATCACTCGTCAGCTGCAGATGACGCTGCGGGCCGGGGATTATATTGGCCGTTTCGGTGGCGATGAGTTCGCGATCATCATGTCCGGGACCCCGGCAGAAAGTGCAATTGCGGCGATGTCCCGCGTCCACGAGCGGCTGAAAAAACTGTCGTTACCCTGTGCCCCGAACGAACGGCTTCGCATCAGCGTGGGGGTTGCGCCATGGGGAACACAGTTTGCCCACTACCGCGAATGGTTAAAAGCGGCAGATATCGCGCTTTATAAAGCCAAAAATGCCGGACGCGGACGTACCGAGGTGGCCGCCTGATATCCGGCTTAGTTTGGTCAGGACTTACTCAGCTTCTCTGACTTTTCCATGCATTTCGCCATCGCTTCAATGACCGCCGCACGGAACCCGCGCTCTTCCAGCACCCGCACCGCTTCGATGGTGGTACCGCCAGGCGAGCAGACCATATCTTTCAGTTCCCCTGGATGCTTACCGGTTTCCAGCACCATTTTGGCTGAGCCCATCACCGCCTGTGCGGCAAATTTATAGGCCTGCGCACGTGGCATACCGCCAAGCACCGCAGCATCCGCCATCGCTTCCAGGAACATGAAGACATACGCAGGAGCAGAGCCACTCACGCCCACAACCGGATGGATCATCGATTCGGCAATCACTTCCGCTTCGCCGAAGCAGCGGAAAATGTTCAGCACATCGGCCACATCTTCCGTGGTCACCAGCGCGTTAGGGGTGATGGAGGTCATCCCGGCATTGACCAGTGAAGGGGTATTGGGCATTGCGCGAACAATTTTACGGTCATGACCCAGTGCACGGGCCAGCTGATCGAGCGTCACGCCTGCGGCAATCGACACCACCAGCGTGTCTTTATTCAGGCTGGAGGTGATCTCGCTCAGGACTTTGATCATGATATTCGGTTTAACCGCCCCAAAGACGATATCGGCGACCTGGGCCACTTCCTGCGCGCTTTCGGCTGCGTTAATACCATACTCATCACGTAACGCCGCGACTTTATCCGGTGATGGTGTATAGACCCAAATCTGACCCGGCAGGACCTGCCCGCTGGCGATCAGGCCACCCAGGATGGCTTTGCCCATGTTACCGCAGCCAATAAACCCGATTTTCTTGTCCATCACGTTTCTCCGTCGTTATGCGTTGTTTTCTCTGATTGATAGCTTAACAACGAAATGCAGGCGACAATAGTCGCCAGTATCAATAGGGGAGACATTATGGCGATTTGGGTTGATGCGGACGCATGTCCGAATGTGATTAAAGAGATTTTGTTCCGCGCTGCCGAGCGTGTTCAGATGCCGCTTACGCTGGTGGCAAACCAGAATATCCGCGTACCGCCTTCCCGATTCATTCGTGCGTTGCGGGTTCCTGCCGGTTTTGATGTGGCGGATAACGAGATCGTACGGCTGTGCAGCGCGGAAGATCTGGTGATCACGGCGGATATTCCTTTGGCCGCAGAGGTACTGGAAAAGGGCGCCGCAGCGCTGAACCCGCGCGGGGAGCGTTACTCACCAGCAACCATCCGGGAAAAACTGACCATGCGTGATTTCATGGATACGCTTCGCGCCAGCGGTGTGCAGACCGGTGGGCCAGACAGTTTATCTCAACGTGACCGCCAGCAGTTTGCCGCAGAGCTGGATAAGTGGCTGCTGGAAGTGAAACGTCGCACTGCTAAATGATAATCATTGTCAATATGTGGTACAGTATGACAGTGACAGGGTTGTCATTCCGTACCGCTTTGCAGTAAAGTAAACGCAACATCTTCTGCAATTATTTCTTTACACTCTTCAGCCATCCGGCATCAAGGGGAAACACCTGGTTATGACCCAACCCATCTTTTTAGTTGGCCCCCGCGGCTGTGGGAAAACCACCGTTGGCCTGGAGCTGGCGCGTGCCTGTCAACGTCATTTTGTTGATACCGACCACTGGCTGCAGACGCAGGCCGGACAAACCATCGCGGATATCGTCGAAAAAGAGGGCTGGGAGAGCTTTCGCAGCCGTGAAACGGCCGCGCTGGAAGCGGTGACGGCTCCCGATGCGGTAATTGCCACAGGCGGCGGAATTATTCTGGCGGCATATAACCGCCGCTTTATGCGCGAAAAAGGGATTGTGATTTATCTCTGTGCGCCCGTGGCTGCGCTGGTGGGGCGTCTGGAAGCGTTTCCGGAAGAGGGGCAACGCCCTGCGCTGACCTCCAGACCGCTCAGCGAAGAGGTGAGCGAGGTGCTGGCGGAGCGCGATGCGTTATACCGCGAAGCGGCACATCACGTAGTGGATGCTTCCGCGTCGCCCGAAGAGGTTGTGATTCAGATTATTACCGCCCTGCGTTTGGCTTGTGCCAGCTAACCGCCGTCTATACTTATAGCTCTGACATAAAAAAAGGATGAGCTATGCCAACCAGACCTCCCTATCCGCGTGAAGCACGTATTGTTACCGTTGAAAAAGGCAATGGCGATCAAACCGTGACCTGGTATCAACTGCGTGCCGATCACCCTAAACCCGACTCTCTCATCAGTGAACATGAGACTGAACAGGAAGCGCTGGATGCGAAACGGCGCTACGAAGATCCCGATAAGTCATAAATGTTTTCCTAAACGCTCCAATACCGTGCCTGAATCACACTTTTTACTCATCGCTAATGTTAAGCAGGAGTTAATATTTAGTTATTACAGGTAGCTCCGTTACCGGCAGGTGATCTTTACATTTCGGGATGGAGATCACCTGCTACGCTTGGTGCTGTTTTGTTGAAAAAACGAACTGTGCAGCGTAGTGAGCCTGTACCTGTGTAATAAGTTTTTGTAGTAATGGAAGGCGAAGACGATGAAGGCAACGTTGGCGATCATCACTATTGGTGTGGTCCCTGTAAGCGAAGTGTTACCGCTCTTAACCGAGCATGTATCTGAACAACAGATCACGCATCTCAGCCTGCTGGGGAAGATGAGCCGGGAAGAGGTCATGGAGGACTACGCTGTAGAGGCGGGGGAGGATCCCCTGGCGACGTTATTAAGCGACGGTAAACTGGCGCATGTTTCACGACAGAAAATTGAGCGCTCGCTGCAGGCAGTAATAGAAGTGCTCGATAATCAAGAGTATGACGTTATTTTGCTAATGAGTACTGCTCCCATTAAGGGACTCATGGCGCGTAATGCGATTTTACTCGAGCCGATGCGAATCATTCCGCCGCTGGTGGCATCCATTGTGGACGGACACCAGGTGGGGGTGATTGTGCCCATTGAAGAACTCATGGACAACCAGGAAGCAAAATGGCACGTGCTTGAAAAAACGCCCCTGTATGCGCTGGCCAATCCCTTCTGGGACAGTGAGGCCAAACTCATTGCGGCCGGGAGGGAGCTACTGGAGCGCGGGGCCGATGTGTTGATCCTCGACTGCCTGGGGTTCCACCAGCATCACCGCGATCTACTGCAAAAAGCGCTGGATGTGCCGGTACTGTTGTCGAACGTTCTGATGGCGCGTCTGGCCTCAGAACTCCTTACCTGATGATTTTGCGTGACAGGTCATGAGCATGGCCCCTATAGTGAATTTTTATCTAAAAATATAAGGGCCAGTTCATGCTTCAAAGTAACGAATACTTTTCCGGTAAAGTGAAATCCATTGGTTTTACCAGCAGCAGCACTGGCCGCGCCAGTGTCGGCGTGATGGCTGAAGGGGAGTACACCTTTGGTACGGCCGAAGCTGAAGAGATGACGGTGGTAAGTGGTGCGCTTAACGTCTTACTGCCGGGTGAAACGGAATGGAAAGTTTACTCTGCCGGCGAAGTTTTCAACGTCCCTGGCCACAGTGAGTTCCATCTGCAGGTTGCTGAACCGACCTCTTATCTGTGCCGCTATCTGAAATAATCTTCTTCCCTCTCCCCGTTGGGGAGAGGGTCAGGTTGAGACGAAATTATCTCTGCGCTTCGCCGCCGAGGCCTTCTACCAGATTTTGAATCAACGCGGCCAGCTCGCCGGTCATCAGGATAAAGTCCGCATCAAAGCGCTGGGCGTAATCTTCACGATCGATATCTTCGTTCTGATCGCGCAGTTCATCGCAGAACTTCAGGCGCTTAACAGAGCCATCGTCACACATCACAAACTGAATACGCTGCTGCCAGTCGAGCGCCAGTTTAGTGACCACCTTGCCTGCTTCAATGTGGACGGCGATCTCATCGCTCACCAGATCCTGCTTTTTCGCACGAATGACACCGCCATCCTCAAGCAGGGCTTTCAGTTCGGCTTCATCGAGGATCTGGAACCCTTGCGCCGCCGTGCCGCTGCGAACCCATTCGGTCAGGGTTAACTCGATAGGCGTTTCCAGCGCCAGTGGAACCACCGGCAAAGAGCCGATGCTCTTACGCAGCAGGGCCAGCGTATCTTCCGCTTTTTTGGCGCTGGCGCAGTCCACCATGATCAGCCCGTTAACGGTATCGATCCACATCATGGTCTGGCTGAAGCGGCTAAATGCGCGCGGCAGCAGGGAGTGCAACACTTCGTCTTTCAGGGAATCTTTTTCGGTCTTTTTCAGCTTGCGGCCCTGTTCGGCTTCAAGCTTGAAAATTTTCGCTTCCAGCGCCTGCTTCACCACCGGCGTGGGCAGGATTTTCTCTTCTTTACGGGCGCAAACGATGATTTGACCCGTGCTGCTGGCGTGGGTCAGGGCATCGCTTTGTGAACCCATTGGCGGAACCCAACCGGTTTTTGCCATATCCTGGCTTCCGCAAGGGGAAAAGGTATAAGCGGCTAACTGTTTTTCCATCTCTTCTGCACGCAGCGAAACGTCGCGGCTGAGACGGTAAACCATCAAATTTTTGAACCACAGCATGATAATTTCCACGGCCTTGTCGTTAAATCAGCGGGCATGATAACGAATTGTCGCATCGCTTGCATTGCTAATCGGGAAGCGTGCTTCTACTCTGTTGATAATCAAAATAATGAGGAGAGTCTTGTGCGTATTGGGATTGATTTGGGCGGCACCAAAACTGAAGTTATCGCACTAAGCGAGCAGGGGGAGCAGCTTTTCCGTCACCGCCTGCCCACGCCGCGCGACGATTATCACCAGACTATCGAGACGATTGCCCGGCTGGTTGAGATGGCAGAGCAGGCGACAGGACAGACCGGCTCCGTCGGGATGGGCATTCCAGGGTCCATTTCTCCTTATACCGGGGTGGTGAAAAACGCCAACTCCACCTGGCTCAATGGCCAGCCTTTTGATAAAGATTTGAGCGCGCGTCTGCAGCGTGAGGTGCGTCTGGCAAATGATGCGAACTGTCTGGCGGTATCAGAGGCGATTGACGGTGCGGCAGCCGGTGCCCAGACCGTTTTTGCTGTCATCATCGGTACCGGCTGCGGGGCCGGTGTGGCGTTCGGCGGGCGTGCGCATATTGGCGGTAACGGTACGGCAGGCGAGTGGGGACATAACCCATTGCCATGGATGGATGAAGACGAACTTAAATACCGTACTGAAGTGCCGTGCTACTGTGGAAAACAGGGCTGTATTGAGACGTTTATCTCCGGCACCGGTTTTGCCACCGATTACCACCGCCTGAGCGGTCAGCCGCTTAAGGGTAACGAGATCATGCGTCTGGTTGAGGAGCAGGATCCCGTGGCGGAACTGGCGTTGAGCCGCTACGAAATGCGCCTGGCGAAATCGCTGGCGCATGTGGTGAACATTCTCGATCCTGATGTGATTGTGCTGGGCGGTGGGATGAGCAACGTCGACCGGCTGTACGCGACGGTGCCTGCTCTCGTCAAACAGTGGGTCTTCGGCGGCGAGTGTGAAACCCCAATCCGCAAAGCCGTCCACGGTGACTCCAGCGGCGTGCGTGGCGCAGCGTGGTTATGGCCGGAATAAAAGCAAAACAGCAACGCACGTTGCTGTTTTTAATGTTTGTTCCCACTCCCCGTGAGCTGAGAGATCCCCAGTAATTTTTTACCGAAAGCGACGAATGCTGTTTCAGGAAAATGAATGACTTACAGCGACGTCCTGGTCCGGCTGTAAATCGCTGAGGCGTTTCCTGCAGGCCGGGGCGAGGCGCATGGATGCGCCGAGAGGGCGGCTTTACAGGGACGTTACATCCGCCCGTCCCCGATAAGCCGGAAGGAATAAGCCGAAGGCACCGCGAAGCGGCGATTTACCGCCGGGAGCCCGGGTCGCCAGGGTGGTGGCGACTGAGCCACCCTGGCACGTTCACAGGTTATGTCGTAACAGAGTAGCAAGGAACATAAAGTGAACGGAATGACCTCCACAGCCGTATGTTCCCCCTCACCCCAACCCTCTCCCTCAAGGGAGAGGGGGTCCTCCGTGCAGGCATTATTTTATGGGGATCCCTCAGCCCTGTGGGAGAGGGCCAGGGTGAGGGCACCAGACCGCACCGATCCGCCTTTACTGCACCGCATACTCCTTATCCAGCCTGCTATACCCCAGTCCATTAATCTTCTTCACTTTGATTTGCACCGGAATACGCTCCTTCATAGCCTCGACGTGGCTTATCACGCCGATGGTTTTCCCGGTGGCATTCAGCGCGTCGAGCGCATCCAGCGCGGTGTCCAGCGTCTCGCTGTCGAGCGTGCCGAAACCTTCATCCAGGAACAGCGAATCGATTCGCGTTTTGTGGCTCACCAGGTCGGAAAGTGCCAGCGCCAGCGCCAGACTGACGAGGAAGCTTTCGCCGCCAGAAAGCGTGCGGGTATCGCGTACGGCATCGGCCTGCCAGGTATCGACCACCTCCAGCTCCAGTGCGTCGCTGACTTTACGCTGCAGCAAATAGCGCCCGTGCAGGCGGTTAAGCTGCTGGTTAGCGAGCCAGACCAGATTATCCAGCGTCAGACCCTGGGCGAATTTACGGAACTTGTCGCCAGTGCTGGAGCCTATCAGCGCATTCAGATAACCCCAGTCCTCGGTCAGACGTGAGGCCTCGTCAATTTGCTGCATCAGCGCCAGCTGGTGCTGGCGGTTATCGCTGTCCTGCTTAAGCTGCTGGCGGATCTCCCCCTGATGAGTGGTGTTCTCGCGAAGCTGCTGCGCCAGCTGCTGTAGCTGCGCATGCAGGGTTTGCGCGTCGGCGTCCAGCCCTTCCGGTCGCTGATGCTGGTGGGCCTGTAGCTGCTGTTCAGCCTGCCCGCTAAGCGCAATTGCCTGCTGAAGCTGGCTCTCCAGCGTCTGCTTGCGTTGTTCAAGACGGCGGATGGTCTCCTCATCCAGCAGCGCGGCGAGAAAGGCCTCGCGATCGGCGAAGCAGCTTGCCGCCAGCGCGGTGGCAAATTGCGCTGTGGCGTGCTGTAGCCGCTCGCTTTCCAGACTCTCCTGCTGCTGCAGGGTGGCAAGCTGGCTTTGCAGGGACAGGCATTCGTCGTGGGTCTCGCGCCAGTTCTCAGGAATGGCCGGTTCTGCCTCGGTGTCATCGCCTGGCGGAAGCGTGTCGAGCAGCGGTTTCAGGGTATTAATGCGCTCCTGAATCGCAGCATACTGCGTCTGTTTTTCCTGCCACAGGCTGAATTCCGTTTCCCGGGCGTACAGCCAGGCGGTCTCTTCCCCCTCTTCAGGAACATGCAGCGACAGCGCGAGCAGGGCGTTTTCCAGTGCCTGACGCGTAGCTGACAGCTGCTGCTGATACTGACGCTCCTGCGCTTGCTGTTCGTTAAGCTGGTTTTGCAGCGTCAGGCGCTGGCTGAGCTGATAGAGCTGACGTTCGTACTGTTCCTGTTCGTTCATCCATGGGGCGATATCTTCCTGAATATTCAATGAGATATTCAGGTCGGCGCAGACCTCCTGCCACTCTTTAGTAAGTGCTTGCTCTTCCTGAGAGAGCGCCTGCGCTTCGTCTGTTGCTCGCTGGATCTGCTGCGTCAGGGCATTGACCTGTCCCAGCACCAGCAGACCCTCCTCTTTAAGCGCGGCGACCTCTTTTTCCAGCGCGTCCCGGCGTCGCTGGTTATCGGTGAGTTCAAGCGCCTGATACGTCTCAATGGCGGGATGTTCACTGGAGCCGCACAGTGGGCAGGGTTTTCCGGCCTCAAGCTGCGAGCGGTAGCTTTCCAGCTTTTTGATCGTCGCTTCGCTTTCACACAATGCTTTCAAATCGACATAATGCTGGTTTTTTTCTTTGTACTGCTGGCGGCGCAGCGTCAGCGTTTCATTGAGTTTTACCTGCTCGGACTGCGCTTTTTGCCGGGTATCTGCGTTCTCTTGCAGCCGTTTTTGCAGCGGCTGATAGCGGGCATGAAGCGAGGTCAGGCGCTGGCGTAAAGGGCGTGACCGGGACTGTTGCTCCATTGCCGCTGCCACGTCATCCGCCGTCAGCGTCAGGGGGTTTTCCGGCATCCCGGCGAGCTTCTGACGTAATTCAGCAATACGGGCTGCAAGCGTGGCAATCTGATGTTTATCGCGGTTCAACTGCGCAAAATGGGCGCGCCAGCCAGCAATCTCCTGGCCCCACACGCGGTAACGTTCATGCTCCGCCAGCCATGTTGCCTGGATCGTAAGGTCACTCTGCAGTTGCGCATGGGTACGCAGCGCCGTATGACGGATGCGTGAGCGCTGCGCGGCTTTGGCCTGTAAGCGAGTATTTACTTCGACAATGCGCTGCTTTGTCTGCGCGAGGCGCGTGGTTTGTTCTTGCTGGCTATCCCACAGGGGGCGAAGCTGGGCGGCGGGCTGCGCAAGCTGGAGCTTGGCCAGCTCAGGCGCGGCGTCGGTCAGAGCCTGCTGCGCCTGTTGTTGCAGGAGCATAACCCGCTGCTGCTCGCGAATAAGCTCGTCGTTGCGCGTCAGCCACTGAAAATCGCGCTGTTGGTTCTGCTGCTGAGTCAGCAGGGTTTTCTCTTCGTCAGTAAGTGCCTGCAAACTCTGCTGTAACTGCTGCTGTTGCGCTTCGCTCAGTAACACCACGCCTGCGGCCTGCGCCTCGCACATCTCAAGCGCGTTACGGGCGGCCTTATGTTTCTCGAACACCATCGCTGAGATCTGACCGTAGATCTCGGTGCCGGTCAGCTCTTCCAGCAGTTCGGCGCGATCGCCCGATTTAGCGTTGAGGAAGGCGGCAAACTGCCCCTGGGAGAGCAACATTGAACGGGTAAAACGGCTATAATCCAGCCCGGTGAGCGCGGCGGTTTGCTCCAGTTTGTCCGTCACTTTATCTGCCAGAATTTTACCGTCTTCACAACGCGCCAGTTCAACGCGCGGTGCCTGCAGGTTTCCATCTGGCTGATTGCGCGCGCGGTTCTGGCTCCAGAACGCACGATACGCTATGCCTTTTACCTCAAACTCCACCTCGGCCAGGCACTCGGCGGTATCGCGGGTCATCAGGTCGTTTTGTGCCTGGGAGACTTTTTGCAGACGCGGCGTTTCGTGGTAAAGGGCCAGACAGATGGCGTCGAGCAGGGTCGTTTTCCCGGCACCGGTCGCGCCGGTAATGGCGAACAGCCCGTTGCTGGCAAACGGCTCGGCGGTAAAGTCAATTTTCCACTCGCCCTTAAGGGAGTTGAGGTTTTTCAGACGCAGGCTCAGAATTTTCATGCGTTTTCTTCCTCATCGCTGAGCGCGTGCAGGGTATGAAGGAACAGCTCGTTAAGCCTTGCGCGCGTGGTGTCGTCAATCCCTTCCTGCGACAGTCGGCGTTCAAATACCTCTTCCACCCTCAGTTCGCTGAGCGTTTCACGCTGTGCACCCAGCAGAATTTTCTCGCGCTGTTCGCGGCTGCGGCGAACCAGTAAGACCTCGACGGGCAGATCTTCCGTCAACGCCTGAATTTTACGCTGCATATCATGCAGGTAGTCGTCGGTCGTGATTTCAATATCCAGCCAGATGGGCGGATTTTGCTCGACACCGCGCCACTGCTCCAGCTGAGCGGTAATCGCCGCCAGATCGCCCTTCAGCACCGCCAGCGGTTGGGTGACGGGGACCTCCAGCGACTCCACGGCACTGAGTTTGCCCTCATTAAAGCTCACCAGGTGCACACATTTGGCTTTGCCGGTCTCATCAAAACTGAGCGCAATGGGCGAGCCGCAGTAGCGAATGTGCTCGCAGCCGCCGATGACCTGCGCCCGGTGAATATGCCCGAGCGCGATATAATCCGCTGGCGGGAAATTTTGCGCCGGGAAGGCGTCCAGCGTACCAATATAGATGTCACGCACCGCGTCACTTTTACTGGCGCCGACGGTAGTAAGATGCCCGGTGGCAATCACCGGAATGGCCTGTTCGCCGCGCAGGGCGCAGGCATCGGTATGTTGCTGGTGATAATAGTCCGTGATGTTCTGCAACAGATGCTGCTGCTTTTCCCCGCCGGACATCCCCGCCTGACTCTGAACGATATCGCGTGGGCGCAGGAAGGGCACCGGACACAGCACCGCTCCCGGTGTACCGTCACGTTTTTTCAGGATCTGCGGCGCATGACCGGCGCTGGCTACCACGGTCGTGTTAAGGAAGGCCAGGATATCGCGGGATTCATTCAGCGTTGCGACGGAGTCGTGGTTACCGGCGACAATCACCAGATGACAGCCGGTTTGTTGCAGATTTACCACGAAGCGGTTGTAGAGCTCACGCGCATAGCTTGGCGGCGAACCGGTATCGAAAATGTCACCCGCAACAATAATCGCGTCCACCTCGTGCGATCGGGCCGTGTCCAGCAGCCAGTTCAGGAACGCTTCATGCTCCGCTGCCCGGCTTTTGCTGTAAAAGTTTTGACCCAGATGCCAGTCCGAGGTGTGTAATATGCGCATAGCGAATCCGTGGCAAAAAAAGGGAATGGGGATTATAAACTTTCAGAAGCTGGAAAATAACCGCTGTAATAAAACAACAGTTTGCCATTTTACGTGGTACTGTTTTTCATAAATCTGTCATAAATCTGACGCATAATGACGCCGCATTACAAACTTGTAACTTAAATAAGATAAGACAGGGCAAAGTATGGCGAGACGTATTCTGGTCGTAGAAGATGAAGCTCCAATTCGTGAAATGGTGTGCTTCGTGCTCGAACAAAATGGCTTCCAGCCGGTTGAAGCGGAAGATTATGACAGCGCGGTGAACCAGCTGAATGAACCCTGGCCCGATCTGATCCTGCTTGACTGGATGTTGCCTGGCGGCTCCGGACTGCAGTTTATCAAACACCTCAAGCGTGAAGCGATGACCCGCGATATCCCCGTTGTCATGCTTACCGCGCGCGGTGAAGAGGAAGATCGCGTGCGCGGCCTTGAGACCGGCGCGGATGATTACATTACCAAACCCTTCTCACCGAAAGAGCTGGTTGCCCGTATTAAAGCTGTGATGCGCCGTATTTCACCGATGGCGGTTGAAGAGGTCATTGAGATGCAGGGCCTGAGCCTTGATCCTACCTCGCACCGTGTTATGACGGGCGAAAATCCCCTCGACATGGGGCCTACCGAATTCAAACTCCTGCATTTCTTTATGACTCACCCGGAGCGTGTTTACAGCCGCGAACAGTTGCTGAATAACGTCTGGGGAACTAACGTGTATGTCGAAGACCGGACGGTTGACGTACATATCCGCCGCCTGCGTAAAGCGCTGGAACTGAGCGGCCACGATCGCATGGTACAGACGGTCCGCGGCACGGGTTATCGTTTTTCTACCCGTTTCTGAACAATGACAGGAGTGTGACGCGTGCTGGAACGTCTGTCATGGAAAAGGCTCGTCTTTGAACTGATCTTATGTTGTATTCCGGCTTTCATTTTGGGGGCCTTTCTTGGATACCTGCCGTGGTTTCTGCTGGCGTCTGTGACCGGGCTGCTGATCTGGCATTTCTGGAACTTACTGCGCCTCTCCTGGTGGTTGTGGGTTGACAGAAGTATGACACCTCCGCCGGGAAGCGGGAGCTGGGAGCCGCTGCTTTACGGCCTGCACCAGATGCAGATGCGTAATAAAAAGCGCCGTCGCGAGCTGGGAAGCCTGATTAAACGCTTTCGCAGCGGTGCGGAATCGCTGCCGGATGCAGTGATTCTGACCACGGAAGAGGGAACAATCTTCTGGTGTAACGGTCTCGCCCAACAGCTGCTGGGCCTGCGCTGGCCGGACGATAATGGCCAGAATATCCTCAACCTTTTGCGTTATCCGGAGTTCACGCAGTATCTGAAAAAACGTGATTTCACGCGTCCGCATAATCTGAAGCTCAACAATGGCCGTCATCTTGAAATACGTGTGATGCCCTACAGCGATCGGCAATGGCTGATGGTGGCGCGTGACGTCACCCAGATGCACCAGCTGGAAGGGGCACGACGCAACTTCTTCGCCAACGTGAGCCACGAGCTGCGCACGCCGCTGACGGTGCTGCAGGGCTATCTGGAGATGATGCAGGAGCAGACGCTTGAAGGGGCGCCGCGTGAGAAGGCGCTGCATACCATGCGCGAGCAGACGCACCGTATGGAAGGGCTGGTGAAACAGCTGCTGACGCTGTCGAAGATTGAGGCGGCTCCGACACTTGCCTTAAATGACACTATCGACGTACCGATGATGCTGCGGGTAGTGGAGCGCGAAGCGCAAACCTTAAGCCATAAAAAACATCATCTGACCTTTGACGTCGATAACAGTCTGAAGGTGCTCGGGAGCGAGGATGAACTGCGGAGTGCTATCTCTAACCTGGTCTATAACGCGGTTAATCATACCCCGGAAGGAACGGATATTATGGTGCGCTGGCAGCAGACACCAACGGGGGCCGAGTTTAGCGTCGAGGATAACGGGCCGGGCATTGCGCCTGAGCATCTTCCACGTCTGACCGAGCGGTTTTACCGGGTAGATAAAGCCCGTTCCCGGCAAACGGGGGGAAGCGGGCTGGGGCTGGCCATTGTGAAGCACGCGGTGAATCACCATGAAAGCCGCCTCGATATTCAAAGCACGCTGGGCAAAGGAACCCGTTTCAGTTTCGTTATACCGGAACGATTAATTGCCAAAAAGATCGCCTGACGGCGGGTGTGTCATTTTACCTTTCCACGGGCCAGCTATTGCTGGCCCGTTTGCTTTGCAGTAAAGCGAAACGCGAATGAATTTTATACGGCTGGTGCTTTTTTGTTCGCATGATTAGCCATGGCTTTTTCATGATATTAGCGAATTATTCTGGTTGGTATTTTCATGCTGGCATATTGTTCTGGTTTTACGATCCCTCCTTGCCTTTAAACGTTATAAGCGTTTAAATTGCCCCCCAGATACTGTCAGACCGACTGTATTTGCGTGGTAAATCGAAAAACTATTCTTCTCCACGCCAGGACGGGAGCATATCCCGCTGAAATTGAGCAAAATTTCCGCTGTATCGTCCCATTGGGGATGGCGAAAATCTCAATATATTCAACACCACATCCACAGGCAGTAAGGTTTTATGACCCATCACTTAAAATCGCGTGACATCATCGCGCTGGGCTTTATGACATTTGCGCTGTTCGTTGGCGCAGGCAACATCATTTTTCCCCCAATGGTTGGCTTACAGGCGGGTGAACACGTCTGGACAGCAGCATTTGGTTTCCTGATTACTGCCGTGGGCCTGCCGGTATTGACCGTGGTTGCGCTGGCGAAAGTTGGCGGCGGCGTTGATAGCCTCAGCACCCCAATTGGTAAAGTGGCTGGCGTCCTGCTGGCAACGGTGTGTTATCTGGCCGTTGGCCCGCTGTTTGCGACCCCGCGTACCGCGACAGTCTCCTTCGAAGTGGGGATTGCGCCACTGACCGGTGACGGTGCGATGCCGCTGTTTATCTACAGCCTGGTTTACTTCGCTATTGTGATTCTGGTCTCCCTCTATCCGGGCAAACTGCTGGATACCGTGGGTAACTTCCTGGCTCCACTTAAAATTATCGCGCTGATCGTGCTGGCGGTTGCGGCCATTATCTGGCCTGCGGGTCCTATCAGCAGCGCGATGGATGCCTACCAAAACGCGGCCTTCTCTAACGGATTTGTGAACGGCTATCTGACCATGGATACGCTGGGCGCGATGGTGTTTGGTATCGTTATCGTGAACGCCGCTCGTTCCCGTGGTGTGACCGAAGCGCGTCTGCTGACCCGCTATACCATCTGGGCTGGTCTGATGGCCGGTGTGGGCCTGACGCTGCTCTATCTGGCGCTGTTCCGCCTGGGTTCCGATAGCGCCACGCTGGTCGATCAGAACGCGAATGGTGCGGCAATTCTGCACGCTTACGTCCAGCACACCTTTGGCGGTGCGGGCAGCATGCTGCTGGCGGCCCTGATCTTCCTGGCCTGTCTGGTGACGGCGGTTGGTCTGACCTGTGCCTGTGCGGAGTTCTTTGCGCAATATCTGCCGCTCTCTTACCGCACGCTGGTATTCATCCTTGGCATCTTCTCCATGGCGGTGTCTAACCTCGGTCTGAGCCACCTGATTCAGGTCTCCATTCCGGTGCTGACGGCCATCTATCCGCCGTGTATCGTGCTGGTGGTGTTGAGCTTTACGCGCCCGTGGTGGAACAACTCCTCGCGAATTATTGCGCCAGCCATGTTTATCAGCCTGATTTTTGGTATCCTTGACGGGATTAAAGCATCAGCGTTTGCTCACATCCTGCCAGCCTGGACACAGCGTCTGCCGCTGTCTGAGCAAGGTCTGGCCTGGCTGATGCCTACCGTTGTTGCACTGGTTCTGGCCATTATCTGGGACCGTGCTGCAGGGCGTCAGGTCGCATCGAACGCCCATTAATCAACGGCAACAAACTGTTTAACCACGGGGCTTAAGGCCCCGTGGTTTTTTGTTTTTTTCGTGTTGAATGGCAAGATTTAAATGGAAAGCACTAACAAACTCAAACGTGGGCTGAGCACGCGCCACATTCGCTTTATGGCGCTCGGCTCCGCTATCGGTACCGGTCTTTTTTATGGCTCGGCAGATGCCATCAAAATGGCCGGTCCAAGCGTTCTGCTGGCCTACATCATCGGCGGCGTGGCGGCGTATATCATCATGCGTGCGCTGGGAGAGATGTCGGTTCATAACCCTTCAGCCAGTTCATTCTCGCGCTATGCGCAGGAGAATTTAGGCCCGCTGGCCGGGTTTATCACCGGCTGGACCTACTGCTTCGAAATTCTGATTGTGGCCATTGCCGACGTCACCGCCTTTGGCATCTACATGGGCGTCTGGTTCCCGGCGGTACCGCACTGGATTTGGGTGTTGAGCGTGGTGCTGATTATCTGTGCCGTCAACCTGATGAGCGTGAAGGTCTTCGGTGAGCTGGAGTTCTGGTTCTCCTTCTTCAAGGTTGCCACCATCATCATCATGATTGTGGCCGGTTTCGGCATCATCATCTGGGGGATCGGTAACGGCGGCCAGCCAACCGGTATTCATAACCTCTGGAGCAACGGTGGTTTCTTCAGCAACGGCTGGCTCGGCATGGTGATGTCGCTCCAGATGGTGATGTTTGCCTACGGCGGGATTGAGATTATCGGGATCACCGCCGGGGAAGCCAAAGACCCGGAGAAGTCCATTCCGCGCGCCATTAACTCGGTGCCGATGCGTATTCTGGTGTTCTATGTGGGTACGCTGTTCGTCATTATGTCTATTTATCCGTGGAACCAGGTGGGGACCAACGGTAGCCCGTTTGTGCTGACCTTCCAGCATATGGGCATCGCCTTTGCGGCCAGCATCCTGAACTTTGTGGTCCTGACCGCGTCGCTGTCAGCGATCAACAGTGACGTCTTTGGCGTGGGCCGCATGTTGCACGGCATGGCAGAGCAGGGCAGTGCGCCGAAGGTCTTTGCCAAAACCTCCCGTCGCGGCACGCCGTGGGTGACGGTTATGGTGATGACCGTTGCGCTGCTGCTGTCGGTCTACCTGAACTACATCATGCCGGAAAACGTCTTCCTGGTGATCGCTTCTCTGGCGACCTTCGCGACCGTGTGGGTGTGGATCATGATCCTGCTGTCACAGATTGCGTTCCGCCGCCGTCTGTCCCCTGAGGAGGCAAAAGCGCTGAAGTTTAAAGTGCCAGGCGGGGTAGCGACGACCGTCGTTGGGCTGATCTTCCTGGTGTTTATCATCGGCCTGATTGGCTACCATCCTGATACCCGTATTTCCCTCTACGTAGGCTGTGCGTGGATCGTACTGCTGCTGGTGGGTTGGGTGTTTAAATGCCGCCGCGACCGTCAGCTGGCGCAGGCGCAGTAATATTTTATGCCCTCTCCCTGTGGGAGAGGGAATTTTGTCTCCTCCTCCTTTCTCCTCCCTCAATAATCGCGAACGTGATGAGCTATCCTTAACCACCCTGTGGCAAGGTGACGTCAATTTCATCAAAGGGGATTCGTGATGTTAAACGCCTGGCACCTTCCGGTTGCCCCATTTGTTAAGCAAAACAAAGACAACCTTGTGATTACGCTCTGGCTGGCGGGGGAAAATCAGCCTGAACGCGTGACGCTACGCGCTGAAGTCGATAATGAAGAAACCACGCTGAAAATGCACAAACAGCGCAGCCAGCCGCAGCCTGGCGTAACGGCATGGCGGGCAAACATCGACTTGCGCAGCGGCCAGCCGCGCCGACGCTATAGCTTTAAGCTGCTCTGGAATAACCGCCAGCTGTGGTTTACCCCGCAGGGATTTAGCCGTTTTCCTCCGGCGCGGCTGGAGCAGTTTGCCGTCGATTACCCGGACGCTGGCCCGCAGTGGGTTAACGATCAGGTCTTTTATCAGATCTTCCCGGATCGCTTTGCGCGCAGCGAAACGCGCACCGCCAGGCAGGATAAGGTTTATTACCACCACGCTGCAGGACACGACATTATCCTGAAAGAATGGGATGAGCCGTTAACCGCGCAGGCGGGCGGCTCGACGTTCTACGGCGGCGATCTTGACGGCATCAGCGAAAAGCTACCGTATCTGAAGAAGCTGGGCGTGACGGCGCTGTACCTTAACCCGGTGTTTAAAGCACCGAGCGTGCATAAATACGATACCGCCGATTATCGCCACGTTGACCCGCAGTTTGGCGGTGATGACGCGCTGCTTCGTCTGCGTAAAAATACGCAAAAAGAGGGCATGCGTCTGATACTGGACGGCGTGTTCAACCACAGCGGCGACTCACACGCGTGGTTTGACCGTCATAACCAGTCGATGGGCGGGGCGTGCCATAACCCGGATTCACCCCAGCGCGACTGGTACAGCTTCAACGAGGAGGGTCGCGCGCTGGACTGGCTGGGCTATCCGAGCCTGCCGAAGCTGGATTTCCAGTCGCCAACGCTGGTGAACGAGATTTACGGCGGTGAAAACAGCATTGTGCGCCACTGGTTGAGTGAGCCATGGAATATGGATGGCTGGCGTCTTGACGTGGTGCATATGCTCGGTGAAGCGGGCGGGGCGCGTAATAACCTTCAGCACGTTGCCGGGATCACCCGTGCAGCAAAAGCCGCGCAGCCGGAGGCGTTCGTGTTTGGCGAACATTTTGGCGACGCGCGCCAGTGGCTGCAGGCGGACGCGGAAGATGCGGCAATGAACTATCGCGGTTTTACCTTCCCGCTGTGGGGATTCCTTGCTAACACCGATATTTCCTACGATCCGCAGCATATTGATGCGGAAACCTGCATGGCATGGATGGATAACTACCGCGCCAGTCTTTCGCATCAGCAGCAGTTACGGATGTTTAACCAGCTGGACAGCCATGACACCGCGCGATTTAAATCCCTGCTCGGTAAGGATGTCGCGCGCCTGCCGCTGGCGGTGACCTGGCTCTTTACCTGGCCGGGCGTGCCGTGCATCTATTACGGCGATGAGGTGGGGCTGGACGGGAACAACGATCCATTCTGCCGCAAAACCTTCCCATGGGATCCGGCGAAGCAGGACAACGTGCTGTTCAGCCTGTATCAGCGGCTGGCGAAACTGCGTAAGCAGAGCCAGGCGCTGCGCTACGGTGGTTGTCAGGTGGTTTATGCCCACGACAACGTGGTGGTGTTTGTCCGCGTTTATAACCAGCAGCGCGTGCTGGTAGCCATCAACCGGGGCGAGGCGTGCGAAGTGGTGCTGGATGACTCTCCGCTGCTTAACGTGAGCGCGTGGCAGCTAAAAGAGGGGAAAGGGAGCGTGCAGGAGGGGATCCTCTCCCTGCCGGCGATTTCTGCTTCCGTCTGGTTTGGCTGACGGCGTGATTACAAAAAGGCCCGCATAAGCGGGCCTTTTTCGTAAACCGTGCCGATTACAGGCTGGATACGTTCTCGGACAGGTATTTCGCAACGCCGTCTGGGGACGCAGACATACCTTCTTTACCTTTTTCCCACTGAGCCGGGCACACTTCACCGTGCTCTTCGTGGAACTGCAGCGCGTCAACCATACGCAGCATTTCGTCGATGTTACGACCCAGCGGCAGATCGTTCACAACCTGGTGACGCACGATGCCGTTCGCGTCGATCAGGAAGGAGCCACGCAGCGCAACGCCAGCGTCCGGATGTTCGATACCGTAAGCCTGCTGGATTTCGCGTTTGATGTCCGCAACCATTGCGTATTTCACCGCACCGATGCCGCCTTTGTCGACAGGGGTGTTACGCCATGCGTTGTGTACAAACTCAGAGTCGAAGGAGACGCCAACCACTTCTACGCCACGCTTCTGGAATTCTTCATAACGTTTGTCGAACGCGATCAGCTCAGACGGGCAAACGAAAGTGAAGTCCATTGGCCAGAAGAACAGAACGGTCGCTTTACCGTTGGTGTGCTGTTTGAAGTTGAAGTTTTCAACGATTTCACCGTTGCCCAGAACTGCTGCAGCTGTAAAATCCGGAGCCGGACGAGTTACCAGAACCATATGATTCTCCTGTAGATACTAAGGTTATTTGGAACGCAACGCGAGCCAGTATAGAGAGTGTTCATGGATAAGACAAAGAGGTGGTGACAATCGTTCCGCCAGCTTTTACCTATCAATGCGAATTCTGTCAGAGCTGTTTGTTTTTCGCCTGCGCCATCATTCGCGGGTAAAACTGCCAGAAACGCGTTTCCAGCGCATCGTAATGTTCGTCCAGGTCATGCCATGAGTCGCGTAGCGCATCCAGACGCGGTCGGCGACTCGCCATCCCATTTAACACATTCTGGATGAAGTCCATCTCGCGATAGCGCTCCAGCCAGCGTTCCGACCACAGGTAATTATTCAGATTCACAAAGCGCGGCGGCGAGTCAGGCAGAATGATCGACACCTGCTGGTGAGCATAACGCACAAAATCCGGCAATGGCATCTCCGGCGACAGCTGCGCCCAGTGGCGCGACAGGAAATGGTCCCACATGACATCAAGCGAGATTGGCGCAACGCGGCGCGTTTCGGGGCGAAACCATGCTTTGGCCTCGGTTACTTCTGGCAGGTTATCCGTCATGACATCGATACGACGATGCATAAAAATCCCGTCGACAACCTCAGCGGGCCAGGTCTCGGCGGGGGTGCCGCGGACGAAATCGGCCAGCAAATTGCCGGAAAGGGAGCTGTCAGCGAGGTGAGCGAGGTGCAGGTGAGCGAGAAAATTCATGCGTTTTATTTGTCCGGGGGCGGCTAGTTGTTGCAGCAAAAGGGTGTGAGCACTAGACTATGCCGCCTGTTTTTAAGTCACGAGTATACGTCATGCGCGTCGCCGATTTCTCCTTTGAACTACCTGAATCCCTGATTGCTCACTATCCAATGCCTGAGCGCAGTAGCTGTCGCTTGCTGTCACTGGACGGGCCAACGGGCGAGCTGACGCACGGTACTTTCACCGATCTGCTCGACAAGCTCAACCCTGGCGATCTGCTGGTCTTTAACAATACCCGCGTTATCCCGGCGCGTCTGTTTGGCCGCAAGGCCAGCGGCGGCAAGATTGAAGTGCTGGTCGAACGTATGCTCGATGATAAACGTATTCTGGCACATATTCGCGCCTCTAAAGCACCTAAACCGGGTGCCGAACTGCTGCTGGGCGATGACGAGAGCATCAAAGCAACCATGACCGCGCGCCACGACGCGCTGTTCGAAGTGGAGTTCAACGATGAGCGCACGGTGCTGGATATTCTCAACGCCATCGGCCACATGCCTTTGCCGCCGTACATTGAGCGCCCGGATGAAGAGGCCGATCGTGAGCTCTACCAGACCGTCTACAGCCAGAAGCCTGGCGCGGTAGCGGCGCCGACGGCGGGTCTGCACTTTGACGAACCGCTGCTGGAAAAATTACGCGCGAAAGGCGTGGAGATGGCGTTTGTGACGCTGCACGTCGGCGCGGGCACCTTCCAGCCGGTGCGGGTAGACAGCATTGAAGATCACATCATGCACTCTGAGTATGCTGAAGTGCCGCAGGAGGTTGTTGATGCGGTTCTGGCGGCAAAAGCGCGCGGCAGCCGCGTTGTTGCGGTAGGCACCACCTCCGTACGTTCACTGGAGAGCGCTGCCCAGGCGGCTAAAAAAGATCTGATCGAACCGTTTTTTGGCGATACGCAGATCTTTATCTATCCGGGCTATCAGTACAAAGTCATCGATGCTCTGGTGACCAATTTCCATCTGCCTGAATCAACGCTGATTATGCTGGTCTCCGCCTTTGCGGGGTATCAGCACACCATGGCGGCATACAAGTCTGCGGTAGAACAAAAATATCGCTTTTTTAGCTACGGGGACGCGATGTTTATCACGTACAATCCGCTGGCTTTGAATGAGCGTGTCGGGGAATAAGTCCGCGGCACCGGAATAATGTGTTGGACTGTTTTTCTGGCACAGAGGAATAAAAATGAAATTTGAACTCGATACCACCGATGGCCGCGCGCGTCGCGGTCGCCTGGTGTTTGATCGCGGCGTGGTGGAAACCCCCGCGTTTATGCCTGTGGGGACTTACGGCACCGTAAAAGGGATGACGCCGGAAGAAGTAGAAGCCACTGGCGCCCAGATTATCCTCGGTAATACCTTCCACCTGTGGCTGCGTCCTGGTCAGGAGATCATGAAGCTTCACGGCGATCTGCATGACTTCATGCAGTGGAAAGGCCCGATCCTGACCGATTCTGGCGGTTTCCAGGTCTTCAGCTTGGGTGATATTCGCAAGATCACCGAGGAGGGCGTCCACTTCCGTAACCCGATCAACGGCGATCCGATTTTCCTCGATCCTGAAAAGTCTATGGAGATTCAGTACGATCTCGGCTCTGACATCGTGATGATCTTCGACGAATGTACGCCATACCCGGCGGACTGGGATTACGCTAAACGTTCCATGGAGATGTCGCTGCGCTGGGCGAAGCGTAGCCGCGACCGTTTTGACTCCCTGCAGAATAAAAATGCGCTGTTCGGCATTATCCAGGGCAGTGTTTACGAAGATTTACGCGATATCTCTGTTAAAGGTCTGGTAGAGATAGGTTTTGATGGCTACGCTGTCGGCGGTTTAGCTGTGGGTGAGCCGAAGGAAGACATGCACCGTATTCTGGAACATGTCTGCCCGCAAATCCCGGCGGATAAACCCCGTTACCTGATGGGTGTGGGTAAGCCAGAAGATCTGGTTGAAGGTGTGCGCCGCGGCATCGATATGTTCGACTGCGTCATGCCAACCCGTAACGCACGTAACGGTCATCTGTTTGTTACCGATGGCGTGGTGAAAATCCGTAACGCGAAGCATAAGAGTGACACCAGTCCGCTCGATGCCGAGTGCGATTGCTACACCTGTCGCAATTATTCTCGCGCGTATTTGCATCATCTCGATCGTTGCAACGAGATTTTGGGCGCGCGTCTCAATACCATTCATAACCTTCGCTATTATCAGCGCTTAATGGCTGGTTTACGCAAGGCTATCGAAGAGGGTAAATTAGAGAGCTTCGTGACCGATTTTTACCAACGTCAGGGTCGAACCGTTCCACCTTTGAACGTTGATTAATATTAATAATGAGGGAATTTGAATGAGCTTTTTTATTTCTGATGCGGTAGCGGCAACAGGTGCTCCAGCGCAGGGCAGCCCGATGTCTCTGATTCTGATGCTGGTTGTGTTCGGTCTGATCTTCTACTTCATGATCCTGCGCCCACAGCAGAAGCGTACCAAAGAGCACAAAAAGCTGATGGACTCCATCGCGAAAGGTGATGAAGTCCTGACTAACGGTGGCCTGGTCGGTCGCGTAACCAAAGTGGCTGAAAGTGGCTACATTGCTATCGCCCTGAACGACACCACTGAAGTGGTTATCAAACGTGACTTCGTAGCTGCCGTTCTGCCGAAAGGCACCATGAAGGCGCTGTAATCCCAACTTTTCCCAAAGGGAACTGCCGTGTTAAACCGTTATCCTTTGTGGAAGTACATCATGCTGGTCGTCGTGATTCTCGTCGGCCTGCTGTACGCGCTTCCCAACCTGTATGGTGAGGATCCGGCTGTTCAAATCACTGGCGCGCGCGGTGTCGCCGCCAGTGAGCAAACGCTGATCCAGGTCCAGAAAACGTTACAAGAAGAAAAAATTACCGCTAAGTCTGTGGCTCTGGAAGAGGGCGCAATTCTTGCTCGCTTCGACACCACCGACACGCAGCTCCGCGCTCGTGAAGCGCTGATGGGCGTGCTGGGTGATAAATACGTCGTGGCGCTTAACCTTGCTCCTGCTACCCCACGTTGGCTGGCTGCGCTGAGCGCAGAGCCAATGAAACTCGGTCTTGACCTCCGTGGCGGCGTGCACTTCCTGATGGAAGTGGATATGGATACCGCGCTGGGCAAACTGCAGGAACAGAATATCGATAGCCTGCGCAGCGATCTGCGTGAAAAAGGCATCGCGTATACCACCGTTCGTAAAGAAGATAACTACGGTATGAGCATCACGTTCCGCGACAGTGCGGCGCGCGATCAGGCTGTAGATTACCTGACCCAACGTCACCGTGACCTGGTGATCACCGCTCAGGGCAGCAACCAGCTGCGCGCGGTAATGACCGACGCCCGTCTGAAAGAAGCGCGTGAATATGCCGTTCAGCAGAACATCAACATTCTGCGCAACCGTGTAAACCAACTGGGCGTGGCTGAACCGCTGGTGCAGCGTCAGGGTGCTGACCGTATCGTTGTAGAACTGCCGGGTATTCAGGACACCGCGCGCGCGAAAGAGATTCTGGGCGCCACTGCAACGCTGGAATTCCGTCTGGTGAACACCAACGTTGACCAGTCTGCTGCCGCTTCTGGCCGTATTCCGGGTGACTCGGAAGTGAAAGAGACCCGCGAAGGTCAGCCCGTTGTGCTGTACAAACGCGTGATCCTGACCGGTGACCATATCACCGACTCCACCTCCAGCCAGGACGAGTACAACCAGCCGCAGGTTAACATCTCGCTGGACAGCGCGGGTGGTAACATCATGTCTAACTTCACCAAGGACAACATCGGTAAACCGATGGCGACCCTGTTCGTGGAGTACAAAGACAGCGGTAAGAAAGACGCTAACGGCCGTGCGGTGCTGGTGAAAGAGGAAGAGGTGATTAACATCGCCAATATCCAGTCTCGTCTGGGTAACAGCTTCCGTATTACCGGTATCAACAACCCGAACGAAGCGCGTCAGCTCTCTCTGCTGCTGCGTGCCGGTGCGCTGATTGCGCCAATTCAGATTGTTGAAGAACGTACCATTGGTCCAACTCTGGGTATGCAAAACATCCAGCAGGGGCTGGAAGCGTGTCTGGCCGGTCTGGCGGTCTCTATCCTCTTCATGATCTTCTTCTATAAGAAGTTTGGTCTGATTGCCACCTCCGCGCTGATCGCGAACCTGGTGCTGATCATCGGCATTATGTCCCTGCTGCCAGGGGCGACGCTGACCATGCCGGGGATTGCGGGTATCGTTCTGACCCTTGCGGTGGCGGTCGACGCCAACGTACTGATTAACGAACGTATCAAAGAAGAGTTGAGCAACGGTCGCTCTGTTCAGCAGGCGATTGATGAAGGCTATAAAGGCGCGTTCAGCTCCATCTTCGATGCGAACGTAACAACACTGATCAAGGTTCTTATCCTGTATGCAGTGGGGACTGGCGCAATCAAAGGCTTTGCGATTACCACCGGTATCGGTGTTGCAACGTCAATGTTTACTGCTATTGTCGGCACCCGTGCCATCGTGAACCTGCTGTACGGCGGCAAGCGCGTCAAAAAGCTGTCTATCTGAGGAGTGCGTTGTGGCACAGGAATATACTGTTGAACAATTGAACCACGGCCGTAAAGTCTGGGACTTTATGCGCTGGGACTACTGGGCCTTCGGCATTTCAGGTTTACTGCTGATTCTGTCCATCGTCGTTATGGGCGTAAAAGGCTTTAACTGGGGTCTGGATTTCACCGGTGGTACGGTGATTGAAATCACCCTGGAAAAACCGGTCGATATGGACCAAATGCGTCAGTCACTGCAGAAAGCGGGCTTTGAAGAGCCGCTGCTGCAGAACTTCGGCAGCAGCCGCGACATCATGGTGCGTATGCCGCCGGTACACGATGCCAACGGCAGCCAGGAGCTGGGCAGCAAGGTTGTTAGCGTGATTAACGAAACAACCAGCCAGAACGCCACGGTTAAGCGTATTGAGTTCGTCGGCCCGAGCGTGGGTGCGGATCTGGCGCAAACCGGTGCGATGGCACTGCTGGTGGCGCTGATCTCCATCCTGGTGTACGTCGGTTTCCGCTTTGAGTGGCGACTGGCGGCGGGTGTGGTTATCGCACTGGCGCACGACGTGGTGATCACCATGGGCGTACTGTCTCTGTTCCATATTGAGATTGACCTGACAATTGTGGCATCCCTGATGTCCGTTATCGGTTACTCCCTGAACGACAGTATCGTGGTATCTGACCGTATTCGTGAAAACTTCCGTAAGATCCGTCGCGGTACGCCGTACGAAATCTTTAACGTGTCGTTGACCCAGACGCTGCACCGTACCTTGATCACATCCGGTACCACCTTGATGGTGATCCTGATGCTGTATCTCTTCGGTGGTCCAGTGCTGGAAGGCTTCTCGCTGACCATGCTGATCGGTGTGTCTATCGGTACTGCGTCGTCAATCTACGTGGCGTCCGCTCTGGCACTGAAACTTGGCATGAAGCGCGAGCACCTGCTCCAGCAGAAAGTCGAGAAAGAAGGGGCGGATCAGCCGTCTATTCTGCCGTAAGACGTTTATCGCGTTATCGAAATCCCGGTCTGTTGACCGGGATTTTTTTTTATCTGCTCCTGACAAACACTCCTGACAGTATGCTGTCAGGAGCCCTGTCGTAGACTCCTGTTGAACCCAAACAAGAGGCAGGAGGATGTATGAAAAGTGTGATTAACTGGTTTGAGATCCCGGTCGCGGATATGGATCGCGCCATCAAATTTTATGAGCCGGTGATGCAGGTTTCACTGAGGCGCGAGAAAATGGACAGCGCCGAGCTGGCGGTATTCCCGCATGAGGATCCGGCTACCGGCGGCGCGCTGGCAAAATTTGAGGGGATTATTCCCTCGATGCAGGGGGCCATTATCTACCTGCATACTGACAATCTGACAGCAACGCTCGATCGCATTGCCTCTGCGGGCGGCGAGTGCGTGTTTGGCCCGCTGGAGTTACCGCGCGGTATTGGTACTATTGCTTTATTTACCGACAGCGAAGGTAATCGCGTCGGCCTTCATCAACCTGCCTGAGAGCGTAAGCAAAAATGACCCGACGCGCTGACCGTTTGTTTCAGATAGTACAGATCCTGCGGGGCCGACGTCTGACAACGGCAGCGCATCTTGCGGACCGGCTGGGCGTTTCTGAGCGCACGGTGTACCGCGATATCCGCGACCTGTCGCTTTCCGGCGTGCCGGTGGAGGGCGAAGCGGGGAGCGGTTACCGGCTGATGTCGGGGTTTGACCTGCCGCCGCTGATGCTGACAAACAAGGAGTCTGAGGCGCTGATTGTGGCTATTCGCCTGCTTACCACCTGGGGCGGGGAGTCGCTGTCGCGCGAACTGGAGTCGGCACAGGAGAAAGTGCTCGCGATCCTGCCCGAAGAGAGCCGCCGAAAGGCAGAGCAGACGCGGATCTATGCCCCGGATTTTGGCATGAAAAGCCACTCCCGCAGTGATTTTGATGTCATACATCAGGCGATCTCGGCCCAGCGCGTGCTCGTGCTGCATTATCGTGACGAAGCGGGGCAATTTTCAACGCGTGAGGTTCAGCCGCTGGGGCTGTTTTTTTGGGGAGAACGCTGGCTACTGGCGTCATGGTGTGAACTGCGCGATGACTATCGCTGTTTCCGTCTCGACAGATGCCTCAAAATTGTCCTTACGGAAAGACGCTTTAGTGAGAGTGCAGACCGATCGCTGGCGGATTTTTTGCGCAAGGTGAAGCAGTAACAAGCCACGGGGAGAGGCAGCCCGCACAGGTTTTGTAGGCCGGGTAAGCGTCAGCGCCACCCGGCAACAATCACACGATTAGAAGTTGTAACCCACTACCAGGTAACCACCCCAACCGGTAGAACGGACGTGTTCGTTCATCCATACCAGTTTAGCGTCGTCGTTCCACTGGCCGCCGTTGTGCCAGTAACGCGCAACAACAGAGTAATGCCAGTGATCGTAGTTCAGCGCCAGAATGTGGCTGGAAGCGATGGAATCGTTGGTACGCTGCTTAATACCGTTCTCAGCGTAACCGCTCTTATCGCCCAGATCTGAACCCCAGTCAAAGTTGGTGAAGCCGATATAGCTCAGGTTGCCGCCCCACAGTTGGGTGATTGGCACAAAGTATTTCACTTTGAAACGGTAGCCATCCCATTCGTTTTCGTTTTCAGCGCCGTAGTTCTGCCACTGGTACTTAGCGTACACGTTCAGAGACAGGCTCATTGGCAGGCCCGTGTCGATGTCGGTACCCAGACCCATATACCAGGTGCTCTGGCGACCGGACTTGTTACGGCCCATGTCGTAGATATAGTTGTTCGCGAAATACCACTCTTTGAACGGACCAAACGCCAGGCTGGTACCAGTCAGTTTATCAATAGAGAAGCGCGGTTCGATCTCCATGAACAGTGGGGAACCGTGGTTCCAGATACCTTTTGCGTCGGTGTTACCACCGAAGAAGACCGGTGCATCCATATAGCCGTAGAAATCAAACCAGTCTTTCTTGGCGAACGCTTCGTACTCCAGGTAGGTATCGTTACGGATCTGAGGTCCGAAACGGGTGTGGTAGCTGCCGACCACGTTAACGCTCTGGTGCCACCAGTCGGAGAGGTATTGTGGTTTATCGTTTTCCGCTGCGTTAACAGTGAAAGAGGAGGACAATGCCAGCACGGCGCCGGCTGCGAGTAATGTTTTTTTCATAATCATGCCACTGATTGAAATTCCCTTCCGGGAGTGAAAAATGCGCGAATTGCGTTTCTAAATATTTCGTGTTTCTGCGGAGCCTATTATAGGAATCCTTGCTCACAAAAATATGTGTTGTTTCACATATCTCTCACACGCGTAATCGATTGCGTTCACGTTTGCGTACTTTAAACGGCCGGGATTGTAGCGGCAATCATTTATGTTGCCAATCCATACGAAATGTAAATGTTAGCGGAGTGACATTTCACTCCGCTCAAAAGGAGGGGGGTTACTGCGCGGCGGGTTGGATGTCGTGAATACGGATAAAGCCTAACTGATCGGGCGTAAGGCCGCTTAACTGCAGCGGAATATCCACATCACTCGGCGCTAAAACACTGGCCGGGGCGGTGAAGAGCTGATTCTTCACGTTCACCTCCTGGTAATTCTCGGTGGTGCCCTGGATCTGGCCCCACTCGACGGTGCCGCTAAAGGCTGGCAGCGGATCGTTGGACTCACCCTGAATGCGTAATGTTGCGCGAGTACCATCCGCATTTGCCGCCACATTCACCAGCGACATTTTTAACGTGCCAACCTGGCTGTTGAGACGGGCAGGGGTGTTGGCCCCCGGCAGCAAATACACTCCGCTGGTGGATTTTGCATTCAGCGCGTTTTGCTGGGTGATCTTCACGGTCTCTTTGTTCAGTTTGTCCATTGCCGTATTGAGCGTATTCACGCTCTGTTTCATCTGGCGGACTTCGGTTTGCTGTGCACAGGCACTAAGGGTGAAGAGGCTCCCCACCAGCAGAATTTTCAGGTAACGTCTTGTCATTGCGTTTAATTCCTTGAAATAACGGATCACCGTAATGGTAGCCAGCATCATCCCGACAGACATAGATCCTTTGTCTCAAAAAGCTCTTCCTTTGTTGTCAGGCCAGTTCAGGGTAAAATGAAAGTCAGTTAACCAGATAACAGGGATACCGTATGCATTGCCCATTCTGCTCCGCTGTGGATACCAAAGTCATCGATTCTCGTCTTGTGGGCGAAGGGTCTTCCGTACGCCGCCGTCGGCAGTGTCTGGTATGTAACGAGCGTTTCACGACCTTTGAGGTGGCAGAGCTGGTCATGCCGCGCGTGGTAAAAAGTAACGACGTGCGCGAGCCGTTTAACGAAGAGAAACTGCGCAGCGGAATGCTTAAGGCGCTGGAGAAACGCCCCGTCAGCGCGGATGACGTCGAAATGGCGTTAAACCACATTAAATCTTACCTTCGTGGTCTGGGTGAACGTGAAGTGCCCAGCAAGATGATCGGCAATCTGGTGATGGAGCAGTTGAAAAAGCTCGATAAGGTTGCCTATATCCGCTTCGCCTCTGTCTACCGCAGTTTCGAAGATATCAAAGAGTTTGGCGAAGAGATCGCCCGCTTACAGGATTGAGTCCATGCAGGATGAGATGTACATGGCGCGCGCCATGAAGCTGGCGCAGCGCGGTCGATTTACCACCCATCCCAACCCCAACGTCGGGTGCGTCATTGTTAAAGATGGCGAGATCGTGGGCGAAGGTTTCCACTACCGCGCGGGCGAGCCCCATGCTGAGGTGCATGCCCTGCGTATGGCGGGTGAAAAAGCGCGCGGAGCTACGGCCTATGTGACGCTTGAGCCGTGCAGCCATCACGGGCGCACGCCGCCATGCTGTGAAGCGTTGATCGCGGCGGGAGTGTCACGCGTTGTCGCTGCGATGCAGGATCCTAATCCCCAGGTGGCCGGACGTGGTCTGTACCGTCTGCAGCAGGAAGGGATCGATGTTAGCCACGGCCTGATGATGCAGGACGCGGAAGCTATCAATAAAGGCTTCCTGAAGCGTATGCGTACCGGGTTCCCGTATATTCAGCTCAAGCTGGGCGCCTCACTGGATGGCCGCACGGCGATGGCGAACGGCGAAAGTCAGTGGATCACCTCGCCGCAGGCAAGGCGCGATGTGCAACGTCTGCGTGCGCAAAGCCATGCTATCCTCACCAGCAGTGAAACGGTTCTCGCGGACGATCCGGCCATGACCGTGCGCTGGAACGAACTGAATGCCGATACCCAGGCGCTGTATCCGCAGGAAAACCTGCGTCAGCCGCTGCGTATTGTCATTGATAGCCAGAACCGCGTCACGCCTGAACACCGCATTGTGCAGCAGCCCGGTGAAACCTGGATTGCCCGCACAAAAGATGATTCACGCGACTGGCCGGAAAGCGTGCGCAGCATTATGGTGCCGGAGCACAACGGTCATCTGGATTTAGTGGTGCTGATGATGCTGCTGGGTAAGCAGCAGGTGAACAGCATCTGGGTGGAAGCCGGCCCGACGCTGGCAGGCGCACTGCTCCAGGCAGGTCTGGTCGATGAACTGATTGTCTACGTTGCGCCTAAACTGCTGGGTAGCGACGCGCGTGGCCTGTTTGTGCTGCCCGGCCTTGAAAAACTGGCCGATGCACCACAACTCAAATTTAGCGAGATTCGTCCGGTGGGTCCGGATGTTTGCCTCCATTTAACGACAGCGTAATTGCTCCTGAAATAGGGAAGCAGTGCGCAAAGTATTATGATAAAATCCGCCCCCCTGCGGGGCCAAATGAACCCGTAAAGGAAGAGTATGAACATTATTGAAGCTGCTGTAGCTACCCCGGACGCTCGCGTCGCCATCACCATTGCGCGTTTCAACAACTTCATCAACGATAGCCTGCTGGAAGGTGCGGTTGACGCCCTGAAACGTATCGGCCAGGTTAAAGATGACAACATTACCGTTGTGTGGGTTCCAGGTGCTTACGAACTGCCACTGGCAGCGGGCGCGCTGGCGAAAACCGGTAAATACGACGCGGTGATTGCACTGGGTACCGTTATTCGTGGCGGCACTGCGCACTTCGAATACGTTGCGGGCGGTGCAAGCAATGGTCTGGCGCACGTTGCACAGGATGCTGAAATTCCTGTCGCGTTCGGCGTGCTGACCACCGAAAGTATTGAACAAGCTATCGAACGTGCTGGCACTAAAGCCGGTAACAAAGGTGCAGAAGCTGCACTGACCGCGCTTGAAATGATCAATGTATTAAAAGCCATCAAGGCCTGATTTTTTTGTAAGGGGAATTCCGTGAAACCTGCTGCTCGTCGCCGCGCCCGTGAATGTGCCGTTCAGGCACTTTACTCCTGGCAGTTGTCCCAGAACGACATCGCTGATGTTGAATACCAGTTCCTGTCAGAACAGGACGTGAAAGATGTTGACGTTCTGTACTTCCGTGAACTGCTGTCGGGAGTGGCGACTAATAGCGCGTATCTCGATGGTCTGATGAAACCCTACCTCTCCCGTCTGCTCGAAGAGCTGGGTCAGGTAGAAAAAGCAGTGCTGCGCATTGCGCTGTTTGAGCTGTCTAAACGTGATGATGTGCCGTACAAAGTGGCCATCAACGAAGCGATCGAACTGGCGAAAACCTTCGGCGCTGAAGACAGCCACAAGTTTGTAAACGGCGTTCTTGATAAAGCAGCACCTGCGATCCGCCCCCACAAAAAGTGATCCGCAAACCGGAGCTCTGCATTGCCTGACGGGCAGTGCGGCTCCGGTTTTTTCTTTTATTTGCTGAGGCATAACGTATGGCATGCGGCGAATTCTCCCTGATTGCCCGTTATTTCGACCGTGTCAGAACCTCTCGTCTTGATGTTGAAACCGGCATTGGCGATGACTGTGCACTTCTCAATATTCCCGAAAAACAGACGCTGGCAATCAGCACCGACACCTTAGTGTGCGGGCGCCATTTCTTAGCTGATATCGATCCTGCCGACCTGGCGTATAAAGCGCTGGCGGTCAACGTGAGCGATCTGGCTGCGATGGGGGCCGATCCGGCGTGGTTAACGCTGGCCCTGACGCTGCCAGAGGTCGATGAACCCTGGCTTGAAGCCTTTAGTGACGCTCTGTTTGAGCAGCTTAACTACTACGACATGCAGTTGATTGGTGGCGATACCACGGCGGGGCCGCTATCGATGACGCTCGCGATCCACGGTTATGTGCCGGCTGGACGCGCGCTGAAACGCTCCGGGGCGAAACCTGGCGACTGGATCTACGTCACCGGTACGCCGGGCGACAGCGCAGCGGGACTGGCGATCCTTCAGGATCGCTTAACCGTGAATGACACTGACGACGCGGCGTATCTGGTCAAACGCCATCTTCGGCCAACGCCGCGTATTCTTCACGGCCAGGAGCTACGCGAACGGGCAAGCTCGGCTATCGATCTCTCGGACGGGTTAATCTCAGACCTCGGTCATATTCTGAAGGCCAGCGGTGTCGGCGCGCGCGTTGACCTGGATCTGTTCCCGCTATCAGAGCAGCTGCTTCGACACGTCGAGCCTGAGCAGGCGCTGCGCTGGGCGCTCTCCGGTGGAGAAGATTATGAGCTGTGCTTTACCGTGCCTGAGCTCAACCGTGGGACGCTGGATGTGGCGTTAGCGCATCTCGGCGCGAAATTTACCTGTATCGGCCAGATCATGCCAGAGAGTGAAGGGCTGAAGTTTGTGAAAGATGGTGCGCCCGTTACGCTGGACTGGAAAGGGTACGATCACTTCGGGTGATGTTGTGCGATCTGTACTGCCGGGTGGCGGCTTCGCCTTACCCGGCTTACGTATTTGAGGGTTAGGGAGAGGGATTACTTAAACCCTACCACCGGATGCTGCTGATACGGTGTCTCCAGCTCGGCAATCTGCTCCGGCGTCAGCGTGATATCCACCGCATTCAGCAGTTCATCAAGCTGCTCTTCCCGCGAAGTGCCAATAATCGGTGCCGCGACGCCGCGTTTACTCAGCAGCCATGCCAGCGCGACCTGGGCGCGGGTGGCTCCAGTATCGTCGGCGATCCCGGCTAACCGTTCGGCAATTAACGCATCGCTGGCTTCTGTACTGGAATAAAGATTTTTTCCTACTTCATCCGATACCAGGCGGGCCGTGGTTTCCCCCCACGGACGGGTCAGGCGACCACGTGCCAGCGGGCTCCACGGGATCACCGCCACGCCTTCCTGATAGCAGAGCGGTAGCATCTCGCGTTCTTCTTCGCGATAGATCAGGTTGTAGTGATCCTGCATGGTGACGAAGCGCGCCCAGCCATGTTGCGCCTGCAGAGCCAGCGCCTGAGCAAACTGCGACGCGTGCATAGACGATGCGCCGATGTAGCGCGCTTTACCGGCTTTCACCACATCGTTGAGCGCTTCAAGCGTCTCTTCAATGGGCGTGTTGTAATCCCAGCGGTGAATTTGCAGCAGGTCGACATAGTCCATGTTCAGGCGTCGAAGGCTGTCATCAATGGAACGCAGGATCTGGGCGCGAGAAAGGCCCTCAGCCAGATCGCCCACCGGGTAATAGACCTTGGTGGCGACGACGATTTCATCACGACGCGCAAAATCGCGCAGGGCACGGCCGACGATCTCTTCACTGCTGCCGTCGGAGTAGCTGTTGGCGGTGTCAAAGAAGTTAATGCCACCTTCAATGGCGCGTTTGATGATAGGGCGGCTGCTCTCTTCCGGCAGCGTCCAGGCGTGATTACCCCGGTCAGGCTCGCCAAAGGTCATACAGCCCAGGCAAAGTCGGGAAACGTTAAGATCCGTTTTTCCTAATGTCGTGTATTGCATGGTTCCACTCCTGCTTTTTTAAACAATACGTTTAAGCATAGCAGGAGCGGAAAAGGGGAAGGATCAGGCAAGCCAGCTACGAATTTTGGCTTCAATACCTGCGGCGTCCAGGCCAATTGCCGCGCGGGCTTCGTCCTGAGTACCTTGCGGAATGAAGTGATCCGGCAGACCAAGATTCAGTACCGGAACGGCTTTACGGTTCGCCATCAGCACCTCGTTCACGCCGCTACCTGCGCCGCCCATGATGGCGTTTTCTTCCAGCGTCACCAGCACCTCATGGGTTTCTGTCATTTCCAGGATCAGGGATTCATCGAGCGGTTTCACGAAGCGCATATCCACCAGAGTGGCATTAAGCGCTTCAGCGACCTTAGCGGCCTCTGGCATCAGGGTACCAAAGTTCAGAATTGCCACTTTCTCACCGCGACGTTTCACCAGACCTTTACCTATCGCCAGTTTTTCCAGCGGCTGCAGCTCAACGCCTACCGCGTTACCGCGTGGATAGCGAACCGCGCTTGGACCATCCTGGTAGTGGTAGCCGGTATACAGCATCTGACGACATTCGTTTTCGTCACTTGGCGTCATGATAACCATGTCCGGGATGCAGCGCAGGAACGAAAGATCGAATGCACCCTGGTGCGTCTGGCCGTCAGCACCCACGATGCCTGCGCGGTCGATAGCAAACAGCACCGGCAGCTTCTGGATGGCAACGTCATGGATCACTTGATCGTAGGCACGTTGCAGGAAGGTGGAGTAGATCGCCACCACCGGTTTGTATCCACCAATCGCCAGACCCGCCGCGAAGGTGACTGCGTGCTGCTCGGCAATCGCCACGTCAAAATACTGGCCAGGGTATTTTTTGGAGAACTCGACCATGCCGGAACCTTCACGCATGGCCGGGGTGATGGCCATCAGCTTGTTGTCTTTCGCCGCGGTTTCACATAACCAGTCGCCGAAGATTTTGGAGTAGCTCGGCATACCGCCGCTGCTTTTTGGCAGACAACCGCTGGTCGGATCGAATTTAGGTACCGCGTGGAAAGTGATCGGATCTTTTTCCGCCGGTTCGTAACCACGGCCTTTTTTCGTCATGATATGCAGGAACTGCGGGCCTTTCAGGTCGCGCATGTTCTTGAGCGTGGTGACCAGCCCCAGCACGTCGTGCCCATCAACCGGGCCAATATAGTTAAAGCCCAGCTCTTCAAAGAGTGTGCCCGGCACGACCATGCCTTTGATGTGTTCTTCGGTGCGCTTGAGCAGCTCTTTGATTGGCGGTACGCCAGAGAAGACTTTCTTGCCGCCTTCGCGCAGCGTGGAGTAAAGCTTGCCGGAGAGCAGCTGTGCCAGATGGTTGTTCAGCGCGCCGACGTTCTCGGAAATCGACATTTCGTTATCGTTCAGGATAACCAGCATGTCCGGCTTGATATCGCCCGCGTGGTTCATGGCCTCAAAGGCCATCCCGGCGGTGATGGCGCCGTCGCCGATCACGCAGACGGTGCGGCGCTGCTTGTTCTCTTTTTCGGCGGCCACGGCAATACCGATACCCGCAGAGATGGAGGTGGAGGAGTGGCCGACGCTTAAAACATCGTACTCACTCTCACCGCGCCACGGGAACGGATGCAGGCCGCCTTTCTGGCGGATCGTGCCAATTTGATCGCGACGACCCGTCAGAATTTTATGTGGATAGGCCTGATGGCCCACGTCCCAGATGAGCTGATCGAACGGGGTGTTGTAGACGTAGTGCAGCGCAACGGTCAGCTCGACCGTGCCAAGCCCGGAGGCGAAATGTCCGCTGGAGCGGCTTACGCTGTCGAGCAGATAGCGACGCAGCTCGTCGCACAGCTTCGGCAGGTTCTCTTTCGGCAACAGACGCAACTCCTGGGTGGAGTCAACTAACGCCAGTGTCGGGTATTTGGCAATATCAAAACTCATCAAAGGCTCATCGAGATAGTGTGTTTATTTATCACGCTGGATTATATAGTCCGCTAGCGCTTCCAGTGCCGAGGTATCGAGAGACTGCGCGGCCAGTTCATTCAGCGACTGGCGGGCTTCCTCTATCAGATCCCGGGCTTTACGCTGGGCTTGCTCAAGACCCAGCAGGGCGGGGTAGGTACTTTTGCCAAGCTGCTGATCCGCACCCTGACGTTTACCCAATGTTGCAGTATCGCCCACCACATCCAGAATGTCATCCTGAACCTGGAACGCCAGACCGATACTTTCTGCGTATCTGTCCAGAATCGGCAGGGCTTTGCGCCCCTGTTCACCCGCGCTCAGTGCGCCCAGGCGTACGGCGGCACGGATGAGTGCGCCCGTTTTATGCCGGTGAATACGCTCCAGCTGTTCCAGATTAACCTGACGTCCTTCTGCCTCCAGATCCAGCGCTTGCCCACCGCACATGCCGGCAACGCCGCTGGCCATCGCCAGCTCGGAAACCATTGCCAGACGGTCGCGATCGCTGACTTCTGCCATCGGCGCATCGCTCAGAATAGAGAATGCCAGCGTTTGCAGGGCATCCCCCGCCAGGATGGCATTCGCTTCGCCAAACTTAATATGGCAGGTTGGCTGACCGCGACGCAGATCGTCATCATCCATCGCCGGTAAATCATCGTGGATAAGCGAGTAGGCATGGATGCACTCAACGGCGGCAGCCGGGGCGTCCAGCGTAGTATCGCTGATACCAAACATATTGCCTGTGGCGTAGACGAGGAACGGGCGCAGGCGCTTTCCACCCAAGAGTGCGCCATAGTGCATGGCCTCAACCAGTGGAGTGTTCTGAAAAGGTTGTGGCGCAATAAAACGGCGCAGGGCGTCGTTGGCGCGTATGACTCGCGCCTGAAGCTCGTTAGCAAAATCCATTTACTCGGCGTCCGGTGTGAAAGGCGTTGTCTTAGCGTCTTCGCTATCGGAAAGCAGGATCTGCACACGCTGCTCGGCCTGCTGCAGTTTAACCTGCCCCTGGCGCGCCAGCTGCACGCCACGCTCGAATTCATTGAGCGCCTCTTCCAGCGGTAAATCACCGCTCTCAAGGCGGGTGACGATCTGCTCCAGTTCACTCAGCGCAGTTTCAAAACTGGCCGGTGCGTCGTTCTTTTTCGGCATAGTGAATTGACTCTTATATTCTCAGCCCCGACATGGTAACGGACTCGGGGCAATTATCAAATAACGCGCAATGTGCACAGGAACGGCGCGATGGTGGTATACTTGCGCGCCTGGATGCAGCCACGGGTGTGGGCTGTAATATTATTTTCCATTACAAGCCTTAATACGCTTGCCTAAGAAACATTGCCGCCATGAAGTTTATCATTAAATTGTTCCCTGAAATCACCATCAAAAGCCAATCTGTGCGTTTGCGCTTTATTAAAATTCTCACCGGGAACATTCGTAACGTCTTAAAACACCACGACGAAACCCTCGCCGTGGTGCGCCACTGGGATCACGTTGAAGTTCGCGCGAAAGATGAAAACAAACGTCAGGACATTCGCGACGCGCTGACCCGTATTCCGGGTATTCACCATATTCTGGAAGTGGAAGATGTTCCGTTCACTTCCCTGCATGACATCTTCGAAAAAGCGCTGGTGCAGTATCGCGACCAGATCGAAGGCAAAACCTTCTGCGTGCGCGTGAAGCGTCGCGGCAAGCACGAATTCAGCTCTATCGAGGTGGAACGTTACGTTGGCGGCGGTCTGAACCAGCATGTTGAAACGGCGCGCGTGCGTCTGACCAACCCGGATGTCACCGTGAACCTGGAGATCGAAAACGATCGCCTGCTGCTGGTGAAAGGGCGTTACGAAGGTATCGGCGGCTTCCCAATCGGTACCCAGGAAGATGTCCTGTCTCTGATCTCCGGTGGTTTCGACTCTGGCGTCTCCAGCTACATGCTGATGCGTCGCGGCTGCCGTGTGCATTACTGCTTCTTTAATCTGGGCGGCGCGGCGCATGAAATCGGCGTGCGTCAGGTGGCACACTATCTGTGGAATCGCTTTGGCAGCTCGCACCGCGTGCGCTTTGTGGCGATCAACTTCGAGCCAGTGGTTGGCGAAATCCTGGAGAAAGTGGATGACGGCCAGATGGGCGTGGTCCTCAAGCGTATGATGGTGCGTGCGGCCTCTAAAGTAGCGGAACGCTATGGTGTGCAGGCGCTGGTCACCGGTGAAGCGCTGGGTCAGGTTTCCAGCCAGACGCTGACCAACCTGCGTCTCATCGACAATGTCTCTGACACCCTGATCCTGCGTCCGCTGATCTCACATGACAAAGAGCACATCATCGATCTGGCGCGCGAAATCGGCACTGAAGATTTTGCCCGTACCATGCCAGAGTACTGCGGCGTGATTTCGAAGAGCCCGACGGTCAAAGCGGTGAAGGCGAAGATCGAAGCGGAAGAAGAGAACTTTGATTTCAGCATTCTGGATAAAGTGGTGGAAGAAGCGTCCAACATCGACATCCGTGAGATTGCCCAGCAGACCGAGCAGGAAGTGGTTGAGGTTGAAACTGTGAGCGGTTTCGGTGCCAACGACGCGATTCTGGATATCCGCTCCGTTGATGAGCAGGACGACAAGCCACTACAGGTGGAAGGGGTGGAAGTGGTTTCTCTGCCGTTCTATAAGCTGAGCACCAAATTTGGCGACCTCGACCAGAGCAAAACATACCTGCTGTGGTGTGAGCGTGGGGTGATGAGCCGCCTGCAGGCGCTGTATCTGCGTGAGCAGGGCTTTGCGAATGTGAAGGTGTATCGCCCGTAGTTTTTTGCGGGTGTGTGTGTGGCTTGATGCCCTCACCCCGACCCTCTCCCACGGGGAGAGGGCGCAAACATTAAAAACGGCAACCTGAGGTTGCCGTTTTGCTTTTACCTACCGCCACCCGGCTTTTCTTTGCACTACTCTTCATAGTAATTATAAATCCCCGCCGCCATCACCAGCGTTGAGGCGACTTCGTAGGCTTTCTCACGCCCGACCAGCAGGTCAATAATCTTTAAGCCAAAGTCTATCGCGGTACCTGGCCCTTGGCTGGTGAGCAGGTTGACGCGCGGATCCCAGACGACGCGTTTATCCACCCACTGCTCTTCCGGGATGGTCTCTTTCAGCCCCGGGAAACCGGTCATGTTTCCGATGGGAAAGATATTATGCGGAACCAGCACGGTACCGGCGGCGGCACAAATGGCAGCAACGATACGTCCCGACAGATGAAACTGTCTGACGGTTTCGACTAACAGAGTGCTGTCGCGAAAATACTCCGCCCCTTTCAGGCCGCCGGGCAGCACGATGATGTCATAGTCCCCGTCGGCCACCTGTACCAGTGGCGCATCCGCGAGGAGTTTCACTCCTCGGGAGCAGGTAATAGCCAGGTTGCCATCGCTGGCGACGCTGGCGGTGGTGACCTGAATACCGCCACGCACCATGATATCGATGGTGGTGACCGCTTCAGTCTCTTCGCTACCAGGGGCGAGGCAAACCAGTGCCGACGCGCTCATATTCACTCTCCTTACGTTTTACCAGGTCATACAGGCGGGCGTTTTCCGGCACAGTGATACCGTGTGCGCGGGCGCGTTTTAACAGATAGCCGGTGATGTAGTCGATTTCCGTGTGGCGTAGCGCCCGAACATCCTGCAACATGGATGAGATATTTTCTGCCGTACTATCAATAACCTGCTCGACATAATAGCGTAAATCATCCGCCGATGTGTGTAAGCCTTCACGCTCGATCACCGAGGCGACCTCGGCACAGAGGGGGGCAACCTCCTGCGGATGGTGCTTCAGTTCCCCGTTCGGGCAGTCCCACAGCGCCGTCAGCGGATTGATCACACAGTTAACGGCCAGCTTACGCCACAGCTGAGGGCGAATGTTGTTGTGCCAGGCCACGTCCGGAAGCACCGTTTGCAGGGTGTCTGCCAGATAACTGTAGTCGCCATCCTGGTCCCGGGCAGGTCCAATATGCGTGACGCCGCTGGCGACATGCACAATGATATTGCCGTCACGGCGTGCGGCGTGCGTGGTGGTGGCCATCAGCAGCGGCTGCACAATGCTTTTCAGTTCATCAATCGTCCCCATGCCGTTATGCAGCAATAAAACGGGCGACGTGGGGGGAAGCTGGGCGGCCAGCGCTTTTACCGCATCTGAAACTTGCCACGCTTTGAGCGTCACCAGCAGCAGGTCGCTATGCGCCAGGAAATCAGGATCGTTCGCGGTGAGGGATTCGTTAAAGATACTTCCGTCTTCACCAATCAGGTTTACACTGCAATAGGGCTGAGGTACGCGCAGCCAGCCCTGAACTTCGTGTCCGTGCTTGCATAGGGCGGTCAGCCAGAGTTGACCAAGGGCTCCGCATCCGAGCACTGTAATTTTCATTGTTCCTCCTCACCTGCAACTGCGCCAGGTGTTACGGCCTAAGTATAGCGCCGTCAGCTAAGCTTCTGTTGAGTTATGCCTCGTAGCGGGTATTATGCAACGCAACAAAAATGAAGGGAGAAGAAAAGATGCCATCTTTCGATATTGTTTCCGAAGTTGATATCCAGGAAGTTCGCAACGGCGTAGAAAACGCAACCCGCGAAGTTGAGTCACGTTTCGATTTTCGTGGCGTTGAAGCCTCGTTTGAGCTGAACGATGCCAATAAGACCATTAAGGTGCTGAGCGAATCTGATTTCCAGGTCAACCAGCTGCTCGATATTCTGCGTGCCAAGCTGTTAAAACGCGGCATTGAAGGGACCTCGCTGGATGTACCGGAAGAGTTCGTGCACAGCGGTAAAACCTGGTTTGTTGAAGCCAAACTGAAGCAGGGCATTGAGAGCGCGGTTCAGAAGAAAATCGTTAAGCTCATCAAAGACAGCAAGCTGAAGGTTCAGGCGCAGATCCAGGGCGAAGAAATTCGTGTTACCGGAAAATCCCGTGATGATCTGCAGTCCGTCATGGCGCTGGTGCGCGGCGGCGATCTGGGACAACCGTTCCAGTTTAAAAACTTCCGCGATTAAAACGAAAAAGCCCGGTTTAACCGGGCTTTTTTTCAGGCTTTCAGCGCCTGTTCAACTTCAAAGCGGTTTGTCACCTTACTGTCTATTTTGACATACGCGCTGCGCTCTTCTGCCGCGAGAAGCACTTCACTCACGCCCTCTGTCGATGCAAGACGCTGTTTCAGCGCATCGTTGATCTCAACGCCGTCAGGAATTTCTACCCGCAGGCTACTGACGTAGCGCGGCTCTTTCATGGTACCGGCAACCAGCAGCCAGACCGTCGCCAGCAGTGCGCCTGCGAGGAAGACGGTTTGGGAATCAAACAGGCCGTCGACCCAGCCGCCGAGGGCACCGCCAATGGCCACGCCGATGAACTGGCTGGTGGAGTAAATCCCCATCGCCGTGCCTTTATAACCGGCAGGGGATTCTTTGCTGATCAGCGACGGCAGCAGGGCTTCCATCAGGTTAAACGCCAGGAAGAAGAGCTGCACACCGGCAACCAGTTCCCAGAAGTGGGGGCCAGCGCCCCAGAGCACGATCTCGGCAATCAGCAATACCGCCACACAGCCAATGAAAACGCGCTTCATTTTGCGCTTCACTTCGGCATAGATAATAAACGGTACCACCGAGACGAACGAAATCACCATCGTCACCAGATAGATTTTCCAGTGTTCTGCCGCCGGGAAACCTGCGGCAGCCAGTTGACCGGGCAGGGCGACAAAGGTCGACATCAGCAGAATGTGCAGACACATAATGCCGAAGTTAAGCTTCAACAGGCGCGGCTCAACCAGTACCTTGCTAAAGCAGCCTTTGACCATCCCGGATTCACGGTTGAGGACGTGGTTTTTGCTGTCCGGTACCACCCACAGCGTTAAGGCAATACCGATGGTCGCCAGCACGGCAATCATCCAGAACAGGGCGTGCAGGCCAAGCGTGTGGGTAATAATGGGGCCGAGCACCATCGCAATCGCAAACGTGACGCCAAAGCTCACGCCGATAAATGCCATCGCTTTGGTACGGTTCTGTTCACGGGTTAAATCCGACAGCAGCGCCATCACGGCGGCGGCAATCGCGCCGGAGCCCTGCAGGGCGCGGCCAAGAATAATTCCCCAGATGGAGTGGGAGAGGGCGGCGATGATGCTACCGAGCACAAAAACCAGCAAACCACCGACAATGAGCGGCTTGCGGCCGACGCGGTCAGAGAGCAGACCAAACGGGATCTGGAATACCGCCTGAGCCAGACCATAAATACCAATCGCCAGGCCAATCAGCGCTTCGCTGGCGCCCTGCAATGCCATGCCGTACGTGGTCAGAACAGGCAGGACCATAAACATGCCAAGCATCCGTAGCGAGAAAACAGTCCCTAAACCCCAGGTCGCACGCAGCTCGCCCGGTGTCATTTTATAATCGTTCATTGCCACCTCAATTCAAAAGCAGGCCATAGTGTAGTGCGGGGAAGGGGCGGGGTAAATAAAGGGTTATTTAACAAATATTACATGCGTTATTGATAGATTCAGTGAATAAAAAAGGGTGCCGAAGCACCCCTTTATTCACCTGTTGTGGCTTACCAGACGTAAGTCAGCAGGTTATGCGAATCCGGCACCATAAAGTCCACAGACATCATCACGGACAGCGAGGTGATGGCAACAATCGAGAACACAAACAGTTTGCGCGCCCAGACTTTGTCATCTTCCACTTTGTAACCGCGCAGGGCCATACCGAGCCACCAGACGCTTACCGCTGCGGCCACCGCCAGATATTTATACCCGGCGTAACCCCCCAGCGAGAGCATCAGCGTTGCCACGGCAAAGGCGATGATGTACAGCGTGATGTGGTTCTTGGCAACGGAAATACCTTTCACGACCGGCAGAACCGGAATGTTCGCTGCCTGATAATCCTTAAAGCGGAAAATCGCGATGGCATAGGAGTGCGGCATCTGCCACAGGCTAAAGATAGCCAGCAGGATCAGCGCACCGCTGTCGAACTCGTTCGTGACGGCGCAGTAGCCAATCACCGGCGGCGCAGCGCCGGAGAGAGAACCAATCAGCGTGCCGTAGACGGAGTGACGCTTCATATACAGGCTATAGACGCCCACATACACCACGAACCCCATCACCCCCAGCCAGCAGGCCAGCGGGTTAGCACCAAACCACAGGAGCATAAAGCCAGCAATACCCAGCAAGGTGGCGTACACCAGCGAGACGGAAGGGGCGATCAGGCCTTTCACCAGCACCCGATTTTTGGTCCTTTCCATCTTCTTGTCGATATCCATGTCGATGTAGTTGTTAAATACACAACCGGACGCAACAACCAGTGACACACCGACCAGCGTGTAGATAAAGAGGGTGTAATCAATGCTGCCTTTGGAGGCCAGCAGGAACCCTCCGATCACGGAGATCAGGTTGCCAAAGATGATGCCTGGTTTCGTTACTTGCAGGTATTGCTTAAACATACTCGCCGCTCTTAGTGAACCATCATGTTGTAGTTAAGGTTCCACATAATCCAGATGGAACCGACTACCAGGATAGCGATGATAATCACGGTAAAGATGAAAGCCGTCATGTTCCAGCCTTCATCGGACTTGGTGTTCATGTGCAGGAAGCAAACCAGATGCACCAGAATCTGAATCACCGCGGTCACCAGGATTGCACCCAGAATAACCGGCTTAGACGCAGAACCGCTCATCACCATCCAGAACGGGATCACCGTCAGGATGATCGACAGGATAAAACCTGTCATGTAGGTTTTTACGCTACCGTGGGAAGCGCCATGATCGTTTGAATGACTCATTACATCGCCCCCATCAGATAGACAACAGAGAACACACAGATCCACACCACGTCCAGGAAGTGCCAGAACAGGCTCAGGCACATGATACGGGTACGGTTAGTGCTGGTCAGGCCGCGACGGGAGATCTGGAACATCAGAACCGCCATCCAGATCAGACCGGAGGTCACGTGCAGACCGTGGGTACCGACCAGCGCGAAGAACGCAGACAGGAAGCCACTGCGATCCGGCCCGAAGCCTTCCATAATCAGGTGATGGAATTCATAGATTTCCATCCCAATGAATCCAGCACCAAACAACCAGGTCAACGCCAGCCAGGAGACAACCTGGCTCTTGTTGTTTTTGTACATGGCGATAGCCGCCATGCCGTAGGTGATGGAGCTGAATAACAGCAGTGCGGTTTCAACCAGAACGAACGGCAGTTCAAAAATGTCCTTGCCGGTCGGGCCGCCCGCTGTGCCGTTCACCAGAACGGCATAGGTTGCGAACAGACAGCAGAACAAAATGCAGTCGCTCATCAGGTAGATCCAGAAACCGAAGACTTTCGTCGGTCCTGTATCGTGGTGCGCATGTTCATGCGCGTGGGCAGTCGAGTGCGCCAGAGTATCAGTTGCCATTTTTCAGCCCCGCTTTAGAAATCTCGTCGAAATGCTGATTTTCCAGCTTTTCAACTTCACGGACTGGTACGTAGTAGTCCACGTCCTCGTCAAAGCTCTTCACAATCCAGCTGATTACGATGCCAGCGAAGCCAACAATCGCCATCCACCAGATGTGCCAGATCATTGCGAAACCAAATACCGTTGCGAAAGCGGCAATCACGATGCCCGCTGCGCTGTTTTTCGGCATATGGATCTCTTCGTAATGGTCAGGTTGCTTGTACGCTTCACCTTTTTCTTTCATTTCCCAGAATGCATCACGTTCGTGAATGTGCGGCACTACGGCAAAGTTATAGAACGGAGGTGGAGAAGAGGTCGCCCACTCCAGCGTACGGCCACCCCATGGGTCACCGGTCAGGTCGCGGTTCAGGTTACGGTCACGGATGGACACGTAGTACTGAATCAGCTGGCACAGGATACCGCAGGCAATCAGCGCGGCACCGCCCGCTGCAACCATCAGCATTGGGTGGAACTGCGGATCGATCTGCTGGCTCAGACGACGGGTCATACCCATGAAGCCCAGCACGTACAGCGGCATAAATGCTACGAAGAAGCCAATGATCCAGAACCAGAACGCGCGTTTACCCCATTTCTCGTTCAGCGTGAAGCCGAACGCTTTTGGCCACCAGTAAGTCACGCCAGCGAAGCAGCCGAAGACCACGCCACCGATGATAACGTTATGGAAGTGCGCAATCAGGAACAGACTGTTGTGCAGAACGAAGTCAGCTCCCGGTACCGCCAGCAGTACGCCGGTCATCCCACCTACGGAGAAGGTGACGATGAAGCCGATGGTCCACAGCATCGCTGAGTGGAACACGATACGGCCTTGGTACATGGTGAACAGCCAGTTGAAGATCTTCACCCCGGTAGGGATGGCGATAATCATGGTGGTAATACCGAAGAAGGCGTTTACGTTCGCGCCCGCACCCATAGTAAAGAAGTGGTGCAGCCAAACGATGAACGACAGAACGGTAATACAGACGGTTGCCCACACCAGAGAGGTGTAACCAAACAGACGTTTACGCGAGAAGGTTGCTGCGATTTCGGAGAACACACCGAAGACAGGCAGAACCAGAATGTACACTTCCGGGTGACCCCAGGCCCAAATCAGGTTGATGTACATCATCATGTTGCCACCCATGTCATTCGTGAAGAAATGGGTGCCCAGGTAGCGGTCCAGGGTCAGCAGCGCGATGGTGACGGTCAGAATTGGGAAGGATGCGATAATCAGTACGTTGGCGCACAGAGATGCCCAGGTAAATACCGGCATCTTGAACATGGTCATACCAGGTGCACGCATCTTCAGGATGGTCACGAAGAAGTTGATACCGGTCAGGGTGGTACCGACACCGGAGAGCTGAAGCGCCCAAATCCAGTAGTCAACGCCAACGCCCGGGCTGTACTCAATTCCTGACAGCGGTGGGTAAGCCAGCCAGCCGGTCTGAGCGAATTCGCCCACGCCCAGTGACAGGTTAACCAGGATAACGCCGACAACCGTAAACCAGAAGCTCAGGTTGTTCAGGAACGGGAACGCAACGTCGCGCGCGCCAATTTGCAGCGGAACGACAACGTTCATCAGACCGATAACCAGCGGCATCGCCACGAAGAAGATCATGATAACGCCGTGAGCGGTAAAGATCTGGTCGTAGTGGTGCGGTGGCAGGAAGCCGGCTTCACCCGCAGACGCGAGTGCCTGCTGGCTACGCATCATGATCGCATCCGCAAAGCCACGAATTAACATGACGATACCGACGATGCAGTACATGATACCGAGTTTTTTGTGGTCAACCGAAGTCAGCCACTCGTTCCACAGGTAGCTCCACTTACCGAAGTAAGTGATCAAGGCCAGTAAGGCCGCGCCACCGATGATAATGGCAGCCACCGTAACCATGATAATCGGTTCATGGTAGGGCACTGCATCCAGTGTCAATTTTCCGAACATTTTCTTCCTCGGCCCCTTAGTGAGCGGTTTCCGCGTGGCTCATGTCCATGCCTTCCATACCTTCATGCGCGCTATGCTCGCCTTCAGGCTGGGTCATGTCCATGCTCTTGCCGTGATCCATAAATTTGCCAATAACGTCTTTGAACAAATCAGGTTTCACGTTAGAGAAGTACTCCACCTTGTTGTATTCGCTAGGTGCAGCCACTTTTTCGAACGCCGCCATGTCAGACATGGTGTTTGGAGACTGCTTCGCTTTTGCAACCCACTGGTCGAAAGCGGCACGGTCCGGCGTCGCAATAGCTTTGAACTTCATACCTGAGAAGCCCGGGCCGCTATAGCTGGCGGAGATACCATCATAGGTGCCTGCTTCATTCGCGATCAGGTGCAGGTTGGTCTGCATACCGGCCATCGCGTAAATCTGGCTACCCAGACGTGGGATGAAGAAGGAGTTCATTACGGAGTTGGAGGTCACTTTGAACTGAACCGGAGTGTTCGCCGGGAAGGCGATTTCATTCACGGTAGCAATGCCCTGCTCTGGATAGATGAAGAACCATTTCCAGTCCATGGAGACCACTTCGATGGTAATTGGTTTTTCATCGTGAACCAGCGGTTTGCTTGGCTCAAGTGCGTGAGTGGTTTTCCAGGTCAGCACAGCGAGGAACAGGATGATTAGAATAGGAACCGTCCAGACCACAGCTTCCACTTTATTGGAATGTGACCAGTTAGGGCTATACTTCGCATCTTTATTGCTCGCACGATACTTCCAGGCGAAACCAACAGCCATCAAAATGGCTGGAATAACCACAATCAACATCAGGCCAAATGCCGTCAGTATCAGTGAACGTTGTTCCAGTCCAATCTGTCCTTTGGGGTCAAGTAGTGCAGAATCGCAGCCACTGAGTAATACAGTGCCTGCGAATAATGACAACCATCCCAAACTTTTATTGTATTTCCTGAGTCTCATTTAACGACCTCAATTCCACGGGAGTCTGGTGGCGTTTAAAGTGTGGGGGCATTTTACGGGAAGGTTACATTACTGTAAACATCATTAGGCCTGTGTCAGGAAGGTGTTACCGGGTTCTGCCGCACGTGTCACAAGTGTTGCAAATTATGTCGGTTTTTATGACCGAAGCCGCATGGCATGGGCTTTATAACGAAAGGACCCCCAAGCATACCCTAAAAGGGGCAATTGGTATAACCATTGTTAAAAATAAACAAAAAATTAACAATTAATTATCAATAAAAAGACAATTAAAAAACGAAAATTCAATCTTTCCTAAGCTGAATCGTTTAATGAAAAATAGCCTGAAAGAAATGGCTCCAATAATTTCCGAATCCTATCCCGCACAAAACAACAAATATTTTTTTTAGCGTTTGTCGGTTATTTCACCGTTATAATTTCGGCCGGTGATTACAACGGGAAATAACCTTTCGCTTTTATCTTCAGGTTGTCTGCGTTTTACGCAGAGCCAGAAAATCGAGCAGCCCACCGAGCAGGATCCCGACGACCGCCAGCAGGGCGCCGACATCAAGGAGAAGGGCTTCAAGAGGAAGCACCAGGGGGGTAGTGGCATTGATGATAAGCACCACGAGCCATAACCCCAGCGCCAGACATCCCACCATTAACAGGCGTAGCGCAAAACGGTAGGCGCGCTGATATTCCGTTCGCGGCATAAAGTGTTCTGTTCGCTGGGTATATTCCAGCGTCTGGCGGCAGACCAGCAACAATAAAATGCCTGGCACGGCTGCAACCACGGAGAAGAGATAAAACGTTGGCCAACCGTGCGCTTCAACAAACCAACCGGCAATCGGCCCCACATATACGCGGCCCACGGCAGAAAGCGCCGAGAGCAGGGCGAACTGCGTTGCAGAAAACGACTTGTTGCAGAGCGTCATCAGCAGGGCCACAAACGCCGCAGTACCCATTCCGCCACACAGGTTCTCAAAGAACACTGCTGCCGCCATGCTAATCATATGTTTATCGGTAATCGACAGCAGCCAGTAACCCGCGTTAGACGCCCCCTGCAGAATGCCGAAGATCAGCAACGCCCGGAACAAGGTCAGGCGCTGCATCAACACGCCGCCGTAAAGTGCGCCGACGATAGTGGCAAAGAGCCCGAGGGTTTTGTTAACCACTCCCACTTCACCGGCATCAAACCCGACGCCGCGGATCAGGAACGTGGTGGTCAGGCTCATCGCGAAGGCATCACCCAGCTTATAAAGGACGATGAGCAGCAGGATCAGCCAGGCATTGTTGCGGCCAAAGAAATCACGCAGCGGTTCGGCAACGGCCTGCTCCAGAGAACGGGGGACCGGGATCACGTCGCTCGGTTCAGGGGCGAGGAGGGTGGCAATAATGCACGGGATCAGCAGGGCGGCCATCAGCCAGTACATGCCCTGCCAGCCCAGATAACGGTCAGCCAGCCACAGCGCCAGCCCACCAGATACCAACATGCCGAGGCGATAGCCCAGCACGCTGATGGCTGCACCGGCTCCACGCTCTTCTGCGGGTAACACGTCCGTTTTCCAGGCATCAAACACGATATCCTGTGACGCGGAACAGAAGGCGATCACCACCGCAAGCGCCGCCATCCAGCGAAGCTGTGTCGACGGCTCAAGGAATCCCATGGCGGCAATGGCCAGCAACAGCAGGACCTGCGTCATCACCAGCCAGCCACGACGACGGCCCAGGAACGGCGGGGTGTAGCGATCCATCACCGGCGACCACAGGAACTTAAAGACATACGCCTGGCCGACGAGCGAGAAGAAGCCAATGGTTTTGAGATCGATATTCTCAACCGTCATCCAGGCCTGCAATGTGCCGGAAGTGAGCGCGAGGGGTAAACCGGAGGCAAAGCCAAGGATCAGCAGAATGGCTGATTTGGGTTGCTGGAAAATGCGTAAGTAATGACTGGACATGTTCTTAAAAACTGACCCGGTAAAATACCGGGTCAGTCAGCAGGATTAACGCGCGTTTTGCTTGATAAAGTCGTGAATGCTGGTGTCCTGCGCCATATCGGCGATGGTATCGGTCAGCACGCTGTTTACGGCGTTAGCAATGTTCTGGTTAGAAGCCTGGAAAGCACCTTCTACGGAGTAGCTGGCGCGATAGTTTTTGGTCATCTTGTTGCCGTTCTTCGCGGTAGCGATGATGGCGATGTCCGCTTTGGTGGAGATGTTGTAGCGCACGTTACCCTGGGAAACGTCAGCGTACAGGTTGTTAACGATGATCTGCAGATCAACCGCGCCGCTTGGGCCAATCATGTAACCACGAGAGGTCATCTGTTTCTCCAGCACTTCCTGCAGCAGGAAGCGCAGGTCACGGGAAGCGGTCAACGTTACCAGCTGGTTGTCGCGGGTCACTTTCGCCAGGGCCTGATCCTGACGTTGATCGGCACCGTTAATGCTCACGGTCACGCCCATCAGGCTTGGATCCTGCTGGGGCAGCGTGATTTTTGGTGAGACATCAATGGTTGTTGGCGGGGTAGCGCAGCCTGCCAGCATAAAGAGGGCTACCAACGGAAAGAAGAGTTTTTTTAACATTTTCGGGTTCTCAACGAATCGTAAGCATAAAGAGAGAAAAATTGCCGCCATCATAACATCGCTAACGGCCAGGGGAAGTGGTCAACGCATGTAAATTCATCGCCTTGTCTGAAAACTGACCAGTTCGCCCTTTTTCTCAACCTGTGTGTGACAAAACGTATGAGCCTCACAGTGAACTTCATTCGTTTGAATGAGAAAATAAGACGAAAGCTAAATATTTGTTGTCTTGTTGTAATGGAACCGGTAAAAGCGGCTAACATTTAAAGGGATGGGTGACATCCTGGCGTTGTCGGAGGAGTAATTTCATGATGATACGTGAGCAGATAGAAGATAAATTAAGGGCAGCGTTCAACCCTGTGTTCCTCGAAGTCGTCGACGAAAGCTATCGTCATAACGTGCCGGCAGGTTCTGAAAGCCACTTCAAAGTGGTTCTGGTTAGCGATCGCTTCACGGGAGAACGCTTCCTGAACCGACACCGCTTGATCTACAGCACCTTGACGGAAGAACTCTCCACAACCGTACATGCGCTGGCATTGCATACCTACACCATTAAGGAGTGGGAAGGCTTGCAGGATACGGTTTTTGCATCCCCGCCTTGTCGCGGTGCAGGCACCATCGCCTGATAAATCGGATTTGCAACCGCTGGAGTTTTTCCAGTATGTTGCTTACAGATTTCCTCAAAACGGCCTTCGGGCCGTTTTGTTTTGTCTGAGTTTTGAGCGGATGGTGTGATTTTAAGGCTAAAAATAGCCTTAAAGTGTGAAAAAAGCCGCAGCAACATGCCCCAACCGTTCTCGACTCACCTAAGTGATGCCGCTATAATGCCGCGTCTTATTGAATGTCTTCGGGATGATTCTGGCGACAGGGAATGTGAATCTGCACTAAGAGAGCATCCCGGTAAAACAGACAGATTCAGAGTTGACCGAGCACTGTGATTTTTTTGAGGTAACAAGATGCAAGTTTCAGTTGAAACCACTCAAGGCCTTGGCCGCCGTGTAACGATTACTATCGCTGCTGACAGCATCGAAACTGCTGTGAAAAGCGAGCTGGTCAACGTAGCAAAAAAAGTACGTATTGACGGCTTCCGTAAGGGCAAAGTACCAATGAATGTTGTTGCTCAGCGTTATGGCGCTTCCGTGCGTCAGGATGTGCTGGGTGAACTGATGAGCCGCAACTTTATCGATGCGATCATCAAAGAAAAGATCAATCCGGCCGGTGCGCCGAACTACGTTCCAGGCGAATACAAACTGGGCGAAGACTTCACCTACTCTGTAGAGTTCGAAGTGTATCCGGAAGTAGAACTGAAAGGTCTGGAATCTATCGAAGTTGAAAAACCGATTGTTTCCGTGACCGACGAAGATGTTGACGGCATGCTGGATACCCTGCGTAAGCAGCAGGCTAACTGGAAAGAGAAAGAAGGCGCTGTTGACGCTGAAGACCGCGTCACCATCGACTTCACCGGTTCTGTAGACGGCGAAGAGTTCGAAGGCGGCAAAGCGACTGACTTCGTACTGGCAATGGGTCAGGGTCGTATGATCCCGGGCTTCGAAGACGGTATCAAAGGCCACAAAGCGGGCGAAGAGTTCACCATCGACGTGACCTTCCCTGAAGAGTACCACGCTGAAAACCTGAAAGGTAAAGCAGCGAAGTTCGTCATCAACCTGAAGAAAGTGGAAGAGCGCGAACTGCCAGAACTGACTGAAGAATTCATCAAGCGTTTCGGCGTGGAAGATGGTTCTGTTGCCGGTCTGCGTACTGAAGTACGTAAAAACATGGAACGCGAGCTGAACGGCGCTGTGCGTAACCGTGTGAAATCTCAGGCTATTGAAGGCCTGGTGAAGGCGAACGAAATCGACGTTCCAGCTGCGCTGATCGACAGCGAAATCGACGTACTGCGTCGTCAGGCTGCACAGCGTTTCGGTGGCAACCAGCAGCAAGCGATGGAACTGCCACGCGAGCTGTTCGAAGAGCAGGCAAAACGCCGCGTTGTTGTTGGTCTGCTGCTGGGCGAAGTGATTCGTACTCACGAGCTGAAAGCTGACGAAGAGCGTGTGAAAGGCCTGATCGAAGAGATGGCTTCTGCATACGAAGATCCATCAGAAGTTATCGAGTTCTACGGTAAGAACAAAGAGCTGATGGACAACATGCGTAATGTTGCCCTGGAAGAGCAGGCTGTTGAAGCGGTACTGGCGAAAGCGAAAGTGACCGAAAAAGCGACCTCTTTCAACGAACTGATGAACCAGCAGGCGTAATTTCGCCCCGAAGGTTTAAAGTTTGAACAAAAACCCGTTGCCTTCCGGCAACGGGTTTTTTTTATCGCACCAATAGCCCAGGAAGGGTGCTAAAACGCCCTTTCGGTGTTAGCGTAACAACAAAAGGTTGTTATGCTTGAAATAGGGCAATGTAAACCCCATAAGTGTGTAATCAGATGAATGAGACTGGCTGATAATCCGTCCGTAAGGTTACAATCAGTACAGCAGGTGTTTTCAATTTTGATCCAGGAGACGGAAATGTCATACAGTGGCGAACGAGATAACTTTGCACCCCATATGGCTCTGGTGCCAATGGTTATTGAACAGACCTCACGTGGTGAGCGTTCTTTTGATATCTATTCCCGTCTGCTCAAGGAACGCGTTATCTTTCTGACCGGCCAGGTGGAAGACCACATGGCGAACCTGATCGTGGCGCAGATGCTGTTTCTGGAAGCGGAAAACCCGGAAAAAGACATTTACCTGTACATTAACTCCCCAGGCGGCGTGATTACGGCAGGTATGTCCATTTATGACACCATGCAATTCATCAAGCCTGATGTGAGCACTATCTGTATGGGTCAGGCAGCATCTATGGGGGCCTTCCTGTTAACCGCAGGGGCAAAAGGCAAACGTTTCTGCCTGCCGAATTCCCGCGTGATGATTCACCAGCCGCTGGGTGGTTACCAGGGGCAGGCGACGGATATCGAAATCCACGCCCGCGAAATTCTGAAAGTAAAAGCGCGCATGAATGAACTTATGGCGCAGCATACGGGTCAATCTCTTGAGCAGATCGAGCGCGATACCGAGCGCGATCGCTTCCTCTCTGCTTCAGAGGCAGTTGAGTACGGCTTAGTCGACTCCATTTTGACCCATCGTAATTGATGCCCGCGACTCGAGTGTGCCGCTATACTAAGGTAAAGCGGCACTCTGCTTGAGAGCAGCTTGCGTCTGAAAATGGCATTTGCGTCGTCATGTGCGGCACAAAGAACTTAAAAAGAGGTTTGGACTCATGACAGATAAACGCAAAGATGGTTCGGGCAAACTGCTGTACTGCTCTTTTTGCGGCAAAAGCCAGCATGAAGTGCGTAAACTGATTGCCGGGCCGTCCGTGTATATCTGCGACGAATGTGTTGATTTATGTAATGACATCATTCGCGAAGAGATTAAAGAAGTAGCGCCTCACCGCGAGCGTAGCGCGCTGCCGACACCGCATGAAATTCGTCATCATCTGGACGACTATGTCATCGGTCAGGAGCAGGCTAAGAAAGTGCTGGCGGTAGCGGTATATAACCACTACAAACGCCTGCGTAACGGTGATACCAGCAATGGCGTAGAGCTGGGTAAAAGTAACATTCTGCTGATCGGCCCAACCGGTTCCGGTAAAACGCTGTTGGCTGAAACGCTCGCACGCCTGCTGGATGTGCCGTTCACCATGGCGGATGCCACCACCCTGACCGAAGCCGGTTACGTGGGTGAAGATGTGGAAAACATCATCCAGAAACTGCTGCAGAAGTGCGATTACGACGTACAAAAAGCCCAGCGCGGTATCGTCTATATCGATGAGATCGACAAGATCTCCCGTAAATCAGACAACCCGTCTATCACCCGTGACGTATCAGGGGAAGGTGTACAGCAGGCATTGCTGAAGCTGATCGAAGGGACCGTTGCCGCAGTGCCCCCGCAGGGTGGCCGTAAACATCCGCAGCAGGAGTTCCTGCAGGTTGATACCTCCAAGATCCTGTTCATCTGTGGCGGTGCTTTCGCCGGTCTGGATAAAGTTATCTCCCACCGTGTTGAAACCGGCTCCGGCATTGGTTTTGGCGCAACGGTGAAGGCCAAATCCGAGAAAGCGAACGAAGGCGAACTGCTGTCTCAGGTTGAACCAGAAGATCTGATCAAGTTTGGTCTGATCCCAGAATTCATTGGGCGTCTGCCGGTTGTGGCCACGCTGAATGAACTGAGTGAAGAAGCGCTGATCCAGATCCTGAAAGAGCCGAAAAACGCGCTGACCAAGCAGTATCAGGCGCTGTTTAACCTGGAAGGCGTTGAGCTGGAATTCCGTGATGAAGCGCTGGATGCGATTGCGAAGAAAGCGATGATCCGTAAAACCGGTGCCCGTGGTCTGCGTTCCATCGTTGAAGCGGCGCTGCTTGATACCATGTACGACCTGCCTTCCATGGAAGATGTCGAAAAAGTGGTTATCGACGAGTCCGTTATCGGTGGTCAAAGCAAGCCGCTGCTGATTTACGGGAAACCGGAAGCGCAGCAGGCATCTGGCGAATAATTCACCAAATCATACAAGCAGTTAATCAAAAAGGGGGGATTTTATCTCCCCTTTACTTTTTCCGTATTCATGGCGTTGAATGTGTGGGAAACATCCCCATATACTGGATTACATGTTAATGGTTGTGTGAAGCACAGTTACATGACCAGTTTACCTGGCGGACACTAAACTAAGAGAGAGCTCTATGAATCCTGAGCGTTCTGAACGCATTGAAATCCCCGTATTGCCGTTGCGCGATGTGGTGGTTTATCCGCACATGGTCATACCCTTATTTGTAGGGCGGGAAAAATCTATCCGTTGCCTCGAAGCCGCCATGGATCATGATAAAAAAATCATGTTGGTTGCGCAGAAGGAAGCTTCGACGGATGAGCCGGGTGTAAACGATCTTTTCACCGTCGGGACCGTGGCCTCTATTTTGCAGATGCTGAAGCTGCCTGACGGCACCGTTAAGGTGCTGGTAGAAGGCCTGCAGCGTGCGCGTATTACCACCCTGTCTGACAATGGCGAACATTTCTCTGCCAAGGCAGAGTACCTTGATTCGCCTCAGCTTGATGAGCGCGAGCAGGAAGTGCTGGTGCGCACCGCGATTAGCCAGTTTGAAGGCTATATCAAGCTGAACAAGAAAATCCCACCAGAAGTGCTGACGTCGCTGAACAGCATCGACGATCCCGCACGTCTGGCGGACACCATCGCAGCGCATATGCCGCTGAAGCTGGCGGACAAACAGTCCGTGCTGGAGATGTCCGACGTTAACGAACGTCTGGAATATCTGATGGCGATGATGGAGTCTGAAATCGATCTGCTGCAGGTTGAGAAGCGTATTCGCAACCGCGTGAAAAAGCAGATGGAAAAATCGCAGCGTGAGTACTATCTGAATGAGCAAATGAAAGCCATTCAGAAAGAACTCGGCGAGATGGACGACGCGCCGGACGAAAACGAAGCGCTGAAGCGTAAGATCGACGCGGCAAAAATGCCGAAAGAGGCCAAAGAGAAAGCGGAAGCTGAACTGCAGAAGCTGAAAATGATGTCTCCGATGTCGGCTGAAGCGACGGTGGTGCGTGGCTACATCGAGTGGATGGTTCAGGTGCCGTGGAATGCCCGCAGCAAGGTCAAAAAAGACCTGCGTCAGGCGCAGGAGATCCTGGATACCGACCACTACGGCCTGGAGCGTGTTAAAGACCGCATCCTTGAGTACCTCGCGGTACAAAGCCGTGTAAACAAACTGAAAGGCCCAATCCTCTGTCTGGTTGGACCGCCAGGGGTAGGTAAAACCTCTCTGGGCCAGTCCATTGCGAAAGCGACCGGACGTAAATATATCCGTATGGCGCTGGGTGGCGTACGCGACGAAGCGGAAATCCGCGGTCACCGTCGTACCTACATCGGTTCTATGCCGGGTAAATTGATCCAGAAGATGGCGAAAGTTGGGGTTAAAAACCCGCTGTTCCTGCTCGATGAGATCGACAAAATGTCGTCGGATATGCGTGGCGATCCGGCCTCGGCTCTGCTGGAAGTACTTGATCCAGAACAGAACGTGGCGTTCAGCGATCACTACCTGGAAGTGGACTACGATCTGAGCGATGTGATGTTCGTGGCGACCTCCAACTCCATGAACATTCCGGCTCCGCTGCTGGATCGGATGGAAGTGATCCGTCTGTCTGGTTATACCGAAGACGAGAAGCTGAATATTGCGAAGCAGCATCTGCTGCCGAAACAGATTGAGCGTAACGCACTGAAAGCCAACGAACTGACCGTCGAGGACAGCGCGATTATCGGCATCATTCGCTACTACACTCGCGAAGCGGGCGTGCGTAGCCTTGAGCGTGAAATCTCGAAACTGTGCCGTAAAGCGGTGAAACAGCTGCTGCTGGATAAGAGCCTGAAGCACATCACCATTAACGGCGACAATCTGCATGCCTATCTGGGCGTTCAGCGTTTCGACTATGGTCGTGCGGACAACGAAAACCGCGTGGGTCAGGTCACCGGTCTGGCATGGACGGAAGTGGGCGGCGATCTGCTGACCATCGAAACCGCCTGTGTGCCAGGTAAAGGTAAGCTGACCTACACCGGTTCTTTGGGTGAAGTCATGCAGGAGTCCATCCAGGCGGCCTTGACCGTGGTTCGCGCACGTGCGGAGAAACTGGGGATCAACCCGGATTTCTACGAAAAACGCGACATTCACGTTCACGTCCCGGAAGGGGCAACGCCGAAAGATGGCCCAAGCGCCGGTATCGCGATGTGTACCGCGCTGGTCTCCTGTCTCACAGGTAACCCGGTGCGCGCTGATGTCGCAATGACCGGTGAAATTACCCTGCGTGGTCAGGTTCTGCCAATTGGTGGGTTAAAAGAAAAACTGCTGGCGGCACATCGTGGTGGGATCAAAACCGTATTGATTCCTTACGAAAATAAACGCGATCTGGAAGAGATTCCTGACAACGTGATTGCCGATCTGCAGATTCATCCTGTTAAGCGAATTGAGGAGGTTCTTACTCTCGCATTGCAGAATGAACCCTCCGGAATGCAGGTTGTGACTGCAAAATAGTGACCTCGCGCAAAGAGCGTCAATAAAAACAAGGCTGGTAAGTCATTTCGCACTTGCCAGCCTTTTTTTGTATAGCTAATTTAGATTGCTGATTAGGTCAGCCATCAACAACGGGTGTTGTAAGGTCATGGCAGGCCTGATATAACTGCTGCGCGGTCGCGTTGTGAAGGATTCAGGCGCGATATAAATTATAAAGAGAGGAAGAGAACAGTGAATAAATCTCAACTGATTGACAAAATTGCTGCTGGTGCTGATATTTCTAAAGCTGCAGCTGGACGTGCGTTAGATGCATTAATTGCTTCTGTTACTGAATCTCTGCAGGCTGGGGACGACGTTGCACTGGTAGGCTTCGGTACTTTTGCTGTTAAAGAGCGTGCTGCCCGTACTGGCCGCAACCCTCAGACCGGTAAAGAGATCACCATTGCTGCCGCTAAAGTGCCGGGTTTCCGTGCAGGTAAAGCGCTGAAAGACGCAGTAAACTGATTGCTTTCCCGTTTCAGGGAAGCCGAAAAGTACAAGGGCGCATCATTTGATGTGCCTTTTTTATTTGTCCAGACCTGATTTGTGCGAGTTTATGCGAGTTGTGGGCTGACAATCGCCCCGTTTTCTTGTCACAATACGCCTTTACGCGCGACGGTCAGGATTTTCCGTTAGCGTCAGGTAACCAGTCACCTACAGCGGAGTGTTGTTACACCATGATGGACAGCTTACGCACGGCTGCTAACAGTCTCGTGCTCAAGATTATTTTCGGTATCATTATCGTGTCGTTCATATTGACCGGCGTGAGCAGTTACCTTATCGGCGGTGGCGCAAACTATGCCGCAAAAGTGAACGGCCAGGAAATCAGCCGCGGTCAGTTCGAGAACGCGTTTGCCGGTGAACGTAACCGTATGCAGCAACAGCTGGGCGACCAATTCTCTGAGCTGGCTGCGAACGAAGGATACATGAAAACCCTGCGCCAGCAGACGCTGAACCGCCTGATTGACGAAGCGCTCCTCGATCAATATGCCAAAAAACTGGGTCTGGGTATCAGCGATGAGCAGGTTAAAAAAGCCATCTTCTCGACTCAGGCTTTCCAGTCTAACGGCAAGTTCGACAACGCTCGCTATAACAGCATTGTGAATCAGATGGGCATGACGGCCGATCAATACGCGCAGGCGCTGCGTAACCAGCTGACGACGCAACAGCTCATCAATGCGGTGGTTGGTACTGATTTCATGCTCAAAGGTGAAACTGACGAACTGGCAGCCCTGGTGGCACAGCAGCGTGTTGTGCGTCAGGCGACCATCGATGTGAATGCGCTCGCGGCGAAGCAGCAGGTGAGCGACGCAGAGGTTAACGCCTGGTACGAGCAGAATAAAAACAGCTTTGTTGCACCTGAGCAGTTCCGCGTGAGCTATATCAAGCTGGATGCTGCTGCGTTGCAGGAAACCGCGACTGATGCAGAAATCCAGTCTTACTACGATCAGCATCAGGATCAGTTCACTCAGCCGCAGCGTAACCGCTACAGCGTGATTCAGACCAAAACCGAAGCCGATGCCAAAGCGGTGCTGGATGAGCTGAACAAAGGCGCAGATTTCGCCACCGTTGCGAAAGCAAAATCCACCGACATCATCTCTGCCAAAAATGGCGGCGATATGGGCTGGCTGGAAGCGGCGACTACGCCGGATGAGCTGAAAAATGCCGGTCTGAAAGACAAGGGTCAGCTGTCGGGTGTGATTAAATCGTCCGTTGGTTTCCTGGTTGCGCGTCTGGATGATATCGAAGCCGCTAAAACCAAACCTCTGGCTGAGGTGCGTGATGATATCGCCGCCAAAGTGAAGCAGGAAAAAGCGCTTGATGCGTACTATGCCCTGCAGCAGAAAGTGAGCGATGCGGCGAGCAACGACAACGAATCTCTGGCCGGTGCAGAGCAGGCCGCTGGCGTGAAAGCGGTTGAGACCGGCTGGTTTGGCCGTGACAACCTGCCGGAGGAGCTGAACTTCAAACCGGTTTCGGATGCCATCTTCAACGGTGGTCTGGTGGGCGAGAACGGTACGCCGGGCAGCAACTCCGATATCATTACCGTTGACGGTGACCGTGCGTTTGTTCTGCGCGTGAGCGAGCACAAGCCTGAAGCGGTAAAACCGCTGGCGGAAGTGAAAGATCAGGTTGTGGCGCAGGTTAAACATAGCAAAGCGGAACAGCAGGCAAAACTGGATGCTGAGAAGATCCTGGCTGACCTGAAAGCCGGTAAAGAAGACGCCCTGAAAGCGGCGGGTCTGAGCTTCGGTGACGCGAAAACGCTGAGCCGTACCGGTCAGGACCCAATCAGCCAGGCTGTGTTTGGTCTGAGCCTGCCAGCGAAAGACAAACCGAGCTTCGGGACAACAACCGACATGCAGGGGAACGTCGTTCTGCTGGCGCTGGATGAAGTGAAAGCCGGCACCATGCCAGAAGCGCAAAAGAAAGCAATGGTTCAGGGTATCACCCAGAACAATGCCCAGATTGCTTTCGAAGCGATGATGAGCAACCTGCGTAAAGAAGCCAAAATCAAGCTGGGCGATGCCATCACTCAGCAGCAATAATTACGTATCTGCTCGCAGATTTTCGTAACGCTCTGCAAACCCTGAAGGCCGCTTTCGCGGCCTTTTCCATTTCTGCAAACGCATGTTTGAGCCTCTTTTGGCTGACGGCTATGGTGACATGGCTGTCAACAAACAAGGAGATAACAGCATGAAATGTGGAATCAAAGCACTGCTAATCACACTGGCTATTGCCACTACCGGAATGAGTGCAGGCGCACTGGCGGCGTCCCCCGCAGCCAAAACGCAGTCTGTACAGAGCAAAACTGACCCCGCTGCACAAGCATCTGCCCAAACTAAAGCCGCTGAACCTGGCAAAAGCACAGAGGACGACGGTACACGCGTCAGCATCAATACGGCCTCGGCTGAAGATCTCGCCCGCGTGATGAACGGCGTAGGGCTCAAAAAAGCGCAGGCTATCGTCAGCTACCGTGAAGAGTACGGCCCGTTTAAAACGGTTGACGACCTCAGGCAGGTTCCGGGGATGGGCAGTTCACTGGTTGAGCGCAACCTCTCACACCTGACGTTGTAATCTCAGTTTTACTTGCACAGCAGCAAAAGTTTGCCAGGATAAAGAGGTCATACCAGTCTTGACCTCTTATCCTATAACAACAGTAAAGGCTATTGCGCTATGCAGACAAAAATCAAAGTACGCGGTTTTCATCTTGATGTTTACCAGCACGTGAATAACGCCCGCTATCTCGAATTTCTTGAAGAGGCGCGCTGGGATGGGCTGGAAAACAGCGAAAGCTTCCAATGGCTGACCGCGCACAACATCGCGTTCGTGGTCGTCAACATCAATATCAACTACCGTCGCCCGGCCGTGCTGGGGGATGTGCTTACAGTGACCAGCCAGGTGCAACAGCTAAACGGGAAGAGCGGCGTGCTCAGTCAGGTCGTGACGCTGGATCCGGAAGGGCAGGTGGTAGCCGATGCGCTGATCACCTTCGTTTGTATCGATCTGAAAACGCAGAAAGCACTGCCGCTGGAAGGGGAGTTGCGGGAAAAGCTGGAGCTGATGATCGTGTGATTTTTTGTCTTTTATAAAAGACAAAGTGTTTTTCCAGGGATAGAATAATGGACAGGGACTATGTTGTTGAGCGTTATCGGACCCGTGATGGCAAAGTGCCGTTTGAGGAGTGGATAACCAGGATGCGTAGAAAGGATCCGGAGACTGTTTTACGGATCCTTATGCGTATTAACCGTGCAATAAAGCATAATTTTGGTGATTACAAATACCTTAGAGAAGGTGTTTGGGAGATGCGAATTGATAGTGGTCCCGGTTACAGGATCTATTTTGCCGTAGAGCATCAGAGGGTCTTGTTGTTACTCATCGGTGGTGACAAGAAGAGTCAAAAACAAGATGTTAAACAGGCGGTAGATTTCTTGAAAGATCATCTATCTAAAGGAAAAACAGATGAGCACTTCTAAACGACACTATTCAAGTTCTGTTAACCATCACGATGCGGTTGTAAAAATGCTTCGTGAAAACCCTTCCTATGCTCAACTTTACCTGCAAATAGCACTGGAAGAAATTTATGAGGATCAGGGGATCCCTGCTTATCTCATTGCACTCCGCCAGGTCATCGAATCCCGCGGCGGCATAGGTGAAATTGCTGCCAAAGCAGGTCTTTCCCGCCAGCAGCTATACCGAACCTTGTCTGATAATGGCAATCCAACACTGACGACGCTAATGAAAGTCACGCGTGCTGCCGGTGTAAAACTGTTCGACAGCACGGTCAAATAACCCTATTTCAGCCCGGTTTTTTTCTGCATTGCGGCCATCACACCGGCTTTATCTGCCAGGTAGTGATTCAAGCCATTGGCACGCAGGTTACAGGCGGCGCACTGGCCGCATCCGTCGCCCTTAATGCCGTTGTAGCAGGTCAGGGTTTCGCTGCGAACCAGATCCAACTTGCCCCAGTAGTCCGCCAGTGCCCAGGTTTCCGCTTTATCAAGCCACATTAGCGGCGTTTCAAAGCGCGTCTCCTTGGCCATCCCCAGATTTACCGCATGATTAAGCGCTTTTACAAACTCGTCGCGGCAGTCCGGGTAACCGGAGAAGTCGGTTTCGCAAACGCCGGTGATCACCGCTTCGGCTTGCACCTGGTAGGCGTAGATGGCCGTCAGGGTCAGAAAAAGAATATTACGGCCCGGCACAAAGGTATTGGGAATACCGCTGGCGTCAGGTTTGTAATCAGGAACAGGAATACTGTCGCGGGTGAGGCTGCTGACGGCCAGTTCGTTTAACAGCGTGACGTCCAGCACCTTATGCGCGCGTGCGCCCAGTTTCAGCGCCAGTTCGCGGGCAACGTCGATTTCAGCGCGATGGCGCTGGCCATAATCGAAAGTGACACAATGCACTTCATCGTACTGGTGAAGCGCCTGAACCAGGCAGGTAGTGGAATCTTGTCCTCCGCTGAACACGACGACGGCACGTTTCATAAATCATCTCGACAGTTACGGTAAAAACATTATGTTACCGTCTGACTTCGGCGACGACCAGCTTCTTCACGACCGGGGGGCTGGAAGCCAGGCTTCAGTGAAATCAAACCAGCCACGGGTATTCAGTCGTATTCCGTTTACCCCCGGTGGTGCGCTGATTTGATACTGGTAGTTAAACAGCGGCGTCAGCACCGCATTATCCATCAGCCGGGTAAAGATGGCCCTCAGGCCAGCGTGTCTTGCCTGCTCATCGGCCTGAGTCTGTACAGCATCCAGCGTTGCCTGCAGATGCGCAACTTGCGGCGCGCTTAGCAGATGCGGCCAGAGGGTATCGCACCGAAGCCACTGTTCAAGTGTATACTCCGGCGCTTCGCCAATCAGCCTGTCCCCCATCATCATGTCCGCATCGGCAAGCTGCGGACACCCGTCCCACGTCTTAGCATCGTGAAAGATAACGGTCAGTTCGCAGCCCTGCTGCGCAAGATACTGTTTTAGCTGGTTTGCCATGGTGTGTAACTCTACGGGCAAATGGTAAACGAGGGTTAACGCTGCCGGTAAAGGAACGTGCGTTAAGTCCGGCCACCGGGGAATAGGCAGGCCTGGAAGCAGCTCTTCTGTTGGTGTAATCAACCCTTCGTTCAGCGGGAGCGTATGCAGCAGCGTTGAGAGATGGATGATATTGATTAGCCGTCGAGCCTGCAGTTGACTCATCCGGTCGCTCTGTTTCAGGGTGAGATAACAGAAGCCCAGGCTGGTGCTGTTACTTACCAGCCGCAGGCTCTCCAGTTCATCAGGCTCGCCAATGGCAATCTGGACCGGATGACGACAGCTGGTCCCCAGTCCGTAATCAAATAGCGTCGGCGTGATCCAGTATTCAATCGCCTTGATCAGCGGGTGGCTAAGATGGTACTGCTCGTGGCTTTCCAGACGCACCAGCTCGGAATCAAACACGCTCAGCCTGAAAGGGCCGCTGCCCGTCATGGGCTGGTCAGGGTGGGCCAGACGGCTACAGTAGGTCGCCAGACGATGGGGCAACCAGTAGTCCGGTTGATGCAGGGTAAACGTCAGGCACTGCGGGTGAGTGACCTCGATATCTAATACGCTCTGGAACAGTTTGCGCAGGGCTGGCAGCATAAGCAGGGCCTTCAGGCTCCGCTGCAACTGCGCTGTCTCGATTTTGTCGCCATTATGCCAGTGCAGGGTCGAGCGGATATAAAAATGCCAGCGCAGGCCGCCATCCGTGACTTCCCAGTGATGGGCAAGATCGCCTGTTGGTTCGCTGCTGTTGCCGTTAAAGCGCGTCAGCCCGGAGAAAATCTGGCCTGCCAGGTGCTGCTCCGCCCGACCGGGTAAAAAGCCAGGCTGCAGCGCATCCAGCGAGCGGTAATAGGGAATGCGCAGCGTCGGCGTATCGTTTTGCCACTGTCCGCCCAAAAAGGGATGCAGCAACTCCCGCAACTCTTCCGGCGCAAGCTGGGCCAGCTCCAGGGCGTGATGCTGCTGCCCATGCTTCAGCGCTTCTTCCATCATCGTATTGCGCAGTGATTCCGGGCTGACATAAAACCTGAGCTCGCCGCGCTTGCCGCGACCAGACTGTGCATGCCAGTTCAGCCAGCCAGCCTCCTGCGCCTGACGCAGCAGGGTGCGCACATGCCGCTCGCTGCAAAAACAGCGGCTGGCGAGCTCCGCAATGGTGACCTGCTGCGGTGCCCCTTCGGAGGGCTGCCACAGGCGTTGATACTGTTTGAGGCGGTTGAGCTGGCGCATAATAAACCCGGAACAATAATTCTCATCTATTCACTATTACTTCCGTATATCTCACGCAATACTGATGCACAAGTTAATCGCATCACATTTCGGGAGTTATGATGGCTCGGCTCGCTGCATTTGATATGGACGGCACGTTGTTAATGCCGGATCACCGTTTAGGGGAGAAAACCCTGAACACCCTTAAGCGCCTGCGTGAGCGTGATGTAACCCTGACGTTTGCCACTGGCCGTCATGTGCTGGAGATGCGCCATCTGCTGGGCGCATTTTCCCTGGATGCATTTCTGATTACCGGCAACGGAACACGAATTCATTCGGTCGAAGGGGAGGTGCTGCACCGTCAGGATCTCAACCCGGAAGTGGCGGATATCGTGCTGCACAGTACCTGGGATACCCAGGCCAGCGTTCATGTCTTTAACGATAACGGCTGGTTTACCGGTCGTGAAATCCCTCAACTTCTCCATGCGCATGTCTACAGCGGTTTTCGCTATCAGCTGATGGATCTGCGCCGCATACCTGCCCACGCGGTGACCAAGATCTGTTTTTGTGGCGATCACGACGATCTCTGCCGCTTACGTATTCAGTTGAATGAGGCGTTAGGCGACCGGGCCCATCTGACCTTTTCGGCGGTGGATTGTCTGGAAGTGTTGCCGGTGGGGTGTAACAAAGGTTCTGCCCTGGCGGTCCTGAGCGACCACCTGGGCTTGACGCTGCAGGAGTGTATGGCGTTTGGTGACGCCATGAACGACCGCGAGATGCTGGGCAGCGTCGGGCGCGGTTTGATTATGGGGAATGCTATGCCGCAGCTGATCTCTGCGCTTCCTCATCTGCCGGTTATCGGACACTGCCGTAATGAAGCGGTGTCCCATTTTTTAACACATTGGCTGGACAACAACACCCTCCCATATTCCCCCGAATAGTGAGACCCTTCCAGCAAGCCAGACTTCGGTCTGGCTTTTTTTTATTTCACCAGCTGTGCGATTTGCGCTTGCCACGGCGCAATATCACCGATGTTTGCCTGCACCCACTCCGCGTTGTAATAGGTTTCCAGGTAGCGCTCCCCGCAGTCGCACAGCAGCGTGACGATAGAGCCCGTGCGGCCCTCTTCACGCATGCGTGCTGCCAGCTGCAGCGCACCCCACATATTGGTACCGGTAGAGGCACCCACCTTGCGGCCCAATTGCGTCTCCAGCCAGTGGGCCGTCGCGACGCTGGCGGCATCCGGTACGCGGAGCATTTCATCCACCACATCAGGAATGAACGACGGCTCAACGCGCGGGCGGCCAATCCCTTCAATTTTACTGCCCACCGGACTGCGCAGGTCGGCATTGCGGCTTTGCCAGTAGTCGAGGAAGACCGAGTTTTGCGGATCCACCACCATCAGTTGCGTATCGTAGCCCTGACAGCGGATATAGCGGCCAATGGTGGCCGAGGTTCCGCCCGTACCGGCGCTCATGACGATATATGACGGAACCGGATGAGGCTCATGAGTCATCTGGCGGAAAATACTGTCCGCTATATTGTTATTGCCACGCCAGTCGGTTGCACGCTCGGCGAAGGTGAACTGGTCCATATAGTGGCCGTTCAGCTCACGGGCCAGCATTTCCGAGGCGGCGTAAATTTCGCAGGCGCTTTCTACAAAGTGGCAGCGTCCGCCATAAAATTCGATCTGTTCGATTTTGCGTTTCGCGGTGCAGGAGGGCATGACGGCGATAAACGGCAGGCCCAGCAGACGGGCGAAATAGGCTTCGGAGACGGCGGTTGAACCGGATGACGATTCAATAATTGTCGTGCCTTCTTTAATCCAGCCGTTACACAAGCCATACAGGAACAGCGAACGCGCCAGACGATGCTTCAGGCTCCCCGTAGGATGGGTGCTTTCATCTTTCAGATACAGCTGAATCCCCGCAAACCCCGGCAGGGCGAGGCGGATTAAATGGGTGTCGGCCGAGCGCTGGTAGTCGGCATTGATTTCGCTGATGGCATGTTTAACCCAGTTGCTATTCATCGTAATTATCCGTTTGTCATTTTGTGCCCAGCATAGCGAAAAGCACAGAAAAAATTGTTGCTATCTGGCCTTTAAAATAGAATGAAGGGAGAAAAATTTTCTCTGTGAGGTGGGTATGCTAGATAAAATTGACCGCAAGCTGCTTTCATTGCTGCAAAGTGACTGCACCCTCTCTTTGCAGGCGCTGGCAGATGCCGTTAATCTGACCACCACACCGTGCTGGAAGCGCCTCAAGAAGCTGGAAGATGACGGCATTCTGCTGGGGCGTGTCGCGTTATTAGATCCCGAAAAACTGGGGCTGGGCCTGACGGCCTTTGTCCTGATAAAAACGCAGCACCACAGTAGCGAATGGTATTGCCGCTTCGTAAACCAGGTCTCTGACATGCCGGAGGTTCTCGGCTTCTGGCGTATGGCCGGGGAGTACGATTATCTGATGCGTGTCCAGGTGGCAGACATGAAGCGCTATGATGATTTCTACAAGCGGCTGGTGAATAGCGTACCGGGTTTGTCGGACGTCACCTCAAGCTTCGCCATGGAACAGATTAAATACACCACAGCGTTACCCATTGAATAACTCCATAAAATACCTTCAGGAACAAACCGCGTGCGATTATTTGCCCAACTAAGCTGGTACTTTCGTCGGGAGTGGCAGCGCTACCTCGGCGCAGTTCTCCTGCTTATCATCATTGCCATTTTGCAGCTGATCCCGCCGAAGGTGGTGGGCTACGTCGTGGATGGCGTTACGGAACAGCATTACACCACCGCACGGGTGTTGATGTGGGTTGGCACGCTGGTGCTGACGGCCGTCATCGTCTATTTGCTGCGTTACGTCTGGCGCGTGCTGCTATTTGGCGCGTCCTATCAGCTGGCCGTTGAGCTGCGCGAGGATTTTTACCGTCAGCTGAGTCGCCAGCACCCCGAGTTTTACCTGCGCCATCGCACCGGGGATCTCATCGCCCGCGCCACCAACGACGTCGATCGCGTGGTGTTCGCGGCCGGGGAAGGCGTATTAACGCTGGTGGATTCGCTGGTGATGGGCTGCGCGGTTCTGATTGTGATGTCCACTCAGATCAGCTGGCAACTTACCCTGCTGGCATTGCTGCCGATGCCGCTGATGGCGCTGGCGATCAACCGTTATGGCGAACAACTGCACGAGCGTTTCAAGCTGGCGCAGGCGGCGTTTTCGTCGCTAAACGATCGCACGCAGGAGAGTATGACCAGTATCCGCATGATCAAAGCCTTTGGTCTGGAGGATCGGCAATCTGCCCTGTTTGCGGCCGATGCCGCAGACACCGGCGCAAAAAACATGCGCGTTGCGCGTATTGATGCGCGCTTTGATCCGACCATCTATATCGCTATTGGCATGGCCAACCTGTTGGCCGTCGGTGGCGGGAGCTGGATGGTGGTGCAGGGCACCTTGACCCTGGGGCAGTTAACCAGTTTTGCCATGTACCTGGGGCTGATGATTTGGCCGATGCTGGCGCTGGCCTGGATGTTTAATATCGTGGAGCGCGGCAGTGCCGCCTATAGCCGCATTCGCGCCATGTTGTCTGAAGCGCCAGTGGTCAACGACGGTACCGAACCGGTACCGGAAGGGCGTGGGGTGATGAACGTCGACATCCGTACGTTTGTTTATCCGCAGACGGAACATCCGGTGCTGGAAAACGTCAGCTTTACGCTGCAACCGGGGCAAATGCTCGGGATCTGTGGCCCGACGGGATCCGGTAAAAGTACCGTTCTTTCGCTGCTCCAGCGTCACTTTGATGTCACGCAGGGTGATATTCGTTTCCACAATCTTCCTCTCACGACACTGCAACTTGACGACTGGCGTCGCCGACTGGCCGTGGTCAGCCAGACGCCGTTTCTCTTTTCTGACACCGTGGCGAACAACATAGCCCTTGGCTGTCCGTCGGCCACGCAGGAAGAGATTGAGCATGTGGCGCGCTTAGCCAGCGTACATGACGATATTTTGCGTCTGCCGCAGGGGTATGAAACGGAGGTGGGTGAACGTGGCGTTATGCTCTCTGGTGGGCAAAAACAGCGAATTTCCATTGCCCGTGCGCTGCTGCTCAATGCTGAAATCCTGATCCTGGATGATTCGCTTTCTGCCGTGGATGGTCGAACCGAGCACCAGATCCTGCATAACCTTCGCCAGTGGAGCGACGGACGGACGGTGATCATCAGTGCCCACCGTTTGTCGGCGCTGACGGAAGCCAGTGAAATTCTGGTGTTGCAGCACGGGCACATTGCCCAGCGCGGGCAGCATGACCAGCTTGCGGAGCAACCGGGGTGGTATCGCGACATGTATCGCTATCAGCAGCTTGAAGCGGCACTCGACGATGCCCCGGAACAGGAAGAGGAGGACGCTAATGCGTAAATCAAAAACGCAGTGGCCGACGCTAAAACGCCTGCTGGCCTACGGTTCGCCATGGCGAAAACCCCTTGCTCTTGCCGTCGTGCTGCTGTGGATTGCGGCGATTGCAGAAGTGAGTGGTCCGCTGCTCATCAGTTATTTCATCGACAATATGGTTGCGAAAAGCTATTTGCCGCTGGGGCTGGTGGCGGGGTTAGGCGTGGCCTATGTGGGGCTACAGCTGGCAGCGGCTGGCCTGCACTATGCGCAGTCGCTACTCTTTAACCGGGCGGCGGTGGGTGTGGTTCAGAAGCTGCGTACCGACGTTATGGATGCTGCACTGCGCCAGCCGCTGAGCGAGTTTGATATCCAGCCGGTCGGGCAGGTGATTTCGCGGGTGACCAACGATACCGAGGTGATCCGCGATCTGTACGTGACGGTCGTGGCGACCGTGCTGCGCAGTGCCGCGTTGATTGGCGCCATGCTGGTGGCGATGTTCAGCCTTGACTGGCGCATGGCGCTGGTGGCGATCGCGATTTTCCCGGCGGTGCTGATTGTGATGGTGATCTATCAGCGCTACAGCACGCCTATTGTACGTCGGGTGCGGACCTACCTGGCCGATATTAACGATGGCTTCAACGAAGTGATCAACGGCATGAGCGTCATCCAGCAGTTCCGCCAGCAGGCTCGCTTTGGCGAGCGCATGGGCGAAGCCAGCCGTTCGCACTATATGGCGCGTATGCAGACGCTGCGCCTTGATGGTTTCCTGCTGCGTCCGCTGCTGAGCCTCTTCTCGGCACTGGTGCTTTGCGGCCTGCTGATGCTCTTTGGCCTGAGTCCGGGCGGAACGATTGAAGTGGGGGTTCTGTATGCTTTTATCAGCTATCTGGGACGCCTGAACGAGCCGCTGATTGAACTCACAACCCAACAATCCATGTTGCAGCAGGCGGTGGTTGCTGGCGAGCGCGTCTTTGAACTGATGGACAGACCGCGTCAGACCTATGGTGAGGATACAGCACCGCTGCAAAGCGGGGCGATTACGTTTGACCATGTCTCGTTTGCCTACCGTGAAGACAGGCTAGTGTTGCAGGACATCAATCTTGATGTGCCGTCGCGCGGCTTTGTGGCGCTGGTGGGGCATACCGGCAGCGGCAAGAGTACGCTTGCAAGCCTGTTGATGGGCTACTACCCGTTAACGAAAGGCGAAATTCGTCTGGATGGACGTCCGCTGGCGTCGCTCAGCCACAGCGTATTGCGTAAAGGCGTAGCGATGGTGCAGCAAGATCCGGTTGTGCTGGCCGATACCTTTTACGCCAACGTGACCCTGGGGCGTGATTATACCGAGGAGCAGGTCTGGGCCGTGCTGGAAAAAGTGCAGCTCGCAGAGCTGGCACGCGGATTCAGCGACGGAATCAACACCCGGCTGGGCGAGCAGGGGAATAATCTTTCTGTCGGGCAAAAACAGCTTCTTGCGCTGGCGCGTGTGCTGATTGAAACGCCACAGGTGCTGATTCTGGATGAAGCGACGGCCAGCATCGACTCCGGTACTGAACAGGCTATCCAGCAGGCACTGGCCGCCGTGCGCGATCACACGACGCTGGTGGTTATCGCGCACCGTCTTTCAACGATTGTCGATGCAGATACCATTCTGGTGCTGCATCGCGGACAGGCCGTTGAACGCGGTACGCACCGGGCGCTCCTGGAGGCGAAAGGCCGCTACTGGCAGATGTATCAGCTGCAACTGGCGGGTGAAGAGCTGGCGGCCAGCGTCCGGGAGGAAGAGTCGCTTAGCGCCTGATGCACCAAAAACAGGCAACGTGCTAACAGTCACCGCTGTTGGTGCAAAACCGAAACGCGCCATGCACTGCCATGGTGCGTTTTTTTTCACCTGTTGATCATGAATGGTCTTTTAACGCGCATTGCGCCGCTTTTCCCTTCCGTTTTCATTTCTGGCACACCCCTTGCAATGTCTCCTGCGTGTTAGCTGCGGCCATTACCGAATTCTGACTGGAGGGGATCTATGAAGCTGGTTACGGTGGTAATCAAACCATTCAAACTCGAAGACGTGCGTGAAGCGTTGTCTTCAATGGGTATTCAGGGACTGACTGTCACCGAAGTGAAAGGCTTCGGTCGTCAGAAGGGTCATGCCGAGCTTTATCGCGGGGCGGAATACAGCGTTAACTTCCTGCCAAAAGTAAAAATTGATGTCGCGATTGCTGATGACCAGCTTGATGAAGTCATCGATGTGATCAGCAAAGCGGCCTATACCGGCAAAATTGGCGACGGCAAAATTTTCGTTGCCGAACTGCAGCGTGTCATTCGCATCCGTACCGGCGAATCTGACGAAGCGGCACTGTAAGTAACTCCTGGCACACAGTGATAGGGATCGAGAAAATGAAGATAGCAACAATCAAAACGGGTCTGGGTTCGCTGGCACTGCTGCCGGGCCTGGCAATGGCTGCTCCTGCGGTGGCAGACAAAGCCGACAACGCCTTTATGATGATCAGCACCGCGCTGGTGCTGTTCATGTCTATTCCGGGTATCGCGCTGTTTTACGGCGGCCTGATCCGTGGCAAAAACGTTCTCTCCATGCTGACGCAGGTTGCCGTGACGTTCGCGCTGGTTTGCGTGCTGTGGGTGGTTTACGGCTACTCTCTGGCCTTCGGTGAAGGTAACGCTTTCTTCGGCAACTTCAACTGGGCCATGTTGAAAAATATTGAACTGACCGCGGTGATGGGTAGTTTCTATCAGTACATCCACGTTGCGTTCCAGGGATCGTTCGCCTGTATCACCGTGGGGCTGATTGTGGGTGCGCTGGCTGAGCGTATTCGCTTCTCTGCCGTTCTGATCTTTGTGGTGGTCTGGCTGACGCTTTCCTATGTGCCGATTGCACACATGGTCTGGGGTGGCGGTCTGCTGGCGTCACACGGCGCACTGGATTTCGCAGGCGGTACCGTTGTTCACATCAACGCCGCGGTAGCGGGTCTGGTGGGTGCATACCTGATTGGCAAACGCGTGGGCTTTGGCAAAGAAGCGTTCAAACCACACAATCTGCCGATGGTCTTTACCGGTACAGCAATCCTCTATTTTGGCTGGTTCGGCTTCAACGCCGGCTCTGCGAGCGCCGCTAACGAAATCGCTGCGCTGGCCTTCGTGAATACCGTGGTGGCCACGGCGGGTGCAATCCTCTCCTGGGTGTTTGGTGAGTGGGCGGTACGCGGTAAACCTTCTTTGCTGGGCGCGTGCTCGGGTGCTATTGCCGGTCTGGTGGGGATCACCCCAGCATGTGGTTACGTCGGTGTCGGTGGTGCGCTGCTTGTCGGCCTGGTGTCAGGTCTGGCGGGTCTGTGGGGTGTGACGGCGCTGAAACGTCTTCTGCGCGTGGATGACCCTTGCGATGTCTTTGGCGTGCACGGTGTGTGCGGTATCGTCGGTTGTATCATGACCGGTATCTTCGCCGCGAAATCGCTGGGCGGAGTGGGTTACGCTGAGGGCGTTGACATGGTTCACCAGGTGCTGGTACAGCTGGAAAGTATCGCCATTACCGTTGTGTGGTCTGCTGTGGTGGCCTTCATTGGTTACAAACTGGCGGACATGACTGTGGGTCTGCGCGTACCGGAAGAGCAGGAGCGCGAAGGTCTCGACGTCAACAGCCACGGCGAGAATGCGTATAACGCATAATAAACAGCAAAACGGCAATCTCCGATTGCCGTTTTTAGTGTTTATTCCCTCTCCCCGTGGGAGAGGGCCAGGGTGAGGGCATCAGGCCGCACAAGGTAAAAGCAAAACGGCAATCCCTGATTGCCGTTTTTAGTATTTATTCCCTCTCCCTGTGGGCTGAGGGAGCCCAGTAATTTTTTACCGAAAGCGAAGAATGTTGTTTCAGGAAAATGAATGGCTTACCGCCGGGAGCCCGGGTCGCCAGGGCGGTGGCGATTGAGCCGCCCTGGCACGTTCACGGGTCATGCCGTTACAGAGTAGCAGGGAACATAAAGTGAACGGAATGACCTCCACAGCCGTATGTTCCCCCTCACCCCAGCCCTCTCCCAAAGGGAGAGGGGGCCGTCTGTGCAGGCATTATTTATGGGTATCCCTCAGCCCTGTGGGTGAGGGCAACATCACCCGCGATTACGCATCACCCCTTCCTGCACCGTCGAGGCGACCAGCACGCCGTCCTGCGTATAAAACTCTCCACGTACAAACCCGCGAGCGCTGGACGCCGACGTGCTTTCCACGCTGTAGAGTAGCCAGTCATTCATGTTAAATGGACGATGGAACCACATCGAGTGATCGATCGTCGCAACCTGCATCCCTTTTTCAAGGAACCCCACGCCGTGCGGCTGCAGTGCAACCGGCAGGAAGTTAAAATCTGACGCATAGCCCAGCAGATACTGATGCACGCGGAAATCCTCTGGTACGGTGCCGTTGGCGCGGATCCAGACCTGGCGTTTCGGCTCGGCCGTATGGCCTTTCATCGGGTTATGGAATTCGACCGGACGGATCTCCAGAGGTTTATCACAAAGGAATTTCTCTTTGACCTGCGGTGGCAGCAAGTGGGCCAGCGCGCGGGCGATATCGGTCTCCGATTTGAGATCGTCCGGCGACGGTGCCGCTGGCATCGTTTTCTGGTGCTCATAACCCGGTTCCGGTGCCTGGAAAGAGGCGGTCATGTAAAAGATGGGCTTGCCATTCTGAATGGCTGCCACGCGGCGCGCGCTAAAGCTGTTGCCGTCACGCAGCACTTCCACGTCGTACACAATGGGTTTTGCGCTATCGCCAGGACGCAGAAAATAGCTGTGAAAGGAGTGCACCAGACGGTCTGCCGGGACGGTCTCCTTGGCAGCGTACAGTGCCTGTCCGACGACCTGCCCGCCGAAGACCTGACGCAAGCCCAAATCTTCGCTCTGTCCGCGAAAGAGTCCTTCCTCAATTTTTTCCAGATTCAGTAATGTCAGCAGATTGTTCAGTGCCTGACTCATAGTTGTCCTCAATAAACGCCGTGGCGAAAGATAGGCAGAGTATAACGCAGAAATGAAAGTGGTCCGACGGGTAGAATTATCTGAATATCAGGGAGAATTTAGGCATTAATCAGTGATCTGTGCCACACTTGAATACGATATGTGTTTGAAACGACATCGGATGGGATCGATCCCGCTGGTGCATTGATGATAAGGAGACTTCAATGAAACTCGTGCCCATGCTAAGTGGTGTAGCTATTGCGGTGGCGTTGTCCGCCTGTGCAGGTAAGAGCGCCCAGGTGCCGGTGCCAGCAGCAGATCCAAATGGGATTAATACACTCTCACAGCAATCCATTCAGCAACCTAATGTTTCCGGTACTATCTGGATCAAACAGCGAGTCGCTTTACCACCGGATGCGGTATTAACGGTCACGCTGTCTGATGCTTCTCTGGCCGACGCGCCGTCGAAAGTGGTGGCCCAGCGTGCTGTACGTACCGAAGGTAAGCAGGCACCGTTTAGCTTCGTGCTGCCGTATAACCCGGCAGACGTACAGCCGAACGCCCGTATCCTTCTGAGCGCTGCGGTAACCATCAACGGTAAGCTGGTGTTTATTACCGATACGGTTCAGGAAGCCATCAACAACGGTGGGACGAAAATCGACCTGAACCTGGTGCCGGTGCAGCAAACCGAAGTGCCGATTGCACCACAGACGAACCAACCGTCTGTACCTACCCCACCGACTCAGCTGTAATGTGTTCCCCTCTCCTTCGGGGGAGGGGGTCAATACACCCAGCGATACTTCTGCAAATCAATCTGCCCTGACCCGGACACCTGTATCCCTTCTGAAAGTAATGCCTGCCTCTGGCGCTGCAAATCCGGCCCGGTGAGCGAGATGGCACCATGACGATTCACAACCCGATGCCAGGGCAATGTACTGCCTTCAGGAAGCCGTTTTAGCACGCCACCCACCTGACGCGCCGCGCGGGGGGAGCCAGCAAGACGTGCGACGTCACCATAGGTTGTCACGTAGCCCTCGGGAATGGAGGCCACAATTTGCCACACTCGCTGTGGAAAGGAGTCGTGTTCGTCCATCAGTACACCTGTGGGGATGAGTGAAGTGTCATGTTAAACGAAGATTGCGCCGATTGCTGTGCCTGTTTGCGCAAGAAACCACCATCCGGTTGCTGGCAGCTTGCAATTGACCGTTAGCACAGGGATAATGCGCCAGCGCGTTGGGTAACAACGCTCACAATGGGGGCTCTGTTGGTTCTCCCGCAACGCTACTCTGTTCACCAGGTCAGGTCCGGAAGGAAGCAGCCAGGGCAGACGACGTGTGTGCCGGGATGTAGCTGGCAGGGCCCCCACCCATTTGTGCTTCTGGCAACATCTTCCCGTTTTTTACCTCCTTCCAGCATGGCTATTCCACAGAATTAACAGGGTTTAATTCGTGGTGTAATATATATTTCATCGCGCTGAAATATTACTGTCATAAACCTGTAATAATAGACTGTCATTTTATTTCTGGGCGTCTTTTTTCTGTCATAAGTTAAAAATATATATCTGGATTACATTGTTAACATCGTGTATTAAATAAAGCACTTATTCCGAAGGGAAGTGACAATCATGGCTACTGCGGTATTAAACGTTAAGATTGACGAAGCGCTAAAAGAAAGACTTCGCCACTATGCGGAAGTGAATAACGAAAACTTAAGCGTGACCACAGAGAAGTTGCTGCTGCTGGCATTTGAAGCCGCAGACGAGGTGGGAGTATCGGAAGAGGATATTGATAATCAGCATACGGAAGAAGAGAGTGTAACGCCTTTTACTCCTAAAGAAATCAAAGCTCTACGTAAACTTCTGAAGAAGAGAAAATGAAACAACAACTATCGACCGCCAGTGACTACAAAGAAGCCTGCGATCTGTTGCGTTCAGGCTACGTGAAGCATGTCCGTCTTGGCTGGAATGTAGGAAGTGATGAGTTCTTTCGTATTGCGTCTGACTGGTGTGATACCGGCGCAAAAATAAAGAAAGACGGTGAAAGTTTTGTTATTTCACTGAAGGGTTTTCCTATTCCTCCTCAGCACTGATTCCTGACTGGTGAAAACTGCTGACTGCCGTATGACAGTCAGCAGTTTTTATTTTATGATCCACTTCAAGCTTTTATATTAAACAAGACTGCGTTTTACCGACGGCGCGGTTTTATTTAATGCGAGCCAAACCGGTTTGATTCGTAGCAACGCCTGCTCAAGCTCTGCCGACTCAAGCGAGAAGGGCATGCGTAAGTAGCGGTCAAACGCACCCGATAAACCAAAGCGTGTGCCGGTTCCCAGATTAATCCCCAGCATTTCTGCACGTGCGGCGAGCTGTGTCGCCAGCATGCCCGGCAGCTCGATCCAGTAGGATAGCCCGCCTTCCGCCTCCTGAAACCGCCACTGGGGAAAATGTTCGCGCAGCAGTTCACCGCAGCGGTCGCGTCGCTCCTTCAGTATTTTCCGGCGCGCAGGCAGAAATGTCTCGCTATTGTTAATAAGCCACAGCGTGGCCAGCTGTTCCAGCAGCGGCGAGCCTAAATCCAGCGTATCCCGCGTCTGGGCAAGTGTGGCAATGGTGCGCGACGAGGCGCGGATCCAGCCGAGGCGCAGCCCACCCCAGAAACTTTTTCCCGCCGAACCCAGGGTGATCACCGTAGCCTGCGAATTAAACGACGCCAGCGGCGGCGGGGGCGGTGCTTCAAACCAGAGATCGACCATCGTTTCATCGACCACCAGCGTGGTACGGGTGCGAGCGGCAATGTCGGTTATTGCCTGACGGGTGGCGATATCCATGCATCGCCCTGTTGGATTGTGAAAATCCGGCATCAGGTACGCCAGGCGCGGTGCCGTCTGTGCCAGCGTGGCGGCAAAGCCATCCGTATCCCAGCCGCTTTCCGGCAGCGACACGCCCACCGGCCGACACGATGCCCCCTGGATGGCTGCAATCGCCAGCGGATAGGTGGGATGATCGACCACGACGCGATCGCCCGGGCCGGCCATCATCCGCAGTACCAGCGCAAAACCGCTGACGGCACCATTGACCACCATCACTTCGTCTGCGCGAGTTGGCAGCCCGCGTGCGGTATAGCGAGCGGCAATGGCGTCGCGAAGAGCTGCCAGGCCGAGCTGATCGTAACCGGTCAGCGCAAGGTGCTGGGTGATCGCGGTGAGCGCCCAGGTGTAAGCCTGGTGGATCTCTGGCCCGGCATTCAGGGCGGCAGTGGAGAGATCCAGCGCTGCGCTTGCCGCTGAAAGCGTCGGTACGGCACGGGTATCGGGCAGGATCACGCGTGAACCGCTGCCGTGGCGGCTCTCCAGATACCCTTCCTCTCGCAGATGGGCCAGCGCGCTGCTGATGGTCGTCCGGCTTACATCTAACGCCGTGGCCAGTTCACGTTCACCGGGCAGGCGCGTGCTCAAAGCCAGCCTGCCGTCGAGGATCAGCAGGCGCAACGCGTCGGCCAGCTGTCGCCAGAGCGGGGTTCGGGACGGGGTTTGTTGCCAGTGGCCCAAAAGGCGAACCAGCGACTGACTTCCGAAACGGCGTGATGACATATGCAGTCCACTATTTGAAAACTGGACATTAATCATAGTGCCATTTTCGAACAAGATGAAAGCCTGGTTCACTGGAGAAGCTAAAATGGTACGTCGTCTGCTGCAACTGTACGTTGGTTTAGGCCTGTACGGGCTTTCAACCGCGATGTTTATTCGTTCGGATCTGGGGGTTGACCCGTGGGATGTGTTTCACCTTGGGGTGGGATTACAGCTGGGGATGACCATCGGTACGGTGATTATTTTGACCGGTGCCGCGGTGCTGCTGCTGTGGATCCCGCTGCGTCAGATGCCTGGGCTGGGAACGCTCAGTAACGTAGTCTGTATTGGCCTGGCGGCGGATGCCTCGATGGCCCTTATCCCCGAGCTGGATCTTCTCCCCATTCGGATTGCTCTGCTGGTTGGGGGCATTGTGCTGAACGCGATAGCAACCGGTATGTATATCGGTGCCGGGTTCGGGGCGGGCCCACGCGATGGACTGATGACCGGCATTCACGCCCGGCTGGGGTGGTCAATCCGCAGCGTTCGGACCTCAATTGAAGTGAGTGTTCTGCTGATTGGCTGCGTCCTTGGCGGAACGTTTGGCGTCGGGACGGTACTGTATGCCCTGACCATCGGCCCGCTTATCCAGCTCTGTTTGCCGTGGTTCCGTCAGAAGCCGCGTACGGATAACGTTCCTCAGCCAGAGCGGGTTGTTTAATTATGCGAAGCGCTCACAGGTATTAATGGCCGTGCTGTGCCACAATAGACGGCTCTGTTAACACCAGGCCGGAACGCATGAAAGCCATTACCCTCTATGATGTTGCCCTCCTTGCGGGGGTGTCTTATCAAACCGTTTCCCGTGTGATTAACGACGCGGAGCATGTTTCTGCCCGGACACGGGAAAAGGTGCAGCAGGCCATGGCGGAGCTGCACTATGTTCCTAACCGTGGCGCGCAGCAGCTGGCGGGCAAGCGCACCCGTACGCTGGGACTGATCACTACCGATCTGGCGCTGCATGCGCCTTCGCAAATTGTCTCTGCGGTCAAATCCCGGGCGGTAGAAAAGGGGGCGAGCGTACTGATCTCAATGGTGGAACATCCGCAACAGTGCCAGGCCGCGCTTCAGGAGCTGCTGGCGCAGCGCGTGGAAGCCCTGCTGGTGAACGTGCCGCTTGACGATCCCCATGCCGAACAACTCAAGGCACTGGCGTCGCCCGTGCCGGTGCTGTTTCTGGATGTCTCTCCGTCGGCAGCGGTCAACAGTCTGGTTTTTAATGCGGAACAGGGCGCTCGTCTGGGCGTTGAACATTTGCTGTCGCTCGGGCATCAGCGTATTGCATTGCTGAGCGGGCCGGAAAGCTCTGTTTCCGCTCGTGCCCGTCTGGCGGCATGGAAAGCCGCGCTGGCGGAAGCTGGCCTTGAGGCGGCGGCGGTGGCTTACGGCGACTGGAGCGCAGCCTGCGGTTATGAGAAGGGGCATGCGCTGTTGTCTGCTGCAACGTTACCGGATGCCATTCTGGTGGCTAACGATCAAATGGCGCTGGGGGTGATGCGGGCTTGCGCGGAAAAAGGGGTGACGATCCCGGGTCAGATATCGATTGTGGGATTTGACGATACCGCCGACAGCGCCTGGTTTTCACCTCCGCTTACCACCATCCGTCAGGCATTTCGCGAGGCAGGTGAACAAAGTGTGGAGTGGCTGCTGGCTCCCGCCCGCCATGAAGCCTGCTGGCAGGTTCAGTTGCCCGTCACATTGATTAGCCGACACTCCAGTGCCCGTCGCACCCCGCAGCAGGCCGATCGTGAGGATCTTGCGCAGCAGCTCAGAAGCCTGGCCCTGCTGGCAGAGCAACTTGCCCGCCAGTAACACTTTTGTGATCTGACTCGCTACACGGCGATCCCGCGCTTTACCGCGGCAGTTTGCCAGGGCATGTTGAGTAAAATTGTGAGCGCTTCGCAAAGAGGGAAACATGTCCAATACTGTCTCGCTGACTCTCAGCGCACTTCTGGCCCGTCGGGACTGGGAAAATCCCGGCGTCACCCAGTGGAACCGGCTGGCGGCGCATGCGCCATTTCACAGCTGGCGTAATGAACACGCCGCCAGAGAGGACGCGGCATCCATCAGCCGACGTTCCCTGAATGGGGAGTGGCGATTTAGCTTCTTTTCTGCACCTGAGCAGGTTCCGCAGGCATGGACAGGCGAAGATTGCCCGGATGCCGTTGCGATGCCGGTGCCGTCAAACTGGCAGATGCAGGGGTTTGATACACCTGTTTACACCAACGTTACCTATCCCATTCCCGTCAATCCGCCCTTTGTTCCGGCAGAGAATCCGGTCGGTTGTTACTCGCTCACATTTGAGGTGGAGGACGCGTGGCTCGAGAGCGGGCAAACCCGCATTATCTTTGATGGCGTGAACTCGGCGTTTCATCTCTGGTGCAACGGTCAGTGGGTGGGGTATTCCCAGGACAGCCGTCTGCCGGCCGAATTCGATCTCTCGGGCGTATTGCGTGCTGGCCAGAACCGCCTGGCCGTGATGGTTTTGCGCTGGTGCGACGGAAGCTATCTGGAAGATCAGGACATGTGGCGCATGAGCGGGATTTTCCGCGATGTGTCGCTGCTGCATAAGCCGGAGACGTACATCGCGGATTATCAGGTGGTCACCGACCTCAATGCGGAACTGGATCGCGCCGTGCTGAAGGTGGATGTCGCCCTGGCGGGCGCTCACTTTACGGAGTGCGAGGTGGCAATAACGCTCTGGCGCAACGGTGAACGCTGTGCCAGCGCCACCCGGCGGCCAGGCTCGGCCATTGTGGATGAACGCGGCAACTGGGCCGAGCGGTTGACGGTGGCGATCCCGGTTGCGTCACCCGCCTTATGGAGTGCTGAGACCCCAGCGCTTTATCGGCTGACGATCGCGCTGCTGGACCCGCAGGGTGAGGTGCTGGAGATTGAAGCCTGTGATGTGGGTTTCCGCCGCGTTGAAGTCAGCAATGGCCTGCTGAAGCTCAACGGCAAGCCACTGCTGATCCGCGGGGTCAACCGGCATGAACATCACCCGGAAAACGGCCAGGTGATGGACGAAGCGACGATGCGTCGCGATATCGAAATCATGAAGCAGCACAACTTCAACGCCGTGCGCTGCTCGCACTACCCAAACCATCCTCTGTGGTACCGGCTTTGCGATCGCTATGGCCTGTATGTGGTTGACGAGGCCAATATCGAAACCCACGGCATGGTGCCTATGAGCCGTCTCGCTGACGATCCCCGCTGGCTGCCCGCCATGAGCGAGCGCGTGACCCGCATGGTGCAACGCGATCGTAATCATCCGTCCATTATCATCTGGTCGCTGGGCAATGAGTCTGGCCACGGTGCAAATCACGACGCGCTGTATCGCTGGCTAAAAACCACCGATCCGACGCGCCCGGTTCAATATGAAGGCGGTGGGGCGAACACGGCGGCGACCGATATCATTTGTCCGATGTATGCCCGTGTTGATCAGGATCAGCCGTTCCCGGCGGTGCCGAAATGGTCCATTAAAAAATGGATCGGGTTGCCGGATGAAACCCGACCGCTGATCCTCTGCGAATACGCCCACGCAATGGGCAACAGCTTTGGCGGCTTCGCCAGATACTGGCAGGCGTTTCGTAGCCATCCACGTCTGCAGGGAGGATTTGTCTGGGACTGGGTCGACCAGGCGCTGACGAAGAAAGATGAAAATGGCACCCCGTTCTGGGCCTACGGCGGCGATTTTGGTGATACACCCAATGACCGACAGTTCTGCCTTAACGGGCTGGTGTTCCCCGATCGCACGCCGCACCCGGCACTGTATGAGGCTCAGCGCGCGCAGCAGTTCTTTACCTTTACGCGGGTAAGCACTTCTCCGCTGGTGGTGGACGTGCAAAGCGATTACCTGTTCCGTCATACGGATAACGAGCTGCTCAGATGGTCGGTGACCCGTGACGGAACGGTGCTGGCTAAGGGGGAGGTTACGCTCTCCATCGCGCCTCAGGAGACTCAGCGTCTGGACATCTCGCTGCCCGCGCTGACGGCGGAGCCGGGCGAGGTCTGGCTGAATGTAGAGGTGTACCAGCTGAAGGCGACGCCGTGGTCACCGGAAAACCATCGCTGCGCGTGGGATCAATGGCCACTCCCGGCACCGTTGTTTATCGCCCCGCCCGCACCGGTGGGTGTGCCGCCGGTACTGACGCAAACCGATGAGATGCTGACCCTGACGCACCAGCAGCAGCGATGGATAGTTGACCGTACCTCAGGACACCTGACGCAGTGGCTGAACAATGGCGTTGAAACGCTGCTCTCGCCGCTGACGGATAACTTTACCCGCGCGCCGCTGGACAATGATATCGGGGTCAGCGAGGCCACGCGTATCGATCCAAATGCATGGGTGGAGCGCTGGAAGGCGGCGGGGATGTACGACATCACCCCGCGGTTGCTGCGTTGTGAAGGAGAGCAGCATGCCCGCGAGGCGGTAGTCACGACGTTGCATGCCTGGGAACATCTCGGCAAAGCGCTGTTCCTGAGCCGTAAAGTCTGGCGGGTGGACGATCAGGGTGTGCTGCACGGTGAGGTTGAGGTAGAGGTTGCGTCTGATATTCCGGAGCCTGCGCGTATTGGCCTGAGCATGCATCTTGCCCGGCCGCCGGAAGCCGTTCACTGGCTGGGGCTGGGGCCGCATGAAAACTACCCGGACAGAAAGCTGGCAGCACAGCAGGGGCGCTGGACGTTGCCGCTGCAGGCAATGCATACGCCGTACATCTTCCCGACGGAAAACGGCTTGCGGTGCGATACCCGTGAACTGGTGCTGGGGAGGCATCAGTTGAACGGGCAGTTCCATTTCTCTGTGAGCCGCTACAGCCAGCAACAGCTGCGTGAGACAACCCATCACCATCTGCTGCGTGACGAGCCGGGGTATTGGCTCAATCTTGATGCGTTCCATATGGGCGTGGGTGGAGATGACTCCTGGAGCCCCAGCGTCTCGCCGGAATTTATCCTGCAAAATCGCCAGCTTCGCTATCGCTTTAGCTGGCGTCAGAACCTCAACTGACCTTCGGTGGCGGCCACGCGTTGGCCGCCTGGTTCAGGCCAGGATACCGCCTAACCCGTGCAGGATCATGTAACCCCCCACCAGGATAATCAGTGCCGCAGAGAACCACGGTGCTTTGCGTGAAAACTCGCTGAACCCCGGCCAGCGTTGTGTCGCATGTTTAAGGCTTAACGCGGCAATCGCGCCCGATGCCACCAGCGTTAACGCCAGACCAATACTGAAGCTAAATACCAGCGTGGCGCCCAGGGCAAAGTACTTGAGCTGCAGGCAGATCAGCAGGACGGTGATTGACGCCGGGCAGGGGATCAACCCGCCGGTCAGCCCAAAAATCGCAATTTGCCCGGTGGTGACGTTTTGTCCGTTAAAACGACGATTGATATCCTGCGCATGGGCGCGCTGGTGGGCGTCTTGCCACTCCTCTGCAACCAGTTGATGTTCATGGTGGTGATGATCATGATGGTGGTCATGGTCATGGTCATGGTCATGGTCATGGTGGTGATGATGATCGTGCGGCTGATTCTCCTTCCAGGTACGCCACGCCATCCACAGCGCGATCAAAACGATCAATACCCCAGAGATAAGCTGGAACCAGGGTTCAGAGGTTTGCGCATCCCAGCCGCGACCAAACCATAATCCCGCCATGGCAATGATCCAGACTACCGCGGTATGGGAAAGCGTGGCCGCCAGCCCCAATAATACCGCCTGTTTCAGCGTGCCGCGGATCGCCACAATAAAGGCTGCCATCATTGTTTTAGAGTGGCCCGGCTCAAGACCATGCAGGGCACCGAGCAGGATCGCGCTGGGAATGAATAGCCATGCGTTGCCCTGTTGCAGAAGAGAAGCAAAATCGTTCATTACAAAATCCGCTCTGGAAAAGGTGCGCAGATAGTACTCCCCCCCAGTAGTTGAATACTACCCCCCAGTAGAAAAATACTCAGGGGGAGTAGGGCGTGTTATGCTTTATCCGCCAGAAGAAGAAGGATGCAGAGATGTCACATACGGTTCGTCACAAGAAGATGTTATTGACTCGCCTGAAGAAAATTCAGGGGCAGAGCACCGCGCTGGAAAAAATGCTCAGTAACGACGAGCATGAGTGTGCTGAGGTATTACAGCAGCTGGCCGCGATCCGCGGTGCGGTGAATGGCATGATGCTGCAGGTGATCGAAGGCCATTTAACCGATCACGTCGTCAAAGAGCCTGAGGAAGATCAGCGTGAGGCCGATCTTGGCGTGGTTTTACAGGTGATCAAATCTTATCTGAAGTAGAAGGGGCGTTAAGGTTATTTTCTGCCCATGCCATAAATTCCGCTTTTGGCAGCGCCTTACTGTAGTACCAGCCTTGCCCGTATTGCACGCCGTGACGGTGCAGCCAGGCGAGCTGCCCTGCGGTTTCCACTCCCTCAGCAACCATCGCCAGCTTCAGTGATTTCGCCATTTCTATAATGTGTGGCGTTACGTTTTTGTACTCCAGCGCATCCACGAACGACTTATCAATTTTCAGCGTGTCGACGTCCAGATCCTGCAAATAGCTCAGGCTGGAATAGCCCGTGCCAAAATCATCGATGTAAATGGCGTGGCCTGAACGGCGAAAAGCGGCGATGGCCGGTGCGCTGATTTTGGGATCGGCAAAGCCGCGTTCGGTTAATTCAAGCGCTATCTGTTCCGGGCGGACTTGCCATTTATTGAGTAGCTGGCTCAGAAGCGGCGGCAGCTTGCCGGAGGTTAAATCTGCAGGCGCGAGGTTGACGGAGATATGCTGATCGGCATGGAGATGCAGCCAGTTGCCCATATCCTCGAACACTTTTTCGATCACCAGATGCGTGAGGCGCGAGATAAGCCCCGTTTGTTCCGCCAGCGGGACGAAACTGTCAGGCGACAGGCTACTCCCGTCAGGCTGAGGCCAGCGCGTTAGCGCCTCTGCGCCCACTATTTTCCCGCTACAGAGCGCCACAATAGGCTGGTAGTAAACCTCGAATTCGCGGTTATTGATGGCATCAAGCAGGCGGTTACGCGGTGACTGGATGCGACGCAATATCCGCAGAACAAACAGGGCGGCAAGCAGGCTTATCAGCATGCCAAACGGCAGCCAGAAAAGGAGTTGCCGGTGCCAGGTTTCCGCCAGCGGTTTCAGCGCAGCCCATGCAACAACGTTTATTCCCAGCTCCGGTACGGGCTTCATGACGTACATTGCACCGTTGTACTCAACACTGACCATCTCCTGATCTTTAATCATGTCGCGGATGTGCGGATCCAGTTTGCTGCTGCTGGAGAACACGAGATGTGTTGCGTTCGCTACCAGGGCGGCATCGATAGAAATATCGGCGAAGGGGATCACATCCACCAGCGAGGCGGGATCGACCAGTACAAGATAATGTCCTTGCCCCAGCACGGCCATGTTGCGGTTGAAACCGAGTTCATTTGGCCTCGTAAGCCACGCGCTATAGCCATCTTCCGTAATGCGCATGGGCGGCGGGAACGCGGTCGCTTTGCTGACCTGCTCCAGCGACGAGCACAGTGGTTTAAGGTTATCGGTGTAGATCACTTCCTGAACATAGAGCCACGAGAAGGCGATCCGGCGCATTTCCCGTAAATGCAAATGGCTACACGGAGGGCCTTTAAAGGTCTGCAGTTGCGTGAGCGCTTCCTTGGCCTGCCCAACAACCCTGTCCGTACGCAACAGCACGCGTGAGGCATAGCTGTCCAGCGCATCGACAAATTTTTCTTCCGCCTGGCGATGCGCCAGCCAGATACTGAGGCAAATCGGTATCAGCACAGAAAAGATCAGTATGCCAGTCACCAGGCTGACCAGATGTCGGGTTTTCATGCTGCCGTGTCCTTCCTCATATGCCCACTCCAGGGCACTGAGACGCTTGCCTGAGGAGAAAGTTTTTACCGCGAAATGATATAGTTATAGCACGTGAGCGTCATGGTTTTCGTTCCGCAGCAGCGAAATCAAAAAATATCGTCGGAAATGTGATGCACTCTCGGGGGTTGTTTTTACCGCAGAGCCTGGATATTATTTTGTTATGTTATAACAAAACATGAGTGATTCACGATGAAACCCAATATCCATCCAGCCTATCGCACCGTGGTGTTTCACGACACCAGCGCCAATGAATACTTTAAAGTTGGTTCAACCATCAAGACTGACCGCGAAATTGAACTCGACGGTGAAACCTATCCTTACATCACCATCGAGGTCTCTTCAAAATCGCATCCGTTTTATACCGGCAAACAGAAAACCTTCTCGACGGATGGCAGCGCGGCGCGCTTCCGTAAACGTTTTGGCGGCTTTCTTAATGCGAAGCGGGGGTGATCATGCAGGTACTTAACTCGTTGCGGAGTGCGAAACAGCGTCACCCGGATTGCCAGATAGTCAAACGTAAGGGACGCCTGTATGTGATTTGCAAATCAAACCCGCGCTTTAAAGCGGTGCAGGGACGTAAAAAAAGACGCTAGACGCCCGTTTCACGCCAGCTTTCCAGGGATCTTTTCTGTTTGCCATCGGCAGTAAAATTGTCGGTGGCAAGCCAGCTTTCAAAGGCGCTCGCCAGCGCTGGCCACTCTTTGTCGATAATCGAAAACCAGTCCGTATCCCGGTTATGGCCTTTAGTGACCAGCGCCTGGCGAAAACGCCCCTCAAACAAAAAGCCCAGACGCAGCGCAGCCTTGCGGGAAGGCTCATTCAGGCTGTTGCACTTCCACTCATAACGCCGGTAGCCCAGGGTATCGAACACGTATTGCATCAGCAGAAACTGCGCTTCGGTAGACATCGGCGTGCGGCTCAACAGCGGGGAAAAATGAACGTGTCCCACCTCCACAACGCCATTTTTGGGGTCGATACGCATCAGGGCCAGGGTTCCCACCGGGGAGCGGGTCTGATTATCGAAGACGGTAAAGTGTATCGGGTCTGATAATTCACTCACGCTTGCCACCCATGCGGCAAATTCACCTGCCGTGGCATCGGGTTCACGCAGAAGCCATGTCCAGCTTCGGGTATCCCCGGCGAGCGAATAAGCGGCAAACAGCGCACCGGCATGCTCCACCTGCAGCGGCTCAAGCCAGCAGTCGCGGCCCTGAAGGACCACCCGGGAAGGGTGCTGACGGGGCTGCCAGTCGATTAGCGGTTCGCCCACCGGCTGCCCAAACTGATTGAAAGTATTCATCTTCATCTCCGTGACGTTGTAAAGAGTTCCAGACTAGTGAAGTAGTGGTTCCTTAAAAAGTACCAACAGGCTATGTTTTGGTGGTACCACGAGGAGGGGCGATGAATATTCCAGGCGATGAACTGTATACCTTGCTGAATACGGCGCTGAAAAACCGCGGACAAGAGACGCTGCAGCGCACGCTTTATCTTTCATTGCGGGAGTACATATTGTCCGGCAGGTTACAGTCCGGTAGTCGCCTGTCTGGTTCCAGAACGCTGGCCGGGCATCTCTCCCTTTCCCGAAACACCGTTAATGGGGCACTGGAACAGCTCACCCTCGAAGGGTATCTGTTGCGTAGCCGCCAGGGAACGCGGGTGGCACCGCTGGCGGCCCGTCAGCTCGCGCAGGATTTACCGGCACCTGCGGTTGCGCTTGCCGGGCGGGTTAGCGCACTGCCTGCCCCTGTACCGCGTAGCACGCCGGTTCTGGCCTTTACGCCGGGGACACCGGCCATCAACTATTTTCCCTTGCCGCTCTGGCGGCGCCTGTACGATCGCGTGTTGCGGGAGGAGGGAAGTGCCCTGTTGGGCTACGGCGATCCCGCCGGGGAACCTGCTTTGCGGGCGGCCATTGCCCGCCACCTTGCGCTTTCCCGCGGGATTGACTGCGACGCCAGCCAGATTGTGATCACCGAAGGCGCACTGGAAGGTGTGAACCTCTGCACCCTGCTATTGAGTGAGCCGGGCGATGTTGCCTGGGTGGAAGATCCCGGCTATGCCGGCGCAAAAAGCGCCTTTGTGAAAGCGGGTTTAGCCATAACGGGAATACCGGTTGATGGAGAGGGCATGTGCTGGGAAGGAACAGAGGCGCCGTCCCCTTCGCTTATTTTTACTTCACCTTCACATCAGTTTCCCTACGGAAGTGTCCTCAGCGCGCGGCGGCGTCTGGCGTTACTGGATGTGGCGCGACAACATAACGCCTGGATTATCGAGGATGATTACGACAGTGAGTTTCGTTATAGCGGTGAGCCGGTACCGGCGATGCTGGGAATGATTAACCATGCGCCCGTTGTTTATCTGGGAACATTCAGCAAAACGTTATTCCCGTCGCTCAGAATGGGGTTTATGGTTTTCCCCCCGGCGCTGGCGAAAGCGGCACGCCCGGCCATCGGTTCGTTATTGCGCGGCGGGCATCGCGCCGAGCAGCGTACCCTGGCGCTGTTCATTGAAGAGGGTCACTATGCCCGCCATTTGGCAGCCATGCGTCGTCTCTATCGTAAACGCTACCGGCAGCTGCGTGAGGCTCTGAATGCGGAGCTTCATGTACCACACCGGATTCTGGCGGGGGAAGGGGGCATGCATCTGACGGTGGCGATTGACGGAATCGACGACAGGCAACTGGTGGAACAGGCCAGGGCGTATCAGCTGGCTCCAGCGGCATTGAGCGGGTATTACCTTGATACAAAACAGGGGCAGAGCGGTCTGGTATTAGGCTACGGGAACACATCCGCTTCACTGTATGCGTCGGCTATCCGACGCATACAGATACTGATCACGCAACAGCAGGGCGGGAAAGGGTAAAGACATCATAAAAAGAGAGCTGGCCTTTGGTTGAGACCATTTTTTGCAGTTTCTCTTTTTGTTCGGTTTCTACCGCAGGGGAGTGCAGAATGCTGTCGATCAGTTCCGGCGGGACAAAACGGGTGTTGTACCACTCGCCGTTGTAGCAGACCCGGAAATCGAGCACGTCGATATCTTCATAACGATAGCGCGGATGCACGTCAAAAAAGAAAAACGCGTTAAATACCACAAACAGCACCACAAGCAGCCAGACGGAGTCCACCAGCGTTTCGGATTTCAGCATGACAATCAGCGTTGCCAGCCAGGCGGCATACATTGCGACAAACAGGCCTGGATGTTTGCGAATAAAGCTAATGCTAAAGCGCGGGCGATTATCGCGCTTTTCGCGGATGTTGAGATCGTCGATGGTGGCGGTAAGCAGGCGCTGTATTTCGGTCATTTTTTGCCTTCATGATTGTTGAATACAGGGGATCTGCCTATTTTAGGGGAGCCATTTGACTGAAAAAAGTAACAGTTATGTGCTGAAAGACCATAACAGTTGACTCCCCACACCTTCACAGCATTTTGATAATTTTCGCCGGATTACCCCCGACGACGGCATTGGCCGGGACATCTTTTGTCACCACAGCGCCGGAGGCAATCACCACATTATCCCCCACCGTGACGCCCGGGTTAATCACCGCTCGTCCGCCGATCCAGACATTATTGCCAATGCGCACGGGTTTACCGTATTCCACTCCGCTGTTGCGTTCTTCGGCATCCAGCGGGTGGGTGGCCGTATAAATATGCACGCCAGGCGCGAGCATACAGTTATCACCAATATGAATAGGGCAGACATCGAGCATCACGCAGTCGAAGTTAGCGTAAAATTCTTTGCCCAGGAAAATGTTATAGCCATAGTCACAACGGAAAGCTGGCTCAATATAAGCCCCTTCACTTTGCCCCAGCAGTTCCGCCAGAATCTTCTGGCGTTCTGTTTTCTCATCGGGGGCGGAGTGGTTATAGCGGTGAACCAGATGGCGGGCGCGCAGTCGGTCGGCCCGTAATGTTTCATCACCAGGACGGTAATGTTCACCCGCAATCATTTTCTGTTTTTCTACGCTCATAGGATGCCTCTCTGGGTTCGATTACCGCAGGGTAATCGGGATAAGCCAGGAAGGGAACGTTCCCGAAAAGCGCGTGTGACTAAAGTCACAACATTGTTGCTAATGATCACGTTTTACACGGAGACCTGGCTTTAACACCGGGATCGTAATTCGAAAGGTATAAACAACTAAGAGAGTGGCGTAGAACCTCTACAGACACACTTCAACAACTAACGGACAAATTTCCACACGGAAGGCGGGATTTTGTCATACAGTTTATTCATGGTCAGCTCGGCAAGGCGATGGTCAGCGGCTGAATAAAATACGGTCAGTTCATTATCAGAAAGCTCGTATTTATTTTTTTCAATCACGCGTTCGAGTGTGTCAATTGACTGACAACGTCGTAAGCGCATCAAATAATCGGTTTTTGTGAGTGGTTTATCAGACATAAATTCACCTTAGTCATTGTAATAATTTTAACAGGAAAGGCTAACCGGGTTAGCTCTGCTCACGTTGACGAAACAGCGGAATAGCCGGTTTCCAGATTTACGCCATTTCTGCAAATCCTGCGCGTTAATGCCGTAGCTGCTGAACAACATAAAGGTGTCATCCAGGTATTCGTCAATTTGCTCAATCAGTTTATTATCTTCATTGTACTTAATTTTATAATTAAGTGCGAAGGTCGCGATATGCTCTATCAACTCATTCAATTGCAAATTGATGGCTGATGTTGGATCGTTCACCCAGCCATGATTACTTTCATCAAGATTGGCAAGGCAGTCATGGTACAAGGATTCGCAGAGAAATTTCAACTGCGCGATATCATGCCTTTTTGGCGAGTACTCGTCCATAGCGCATCCCCTTCTGAGTGATTTCTTACTCACCGAACATCATTGTCGGGATGGATACAACCTACTTAGCTCTACGGGTGCTGTGCTCCTGTTCACTCTAACTATAAGCCACTCTGATCAGGATTTCACCGCGCTATTACGAAAAATTACAATTAAAATCAGAGTCTGCGAGCGTTTACGCAATAGTCCATCCTAAGATGAACACTTTTATCCAAATTAACGCTGGTTTTTTTTCGCTTCCTTACGTTTCATTGATTTAGCGTAAACACGCGGAAAAAGTCCGGATTCAGAATTTTCTTTGTATGGACTTGTTATTAGGAATATTCCTAATAAGTTAAGCGGCGAAATGGAATTAAAACAATCCTGAGTTCGCCCATTAAGTTTTCTGCTAATTATGATATGCCTTTTAAACATGGCATAAAATAAATAAAACGACAATAAGCGTATTTTATGATTTTTTTCAGAAATGAAAAAGGCCGCTAATGCGGCCTTTTTATCATGTGAAACCGGTATCAGTGAGGTTCTACCGAATGACTGTGTTCAATATCTTCATTCTTCCGGCTGAAGCGGCGGCGAACCACCACAAAGAACACCGGTACGAAGAAGATAGCCAGTACGGTCGCGGTGATCATACCGCCCATTACCCCGGTACCTACCGCGTTCTGTGCGCCGGAACCCGCACCAGAGCTGATAACCAGCGGCAGTACCCCGAGGATAAATGCCAGTGAGGTCATCAGAATAGGGCGCAGACGCATACGAACAGCTTCAAGCGTGGCTTCGATCAGGCCTTTACCTTCTTTCTCCATCAGATCTTTGGCGAATTCGACGATAAGTATCGCGTTCTTCGCCGACAAGCCAATGGTTGTCAGCAGGCCTACCTGGAAGTACACGTCGTTGGTCAGCCCACGGAACGTTGCAGCCAGCAGCGCACCGATAACCCCCAATGGCACCACCAGCATAACGGAGAACGGAATTGACCAGCTCTCATACAGTGCCGCCAGACACAGGAACACCACAATCAGTGAAATGGCGTACAGGGCAGGGGCCTGGTTACCGGACAGACGTTCCTGATAGGACATACCGGTCCAGTCATAGCCAATACCCGCAGGCAGCTTGCTGGCTAACTCTTCCATCAGGTTCATGGCTTCACCGGTGCTTCGACCCGGCGCGGCCTGACCCAGAATTTCCATGGATGGCAGCCCGTTATAACGTTCCAGACGCGGTGAACCGTATTCCCAGCGCGACGTCGAGAAGGCTGAGAACGGCACCATCTGGCCATCGCTGCCGCGAACGTACCAGTTGTTGATATCGTTCGGCAACATACGGTATTGCGCTTCAGACATCACGTACACTTTCTTCACACGACCGCGGTCGATGAAGTCGTTAACGTAGCTACCGCCCCAGGCTGCGCCCAGTGTGGTATTGATGTCGCTGATGGATACACCCAGCGCCTGCGCTTTCTCCTGGTCGATGTCGATCTTGTACTGCGGCGTATCTTCCAGGCCGTTAGGACGCACGCCGACCAGCAGGTCAGGGTGTTTAGCCACTTCGCCAAACAGCTGGTTACGCGCCTGAGTCAGTTTCTCGTGGCCCAGACCGCCCTGGTCAATCAGCTGGAAGTCGAAACCGGTCGCCGTACCCAGTTCAACGATCGCTGGCAGGTTAAAGGCGAAGACCATCGCATCTTTAATCTGCGAGAAGGTGCCCATTGCACGGCCGGTGATCGCTTCAACCTTGTTCTCTTCGCCCGGACGTTCAGACCAGTCTTTCAGTGAAACGAAGGCGATACCGGTGTTCTGGCCACGACCCGCAAAGCCAAAGCCGTTAACCGCAAACACGGATTCAACGTTCGCTTTTTCTTTGGTGAGGTAGTAGTCCGTCACTTCATCCAGCACTTTCTGGGTACGTTCTTGCGATGCACCCGCCGGAAGCTGCGCCATCGTCAGGAATACGCCCTGGTCTTCATCTGGCAGGAACGAGCTTGGCAGACGAACGAACAGATAGGCCATGCCCACCACGATGATGATATAGAGCAGCAGATAACGACCGGTGCTGCGCAGAATGTTCCCTACGCTGTCGGTATAGTGGTGCGTACTCTTATCAAACATGCGGTTAAACCAGCCGAAGAACCCTTTGTGCTCGCCGTGACCGCCTTTCTGAATCGGTTTCAGCATGGTTGCACACAGCGCAGGCGTCAGGATCAACGCCACCAGCACCGACAGCGCCATCGCAGAAACGATAGTGATGGAGAACTGACGGTAAATCGCACCGGTAGAGCCCCCGAAGAAGGCCATCGGAATAAATACGGCGGACAGCACCATCGCGATACCGACCAGCGCGCCCTGGATCTGGCCCATGGATTTACGGGTTGCTTCCTTCGGCGGCAGACCTTCTTCCGCCATGACGCGCTCGACGTTTTCTACCACCACGATGGCGTCATCCACCAGCAAGCCGATGGCGAGCACCATCCCGAACATCGTCAGGGTGTTTATCGAGTAGCCAAATATTGCCAGTATGGCGAAGGTTCCGAGCAAGACGACCGGTACGGCGATGGTTGGAATCAGCGTCGCGCGGAAGTTCTGCAGGAACAGATACATCACCAGGAAGACCAGGATGATCGCTTCTACCAAGGTTTTAACCACTTCGTGAATCGAAATTTTAACGAATGGCGTGGTGTCATACGGATAAACGATCTTCAGACCTGACGGGAAGAACGGTTCCATCTTCTTCAGTTCTGCACGGATAGCCGTTGCGGTGTCCAGGGCGTTAGCACCGGTCGCCAGTTTGATACCCAGACCGGAAGCCGGTTTACCGTTAAACTTCGCAATGATGTCGTAGTTTTCGCCACCCAGCTCCACTTTTGCCACGTCACGCAGGCGAACCTGCGAACCGTCCTGATTCACTTTCAGCAGAATTTTGCTGAATTCATCGGCGGAGGTCAGACGGGTTTGCGCGATGATGGACGCGTTAAGCTGCTGGCCTTTCACCGGCGGCGTACCGCCTAACTGACCGGCTGCAACCTGGGCGTTCTGTGCTTTAATGGCGTTGATGACGTCAACCGGCGTCAGCTGGAAGTTGTTCAGTTTGTTCGGGTCCATCCAGATACGCATCGCGTACTGGGAACCAAACAGCTGAACGTCACCCACACCTGAAGTACGGCTAATAGCGTCCTTCATGTTGGCGCCCACGTAGTCGGAAATATCCTCCTGCGTCATGGTGCCGTTGGTGTTGATAACGCCAACAACCATCAGGAAGCTACTGGACGATTTCTCGACGCTCACACCCTGCTGTTGTACTTCCTGCGGCAGCAGCGGCATCGCCAGCTGCAGTTTGTTCTGCACCTGAACCTGCGCGATGTCAGCATCAGTACCAGACTCGAAGGTCAGGGTGATCTGAACCGTACCGGTGGAGTCACTGTTTGAGGACATGTACATCAGGTTATCGATACCGTTCATGTTCTGTTCGATAACCTGCGTAACGGTATCCTGCACCGTTTTCGCATCCGCCCCCGGGTAGGTTGCGGAGATCGTCACCGCCGGTGGCGCAATGGTCGGATATTGCGCAACAGGCAGCTTCAGGATCGCAAGTCCCCCGGCCAGCATGATAATAATGGCGATCACCCATGCGAATATGGGGCGATCGATAAAGAAATTAGGCATGTCTTAACGGCTCCTGTTTAAGTTAAGACTTGGTTTGTTCTGACTGGCCAGCGGCCGAAGCTTGTTGTTTATCGTCAGACTTCACTTCCTGTGCTTTAACCTGCGCGCCAGGACGAACTTTTTGCAAACCAGTAACAATCACGCGATCGCCATCTTTCAGACCGTCCGTCACCAGCCATTTATCGCCAATCGCCTGCGTAGCAGTGATATTGCGCATTTCGACTTTGTCACCAGCGCCAACAACCAGTGCGCTCGCATCGCCGCGTGGCGTACGGGTCACACCCTGCTGTGGAACCAGAAGTGCGGTTGGGTTAGTGCCTTCTTCCAGACGTGCGCGAACGAACATACCTGGCAACAGGGTGTGGTCAGGGTTCGGGAAGATCGCACGTAAGGTGATGGAACCGGTGGTCTGGTCGACCGTCACATCAGAGAATTCCAGCGTACCCGCCTGTGGATATTTGATGCCGTCGTTAGTGACCAGCTCCACTTTGGCTTTACCGTTCTCCTGCTTCAGGGTGCCGTTTGCCAGCTCTTGTTTCAGTCGCAGGAAATCGTTGCTGGACTGCGTCACGTCAACGTAGATCGGATCAAGCTGCTGCACGGTTGCCATCGCTGTGGCCTGACCGTTTTGCACCAGTGCCCCTTCCGTCACGGAGGATTTACCAATACGACCGCTGATAGGGGAGGTCACTTTGGTATAGGCCAGGTTGATGCGCGCGGTTTCGACAGCTGCTTTTGCTGCCACAACGGCCGCGTTAGCCTGCTGTGCATCCGCCAGGGCTGTGTCGTAGTCCTGTTGGCTGATGTACTGCGTACCGAGCAGTTTTTTGTAACGATTCAACGTCAGCTGAGAGATTTTGGCCGCCGCTTCCGCTTTCGCCAGGTCGCCTTTCGCGCTTTCATACGACGCCTGATACGTTGCGGGATCAATCTGATAAAGAGACTCACCGGCTTGCACATCGCCGCCTTCGGTAAAGTTACGTTTCAGGATAATGCCGCTCACCTGAGGACGAACTTCTGCAATGCGATAAGCACTTGTGCGGCCAGGCAATTCGGTGGTGATCTGAAGAGGTTCGGATTTGAGCGTCACAACGCCAACTTCTGGCATCTGCTGCGCTCCTTGTTGAGCCTGTTTGTCGTCACATCCTGTAAGCGCTAAGCTGCCTGAGAGCATCAGAACGACCGCCAGAGGCGTTAACCCTCTGTTTTTGTTCATATGTAAACCTCGAGTGTCCGATTTCAAATTGATCAATGGTCCTGAGTCCAAAAACCCATTGCTGCGTTTATATTATCGTCATGCTATGGTACATACATTCACAAATGTATGTAAATCTGACGCCTGTAAATTCACCCACTTATGGCACGAAAAACCAAACAACAAGCGCTTGAAACCCGACAACACATTCTGGATGTGGCAATCCGCTTATTTTCTCAGCAAGGTGTTTCGTCAACCTCGCTGGCACAGATTGCTCAGGCCGCTGGCGTTACGCGGGGAGCGATTTACTGGCATTTTAAAGACAAGTCAGATCTGTTCAGTGAAATCTGGGAGCTTTCAGAGTCCAGCATTAGCGATCTCGAGAGTGAGTATCGGGCAAAATTCCCTGACGATCCACTCTCAGTATTAAGAGAAATATTAGTATATATCCTTGAAGCGACGGTAGTTGAAGAGCGCCGTCGGTTAATGATGGAAATTATTTTCCATAAATGTGAGTTTGTGGGAGAGATGGCTGTCGTGCAGCAGGCGCAACGCAGCCTCAGCCTGGAAAGCTATGACCGCATTGAACAGAACCTGAACCAGTGCATGCAGGCTAAACTGCTACCGGCCAATCTCCTGACCCGCCGGGCGGCTATTCTGATGCGCAGCTACATTTCGGGCCTGATGGAAAACTGGCTTTTCGCCCCGCAATCCTTTGACTTAAAAGCGGAAGCCCGCAGCTACGTGGCGATTTTACTGGAAATGCTACAGCTCTGCCCGACGCTGCGCAGCGACGCGCCTTCGCTCACTGCCTGAGCCATTCCCAGGATTTATCTCAGAGGCTCACGTTCGCGCTATTCTGCTTCAGGCGAGCGTGATATTCTGCACGCCGGACTATTTTCGGTCATCTTCTGACATCACTCACGACTATGCTGCACACCAATCGCTCGCAACATCCTGTTCTTGCACTACTCTTCGCGACGCTGTTTTTCTTCGCAACGGCACCGCTTTCCTGGGCCCGCGCCGATAACGGCAATGACATTCCATCCCGTGCTGATGTTCAGTCGCAGCTCGACGCCCTGAATAAACAAAAAGATCTCACGCCGCAGGACAAACTCGTTCAGCAGGATCTGACGGAAACGCTGGAATCACTGGATAAAATTGATCGCGTCAAAGCGGAAACCACCCAGCTTCGTCAGAAGGTGGCGCAGGCGCCTGAAAACATGCGTAAGGCAACGGATTCGCTAAATGCCCTGAGCGACGTAGATAACGACGACGAAACGCGCAAAACGCTGGCAACGCTGTCGCTGCGTCAGCTGGAGTCGCGCGTCGCACAACTGCTCGACGACCTGCAAACCGCACAGTCGGATCTCGCCACCTACAACAGTCAGCTTGTCTCTTTGCAGACTCAGCCCGAGCGCGTACAAAACGCGATGTACGCCGCGTCTCAGCAACTGCAGCAAATCCGCAACCGCCTGAACGGCACCACGGTGGGTGAAGGCACGCTGCGCCCGACGCAGCAAACGCTGCTGCTGGTTCAGCAGTCGTTACTGAATGCGCAAATTGAACAGCAGCGTAAAAGCCTGGAAGGGAATACGGTGCTGCAGGACACGTTACAAAAACAGCGTGATTACGTGACCGCTAACATCAACCGTCTGGAACACCAGCTTCAGCTGTTGCAGGAGGCGGTGAACAGCAAGCGCCTGACGCTGACGGAAAAAACCGCCCAGGAGGCGGTATCGCCGGACGAAACCGCCCGCATCCAGGCCAATCCGCTGGTGAAGCAGGAGCTCGATGCGAACCATCAGCTGAGCGAGCGCCTGATTCAGGCGACCGAAAACGGTAACTCGCTGGTTCAACAGAACATTAAAGTTAAAAACTGGCTGGACCGCGCGCTCCAGGCGGAACGTAACATCAAAGAGCAAATTGCGGTGCTGAAAGGCAGCCTTCTGCTGTCACGCATTCTTTATCAGCAACAGCAGACGCTGCCCTCTGCCGACGAGCTGGAGGACATGACCAACCGCATTGCGGATTTACGTCTGGAACAGTTTGACGTCAACCAGCAGCGCGATGCCCTTTTCCAGAGCGATACCTTTGTCGCCAAAATAGAAGAGGGCCACTCCAGTGAAGTGAACCCGGAAGTGCACGACGCACTGTTGCAGGTGGTGGATATGCGCCGCGAGCTGCTTGACCAGCTCAATAAACAGCTGGGTAATCAGCTGATGATGGCGATTAACCTGCAGATCAACCAGCAGCAGCTGGTGAGCGTTTCTAAAAGTCTGCAGGAGATTTTAACCCAGCAGATTTTCTGGGTTAACAGCAACAAACCGATGGACTGGGACTGGGTTAAATCCTTCCCCGAAACGCTGAAAACGCAGATTAAAAGCATGAAAATCACCGGGAACTGGGAGAAAGCCTGGCCCGCGGTGATGATTGCCTTCCTGGCGGGATTACCGCTGTTGCTGATTGCGGGCGTGATCCGCTGGCGTCTGGGATGGCTGAAGAACTATCAGGCGAAGCTGGCCTCAGAAGTGGGGCAACTGCGAAATGACAGCCAGCTGCATACGCCAAAAGCGATTCTGATCGATCTCATTCGCGCGCTGCCGGTGTGCCTGATCATCCTTGCTGTTGGCCTGATCCTGCTCACCATGCAGCTCAACGTCAGCGATTTGCTGTGGGCTTTCAGTAAAAAGCTGGCCCTGTTCTGGCTGGTGTTTGGTCTGTGCTGGAAGGTGCTGGAAAAAGACGGCGTGGCGGTGCGTCACTTCAATATGCCACAGCAACTGACCAGCCACTGGCGTCGTCAGATTGTCCGCATCAGCCTGGCGCTCCTGCCGCTGCACTTCTGGTCGGTGGTTTCCGAGCTTTCTCCGCTGCATCTGATGGATGACGTTCTGGGTCAGCTGGTCATTCTGCTGAACCTGCTGTTGATTGCCATCCTGATGTGGCCGATGTGCCGCGATAGCTGGCGTGATAAAGAGTCCCACAACCTGCGCCTCGCCACCGTCACGGTGCTGGCAATCATTCCGCTGGCGCTGATGGTGCTCACGGCGACGGGCTACTTCTACACCACGCTGCGCCTGTCCGGCCGCTGGATAGAAACCGTCTATCTGGTGATTGTCTGGAACCTGCTCTACCAGACCGTGCTGCGCGGCCTGAGCGTGGCGGCTCGCCGTATCGCTTATCGCCGCGCCATTGCGCGTCGTCAGCATCAGGTGAAAGAGGGCGCCGAAGGCGCGGAGCCGCAGGAAGAGCCGACCATCGCGCTGGAGCAGGTTAACCAGCAGACGCTGCGTATCACCATGCTGGTGATGATCGCCCTGTTCGCGGTGATGTTCTGGGCCATCTGGTCTGATTTGATTACCGTCTTTGCCTATCTCGACAGTATCACTCTCTGGCAGTACAGCGGGACCGAAGCAGGCGCTGCGGTGATGAAAAGCGTCACCATGGGCAGCCTGCTGTTTGCGGTGGTGTCGTCGATGGTGGCCTGGGCGCTGATTCGAAACCTGCCGGGTCTGCTGGAGGTGCTGGTGCTGTCGCGCCTGAACCTGCGTCAGGGGGCGTCCTATGCCATTACCACCATCCTCAACTACGTCATTATTATTGTCGGGGCGATGACGGTCTTCGGCTCGCTGGGCGTGTCTTGGGACAAACTGCAGTGGCTGGCGGCAGCGCTCTCTGTGGGTCTCGGTTTTGGCCTGCAGGAGATTTTCGGTAACTTCGTTTCCGGCCTGATCATCCTGTTCGAACGTCCGGTGCGAATTGGCGATACGGTGACCATCGGGACCTTCTCCGGTACCGTCAGCAAGATCCGCATTCGTGCGACCACTATTACCGACTTCGATCGCAAAGAGGTGATCATCCCGAACAAAGCGTTCGTGACCGAGCGTTTGATCAACTGGTCGCTCTCTGATACGACGACGCGTGTGGTGATCCGCCTCGGCGTAGCCTACGGTTCGGATCTGGATAAGGTGAAAGAGGTATTGCTGAAGGCCGCAAAAGAGCATCCAAAGGTTATGCACGAGCCGGCGCCAGACGTCTTTTTCACCACCTTCGGGGCGAGCACGCTGGATCACGAGCTGCGTTTATACGTGCGTGAGCTTCGCGATCGCAGCTACACCGTGGATGAACTGAACCGCTCCATCGACCGTCTGTGCCGTGAAAACAATATCAATATTGCTTTCAACCAGCTTGAGGTTCACCTGCATAACGAGAAAGGTGACGAGCATACGGAAGTGAAGCGTGAGATTAAGGGTGACGATCCGACTCCCGCCTGAACTATTTTCCCTCTCCCTGTGGAAGAGGGTTAGGGTGAGGGCAACCGGCCTTCACCTTTCCCTCAAAATCCCGCCGCACAATCTCCAGTGCCTTCAGCACCGTCTCAGCCGGGATCTCATGATTCTCCAGCAGCATAATCAAATCGACGGCCAGTTTGACCTCATCGGGGGCATTTTCCAGCGACATGTGTGGCTCCTTTTAACGGGTCAGGCGTTCAATGACGCGTTCGATCTCATCCAGCGCATGACGGCAACGGACAAGACGTCCATCCAGCGCGTCGATTTCGCGCATCAATAACTGCTGCTCTTCCAGCGTTTCACTGTTGTTCAGACGTGCTTCCCGCTCGCGCTTCATCTCAAACAGACGGCGTTCAAACTCCTGGTGCTCCAGCCGTTTTCGCTGCCATTTACCGAGGCCGGGAGACGCGCTATCCCAGGTACGCAGGGGCCAGGCTGCGATCTCCCGGTGCAAGGCGGTGATCTGACTGGTGAGATGCTCCGCAAGCCAGGCCACCTGCTCATGTTTACCGTCATTCACGGCCTGTCGCAGTTCGTCGAGGTTGGTCTGCGCCTCATCAAGATAGTCTTTCATCAGCGTACTTCGCGTATGAAATAACTGCCGGTCAAAGCGCGGTTTGAGCGTCGCATGCTGCATCAACGGTGACGCCTGCGTGCGCAGGGCAACGAGCTGATTTTGCAGCGTCTCTAAAAGCAGGGCTATTTTCAAGGCGCGCTCCAGTGGTAAAGTAGCCGTTCAGTTTGATAACGATTCGCATTATGCAGCGTACTATTTTAATCATCATTGGCTGGCTGGCGGTAGTGTTAGGCACCCTGGGCGTGGTTTTGCCACTTTTGCCCACGACGCCGTTTATTCTGCTGGCAGCCTGGTGTTTTGCCCGCTCATCCCCGCGTTTTCATCACTGGCTGCTGTATCGCTCGTGGTTTGGCGGCTATCTGCGCCACTGGCAGAAACACCGGGCCATGCCGCCTGGCGCAAAGCCGCGTGCGATTGCAGTCATCCTCATCACCTTCGCCATTTCATTATGGCTGGTGAAAATGATGTGGGTGCGGATCCTGCTGCTGGTTATCCTGACCTGCCTGCTTATCTTCATGTGGCGGATCCCCGTGGTTGATGAAAAGCAACAAAAGCACTGAAGCCTTATAATGGCTGTTGCAATTATTGTGCGCAGCCAGTAAATTCGACCGTTTTCGAGCACAGGCGCGCCTGGTTAAAGGTTAAACAATTGTTACCTTTACCGCCTCTTTGCGCGCTGTGAGTAACACTGTTTCATTTAGGCACAAACCGATGACCGCAACTGCACAGCAGCTTGAATATCTGAAAAACAGCATCAAAAGCATCCAGGACTATCCAAAACCTGGCATTCTTTTCCGTGATGTCACCAGCTTGCTGGAAGACCCGAAAGCGTACGCGCTCAGCATTGAACTGCTGGTAGAGCGTTATAAAAACGCCGGGATCACCAAAGTAGTAGGTACCGAAGCCCGTGGCTTCCTGTTTGGCGCACCGGTGGCGCTGGCAATGGGCGTAGGTTTTGTGCCAGTGCGTAAGCCGCGCAAACTGCCGCGTGAAACCATCGCGGAGAGCTATGAGCTGGAATACGGCACCGATCAGCTGGAAATCCACGTCGATGCCATTAAGCCTGGCGACAAAGTGCTGGTGGTGGACGATCTGCTGGCAACCGGTGGCACTATCGAAGCGACCGTGAAGCTGATTCGTCGCCTGGGTGGTGAAGTGACCGATGCGGCCTTCATCATCAATCTGTTCGATCTGGGCGGCGAACAGCGCCTGGAAAAACAGGGTATTACCAGCTACAGCCTGGTGCCTTTCCCGGGTCATTAATCCCGTTTCTCACAACCTCGCTCAATGGGTGAGGTTGTGATAGCATTCCCCTCCATTAATTCACCTTCCAGCGTTGCAGAGCCTGCCCATGAGTTATCAGGTGTTAGCCCGTAAATGGCGACCACAAACCTTTGCCGACGTTGTCGGTCAGGAACATGTGCTGACGGCCCTGGCGAACGGCTTGTCGCTAGGTCGTATCCATCACGCCTATCTCTTCTCCGGTACCCGCGGCGTCGGTAAAACCTCTATTGCCCGTTTGCTGGCAAAAGGTCTGAACTGCGAAACCGGGATCACCGCCACGCCGTGTGGCGTGTGTGACAACTGCCGTGAGATCGAGCAGGGGCGCTTTGTCGATCTGATCGAGATCGACGCCGCCTCGCGCACCAAAGTTGAAGATACCCGTGACCTGCTGGATAACGTGCAGTACGCCCCGGCGCGTGGCCGCTTCAAGGTCTATCTGATCGATGAAGTGCACATGCTGTCACGTCACAGCTTCAACGCCCTGCTGAAAACGCTGGAAGAGCCGCCTGCGCATGTGAAATTCCTGCTGGCTACCACCGATCCGCAAAAGCTGCCGGTGACGATTCTGTCGCGCTGTTTGCAGTTCCATCTGAAGGCGCTGGACGTTGAACAGATCCGTACTCAGCTGGAACACATTCTCGACGAAGAGAACATTGTCCACGAGCCGCGCGCCCTGCAACTGCTGGCCCGTGCAGCGGACGGCAGCCTGCGCGATGCGCTCAGCCTGACGGATCAAGCCATTGCCAGCGGTGACGGTAAACTGTCGACGGAGGCGGTCAGCACCATGCTCGGCACGCTGGACGACGACCAGGCGCTCTCCCTGATTGAAGCCACGATCGCCGCGAACGGTGAGCGCGTCATGTCGCTGGTGAATGCCGCTGCAGCCCGTGGCGTCGAGTGGGAAGCCTTGCTGGTCGAGATGCTTAGCCTGCTGCACCGTGTAGCGATGCTGCAGCTCTCTCCGTCAGCAATGGGGGCGGATATGGCGGCCATTGAACAGCGGATGCGTGAACTTGCGCGAACCGTGCCGCCTGCTGACGTACAGCTTTATTACCAGACCTTGCTGATTGGCCGTAAAGAGCTGCCGTTTGCGCCGGATCCTAGAATGGGCGTTGAAATGACGCTGCTGCGTGCGCTGGCGTTCCACCCGCGTATGCCGCTGCCAGAGCCTGAAGTGCCCCGGCAGTCATTCGCCCCGACCGCCCCGACGGCAGTGATGTCGCCGCAGCAGGTGCCAGCACAGCCGGCAGCGCCGCCGCCGCAAAATGTACCGCTGTCGGATGCCACCAGTTCGGTGCTTGCCGCCCGCAGCCAGTTGCAGCGAGCGCAGGGAGCAACCAAACCAAAAAAGAGTGAACCGGCAGCGCCAGGAAGAGCGCGGCCGGTTAACAACGCCGCGCTTGAACGACTGGCCTCGGTAACGGAGCGCGTACAGGCGCGCCCGGCACCGTCCGCGCTCGAGCAAAAAGCCCCGGTGAAAGAAGAGGCTTACCGCTGGAAGTCGACGACTATCGTCGAAGAGGTGAAGAAAGAGGTTGCCACGCCAAAAGCGCTGAAGAAAGCGCTGGAGCATGAAAAAACACCGGAGCTTTCCGCGAAGCTCGCGGAAGAGTCTATCGCGCGTGACGCCTGGGCCGCTGAGGTCAGTAAACTGCAACTGCCTAAGCTGGTCGAGCAGGTCGCGCTGAATGCCTGGAAAGAGCAGGACGGTAATCAGGTGCGTCTGCATCTGCGTCCCGGTCAACGGCACCTGAACTCCCCCGGCGCACAAAAAGCACTGGCGGAGGCGCTGGCCACATTGCAGGGTGCACCGGTTGAATTGACTATCATTGAAGATGATAATCCGGCGGTGCGAACGCCACTGGAGTGGCGCCAGGCCATTTATGAAGAGAAACTCGCGCAGGCGCGTGAGTCGATTATTGCGGATAACAACATCCAGACCCTGCGCCGGTTCTTCGACGCCGATCTGGATGAAGAGAGTATTCGCCCCATTTGATCGTGAGTCTGACTTACGGTTGTCATCGTTAAACGTGAAAGAGAGAGAAGCCTATGTTTGGTGGAAAAGGCGGTCTGGGTGGCCTGATGAAGCAGGCTCAGCAGATGCAGGAAAAAATGCAGAAGATGCAGGAAGAGATCGCTCAGCTGGAAGTCACGGGTGAATCCGGTGCCGGTCTGGTCAAGGTGACCATCAACGGTGCGCATAACTGCCGCCGCGTTGAAATCGATCCAAGCCTGCTCGAAGACGACAAAGAGATGCTGGAAGATCTGGTTGCAGCCGCGTTCAACGATGCCGCTCGCCGTATCGACGAAACCCAGAAAGAGAAAATGGCCTCTGTATCCAGCGGTATGCAACTGCCGCCGGGCTTCAAGATGCCGTTCTGATGCAAACCAGTCCGCTGCTCACGCAGTTAATGGAAGCGTTGCGCTGCCTGCCGGGCGTAGGCCCGAAGTCGGCGCAGCGTATGGCGTTTACGCTATTGCAGCGCGACCGCAGCGGCGGGATGCGCCTGGCGCAGGCTCTGACCCGCGCCATGTCAGAAATTGGTCACTGTGCGGATTGCCGTACTTTTACCGAGCAGGACGTCTGTAATATTTGCTCGAATCCGCGTCGTCAGGAGAACGGTCAGATTTGCGTGGTGGAGAGTCCGGCGGACATCTATGCCATCGAACAAACCGGGCAGTTCTCTGGCCGCTATTTCGTGCTGATGGGGCATCTCTCCCCGCTGGACGGTATTGGCCCGGATGATATCGGTCTTGATCGCCTTGAACAGCGTCTGGAGTCCGAGACCATCAAAGAGGTGATCCTCGCCACCAACCCCACGGTGGAAGGGGAGGCAACCGCCAACTACATCGCCGAGCTGTGCGCGCAGTACGGCGTTGACGCCAGCCGTATCGCTCACGGCGTGCCGGTTGGCGGCGAGCTGGAGATGGTTGACGGCACCACGCTGTCGCACTCTCTGGCCGGACGTCACAAGATTATTTTCTGACCAAACGGAGGCGGCATTCGCAGCCTCCGCTTGAAAATTTCCCTGCTTATCCCCATCTCTCCCTCAACGTTTTACAACCCCATTAAATGGCATTGTTGAGGTCGACTTAGATGAAAGGACAAGAAACCCGTGGTTTCCAGTCAGAAGTAAAACAGCTTCTGCACCTGATGATCCATTCCCTGTATTCCAACAAAGAAATCTTCCTGCGTGAGCTGATTTCCAACGCCTCCGATGCGGCGGACAAGCTGCGTTTCCGCGCGCTGTCTAACCCGGATCTGTATGAAGGCGACGGCGAGCTGCGCGTGCGCGTCTCTTTCAATAAAGAGAACCGTACCCTGACCATCGCCGATAACGGCATCGGCATGAACCGCGACGAGGTGATCGACCACCTCGGGACTATCGCCAAATCCGGGACCAAAGCGTTCCTGGAATCTATGGGTTCTGACCAGGCGAAAGACAGCCAGCTGATCGGCCAGTTCGGCGTGGGCTTCTATTCGGCGTTTATCGTGGCGGACAAAGTGACCGTGCGTACACGTGCGGCGGGTGACAGCGCGGAAAACGGCGTGTTCTGGGAATCCAAAGGTGAAGGTGAATACACCGTTGATGACATCACCAAAGCGGATCGCGGCACCGAAATCACCCTGCACCTGCGTGAAGGCGAAGATGATTTCCTGAACGACTGGCGCGTGCGCTCCATCATCAGCAAATATTCCGACCATATTGCCCTGCCGGTTGAGATTGAAAAACAGGAAGAGAAAGACGGTGAAACCGTGGTCTCCTGGGAGAAAATCAACAAGGCGCAGGCCCTGTGGACGCGCAATAAGGCTGAAATCAAGGACGACGAATACAACGAGTTCTACAAACACATCGCCCACGACTTTACCGATCCGCTGACCTGGAGCCATAACCGTGTGGAAGGTAAGCAGGAGTACACCAGCCTGCTGTATATCCCGTCGCAGGCGCCGTGGGATATGTGGAACCGCGATCACAAGCACGGTCTGAAGCTTTACGTTCAGCGTGTCTTCATCATGGACGACGCCGAGCAGTTCATGCCGAATTACCTGCGCTTTGTCCGTGGCCTGATAGATTCCAACGATCTGCCGCTGAACGTCTCCCGTGAAATTCTGCAGGACAGCACCGTGACCCGCAACCTGCGTAACGCGCTGACCAAACGTACGCTGCAGATGCTGGAAAAACTGGCGAAAGACGACGCGGAAAAATACCAGACCTTCTGGAAGCAGTTTGGCCTGGTGCTGAAAGAAGGCCCGGCGGAAGACACCGCGAACGTAGAAGCGATCGCCAAACTGCTGCGCTTTGCCTCTACGCACACTGACTCCTCTGCGCAGACCGTGTCGCTGGAAGAGTACGTTTCCCGCATGAAAGAAGGGCAGGAGAAGATCTACTACATCACCGCCGACAGCTACGCCGCGGCGAAGAGCAGCCCACACCTGGAGCTGCTGCGTAAGAAAGGCATCGAAGTGCTGCTGCTTTCTGACCGCATCGACGAGTGGATGATGAACTACCTGACCGAGTTCGACGGTAAGCCATTCCAGTCTGTTGCCAAAGCCGATGAATCCATCGACAAGCTGGCGGATGAAGTGGATGAAAGCGCGAAAGAAGCCGAGAAGGCGCTGGAGCCGTTCGTTGAGCGCGTGAAAACCCTGCTGGGCGATCGTGTGAAAGAGGTGCGCTTCACCCACCGTCTGACCGATACGCCGGCGATTGTGACTACCGATGCGGACGAAATGGGTACCCAGATGGCGAAACTGTTCGCCGCGGCAGGTCAGGCGATGCCAGAAGTGAAATATATCTTCGAGCTGAACCCGGATCACCCGCTGGTGAAACGCGCGGCGGATACCCAGGACGAAACCCGCTTTGCCGAGTGGGTTGAACTGCTGCTGGATCAGTCTCTGCTGGCCGAGCGCGGCACGCTGGAAGATCCTAACCTCTTCATTAAACGTGTGAATGCGCTGCTGCTGGCGTAATTGACCACGCCTCCCCTGGTCTTCTCCCTCTCCCCGTGGGAGAGGGCCGGGGTGAGGGCACCAGACCGCACTCCCCCAAATTATCTCCCCCCATTAACCGTTTCAGCCCTCCCGCCTTCCTTGAGCCGCATCCGTTCTGGTGGTATTGTTTAGCGCTTTTGAAAAATTGAATCGACTTTTGAGGGGATTTTCGCAATGCGTATTATTCTGCTTGGCGCTCCGGGCGCGGGTAAAGGAACTCAGGCTCAGTTCATCATGGAGAAATACGGTATTCCGCAAATCTCCACCGGTGATATGCTGCGCGCCGCTGTTAAATCTGGCTCTGAGCTGGGTAAACAAGCGAAAGACATCATGGACGCTGGCAAACTGGTGACCGACGAGCTGGTTATCGCTCTGGTCAAAGAGCGCATTGCTCAGGAAGACTGCCGTAACGGTTTCCTGCTGGACGGCTTCCCACGCACCATTCCTCAGGCTGACGCCATGAAAGAAGCGGGCATCAACGTAGACTACGTGCTGGAGTTCGACGTACCAGACGAGCTGATCGTTGATCGTATCGTTGGTCGCCGTGTGCACGCTGCTTCTGGCCGCGTTTACCACATTAAATTCAACCCACCTAAGGTTGAAGGTAAAGACGACGTAACCGGCGAAGAGCTGACCACCCGTAAAGACGATCAGGAAGAGACCGTGCGTAAGCGCCTGGTGGAATACCATCAGATGACTGCGCCGCTGATCGGCTACTACACCAAAGAAGCGCAGGCGGGTAACACCAAATACGCGAAAGTTGACGGCACTAAAGCCGTGGCTGACGTTCGTGCAGAGCTGGAAAAAATCCTCGGCTAATCGCACTGCTCTCACCCGGGGCCCCGGGTGAGAATATTTCTCATCTTACCTATTACAGCAATGGGTTCCGTTTAAACGCATTTCCGCTACAATTGACAACCATTCAAATGGTTAAGAGGCGTGAATGAGTCAGGCGAAAACCGGCATCCTGCTTGCCAATCTGGGCACCCCAGAAGCACCTACGCCAGAAGCGGTAAAACGCTATCTGCGACAATTTTTAAGCGACACGCGCGTTGTGGATACCCCAAGACTGCTGTGGTGGCCATTACTGCGTGGCGTGATTCTGCCCATTCGTTCACCGCGCGTCGCCAAACTCTATCAGTCTGTCTGGATGGAAGAGGGCTCGCCGCTGATGGTCTACAGCCGTCGTCAGGAGAAAGCGCTGGCTGCCCGCCTGCCGGATATGCCTGTCGCACTCGGCATGAGCTATGGCAAACCGTCTCTGGAAAGTGCGGTCGACGCGCTGCTGGCGCAGGGGGTTGAGCACATTGTGGTGCTGGCACTCTACCCGCAGTACTCCTGCTCGACAGTCGCTGCGGTGTGGGACGAACTGGCCCGCATTCTGGCGACCCGCCGCCGCATTCCGGGCGTGACCTTTATACGCGACTACGCCGATAACGAACTCTATATCAAAGCGCTTGCCAGCAGTGCCCGCGCGTCGTTTGAAAAACACGGCGAGCCGGATCTGCTGCTGTTGTCCTATCACGGCATTCCGCAGCGTTTCGCTAACGAAGGGGATGATTATCCGCAGCGCTGTCGCGATACCACGCGTGAGCTGGTGTCCGCGCTCGGCCTGCCGCCGGAGAAGGTGATGATGACTTTCCAGTCGCGCTTTGGTCGCGAGCCGTGGTTGACACCGTATACGGACGAAACCCTCAAAATGCTCGGCGAGAAAGGCGTGAAGCATATTCAGGTAATGTCCCCGGGCTTTTCGGCCGATTGCCTGGAAACGCTGGAGGAGATCGCGGTGCAAAACCGGGAGTTTTTCCTGGAGGCTGGCGGTGAGAAGTACGAGTACATTCCGGCACTTAACGACGCTCCGGAACATATCGACATGATGGTCTCGCTGGTGACCAACAGCCGCTGATCGCACTCTGGGCCGGGTTTGTGCTACCATTCCCGGCCCATATTCTATGCACAGTTCAGACCATGAAATTTCCCGGTAAACGCAAATCCAAACACTACTTCCCTGTTGATGCCCGCGATCCGCTCCTGCAGCAAATCCAGCCTGAAAATGAAACCAGCGCCGCATGGGTCGTCGGTATTGATCAGACGCTGGTGGACATTGAAGCGAAAGTGGATGATGCGTTTGTCGCCCGTTACGGTCTGAGCGCCGGCCACTCGCTGGTAATTGAAGACGACGTTGCTGAGGCGCTCTATCAGGAGCTGGTGCGTGACAACCTGATCACCCATCAGTTTGCCGGTGGCACTATCGGCAATACCATGCACAACTACTCCGTTTTGGCAGACGACCGCTCAGTGCTGCTCGGCGTGATGTGCAGCAACATCGAAATTGGTGGCTACGCCTACCGTTACCTGTGCAATACCTCCAGCCGTACCGATCTTAACTATCTGCAGGGTGTCGACGGCCCCATTGGCCGCTGCTTTACGCTGATCGGTGAATCCGGCGAGCGTACCTTTGCCATCAGCCCTGGCCACATGAACAAGCTGCGTGCCGAGAGTATTCCCGAAGAGGTGATTGCGGGCGCGTCGGCGCTGGTGCTCACCTCCTACCTGGTGCGCTGCAAGCCGGGCGAGCCGATGCCGGAAGCCACCATGAAGGCGATTGAGTACGCTAAAAAGTACGATGTGCCGGTGGTCCTGACGCTGGGAACGAAATTTGTGATTGCCGACAACCCGGAGTGGTGGCAGGCCTTCCTGAAAGAGCATGTCTCGATTCTGGCGATGAACGAAGAAGAAGCTGAGGCTCTCACCGGCGAGAGCGATCCGCTGCTGGCCTCCGATAAAGCGCTGGACTGGGTGGATCTGGTGCTCTGCACCGCCGGACCGGTAGGGCTGTATATGGCAGGCTTCACGGAAGAAGAGAGCAAACGCAAAACCCAGCATCCGCTGCTGCCTGGCGCCATCGCCGAGTTCAACCAGTATGAGTTTAGCCGTGGCATGCGTTATAAAGACTGTGTTAATCCGCTGCGGATCTACTCGCACATCGCCCCGTACATGGGCGGCCCGGAGAAGATCATGAACACCAACGGCGCGGGCGACGGCGCGCTGGCGGCACTGCTGCATGACATCACCGCCAATGCCTACCACAAAACCAACGTGCCGAATTCCAGCAAACATAAGTTCAGCTGGCTCACCTATTCGTCGCTGGCGCAGGTGTGTAAATACGCGAACCGCGTCAGTTATCAGGTGCTGAACCAGCACTCCCCGCGCTTAACGCGTGGCCTGCCGGAAAGGGAAGACAGCCTCGAAGAGGCGTACTGGGACAGGTAAAAGAAAACCCCTCACCCTAACCCTCGCCCCTGTGGGGAGAGGGTCAGGGTGAGGGCATCAGGCCGCACGAAACTTACCTCGTCACAGCCTCTTCAACCGGCGGCTTCGCCAGCAGCGCCAGCATCGTATTCGCAATTTCGCGCTCACCCATCACCACCTGATTCGCACCCCGTTCGGTGATGTAATCCACCTCGTCGTCGTAATGAGCGCGGGCAATGATCTCAATCGTTGGGCATTTCTCACGTGCAGTGGCCACAATCTCACCCGCTTCGTAGCCGTTTGGAATGGTCAGCAGCAGCCAGCGGGCGCAGTCCAGATGCGCCAGGTTCATAATTTCTTCGTTCGCCGCATTGCCCAGCACCGCGCGGATACCGCGCTCGCGCAACTCATCGACGCGGGTACGCGAGGTTTCAATCACCACCAGCGGGATCCCCTGCGCCATCAGCTTCTCGCCGAGCAGGCTTCCCACGCGGCCAAAGCCGACCAGCAGGGCGTGGTTGCAAATATCCACCGGGATCTGCTTCTCTTCTTCAATGGCCTCTTCGAGCGTCTGCTCTTCAAGGGTTTCCGTTTTATCGAGATATTTTTCCAGCAGGGCGAACAGCACCGGGTTCAGCATAATCGAGAGGATCGCTCCCGCCAGCACCAGGTTCTGCCCGGCCTGCGGCAGCAGGTTCAGCGCCATCCCCAGACCCGCCAGAATAAAGGCGAACTCACCAATCTGTGCCAGGCTGGCGGCGATGGTAAGAGCGGTACGCGGCGAGTGGCCGAACATTCGCACCAGGAAAAAGGCGGCGACCGACTTACCAAAGATGATAATCGCCAGCGTCCCCAGTACGGCCAGCGGCTGCTGAACCAGAATCATCGGATCAAACAGCATCCCGACGGAGACAAAGAACAGCACCGCGAAGGCATCACGCAGGGGGAGGGTGTCGTGCGCCGCTCGGTGGCTCAGTTCGGATTCGTTCAGCACCATCCCGGCGAAGAACGCGCCAAGGGCAAAGGAGACGTCAAAGAGCTCCACCGCACCAAAGGCAATCCCCAGCGCCAGCGCAAGGACGGAAAGGGTGAACAGTTCACGCGAGCCGGTGGCCGCGCTGCGCGACATGATCCACGGCACCAGACGGCGGCCTACCAGCATCATGATGGCGATAAACGCCACCACTTTTCCGATGGTGATGCTCATATCCAGCGCCAGCGAGGCAAAGCCGAGGGTGTCTTTTTCCATCATTCCGGCGACGGCAGGGAGCAGGACCAGCGTCAGCACCATTACCAGATCTTCAACAATCAGCCAGCCGATTGCGATTTGTCCGCGCTGGCTGTCTATCAGCTGCCTCTCTTCAAGCGCGCGCAGCAGCACCACGGTACTGGCGGTTGAGAGACACAGCCCAAATACGATGCCGGTCATTAACGACCAGCCCAGTACGGCCGAAAGCGCCATGCCCAGCAGCGTCGCCACCCCTATCTGGGCGATCGCTCCCGGTATGGCGATCGACTTTACCGCCATCAGGTCCTTCAGGGAAAAATGCAGCCCCACGCCAAACATCAGCAGAATCACGCCCAGTTCCGCCAGTTCAGGTGCCAGTTTGGTATCCGCAACGAAGCCAGGCGTAAACGGTCCCGCCAGTACCCCGGCTAACAGATAGCCCACAAGAGGGGAAATACGCAGTTTATTGGCAATCATGCCGAGAATAAAAGCGAGCACAAGTCCACCAACAATGGTGGTGATAAGCGGTGTGGCGTGGTGCATTCCGTCTCCTTTCGTTGTGGGTGTTCCATTTTGGTGAAAACCAAAAACCGAGTAATAGTTTATGACAATTTTTACCCTTGTGTTTATGAATAATTGTTGAAGTTTGAATAAAACGGCAATATGCCTCAGAAAAGGCAGGTTTTGATAAATTCAGAGAAGGGATGAACAGGAAAGCCTTATGCCATGAGGGCATCAGGCTGCCAAAGTTACACTTTGGCAGCCATGAAATTACGCTTTATGACGATTATCAGGCAGGAATATGGTCAACATCCCCAGAAGTGGCAGGAAAGCGCAGATTTTATAAACCAGGAAGATACTGGTGTGGTCGGCAACCATACCTAACACGGCTGCACCAAGGCCGCCCATGCCAAAGGCGAAACCAAAGAAGAGCCCGGAAACCATACCAATACGCCCCGGTAACAACTCCTGCGCATACACCAGGATAGCCGAGAACGCCGAAGCCAGAATAAAACCAATAATCACCGTTAAAATGCCCGTCCATTCAAGGCTGGCGTAAGGCAAAATAAGGGTAAAGGGGGCAACGCCAAGGATAGAGCCCCAAATAACATATTTACGGCCAATTTTATCCCCGACTGGCCCGCCAATCACCGTCCCTGCTGCGACGGCAAACAGGAAAGCAAACAGATGGAACTGCGCGTTTTGTACCGATAATCCGAATTTTTGCATCAGGTAAAAGGTGTAATAGCTGCTGATGCTCGCCATATAGAAATATTTCGAGAAAATCAGCACCAGCAGCACGGACACGGCCAGGATAACCTTATTGCGTGGAAGGGGATTGATAACCTTCACTTTTGGTTTGCCTTTGTTTACGCGGTGCTGTGCGGCATACCAGCGGCTGATCTGGGCGAGCACAACGATTGCCAGCAGGGCGGCCAGCACAAACCAGGCGACGTTACCCTTGCCGTACGGCGCGATGATCACTGCCGCCAGCAGCGGGCCGAGGGAACTGCCAAAATTACCGCCCACCTGGAAGAGTGATTGCGCCAGCCCGTGGCGCCCGCCGGAGGCCATACGTGCCACGCGGGAGGACTCCGGATGGAAGACCGACGAGCCGGTTCCCACCAGTGCGGCGGCAAGCAGCACCGCTTCAAAACTTCCCGCCATAGCCAGCAGCACCAGCCCGCTCAGGGTGAAGCACATGCCAATCGGCAGCGACCACGGCATCGGATATTTATCCGTCCAGTAACCGACGATAGGTTGCAGTAGCGAAGAGGCCAGCTGGAAGGTCAGGGTGATCATCCCGATCTGCACGAAGGTTAATGAAAACTCGGATTGCAGCAGCGGGTAAATCGCCAGGATCAGCGACTGGATCATGTCGTTGAGCAGATGGGAGAGGCTAATAGCGCCTAAGACTTTAAATGAGGTGCGCGAGGGTGGCGGCGACGCCGGCGCGCCCGAAACGGGCTGGGTTGATTCACTGATTGCCATAAATACCACGTCGTTAGTGATGAAAAATGCAGGGGGTAATTATTATCCAACTAACATACCTGTCAGCGACATTTGAAGAAAGTCGCAATTATGAAAACTTATTTGTCTATTCTTGTTACTCACTGTAATTTTTGCGTTTGTCTATTGGTCAGGGAGAGAGAAGATGAAGTTAATGAAGCATGGCGTCGCGTTGGCGCTGCTCGCCGCCTGGGGTCTGGCAAGCCTGCCCGCACAGGCGTATGAAAAAGACAAAACGTATAAAATTACGATCCTGCATACCAACGATCACCACGGCCATTTCTGGCGCAGCGAGTACGGCGAATATGGTCTCTCCGCGCAAAAAACGCTGGTGGATGGCATTCGTAAAGAGGTTGCCGCCGAAGGGGGCAGCGTGCTGCTGTTATCGGGGGGCGATATCAATACCGGCGTGCCGGAGTCCGATTTACAGGATGCTGAGCCTGATTTTCGCGGTATGAATTTAATCGGTTACGATGCGATGGCCGTCGGAAACCATGAGTTTGATAACCCGCTGAGCGTGCTGCGCCAGCAGGAAAAGTGGTCCAAGTTCCCATTCCTCTCCGCCAATATCTATCAGAAAAGTACCGGTGAACGCCTGTTTAAACCGTGGGCGCTGTTTAAGCGTCAGGATCTGAAAATCGCGGTGATTGGCCTCACCACGGACGATACGGCAAAAATTGGCAACCCGGAGTTCTTTACCGATATCGAATTCCGTAAACCGGCAGACGAAGCGAAGCTGGTGATTCAGGAGTTGCAGCAAAACGAAAAACCGGACGTGATCATCGCCACCACCCATATGGGACATTACGACAACGGCGAGCATGGTTCTAACGCGCCGGGCGATGTTGAAATGGCGCGCAGCCTCCCTGCGGGCTCGTTGGCAATGATTGTGGGTGGTCACTCACAAGATCCGGTGTGCATGGCCTCGGAGAATAAAAAGCAGGTGGATTATGTTCCGGGCACGCCGTGTGCACCAGACCGTCAGAACGGGATCTGGATTGTGCAGGCACACGAGTGGGGTAAATACGTTGGCCGTGCCGACTTTGAGTTCCGTAACGGCGAGATGAAACTGGTGCATTATCAGCTCATCCCGGTCAACCTGAAGAAAAAAGTGACCTATCCGGACGGGAAAAGTGAGCGCGTACTCTACACCCCGGAAATCCCCGAGAACCCACAGATGCTCTCCCTGTTAACCCCGTTCCAGAATAAAGGCAAAGCGCAGCTGGACGTGAAAATCGGTACGCTGAACGGGCGTCTGGAAGGGGACCGCAGCAAAGTCCGTTTCGTACAGACCAATATGGGTCACCTGGTGCTGGCGGCACAAATCGCGCGCACCGGCGCTGATTTTGGTGTGATGAGCGGCGGCGGGATCCGTGATTCCATCGAAGGCGGGAATATCACCTATAAAGATGTGCTGAAGGTGCAGCCGTTTGGCAACGTGGTGGTTTATGCCGATATGAGCGGGAAAGAGGTGATTGAGTACCTTACCGCCGTGGCGCAGATGAAGCCGGACTCCGGCGCCTATCCGCAGTTCGCTAACGTCAACTTTGTGGCCAAAGACGGCAAGCTCAACGATCTCAAAATCAAGGGTGAGCCGGTTGATCCCGCGAAAACCTACCGTCTGGCAACCTTAAGCTTTAACGCCACCGGCGGCGACGGTTATCCGCACATCGATAACAAACCGGGCTATGTGAATACCGGCTTTATTGATGCCGAGGTTCTGAAGCAGTTTATCGAGCAGAATTCACCGATCGACGTGAATGCGTATGAGCCGAAAGGCGAGGTGAGCTGGCAGTAACGTTGTGCGGCCTGATGCCCTCACCCCAACCCTCTCCCACCGGGAGAGGGCGCGAACACAAAAAACGGTAACGTCTGTTACCGTTTTGCTTTTACCTCGCAGCCGCCACCCGGCTTTTTCTTTTAATCCCTGCGCGCAATATCCGCAAACTTCGCATCCAGCATTTTGGCCAGATCGCCTGCGGCCAGTTCGATATCCAGCCCGCGCTTGCCGCCGGAAATATAGATGGTTTCAAATTCCTGAGAAGGGGCGTCAATCAGCGTTGGCAGGCGTTTTTTCTGCCCGAGCGGGCTGATCCCGCCCACCAGATAACCCGTGGTGCGTTGCGCAACCATTGGGTCTGCCATATCTACCTTTTTCGCTCCCAGCGCTTTGGCCACTTTCTTCAGGTCCAGTTGACCAGCCACGGGCGTGACCGCGACGGCGAGATGCTTCATATCGCCATTCACGGCCACCAGCAGCGTTTTATAGACCTGGTCGGCGTTCAGCCCCAGTTTGCGCACCACTTCATCACCAAAATTGGTTTCGTTCGGATCGTGATCGTAAGTGTGGATCCGGAAAGAAATTTTGTTTTTTTCGAGTAATTTAACGGCGGGAGTCATAGCTATCCTTCTTACGACAGACAATTCATGCTGACAGCATACGCCTGACGTTTGTCTAAAAAATAGCACCATCTTGCGCAATAGTATTGGCAGTGATGGTCACTTTGAGCGACAATCGGCTCAACCGAAGGTCTCCTTCGGCATAATAAAAACGATGAAATTCCTCTTTGACGGGCCAATAGAAATATTGGCCATTTTTTTATTTCAGCAGCGACGGCAAGTTTCCTTCTCCGTACAAATGTAATGCCCCCACCGCAACCACGTAATGCCCGGCAGGTAACGCATGCAGCGTCTGCCGCCATGCCGCATTGCGTGCGTTCATCAGCACATCATACAGCGATTCACTGAACGTCGACGGCAGCGTTAATTTCCCCTCAGCAGGCGGGGCATCCAGCCACCAGCCAATCATGGTTTGCAGCAGACGGGCGTTGGTATGCCAGTGCGTCAGCGTATCATCAAGAAGAATGAGACCGTCATCAGGCAGCTGGCGAAGGAGGGCAATCTGGCTATCGGTACCTTCCAGCTCAATGATCGGCAGACGGTGTGCCCGGGCCGCATTCAGCAGCTGGTAATCAATACCGTAATCACCGCGCAGACCCAGACGCTGCGCCTGCGTCGCCTGTAATATCATGGCAATCTGCCAGAGCGGCAGGGTGTCCAGCATCGAGAGCGAAACGCCGGTTTCATCCGCCACGCGCGTCAGTTCGGCGAGTTGAGCCTCGTCCAGACGGTCGGCCAGGGTCAAATCGCTCTCCAGCCCGGCAAAGGGAGACTCGTGGCCTGAAATATCCGCCTCAACCACCAGCGCATCGGCCTGCTTCAGGAGGGATAACAGACCAGAGGGCAGCGGGGACATATCCTGCGTGCCCATATGTATGCTGCCCACCAGGTGCAGATGCTGACCGCCGGGGAGCGAAATATCCATTCCGGGCCAGGTATAACGGCGGGGGAAGAGGGCGCGAAACGATGTTTTTATACGGCGAAACAGACTCATACGCGCTCCATAAACGGAAAGGTTCATGCTAACGCGTGGGGCAGGGCGGCGCAACAGGTGAACGTCGGCACGTTTCGTAGGCCTGATAAGCGCAGCGCCATCAGGCAAAAAAGCCGGGTGGCGCTGCGCTTCCCCGGCCTACAACGTATTACGCTTTCGGTTTAAAGCGCAGCAGACGGTTGGCGTTGCTCACCACGGTAATGGAGGAGAGCGCCATCGCTGCACCTGCGACCACCGGGTTAAGCAGCGTACCGGTCAGGGGCCACAGAATGCCGGCAGCAATCGGGATACCGAGCGAGTTATAGATAAACGCACCCAGCAGGTTCTGCTTCATGTTGCGCAACGTGGCTTTCGAAATCGCCAGCGCATCGGCAACACCCATCAGGCTGTGTCGCATCAGTGTGATGGCTGCCGTCTCAATGGCAACGTCGCTCCCGCTTCCCATGGCAATCCCCACCTCTGCCTGTGCCAGCGCCGGCGCATCGTTAATACCGTCGCCAACCATCGCGACCTGGCGCCCCTGTTGTTGCAGCGTTTTAATGGCGTCCGCTTTGCCGTCCGGCAGGACACCGGCAATGACTTCATCGATCCCCGCCTCTCTGGCGATGGCGTTGGCCGTGGTTGGGTTATCCCCGGTTAACATCACCAGGCGGTAGCCCGCGCGGTGCAGTCGTTGTAAGGCATCCACACTGTCCTGACGTAACGGATCGCGCACGGCCAGCAGGGCCGCAATATGACCGTCCACCGCAAGCAGGACAGGGGTTGCGCCCTGTGATGCCTGGGCATTCAGTTCACTTTCCAGCGTTGAAGTCGCTATGCCGTTTTCATTCATCAGGGCCTGGTTACCCAGCAGCAGTGTGTGTCCTTCGGCCTCACCGCTGACGCCTAATCCGCGCAGGGTGCGGAAGTTGTTCACCTGCGGCAGGCTGGCCTCACCGGCTTTCTCAATGATGGCTCGCGCCAGCGGGTGGCTGGAGCCTTGTTCCAGGGCCGCGGCAAGACGCAGCGCGTCTGCCTCCGCGAAGCCTGAGGTATGCACGGATACAACCTGCGGTTTACCTTCGGTCAGGGTACCGGTTTTATCAAAGACCAGCGTGTCGAGAGTGCTGGCGCGTTGCAGGGCATCTGCATCACGTACCAGCACGCCAAACTCGGCGGCGCGGCCCACGCCGGAGATAATCGACATCGGCGTCGCAAGGCCGAGCGCGCAAGGACAGGCGATAATCAGTACCGTGGTGGCGATCACCAGGGTATAGACAATTTGCGGCGCCGGGCCGAAGAAATACCAGATAGCCGCGCTCAGCAGCGCGATGCCCACTACTACCGGCACAAAAATGGCGGAGATTTTATCGGCCAGCTGACCTATTTCAGGCTTACTGCTCTGTGCCTGGCGCACCATGCGGATAATACGGGACAGCGTGGTGTGGCTTCCCACCGCACTGGCGGTGAACAGCACGCTGCCGTCCTGCACCACCGTACCGGCATGCACGCCATCACCCTGTGATTTCTGCTGCGGAACGGGTTCCCCGGTGAGCATCGCTTCGTCAAACCAGGCTTCACCCTGCGTGATGTCTCCGTCCACGGGAACACGGTCACCGGTGGTCAGACGCAGCGTCATACCGGGCTGAACCTCGGCCAGCGGAACGCTTTTTTCTCCGTCGTCAGTGACCACGCGGGCGGTCGGGGGGGTTAAATCCAGCAGCCGTTCCAGCGCCTTTGAGGAGCGCTGACGGGCACGGGCTTCCAGCATATGGCCCAGGTTAATCAGGCCGATGATCATCGCGCTCGCTTCATAATAGAGATGGCGGGCTTCCATCGGGAACCACTGTGGCCAGACGTTCACGCTCATGGAGTAGAGCCATGCCGCACCCGTGCCGAGTGCCACCAGCGTATCCATGGTTGCGGTGCGGTTTTTCAGGCTCTTCCAGGCGCTGGAGTAGAAATGTCCGCCTGCAAATACCATTACACCAAGCGTAATAATACCAATGACCAGCCACAGCGTGCGGTTATCGTCGGTGACCATCATGTTGTCACCGATCATGCCCCACACCATCACCGGGATCCCGACCAGCAGCGCAACAATGGCCTGCCAGCGGAAGCGTTTCATGGTGGCGATAGCCGTTTCCTGCTGGCGTTCGCGGCGTTTGGCATCATCTTCGATGGCCTCTGCGCCATAGCCCGCTTTTTCAACAGCCTGCACTAATTCTGCGGCGGAGGCACTGCCCATGACCAGCGCAGTACGCTCCGCAAGATTGACCCGTGCCTGCGCGACTCCGGGTACCGCCTGCAAGGCATTTTGCACCCGGGAGACGCAGCTGGCGCAGCTCATGCCGTTGATCAGCAGCTGTTGGCTGTCATCGATATCATCAGCTGCCGGAAGCTCAGGAGTGGCCGCTGTCAGTGCTTCCGACGGGGATGATGACTCTGCCAGCGGTTTAGCCTTTGGGTGGCTCAGCTCCGCCCCATAACCTGCCTGTTTGATGGTATCAATCAGCGCTTGCGCACTGGCGCTGCCGGTGACGGCGGCGTGATCGATAGTGACGTCAGCGCTTTCGACATCAGGACGCTGTTCCAGACTTTCTTTAACGCGTTTGACACAGTGGCCGCAGGAGAGGCCGTCCAGTGTCAGGTCAATTGTGTGAGACATAACAAAACTCCCGTATAATGAACTGGTCAGTTGTTGACCGGAGTAACGCTTTTCGCTAACTGTTATGAAGGTTAAACCTTCCATCAAGGGGAAGGTCAAGGGGGAAATGTGAATATCAGCGATGTTGCGAAAAAAACCGGATTGACCAGCAAAGCAATCCGCTTTTATGAAGAGAAGGGGCTGGTGACGCCGCCGCTGCGCAGCGAAAACGGCTACCGTAGCTACACGCAACTGCATCTGGACGAGCTGACCTTACTGCGTCAGGCGCGTCAGGTGGGTTTTAACCTTGAAGAGTGCGGTGAGCTGGTGAATCTGTTCAACGATCCAAAACGCCACAGCGCAGATGTAAAAAAAAGGACGCTGGAAAAAGTGGCGGAGATTGAACGGCACATTACGGAACTGGAAGCGATGCGCAAGCAGCTGCTGGCGCTGGCGGAATCCTGTCCGGGAGATGACAGCGCCGACTGCCCGATTATCGATAATCTTGCCGGCTGCTGTCATCGTAAGGCGCAGGCTTAGCAGGCTTTCACCCGAAGCGTAATCCCTTCCACCGCGATGACCTCAACCCGCGTCCCGGCGCTGAGGTCATCGTCGGCCACCACCGGCCAGGAGCTATCGCCCACGCGCATATGTCCGCGGCCGTTCACCAGAGCAGTCTCAAGCGTAAAGCGCTGGCCGACGATCTGCTGTCCACGCTGATTGAGATGGGTATCCAGCGGTTTTTGCTCGTTAACCTGACGGTTCAGCCAGCGCCACCACAGCCAGGCGGCCACCAGCGTCAGCACGGCAAACAGCGCGCCCTGCCACGCCCAGTCCAGGGGGAGCAGCCAGACCAGCAGCCCGGTAATCACCGCGGCCACACCGCTCCAGAGCAGATAACCGTTGCCACCAAGCATCTCTGCGGCCAGCAGTAAGCCACCCAGACTTAGCCAGAAAGCATGAGGATGTGCGACGATCAGCTCGATCATTTTTTGCGCTCGTTTCCGCTGTCTTTGATAAGTTCAGCAATCCCGGCAATGGAGCCCATCAGACTGCTGGCATCCAGCGGCATCATCACCACTTTGCTGTTATTTGCCGAGCCGATCTCTTTCAGCGCATCGGTATATTTTTGCGCGACAAAGTAGTTCACGGCCTGGATGTCACCGGCGGCAATGGCCTCGGATACCATCTGGGTTGCGCGGGCTTCCGCTTCGGCAGAACGTTCACGCGCCTCTGCCTGCAAGAAGGCAGACTGGCGATCCCCTTCCGCTTTCAGAATTTGCGACTGTTTTTCCCCTTCGGCTTTCAGGATCTCCGCCTGACGCACCCCTTCGGCTTCCAGAATATAGGCGCGCTTGGTTCGTTCTGCCTTCATCTGGGCGTTCATCGAAGCGATAAGCTCCGCAGGCGGGCGAACGTCCCGGATTTCAATGCGGGTGACTTTAATGCCCCACGGGTTTGTCGCTTCATCAACAATGTGCAGCAGACGGGTGTTGATGCTGTCACGCTGAGAGAGCATTTCGTCCAGCTCCATAGAGCCGAGTACCGTACGGATGTTGGTCATCGTCAGATTAACAATCGCCAGCTCCAGGTTGCTCACCTCATAGGCGGCTTTGGGCGCATCAATTACCTGAATAAAACAGACGGCATCGATGGTGACGTTGGCGTTATCCTTCGAAATAACTTCCTGCGAGGGGATATCCAACACTTGTTCCATCATGTTGATCTTGCGACCAATTCTGTCCATGAAGGGAACAATCAGGCTCAAACCTGGCTGGAGTGTATTGGTGTAGCGGCCGAAGCGTTCAACGGTCCACTGATATCCCTGCGGGACAATTTTGACCCCGGCGCCCACAATAACCAGCGCAACGAATATAAGGACAGGAACAACGATAAGCATAAAAACCTCCTGTTTTGCATGCTGTTGATGAGTAAAAATGCATGTTTATTGTTCATCAGTATATCGGCTATCGGGCTGAAATTCGCCTCTGAAAATAGGCTGGGAAGGGACAAAGGATTATGCTACAGACGATTTTTACCAGAAGCGGTTAACGGAAGCGGAATGAACGATCAAAAAAACATATTACATCTCAGGGATGTCGGATTTCGTGTTGGGGGAAATACGATCCTTCAGCACGTCGAATTTTGCCTTTCACCGGGCGAGTTTAAATTAATCACCGGGCCGTCAGGCTGCGGCAAAAGCACGTTGCTGAAAATTGTGGCTTCACTGCTAAGTCCTACGGAGGGAACCGTTCTGTTTGAGGGCAACGATATTGCGACCCTCTCCCCGGAACGCTATCGCCAGCAGGTCTCTTATTGTGTACAGACCCCTTCACTGTTCGGCGAAACGGTCTATGACAACCTGATCTTCCCGTGGCAGATTCGCCAGCAAACGCCGGAGCCGAATAAATTTATCGCTGACCTGGCCCGCTTTGGCCTGGCGCAGGAGACATTGACCAAATCCATTAATGAGCTCTCCGGGGGCGAAAAGCAGCGCGTTTCGCTGATTCGTAACCTGCAATTTTTACCGAAGGTGCTGCTGCTGGACGAGATCACCAGCGCGCTGGATGAGGCCAACAAGCGCAACGTGAACGACATCATCCATCGCTACGCCAGTGAACAAAATATTGCCGTGCTGTGGGTGACGCACGACGCAAATGAAATTGCCCATGCGGATGATGTCATCACGCTGCAGCCGCAGGGTGGGAAATGGCAGGAGGCAAACCATGGGTGAGCATAATATCACCAACGCATCGCTGGCGTTTTCGATGGTGCTGGTACTGGTGGCGATTTTAGTGAGCTACCGGGAAAAGCTGGGGCTGGAGAAAGATATTCTCTGGAGCATCTGCCGCGCGGTGATTCAGCTCATCATCGTTGGCTATGTGCTGAAGTACATCTTTAACGTCAACCACGCGGTGCTGACGCTGCTGATGGTGCTGTTTATCTGCTTCAACGCAGCGTGGAATGCGCAGAAGCGCAGCAAATATATCGATAAGGCGTTTGTCTCGTCATTTATTGCCATTACGACCGGGACCGCACTGACGCTGGCGGTGCTGGTGCTATCTGGCTCTATTGAGTTTACGCCGATGCAGGTGATCCCCATCTCCGGGATGATCGCCGGGAACGCCATGGTGGCGGTAGGGCTGTGCTACAACAACCTTGGCCAGCGCTTCAGCAGTGAGCAACAGAAGCTGCAGGAGAAGTTAAGCCTGGGGGCCACGCCAAAAGTGGCGTCGGCGCGGCTGATTCGTGAGAGTATCCGCGCGTCGCTGATCCCCACGGTGGATTCGGCGAAAACGGTCGGGCTGGTGAGTCTGCCGGGGATGATGTCAGGGCTGATCTTCGCCGGGATTGATCCGGTGAAAGCGATCAAATATCAGATCATGGTGACCTTTATGCTGCTCTCCACGGCGAGCCTGTCGACCATCATTGCCTGTTACCTGACCTACCGGAAGTTCTACAACGCCCGGCATCAGCTGGTGGTCACACAGCTAAAAAAAGCGGATTAAGCCTGTTTGTGTAGGCCCGGTAAGCGTGAGCGCCACCGGGCATTTTTTTTAGTAGAGCAGCGCGTACAGCTGACGACGGTACTTCGAGGCCAGCGCATCGCCGGTACCCAGCGCGGCCAGGATCTCCTGGAACATTTTCCGCGCCTGACCGTCTGCGGCAGCCAGATCGTTTTGCAGGTGGCTGAACAGCAGTTCCAGGGCCTCTTCATTTCGACCCACCTGATGCAGCTGGAGTGCCAGCTGGCTTGCCAGCGCTGCGTCGGCCGGGTTATCGGCAACCTGCTGCTGGAGTTGCTGGATTTCCGGGGTATCCGCCGCCTGTTTCAGCAGATCAATTTGCGCCACCAGGCCCTGATAGCGGGTGTCCTGATCCTGCAACGGGATCGTTTTTAGCACGGCTTCAGCATCTTCTGAGCGGTGCAGGGCAATCTGTGTTTCAGCCAGCAGCAGGCCAATCTGGCTGTTCTGCTTAGAGAGCTGCCAGGCGTCTTTCAACAGCGGCAGGGCTTCGTCGTATTTACCTTCCTGCATCAGCGCCATGGCTTCCTGCGCTTTTAGCTCCTCCTCACGCGGCAGCACTTTATCCAGCAGGGCGCGGATCGCCTCTTCAGGCTGCGGTCCCTGGAAGCCATCAACAGGCTGTCCATTCTGGAAAAGATAGACCGTGGGGATGGCGCGCAGGCCAAACTGAGAGGCCACCATGGGTTCTGCATCACAGTCCAGTTTGGCGAGAATGAACTGGCCATTATATTGCGCGGCAAGGCTTTCGAGGACCGGCGTCAGTTGCAGACAGTGTTGGCTGCGTTCAGACCAGAAGTAGAACAGTACCGGTTTAACCATCGACTGTTCGAGGACCTGTTGCAGGTTTGCTTCAGTAATATTGACGATATTCTGTACGGACATGCGGCATTCTCTTTTATCGGTTTGTTATTTACATGGGGGTGAGCGTCGTCGCTTCAACTCAACCGTGTAAAATTTTGTCCATCATCCGGCCCGGCAGCAGACGTTTTAACCAGCCTACGGCATGGGTGACCAGCGTTACCGGATAGCGCATTTTTGGGTTATCGCTCTCAAAAGCATGGCGCACTTTCGCGACAACCGCTTCCGGCCCAAGGGTAAAACGTGCGGCGATGCCGGGGTTTTCGACCGGTTTGTCCGCCTGCGTCTGGTTGACGTTATCCGTAAAACGGGTGCGGATGGGGCCGGGTTCAATCAGGCTCACCTTAATCCCGCTGTGACGCAACTCCATGCGCAGGGCGTCCGACCATGCTTCCAGCGCATATTTGCTGGCGGCATACGCGGCGCGGCCGGGGGTAGAAATCAGCCCCATCACCGAGGAGGTCATCACGATACGCCCTTCACCGTGAGGCAGCATCGCCGGAAGCAGGCGCATGGTGAGCTGATGCACACCGAAAAAGTTGCTGGAAAACTGTTGTTCAAGCTGTTCGCGGGAGATCGTATTCAGCGGGCCATAGAGACCGTAACCGGCATTATTGAACAGACCGTACAGACGGTTGCCGGTAAGGGCGATCACCTCATCTGCGGCGCGTTCAACGCTTTCCGGTGAGTCCAGATCCAGCAACACGCTGGTGAACCCCATCCCGTTGAGGCGTTCCACATCGTCAGGTTTACGGCAGGCCGCCAGCACCTGAAATCCTTGACGCTTTAATTCGAGCGCGCTTTCAAGACCAATTCCGCTGGAACATCCTGTAATTAAGACCGATTTTTGCATAACTTTACCTGTCAGGATCTCCGCTTAATCAGGAGTCATGGTTAACTAAAGGAGCCAGCCGCGTTGCCATCCAGTCGGCAATAAACGGCTGTGCATCGCGATTGGGGTGGATCCCGTCATCCTGCATCCAGTTGGGTTTGAGATAGACCTCTTCCATGAAAAATGGCAGCAGCGGAATATCAAACTCGTTGGCAAGCTTAGGGTAGATCGCGCTAAAGGCTTCATTATACCGACGACCGTAGTTGGCGGGCAGGCGAATTTGCATCAGCAGCGGCTGGGCGTTCGCCGCTTTAATGTCCTTCAGGATGGTGCGCAGGGTTTGTTCCGTTTGCTGAGGCTGGAAGCCACGCAATCCGTCGTTACCGCCCAGCTCCACCAGTACCCATCGCGGTTGATGCTGTTTGAGCAAAGCCGGCAGACGCGACAAGCCCTGCTGCGAGGTATCACCGCTGATGCTGGCGTTAATAACAGACGTTTTGCTCTGCCATTTTTCGTTGAGCAGAGCCGGCCAGGCCACACTGGCCGCCATACGATAGCCTGCGCTGAGGCTGTCGCCGAGAACCAGTAACGTGTCCGCTGCCGCCGCGCGGAAAGTCATCAGAATCAAAAACAGGAAGGGCAAATGCCAGCGGAAAACATTGTTGAAGTTCATCGTCTTAAGAAGTCCGTCGGTCAGGGGGAACACGAGCTTTCCATCCTCACCGGAGTTGAACTCGTTGTCAAACCTGCCGAAACCATTGCGCTGATTGGCGAATCCGGTTCCGGTAAGTCCACGCTGCTGGCTATTCTGGCCGGACTGGACGACGGCAGCAGCGGCGAGGTTAACCTGGTCGGACAGCCGCTGCATCAGCTTGATGAAGAGGCGCGTGCCGCGCTACGTGCCCGTCACATCGGCTTTGTGTTTCAGTCCTTCATGCTGATCCCCACCCTGAACGCGCTGGAAAATGTTGAGTTGCCCGCGCTGCTGCGCGGAGAAAGCAGCCGTGAAAGCCGCGATCATGCGAAGGCATTGCTGGAACAGCTGGGGCTGGGGAAACGCCTTGACCATCTTCCGGCGCAGCTTTCCGGTGGAGAGCAGCAACGCGTGGCGCTGGCCCGCGCATTTAATGGTCGCCCGGAGGTGCTGTTTGCCGATGAACCCACCGGGAACCTGGACCGTAAAACCGGCGATAAGATTGCCGATCTGCTGTTCTCGCTCAATCGGGAACATGGCACCACGCTGATTCTGGTCACGCACGATCCGCAGTTGGCCGCCCGCTGCGATCGCCGCCTGCGGCTGGTCAACGGTGAATTGCAGGAGGAAGCATGATTGCCCGCTGGTTCTGGCGCGAGTGGCGCTCGCCTTCGCTGCTGATCGTCTGGCTGGCGTTAAGCCTGGCGGTGGCCTGCGTGCTGGCGCTGGGCAGCGTCAGCGATCGCATGGAGAAAGGGCTTAGCCAGCAAAGCCGCGAATTTATGGCGGGCGACAGGGCGCTGCAAAGCTCGCGTGCCGTCCCGCCGGGCTGGATCGACGAAGCGCGCAAGCGGGGGCTCAAGGTCGGGGAGCAGATAAGCTTCCAGACCATGACCTTTGCCGGTGACACGCCGCAGCTGGCCAGCGTCAAAGCCGTGGATGATATCTACCCGATGTACGGTGAACTGCAGACCAGCCCGCCAGGCGTCAAGCCGAAACCCGGTACGGTGCTGCTGGCACCGCGACTGATGGCGCTGCTGAACCTGAAAACAGGTGACAGCATCGACGTGGGGGACGCTACGCTGACCATTGCCGGGGAGGTGGTTCAGGAACCCGATTCCGGCTTCAACCCGTTCCAGCTCGCCCCACGCTTGCTGATGAACACCGCAGACGTGGCAAAAACCAACGCCGTCCAGCCGGGGAGCCGTGTCACCTGGCGCTATAAGTTTGGCGGCACGCCTGCGCAGCTGGAGGCGTATGAAAAATGGCTTCTGCCGCAGTTAAAACCGGAGCACCGCCGGTACGGGCTTGAGCAGGATGAAGGCGCGCTCGGCAAGTCTCTTGAACGCTCTCAGCAGTTTCTGCTGCTCTCGGCGCTGTTAACCCTGCTGCTGGCCGTCGCGGCGGTTGCCGTGGCGATGGGACACTACTGCCGCAGCCGTTACGATCTGGTGGCGATCCTCAAAACTCTTGGCGCGGGCAGGGCCCAATTGCAGAGGCTGATTGTTGGCCAGTGGCTGATGGTGCTGGCGCTGTCGGCCGTCACCGGTGGGGCGACAGGTCTGCTGTTTGAAAAGCTGCTGATGATGCTCCTGAAACCGGTACTGCCTGCCGCGCTGCCGCCAGCAAGCCTCTGGCCGTGGCTGTGGGCGATTGGCGCGATGACCGTGATTTCATTGCTGGTGGGGTTGCGCCCGTACCGGCTCCTGCTCGCCACCCAGCCGCTGCGCGTGCTGCGCCGCGATGTGGTGGCCAGCGTCTGGCCGCTTAAATACTACCTGCCGGTGATGATAGCCGTGGTGATCGGGCTCCTTGCCTGGCTGATGGGCGGGAGTACCCTGCTGTGGGCCGTGCTGGTCGGGGCGGTGGTTCTGGCGCTGCTGTGTGGCGTGCTGGGCTGGATGTTGCTCACTGTTCTGAAAAGGATGACGATTAACTCCCTTCCCGTGCGGCTGGCGGTGAACCGTCTGCTGCATCAGCCGTGGTCAACGCTGAGCCAGCTTTCGGCGTTTTCGCTCTCGTTTATGCTGCTGGCGCTTTTGCTGGTGCTGCGCGGCGATCTGCTGGATCGCTGGCAACAGCAGCTTCCGCCGGAAAGCCCGAACTATTTTCTGATCAATATTGCTCCAGAACAGGTGACGCCACTGAAGGGTTTTCTCTCTGAGCATCACATTATTCCCGAGTCGTTCTATCCGATCGTGCGTGCGCGCCTGACGCAGATCAACGGTCAGTCGACGGAGGGAAATAAAGATGAGTCGCTCAACCGTGAGCTAAACCTGACCTGGCAGGAGAAGCGCCCGGATCACAACCCGATCACCGCCGGAAGCTGGCCGCCAAAGGCCGGGGAAGTGTCGATGGAAGAGGGGCTGGCAAAGCGTCTGAATGTGAAGCTGGGAGATAGCGTGACCTTTACCGGCGACACGCAGGATTTCAGCGCCAGAGTGACCAGCCTGCGCAAAGTGGACTGGGAAAGCCTGCGGCCAAACTTCTTCTTTATCTTCCCTGTCGGGGCACTGGATGGACAGCCGCAGAGCTGGCTCACCAGCTTCCGCTGGGAAAACGGCAACGGCATGTTGACGCAGCTTAACCGGGAATTCCCGACGGTCAGCCTGCTGGATATTGGCGCGATACTGAAACAGGTCGGTCAGGTGCTGGAGCAGGTCAGCCGCGCGCTGGAGGTGATGGTGGTGCTGGTGACGATTTGCGGCGTGCTGTTGCTGCTGGCACAGGTGCAGGTTGGCATGCGTCAGCGTCATCAGGAGCTGGTGGTCTACCGTACGCTGGGAGCCGGCAAGCGCCTGCTGAGGGCTACGCTGTGGAGCGAGTTCGCCCTGCTGGGGCTGGTGGCAGGCCTGGTGGCCGCCATTGGCGCAGAGGCGGCGCTGGCAGTGCTGCAGTCGAAAGTCTTCGACTTCCCGTGGGAGCCAGACTGGCGCCTGTGGCTGACGCTGCCGGTGTGCGGTGCGCTTTTGCTTTCACTTTGCGGCGGCTGGCTTGGAACGCGGCTGTTAAAAGGCAAGGCATTGTTCCGCCAGTTTGTCAGTTAGTTCACAGATGTGATGGTTGCGTACCGGTTTAAATGCTGGTGCGCAGCCCGTTAACAGCACAAATCGATAATACCCACTCATTTAGTAGCACAAAACATTAAAAAACCGCCCACACAGCCCGATTATTTCCAGTTAATATTCACACGCTAAATATTTAGCAGCGTGTCTATTAAGGAAAAATAATGACTATAAAAACAACCGCGCTGGCGACAGCTATTGGCGCCGCAGTGGCATTAACCTCCTTCGCATCTCAGGCGGAAATCACGGTTCTTAAGCAAGATCCTCAGGCGGGTAACCCGCTGAGCCGTCTGAACTTTACCGTTGGCGGCAGTATTCGTCCTCAGTTCCAGAACATGACGGGCGACGACGGTAAAAACAGCTACAAACGTAACGGCTTCGACGGCGGCACCCGTTTCCGTTTTGCGGCAGATTACTATCTGTTCGACGACATCAGCTGGATCAGCTACTACGAACTGGGTGTGAATATCCCAGCCCAGTTCAACTGGGATCATCACTATGCCGAGGGTGCCCACGACACCACGCGCCGTATGCTCTACACCGGCCTGAAGAGCGACACCTGGGGTACGCTGACCTTCGGTCAACAGAACAGCGTGTACTATGATGTGGTGGGCGTGAAAACCGATATCTGGGACTACGACATGATCGGTCAGGCACCAGGTAACGGTATCAACGGCGACTACGATGGCTCTTATCGTTCACGCAATATGCTGAAATATAAGAAAACCGTTGGCGATGCTGATATCTACGCCTCTTACCTGTTTGAAGACAGCGAATACCTGCCGGGCAACGGTCTGCGCTACAAGCGTAAAGGCGGCGGTTCCCTGGGTATCGATTACCACCTGACCACCGATCTGACCTGGGGCGCGGCATGGAACTACACCCGTGCGGATATGCGTAACCCGGACAACGGCGACAGCAAAACCTATGACCAGAACATCCTCGGTACCGCGCTCAGCTGGACACCGGATAACTGGACCTTCTCTGCTGGCGGCGGCTGGTACCAGAACTTCCTGACCACCAAAAAAGTGTCTGTTAACGACTACTTTGCCGGTGACGCATGGGGTATCGAATACTTCGCAGGGTACAAATTCCCAATCAATCAGTATGCTGTTAAATCCATCCAGCCATACTTCATGGGTGACCGTATCGAGTACGTGAACGGCCGTAACTACCAGCGCATCGACAACGGTGTGGGTATCAGCTTCCAGCTGGACTACGGTTTCCGTGTGGATTACGAACACGTGTTCACCTCCAGCACCGACAACCTGGGCGATATGAACCTGGTGCGTCTGCGTTACGACTTCTAAGGTCGAAGCACAGGGTGCGGTCTGATGCCCTCACCCTGACCCTCTCCCACAGGGAGAGGGTACAAACATTAAAAACGGCAACCAGGTTGCCGTTTTGCTTTTACCTCGCCACCCGGCTTTCTTTTAGCGATCAAGCCAGTCAGCGACCTCGCCATACGTCCCGCGATACACAATCTTCTCCGCTTTCTTCTCCAGCTGATAGCCGTACATCGGGTCGTAATAATCTCTGAGCAGCGGCGCAAGCCAGCTAAAGTGTGCGTCAGTGCTGCCAGAGCGTTGTTGTTCCAGCAGTGCGGAATCTAACAGCGCGGTGAATTCCGCATAACGCTGCAGCCCCAGACGGCGGCGAATGGCGAACAGGCCGTGGTGCAGATACTCGCTATACTCCTTCCAGCCTGCCTCTTCGCCGTAGGCGGCAGAAAAATCGGCCCACATATGGTTGAAATACTCTTCGCGCAGGCGCTCAAGACGAATGTCAAATGGATCCTCTACCACCACGATAGGGGCTTCGGCCATCCGGTCGCGCAGGCATTCCGGCAGATGGTTAGAGCCAATCATCCTGCCCTCATCCTCCAGCACCCAACGTGCAGCATCTTTTTTCAACAGCTCGACGGCCAGATGATTTTCAAAGCTTGCCTGGGAAAGCTGTGGCGTCAGCGTGCGGCCAAACGATGAGCCGCGATGGTGGGCCAGCCCTTCCAGATCGATCCCCTGCGCGTGCTGCTTCACCAGCAACGTTTTACCGTTTCCGGTACAGCCGCCGATAAGCACCATCGGTTTTTGTGACTGCTCAATAGTGACCTGAATCGCCGTCTGACGCAGGGCTTTATAGCCGCCGCGGATCAGCGGGTAATCCACGCCCGCCTCTTTCAGCCAGGCCTGCGTGATATGCGAGCGCTGTCCGCCGCGCGCGCAGCAGATAAAGCCCTCAGGACGGGCAAGACAGGCTTCGCGCCAGGCGTTGATCCGGGCCTCCCGCGTGTCGCCGTTCACCAGACTATGGCCGAGCGTCAGCGCAGCGTCGGGCCCCTGGCGTTTGTAGCAGGTCCCCACGGCGGCGCGTTCGTCGTCGTTCATTAAAGGCAGGTTGATTGCCGCAGGCATCGCACCCTGCGCAAATTCGATCGGCGCGCGAACGTCAATCAAAGGGGTATCGGACGCGAGTATCGCGCGATAATCCGTTCCATCGTTCATGGTTATTCCAGAAATCAAAACAGCAATGGAGGGGGATTTTACGCGCGTGAGGAGAGGCCGGGGAAGGGGAAGATCAACTCCCCGGCAATTATCGCTTATTTGAGCTTTGATTGCGCCCAGACAATCCCGCTTGCGTATTCCGGCGGCAGGAGAGGGATCATCGCTTCCAGGGTAGCGCTCAGGCGGCCTGCGTCGCTGTCGTTCAGGTTCAGGTGACCCACTTTACGCCCCGGACGAACCTCTTTGTCGTACCAGTGCAGGTGCACCAGCGGCAGCTTCAGCCAGTCGTAGTTCAGATCGGTACCGATCAGGTTGATCATCACTGAAGGGCTGTTAACCACCGGCTGCGGCAGCGGCAGGTCAGTAATGGCGCGCAGGTGCAGCTCAAACTGGCTGATTGATGCGCCGTTTTGGGTCCAGTGACCGCTGTTGTGAACGCGCGGTGCCAGTTCGTTGATCAGCAGACCAGACGGCGTTACAAAACACTCCATCGCCATCACGCCCACATAACCCAGTTCATGCATAATGGCCGAGAGCATCTCTTCCGCCTGGGCCTGCTGTTCAGCATTGGCCTGCGGGAAGGCGACGCTGGTGCGTAAGATCCCGTCCTGATGCAGGTTATGGGTCAGAGGATAAAATACGGTACGCCCGTCGTGGCCGCGAGCGCCAACCAGCGACACTTCACCGCTGAAATTGATGCCCTGCTCAACGATGCACTCTCCGTAGCACTCTTCCGGCAGTTCGGCGGTTTCGTGCGCGCGCAAACGCCACTGTCCGCGGCCGTCATAACCGCCGACGCGACGCTTTACAATCGCCAGTTCGCCCAGCATTGCGAAGACATCGTTCCACTCGCTTTTATCAGACAGCAACTGCCACGGCGCGGTGGCCAGTCCGAGCTTGTCGAACAGCTGTTTTTGCGTCAGACGGTCAGCAATGATTGGGAACACGTCGCGGTTTACAAAAGCGTTATGGCGCGCCAGTTCACGGGTCAGCGCGGTTTCCGGCCAGCGTTCAATCTCAGCGGTAATGACGCTCTGGTGGAACGGCACGGCTTCGGGTTCGGCATCCAGACCGACCGGCCAGACGGCAATACCCAGCGGTTCACCGGCCTGGCGCAGCATGCGGCCTAACTGACCGTTACCGAGGACGCAAACCTGCTTCATGCCGCACCCCGCGGGTCCGGGTTGTCCAGCACTTCGTCGGTCTGGGCTTTACGCCAGTCCGCCAGACGCTGAAGTAAGGCTTTATCGTGCGTCGCCAGGATCTGCGCTGCCAGCAGAGCCGCGTTTGCCGCGCCCGCTTTGCCGATGGCCAGCGTACCCACAGGAATGCCACGCGGCATCTGCACGATGGAGTAAAGGCTGTCGACACCGCTCAGTGCGGCGCTCTGCACCGGAACACCCAGTACCGGCACCAGCGTTTTGGCGGCAATCATGCCCGGCAGATGTGCTGCGCCACCCGCACCAGCAATGATCACCTCGTAACCGTTCTCTTGCGCGCTTTCGGCAAAGCTGAACAGTTTATCCGGCGTGCGGTGTGCGGAAACCACTTCAACGTGGTGAGGAACATTCAGGATTTCAAAGATTTCGGCGGCGAACTGCATGGTAGCCCAGTCGCTTTTGGACCCCATCACGATGGCGACACGCGCCGGATTATTGCGGGAAGACATGCGTCTTAAAACTCCTGTGGTGCGAAACACACTGCTTTCGAGGGCACAGAGAATAGCATGTAATACGGGCAAGGAAAACGGTTGCGCGGTTAAAAACCGAGCCGTTGTGGTGCGCGGGAATAACAAAACAGACCGCATTCAGGCGGTCTGTTTTGAGAGGTTATTGAAGATCCCCTGCGGTCAGGTTCTCTTTGTCGAATGCGTGGCTGACATCAATATGATTCACCATGCTGGTGTCGATATTCGAGCCGGCTTCCGGTACACAGAAGCCATTCTCTGCTGCCATCGCGCCAGTGGACAGTCCAGCGACCAGCAGCAGGGCACTTACGATGCTGATTTTTTTCATTCTCTTTCCTTCCTCATCGTCTTGTCGCTGTCGCGGATCTACTGGCGGCACGGCAAACGGCGATCTTATTTAGTCAGTTCTGCAGTCATGTGCACGCGGTTATTGAACTGTGCGCTGGTGATTTTGTAAGACGCGCCCTGTTCAGCAGCCTGAGCGGCAATTTTCGCTTCTGCACGATCCAGGGTTGAGGCTGTCGCGCTAATGCTTTGTGCGAAAGAACCGAAAGAGATCAGAGACAGAGCGGCAACTGCAACGAAAGTTTTGATAGATTTCATGGTCGTAATCCTTAAGTGTTTTGTTTGGGATAGGGCGTGTTGCCCTGATGTGATAAATGATAGGCCGACCACGGGCTGATTAAAATCGAAACAATTTGCCGATATCGTTCAAAAAAATAGAATGAGTTTTGCGGGAGAGATTAAAACGGGAAAGCGATCAGTTCCACACCTTCAGGCGTGACTTTCACCATCGATCCTTCGCTGTGCCACGCGCCCAGTACCACACGGTGAGCCGGTTCGCCGTTGGCGACCAACGTATGCACGTCGGGACGGTGGGTATGACCGTGGATCAACCACTGGACGTGGTGTTTCTCCATCACGTTGACCACTGCCTGCGGGTTGACGTCCATGATGGTCATCGACTTACTGCTGTTGGCGGCTTTACTGCCCGCGCGCATTCTGGCGGCGATACGGTTCCGGATAAACAGCGGCAGGGCAAGGAACACCTTTTGGATCCACGGGGTGTGGACCTTCGCGCGAAACGCCTGATAGCCGGTATCGTCCGTACAAAGCGTGTCACCGTGCATGATCAGGACTTTTCGACCATAGAGGTCAAGCACCTGTTCTTCTGGCAGCAGCGTCATGCCGCTTTCGCGGGCGTAGCGAGGGCCGACCAGAAAATCGCGGTTGCCGTGAATGAAGTAGCAGGGAACGCCGGAGGTGACCAGCGCGTGAATGGCGGCAGCCATTTCACGGTGCAGCGGGTTGGGGTCGTCGTCGCCGATCCAGGCTTCAAACAGGTCGCCAAGGATGTAAAGCGCGTCGGCGTGTCTGGCTTCACCCGCTAAAAAACGCAGAAAACCGGCGGTGATCGCCGGTTCTTCTGTTTGCAGGTGCAAATCTGCAATAAAGAGTGTCGCCACGAATTACTCGCTGACGGTCACGCTGGTAATCACAACGTCTTCTTTTGGAACGTCCTGATGCATGCCGCTGCGGCCGGTGGAAACGGCTTTGATCGTGTCGACCACGTCCATGCCTTCAACCACTTCTGCGAATACGCAGTAGCCCCAACCCTGCAGGCTTTCGCCGGAGAAGTTCAGGAAGTCGTTGTCAGCCACGTTGATGAAGAACTGCGCGGTGGCAGAGTGAGGTGCCTGAGTACGCGCCATCGCCAGCGTGCCGCGGGTGTTTTTCAGGCCGTTATTGGCTTCGTTTTTGATCGCTTCTTTTGTTTCTTTCTGCTTCATACCCGGTTCAAAACCGCCGCCCTGGATCATAAAGCCGTTGATCACACGGTGGAAAATGGTGTTGTTGTAGAAACCTTCGCGGCAGTAGTCCAGGAAGTTTTTAACTGTTTCAGGCGCTTTGTCATCAAAGGTTTTGATTACGATATCGCCATGATTAGTGTGGAAAGTAACCATTTTTGCATCCTGTTCCGTTATTGTGGTACGTCGACCCGCGTTCGGGTCAGATATAGGGGCCTGTTATAGCATAACCACAGGATGCGATCACCTTGCATTGTGTGCTGCTTCGGGTTTGAATTACGGGTAGAATACCCGGTTTTCGTCCACACACGTGTTTACATGGAATCTTCGATGTTAAAAATTTTTAATACAATGACGCGCCAGAAAGAGGAATTTAAACCTATCCATGCCGGGGAAGTCGGCATGTACGTGTGTGGTATTACGGTTTACGATCTCTGTCATATCGGCCATGGCCGTACCTTTGTCGCATTCGATGTTGTGTCGCGTTACCTGCGTTTCCTCGGGTATAACCTGAAGTACGTGCGTAACATCACCGATATTGACGACAAAATCATCAAGCGCGCTAATGAAAATGGCGAAAGCTTTGTCGCGCTGGTGGATCGTATGATCGTTGAGATGCACAAGGATTTTGACGCGTTAAACATTTTGCGCCCGGACAGCGAGCCGCGTGCGACCCACCATATTCACGAAATTATCGAGATCACGGAAAAGCTGATTGAACGCGGCCACGCATACGTTGCGGACAATGGCGACGTGATGTTCTCAGTGCCAACCGATCCTACCTACGGCTCGCTTTCCCGTCAGGATCTTGACCAACTGCAGGCTGGCGCCCGCGTTGACGTGGTTGACGTGAAGCGTAACCCAATGGACTTCGTGCTGTGGAAGATGTCCAAAGAGGGCGAACCAAGCTGGCCATCTCCATGGGGAGAAGGGCGTCCGGGCTGGCACATTGAGTGCTCGGCGATGAACTGCAAACAGCTGGGCAAACATTTTGACATTCACGGCGGCGGTTCAGACCTCATGTTCCCGCACCACGAAAACGAAATCGCGCAGTCCACCTGTGCGCACGGCGGCGAGTATGTGAACTACTGGATGCACTCCGGGATGGTGATGGTTGACCGCGAGAAGATGTCTAAATCGCTGGGCAACTTCTTCACCGTGCGTGACGTGCTGAAGTATTACGATGCGGAAACCGTGCGTTACTTCCTGATGTCAGGCCACTACCGCAGCCAGCTGAACTACAGTGAAGAGAACCTGAAACAGGCACGCTCTGCGCTGGAGCGTCTGTACACTGCGTTGCGCGGTACCGACAAGTCCGTGGAGGCCGCGGGCGGCGAGGCGTTTGAGGCCCGCTTTGTTGAGGTGATGAACGATGATTTCAACACCCCGGAAGCCTACTCGGTGCTGTTCGATATGGCGCGTGAAGTCAACCGCCTGAAGTCAGAAGATATGGCCGCGGCGAATGCGCTGGCTTCTCACCTGCGTAAACTCTCTTCCGTGCTTGGCCTGCTGGAACAGGAGCCGGATGCCTTCCTGCAGAGCGGTGCGCAGGCAGATGACGGTGAAGTGGCAGAGATTGAAGCGCTGATTAACGCGCGTCTCGAAGCCCGTCAGGCGAAAGACTGGGCGGCAGCGGATGCGGCGCGCAATCGCCTGACCGAGATGGGGATCATCCTGGAAGATGGCCCACAGGGGACCACCTGGCGCCGTAAGTAATTTTCCCCTCACCCTAACCCTCTCTCCCACAGGGAGAGGGGATTGTTAGGTGTTCTCCCTCTCCCTGTGGGAGAGGGCCGGGGTGAGGGCATCAGCGTGCACGCTTTCGCCACCACAACAACCCCATCAGCACCACTCCCGGCAGCCACACCCACAGCAGTTCAGAGATAATCACCTGATGCCCGTACGGCGTGGTATAGCGCGACAGGGCAAACGGGGCGACCTTAATCACCTGCCACGGCGCAAAGAACCGTTCATCTGACCACGGCCACAGCCAGCCGACGCCCTTGCCGCCGGTGGTGACGGAATCGAGCAGGCTGTGCGACAGCAGCGACACGGTTAAAAACAGCCAGCAGTGCGTCAAACTTGCCCTGAACCATCGTCGCCCGACCAGTACGCAGAGTATCGGCACCACGAAGGCAAACAGCAGTGAATGGGTAAAGCCGCGATGGCCGAAAACATTGCCGTAAGCAACGCCGAACTTAAACGCCAGCACGTCGGCATCGGGCAGCATCGCGAGCACGACACCGGCGAAAAGCAGGCGGGGAGGAATAACCCGGGTTCCCAGGCCTAAGCCCAGGCAAAGCGGAACAGCAGCGTGAGTGATAACGGTAGGCATCGTAATTTTCCGTGACAAATCATGGGAATATAGCAGCGATTTCGCTGAAACTGACCTGTGCTAAATTCCGATTTTTACGCCGATTCCCGCGCGATAAGCTGGCCGGAGAGGGTAATGCGCTGCGTCTGCAGCTCTGGCTCTTTCAGCTTACGGATGATAAGACCCGCCGCCTGGCGGCCTGTCTCGTCACTGGCGGAGGAGACATAGGTAAACGACGGCGAGGTCAGGTTGACGTGCAGCATATCTTCAAAGCCCACCAGCGCGACCTGCTGCGTCAGAAATACATCTTTTCCCACGGTGCGGCCCACCTGATGAATGCCGCTAATGCAGCCGATCATCGCATCCGGTGAATGGCAGAGCAGGGCGGTGATGGTGTTGTTTTTTTCAAGCAGCTGGCGGGTCGCCATTGCGGCGGCTTGCGTGTCATCGCTGCAGGCCGGGGAGCTTTCATCGCGCCACACCAGCCCGTTCTGGGTCATTGCGCTGCGAAATCCAAGCAGGCGTTGTTCGCGAATAAGGCAGCCTTCCCGTCCGCCAATGTAGGCGATGTTGCGGTGCCCGCGCTCGATAAGATAGCGCGCGGCCAGGTTTGCCGCCTGGCGGTTATCGCGCATCACCAGGTTGCATTTTTCATCCAGCAGAGACTGCGAGACCACCACCAGCGGCAGCGGACACTGGCGGATCTGCTCCGGCAGGGTTGGGGAGCGCGTATCCGACGCGAGATAGATCACGCCCGCCACGCCCTGTTGCTTAAAGGAGAGCAGGGTGCGCTCTAAATGCTCCCGATCGTTCAGCGGCTGGCCGAGAAAAACCATATAGCCCTGCTTCTCCAGCTCCTGGACGATACTCGCCATGACTTTGATGGAAAAACTGTCGCTGAAATCACGCAGGATCAGGCCGATCAGGTTGGAGGTGTTGGCGCGAAGGTTAGCAGCGGCAACGTTATGAACATAGCCCAGCGTCGTGATGGCGGCATTGACCTTCTCGATCGTTGCTTCGGAGATTTTCCCTTTCTGGCGCAGCACCAGCGATACGGTAGAGACCGACACCCCCGCGTGCTTTGCGACATCAATGATGCTGACTTTCTTCAAAACCGCTCCCTGAAATTTACCGATTATCAGCCAGATACGACACGTCTCTCAGCCTACAGGAGACGTGTCGTTCCGGCATCTTATTATTTGCCAATCATGGTGGACATGGTCTGGGCGATAAACTGTGCTCTGGCACCGAAAATCACCTGAATTCCGTTATCACCCACGAAGACCACGCCGCGTGCACCGAGTCCGTTCAGGCCATCTTTATCCACCGCATCACTTTTTGCCACTTCCAGGCGCAGACGGGTAATACAGGAGCCAACGGAGTCGATGTTGTGCGCACCGCCCAGCAGGGTAATGATTTCGGTGGCGAGTTCAGAATCGGATTTATCATCCGCGCTGGCGGTCACTTCGGTACGGCCCGGCGTTTTCACGTCAAAGCGACGGATCACGAAACGGAAGGTGAAGTAATAAATCAGGCCCATCGGAATACCAATGATAATGGCATTGAGGAAATTGGTCTGATAGCCGTTGAATGACGGCAGGATCCCGAATGACAGATAATCGATAAAGCCTGCCGAGAACGACTTGGCGATATGGGCGTGCAGCAGATACATGGTCATGTACGCCAGGCCCGCCATAATGGCGTTAAAGACGTAGAGGATCGGCGCGACGAAGATGAAAGTGAACTCCACCGGCTCGGTGATCCCCGTCAGGAAGCAGGTGAGTGCCGCAGAGAACAGAATACCGGCCGCGATTTTTTTATTTTTGGTATGCGCTTCATGATACATCGCCAGACACGCCGCAGGCAGGGCAAACAGCATCAGCGGGAATTCACCCTGCATGAACTTACCGGCGTTCTGGTAGGTGTCGCTGCTGAAGGATTTCACACCTTCTTCCAGCATCTTGAACCAGATGGTCTGGTCGCCGTGGATCACCTGGCCCGCCTGAGTGGTGTAATCACCAAATGAATACCAGAAAGAGGGATACCAGATATGGTGCAGACCGAGCGGGATGAGGGCGCGTTCGACCAGACCGAAGATAAAGGTTGAGGCGGCCTGATTATCGCCGTTCACCACCACGGAGAGCGCGTCGATGCCTGCCTGAATGTGTTGCCAGACGTAGGGCAGCAGCAGACCGAGCAGGAACGAGAGAAACGCCGTGGCAATCGCCACAAAGCGTTTGCCGGAGAAGAAGCCAAGGAACTCCGGCAGCTGCATGGTGTGGAAACGGTTATAGCACCACGCCGCCAGAATACCGCAGATAAGCCCGCCAAAGACGCCCATCTGCAGCGTCGGGATGCCGACCACCATAGCGTATTTACCGCCCTGAGAGGCCATTTCCGGCGTAATGCTCAGCACGGTACTGATGGTGATATTGGTAACAAACACCGAGACGGCGGCAGACAGTGCGGCAATGCCGGATTCCGATGCCAGACCCACGGCGGAGCCAATGGCAAACAGCATGGGCAGGTTATCAAAGATAACCCCACCCGCGTTCATCATCAGCGGCAGGTGAAACTTATCGCCAAAGGCCAGCAGCAGGCCCGCAGCGGGAAGCAGTGAAATTGGCAGCATTAAGGCGCGACCAATCATCGATAACTTAGACAGCGATTTAACAAACCCTGATATCAGACTCATGCTGATTTCCCCCGAGAAGCGCTTTTTTTGGCGCTGTTATTGTAAGTAGAACGTTTTAGTAGAACGTTCTACTTATCGTGGGCAAAGCGTGAAAAACGCGCAACACAATTTTCACTTTTCAACAGATGAAATAGTGATTATTTGAAGTTGATCGATAATTAACCTTGATGGGTGTGGGGGGATTTTTTTATCCCCTCTCCCGACCGGGAGAGGGTTAGGGTGAGGGCATCAGACGGCTCAGGCCGTAACGGTCACGCTCTGACCTTCAAAGCTGACGGTCTGACCGGCAACAATCTTGCAGCGCTTACGCGTTTCTACCACGCCGTCGACGAAAACCAGCCCGTCGGCAATGGCAATCTTGGCCTGCGCACCGCTCTCGCTCCAGCCTTCCAGCTTCAGCAGATCGCACAGCTCAACGTGTGAATGTTTACCTAATGAAAATGTCGCCATGTTACGCGTCCTCTACGTCGTGATACTCCTCGCATGCCTGCAAGGTATTCTGAATCAGGGTTGCTACGGTCATCGGGCCTACGCCGCCCGGTACCGGGGTAATGTAAGAGGCACGCGCTGCGGCGTCTTCGTAAACCACGTCGCCAACCACTTTGCCGTTTTCCAGACGGTTAATCCCGACGTCCACGACAATCGCCCCTTCCTTAATCCATTCCCCGGGAATGAAGCCCGGCTTACCGACCGCGACGATCAGCAGATCGGCATTCTCGACGTGATGACGCAGGTTTTTGGTGAAGCGGTGGGTCACGGTGGTGGTGCAACCGGCCAGCAGCAGCTCCATGCTCATCGGACGGCCCACGATGTTGGAGGCGCCAATCACTACGGCGTTCAGACCGTAGGTGTCGATGTTATAACGCTCCAGCAGCGTCACGATGCCGCGCGGGGTGCAGGGACGCAGGCGAGGCGCGCGCTGGCACAGACGGCCAACGTTATACGGGTGGAAACCGTCCACATCTTTATCCGGCGCGATACGCTCCAGTACCTTCACGTTGTCGATGCCTGCCGGCAGCGGCAGCTGGACCAGAATACCGTCGATCTCTTTATCGGCATTCAGGGTGTCAATAAGTTCCAGCAGTTCTGCTTCGGTGGTGGTTTCTGGCAAATCGTAAGAGCGGGAGACGAACCCCACCTCTTCACACGCTTTGCGTTTGCTGCCGACATAAATCTGCGATGCCGGGTTGCTACCAACCAGCACAACGGCAAGCCCTGGTGCGCGAAAACCAGCCGCTTTACGCGCCTTCACTTTTTCTGCGACCTCAGAGCGCACCTGCTGCGCAATCGTTTTACCGTCAATAATCTTTGCTGCCATCAGAGAGAAGATTCCGTCTGTAACGTTTGAAAGGGGGGATGGCCTGTATTTTGTCAGAAGCGAGCGCCGCTGTCAGTCACCCTTTGCGAGTTTTCCTCCGGCGGGCGTAAAGACCCTTCTCGGGTGATGGTCAATTTCTTAGGCAGGATTAGGATGTGACCTGGTAAAATGGCAGCGTTTTGACATATTTAAAAATAGTTTCCTGAGCTACTTTGTCTCCTCCGAAATAAGCTTTCAATTTTTTCAATTGAACGTATTTCTTATTCCCGAAAATTCGCGGGAAGGGTTATTTACATTTTAAAGGAATAGACATGAAACTCAGCAACATTGCTTCTACTGTTATTGCTTCACTGGCCCTGGTCGCGGGTGCCGCTCACGCTGCCGATCCGGTTACGCCAGTTTCCGTAAATGGCGGTACCGTGCATTTTAAAGGTGAACTGGTTAATGCTGCATGTTCAGTAAATACCGATTCTTCCGAGCAGACTGTTAATCTCGGTCAGTACCGTACCGCGAAATTCACCAAAGTGGGTGATACCACCACCAACATTCCATTCACCATCGAACTGAACGATTGCGATCCGCTGGTGGCGAAAACGGCTGCTGTGGCGTTCACCGGTCAGATCGACGCCACTGACAAAACCCTGCTGGCAGTGACTTCCGGTAGCAACGACAACACCGCGAAAGGTGTAGGTATCGAGATCCTCGACAGCAAATCCAGCGTTCTGACGCCAGACGGTGCCACCTTCTCTGCTGCGCAGAACCTGATCCAGGGCACCAACACCCTGAACTTCAGCGCGCGTTATAAAGCCACTGCTGCGACCACTGAACCAGGCCAGGCAAACGCTGACGCCACTTTCGTTATGAAATACGAATAATTCCTCCGTACAGGGATGTTTTGGCCTCAGGGATGAGGCCCGTCATACGCTCAGGCCAGGAACGAAGGATGACAAGGACAGGAACACTACTGCTGTTAACCCTTGCGATGGCTTCCCAGGCATTCGCCCATACGGTGGTGATTGACGGCGGCAAAGTACACCTCCGGGGTGAACTGGTGAACGGTGGCTGCGCCGTGGCGCCAGACAGCCAGAATATGCGCATCGATATGGGACAATACCGGACCAACTCGTTTTCCGGGGTGGGCAGTTTTTCCACCGTAAATGTGCCTTTTACCGTGCGGCTGCTGGATTGCAGCGTGGATGTCTCACGCACCGTCGGGATCCAGTTTCAGGGCATCACGCCCGCGGAAGACCCGCAGGTTTTTCTGGCGACATCGCGCCCCGGTGAAACACCCATCAGCAGCGGGGTGGGGCTGGCACTCTTTGACGAACAGCAGCGTCAGATAATCCCCAACGCCACCGCGGTCAGCTGGCTGCCCATTGATACCCGCGAGCTTGCGTTTCATTTTAGCGCCCGATATCGGGCTATTTCCGAACACCTTGTGCCAGGCAATATTCAGTCGGATGTCTGGTTTACGTTGATTTATCCATAACACCTGCGAACACATTATTAAAGGTACGGTTTTGATGAATACCCTAATTAAACCAGGACTGATTTTATCGTTTATTTTAATGATGGTTTCTGCAAGCGCGAATGCGTCCGGCGGTATTGCACTTGGAGCCACGCGCGTTATTTATCCGGCAGATGCTAAACAAACTTCACTGGCGATCACCAACAGTAACAAGCAAGAACGCTATTTAATTAACGCGTGGATCGAAAACGCAAACGGGCAAAAAGAAAAAACTTTTGCCGTCACGCCACCGCTGTTTGTCAGCGAGCCGGACAGCGAAAACACGCTGCGCATTATTTACGCCGGGCCTGCGTTGCCTGCCGATCGTGAATCGCTGTTTTACATGAACGTGAAAGCGATCCCGTCAGTGAACAAAGCCAAAACCGAAAACAACAACGTGCTGCAACTGGCCATCCTGTCGCGTATCAAGCTGTTTGTGCGCCCGAATAATCTGGCAATGCAGCCGGAAGAGGCGCTCTCTCAGCTGCGCTTTGAGCGCGTTGGCTCGCATCTGAAGATCAGCAACGCCTCACCGTATTACATCACGCTGGTCAATCTGAAGCTGGGCGGACAGACGCTGGATAACATCATGATTGCGCCAAAAAATTCGGCACAGCAGGCGCTGCCGGCTGGTGCGGGCGGTACGCTCTCCTGGCAGAGCGTCAATGACTACGGTGCCATTACTCCGGCGCGTAGCGTCAACCTGTGAGCAGAGTCAGGGCGATGAATAATCATCAATGGCGTTACTGCCCGGTTGCACTGGCGCTGATGGCAACGCTCTGGCCGCAGTCGGGCTGGAGCGAAAGCTACTTTAACCCGGCCTTTTTGTCCGACGATACCGCCAGCGTGGCGGATTTATCGCGTTTTGAACAAGGTCACCAGCAGGCACCCGGCGTGTATCGCGTGGATATCTGGCGTAACGATGAGTTTATCGCGACCCAGGACGTGCGCTTTGAGCAGGCCGACGATACGCCACCGGTGGCGGGCGGACTGGCGCCGTGCATCACACGTAAAATGCTGGAACGGTTTGGCGTTAACCTCGCCGCGTTTCCCGAGCTGGTAAAGGTGCAGGACGACACCTGTGTCCCGCTGGCGACAGCGATCCCCGGCAGCCTGGTCGCATTTAACTTCGCCTCGCAGCGTCTGAATATCAGCCTGCCGCAGGTGGCGATGCAGAACAGCGCCCGTGGCTATATTCCGCCTGAACAGTGGGATGAAGGGATCCCCGCCGCGTTGTTGAACTACAGCTTTACCGGCAACCGGGGAAGCGAGGATGACAGCTACTATCTGAACCTGCAGAGCGGGCTGAACTATGGCGCCTGGCGTTTACGCAATAACGGGGCCTGGCGTTATACGCAAAACAACGGCCAGCGGCACAGTAACTGGCAAAACATTGGCACCTGGGCGCAGCGCACCGTCATTCCGCTCAAAAGCGAGCTGGTGCTGGGCGACAGCAATACCGGCAATGATGTCTTTGACAGCGTCGGTTTCCGCGGCGGGCGGCTTTTCTCGTCCGACAGCATGTACCCGGACAGCCTGCAGGGCTACGCGCCAACCGTGCGCGGTATCGCCCGTACCCCGGCCAAAGTGGTTGTTCGCCAGAACGGCTATGTTATCTACCAGAGCTATGTCCAGCCTGGCGCGTTTGCCATTACCGATCTGAACCCTACCTCTTCAAGCGGCGATCTGGAAGTGACCGTAGAAGAGAAGGACGGCAGTCAGCAACGCTATACAGTGCCGTACTCCACCGTGCCGCTGTTGCAGCGTGAAGGTCGCTGGAAGTATGACCTCGTGGCCGGGGATTACCGCAGCGGTAACAGCGATCAGGACACGCCGTTCTTCACCCAGGGCACGCTGATTACCGGTCTGGCCAATGGTTACACGCTCTACGGCGGTACGCAGCTGGCGTCGCGCTATACCGCGGTGGCCATTGGCGCCGGGAAAAACCTCGGTGACTGGGGGGCGGTGTCGGTCGATATCACCCATGCCCGCAGCCAGCTGGCGGACGACAGCCGCCATGAGGGCCAGTCCCTGCGTTTCCTGTATGCAAAATCACTCAACGGATTCGGCACTAACTTCCAGCTGCTGGGCTATCGCTACTCCACGAAAGGGTTTTACACCCTGGATGATGTGGCCTGGCGTTCGATGGAAGGCTATCAATATGCCGACAGCAAGGATGATGACGGCGTGCCGGACGTGCAGAGCTATCACAACCTGACGTGGAACAAAAAAGGGCGCTTCCAGCTCAACATCTCTCAGTCGCTGGGTGATTACGGCTCAGTCTATGTCTCCGGCAGCGAGCAGACCTACTGGGGCACCAGCCAGTCGAACCTCTGGTATCAGCTCGGCTATGCCGGAGGTGTAAAAGGGATCAACTACTCCCTGTCATGGTCGTGGAACAAGTCCGTCGGGATAGAGGGCACGGACCGGATCGCGTCCTTTAACGTCTCGGTGCCGTTCAGCCTCTTTACCCGTCAGGGGTATCGCCGGGACAGCGCCATCGATCGCGCTTACGCCACGGCCTCAGCCAGCCGCAACAGCGACGGTGATACCAGCTGGCAAACCGGGGTCAGCGGCACCCTGCTGGAAGATCGCAACCTGAACTACAGCGTTACGCAGGGGCACACCAGCACCAACGGCTCAAGCGGTAGCGCCAGCGCAAACTGGCAGGCGACCTACGGCACGCTGGGGGTGGGCTACAACTACGCGCGCGATCAGCACGATCTCAACTGGCAGCTCTCCGGTGGGGTGGTGGGCCATGCCGACGGCGTCACCTTCAGCCAGCCGCTGGGCGACACTAACGTCCTGATCAAAGCGCCGGGAGCCTCGGGCGTCAGCGTGGAAAACCAGACCGGGGTGAAAACCGACTGGCGAGGCTACGCGGTCATGCCGTATGCCACCGTCTACCGCTATAACCGCGTGGCGCTGGATACCAACTCCATGAGTAACAACACCGACATCGAAAATAACGTCAGCAGCGTAGTACCGACCAAAGGTGCGCTGGTGCGCGCCAGCTTCGATACCCGTATCGGCGTGCGTGCCCTGCTGACCGTGACCCGCGGCAACCAGCCTGTGCCGTTTGGTGCCGTGGTCCGTGAAACCCAGAGCGGGGTCACCAGTATGGTGGGCGATGACGGGCAGATTTACCTGAGCGGGCTGCCGCTGGAAGGGGAGTTGCTTATTCAGTGGGGCAATGGGATGCAGTCCCAGTGTCGTGCGCACTATCGTTTATCGCCTGAAAGCCAAAACCAGGCCATTACCATGGCGGGGGCAAGCTGTGACCGTTAACAGGAACCCAAAGATGCGCAGTTTACGCAATGTGTTTAGCTTAGCGCTGCTCTGCAGCACGATGCCCGCTTGGGCGACGGTTTGCCAGAACGCCACGGGCGTGCCGAAGGATATCTCATACGATCTTTCAAACGTCTTTAACAGTTCCAATAACAAACCGGGGCAGATTGTGACCCTTGCGCAAAAATCCGGGCTGGTGGGCGTGAACGCCATTTGCCCTAAAGGAACAACCGGAAAGTCCACGATGCGTAGTTATGTCACCAGCCTGCCGATAACGACGGTAATTGATGGCTATAAGTATGTGAAGCTGAATGACTACCTTGATGGTGCAATGCAGATCCACGATGACTACGCGGGCACCTTCTATCCACCGTCAGACTACATTCAGATGGGGCAGCACCCTAACGTTCCGAACAACAAAGCGTTTCCTGTCACCGATTCGAAGCTGGTCTTTCGTCTGCGGGTCACACGGCGGTTTATCAACATGGTGGTGATCCCCCAGCAGACCATGTTCACCGTCTATGTCACCACCACGTCATCCGATCCGCTGAATACGCCGGTCTATACCATCAGCTACAGCGGCACCATTCAGGTACCACAAAGCTGTGCGATTAACGCCGGGCAGGTGGTGGAGTTTGATTTTGGTGATATTGGCGCGTCGTTGTTCAGCCAGGCGGGGGCCGGCAATCGTCCTCAGAACGTCTCACCACAAAGCAAAACCATTGCCATTAAGTGCACCAATGTGGAGGCCAATGCGTATCTGACGATGCGCATCGAGGCGGAAAAAATCTCGGGCAATGCGCTGGTTTCCGATAACCCGGATTTAGGGTTTGTCGTGGCGAACGATAGCGGTACGCCTCTGACGCCTAACAACCTGAACAGCAAAATTCCGTTCCGTCTGGATGACAGCGCGCAGGCGCAGGTGGGGATCCGGGTCTGGCCGGTGAGCATTACGGGGAATAAGCCAGCAGAAGGCCGGTTCACCTCTCGCGGCTATCTGCGCGTGGATTACGATTAAGGGGAAGAGATGGGGAACTGGAAATGGCCTTTCGCTGCGCTGGCCCTGACGATGTGTCAGGCAAACGCGTGGTCAGCCACAGCGCTGGGCGAGATCAATATTCAGATGTACGGCAATATCGTTGATTTTACCTGCGTGGCAGAGGGCAGCGACAGCGACAAGACCGTCACGCTGGGCACCTGGCCGACGAAGCAGCTCAGCACCACGGGGAGTCGCACGCAGCCCATGCCCTTTACGCTGAAGCTGACCGGCTGTCCGCCAGGCTCGGCATCAATTACGTTTTCCGGGAAAACTGACGGGAGCGACAGCGGATTGCTGGCGTTGAATGACGCCAGTACGGCGAATAACGTCGCGGTGGAGATCAGGGATGCGGATAAAACGCGTCTTGCGTTACAGCAGGCCAGCCAGCCGGTAGCGGTAGATGCGCAGGGTAATGCCGTGCTGTCTTTCTATGCTAATTATATTGCCACAGCGGATAACCCCCGACCCGGACGCGCCGATGCGGATGCCACATTTATGATTAATTATAATTAGCGCTGACCGCACTCCCTGCAACTCAGATAAACTGCAGGGAGTGAATTCAGGTTATAGCAGCTCGTGTGCCTTGGCGTAATCAATTAATTCCACAATGCTTTGCACACCGAGCTTGGAATAAATATTGGATTTGTGCGCGCTAATGGTTTTGTTGCTTAATAGCAGCTGTTCGGCAATTTCCTTATTCGATAAGCCATTCGCCAGATACCGCAGTACGGTGACCTCACGGTTCGATAATGGCATATCGGATGCCATCCCTTTCCCGGAGCCCAGGTGATTAATAAAGTTCAACGTTTCCGACGGGAAAAAAGAATAGCCCATCAGAATCATTTCCACGGCGTTGTAGATCTCACCTAAATCTTTTCGTTTACTGACAAACCCATTTGCCCCGGCGCGGATGGCACGGCCTGCGTAAAAGGACTCCGATTTGGAAGAGAGGAACAGGACCTTGATGTCTTTGTTTAAGTTTCTGATTCTTTTCAATAAAGCGAAGCCATCGGTGCCCGTAAGTTCAATGTCCAGGATCACCAGATCGATGGCGTGATTGCGGATACAGTCGAGAACTTCATGGCTGTCGCCAGACTTCAGTTTGACTGTGATATTTTTATTTTTCTGTAGCAGGACTTCTATCGACATTCTGACGATAGGATGTTCGTCCATAATGATAACGGATGCCGGTTTCATTTTTTATGCCTCAGATTGTTAAAAGCGTTATGCTGAGTTTGGTTCAAACTCTCGAAATGCCGGAAGGATAAATTTGCAGATCCTTATAGGGTGGTATTTCCCTGGAAAGAGCGAAAGCATCCTTGTTAACGTAGTGGTAATGTCATTGCCTCAGCGCGGTCATCTCATTTGGCTGGTGGCGGCAAAAAGGTTTTTCTTATTCATAATTGGTACGCGTCTTATTATACCGTGTAAGTTTTCTCCGAAAAGCCTGCAGATTAATTCATGATTATTGATTTGTATTATCTTCTGGATCTGAATGGCTATTTTTTTAAATTTAGCGGAAATGTCCTGTTATTCCATTTACCGCATCTTTTCATCTTTATGTAATAACAAAAAATAACAGATACCACTATATGTTGCAAAGTTGTTAATGAAATGACAGGGCAGTAAAACGTCTCACCTGCTGCTGAAATGGCGTGAATTTGCACAGATAGCGCGTCTCATCCTCATCCTGATACCTCTCCCCGATATCAGAAAAATACTATGCCGGAAGAGCAAAATCTTCTGCGGCCTTCGCTTTAAGCGCCAGGGGCGTGCAACCAAATTGCTTGTTTTTACATCATTATCATCCTGTTAACGGAACCATCAATCCCTTAACGCATGGATGAAAGTGCTGCGCTTTACTTATTCTTTAATATTTCACGTGGTTCAGAGTCAGAAATTAGGAATAGTTGTAATTTCGAGATTTATGTTAACGGTTAACATAAAATTAACATTTTCAGTAAGTAACTTCCTAAAGATCTTTAGGAAATAAGGGGTTAGGTTAAGAGTAAAACGGGCAGTCGGAGAGATTATTGAGAAGATGCAGCAGTTCCTGGCGATGGCTAAGCCCGAGCTTCACCAGAATGCAGCTCAGGCGATAGATAATGCGGCTGTAGGGGCGATTCTGCAGCAGGGCGATCTGACGTAGTGACTTCCCCCGCGACAGCTCCTGTAAAATGGGCCACTCGCCGCGAGAGAACCACTCTTTACTGGAGCCCTGTGGAGGGCTAATGTCCATCAGGCTGTGCTGGAGTGCCGCCGCCGTTGACTGGCGTTCAAGGACATGAAACGGCCCCGCCGCTTTACAGAACAGACGGGTGTCGTAATTATCCGCCCTGACCAACAGATACGGCGTGAGAAAGGGCGGATACAGGCTGTGTCTTCTCAACTGATCCAGCTTTTCCATAAGCGCCGTGGTGCGGCTTTCAATATCTACCACCAGACGGGCTGCAGGCCACTGATTCAACGCCTGAAAAGCTTCGTCCAGCGTCGGGTAGTCGCTACAGCTGCTCAGGGGAAACTGGCCGTTCAGAAAACCGGTGCGCAGGAAATGATCTTCCGTGACCAGAATAATAAAGGGCGCGTCGGTTTTGCGATGTTGGTGGATGGACTGGCTCAAAAATTCGAGCCGGTCGAAAAAGGGGGGAGCAAAAGGCGAGTGCGTAAATCCCAGTGCATCACTTCCTGTACGCCGCCGCCGGTAACGGCGCACTGTCATTCGCATGGCTTCCCTCCTGGAAATGGCTTTTTATTCCTCCGGCCATGTCCAGGACGGCCAGTAGTACCCCTGGCCGAGTCCTGCTCCTGCCTGTCGTGCCCGGTTATGATCCTTTTCAGTCTCAATACCTTCAATAAGCACGTTGTCGGCAAGCTGAAAGCAACGTGTTACCAGTTGCCCGAGCGCAGGGGTGGCGCGTAAACGCCAGAATGCTTCCTTGTCGATTTTTATGCCGGTTAACGGCAGCCGGCAGGACAAAAACGGTTGGACGATCGCTTCATCAATATCATCCAGCCAGATACCGTGGCCTTGTCTTCTGAGCTGCAGCAGGCGCTGGTGAACGTCCTGCCGTTTTGTGTCAGACAGCGCCAGAAAGCGTGCCGGGTCGACAATTTCTATATTCAGCGGTGCGGCAGGCAGCCGGAGAAGCCGCTGAAAGGCGTCCGGCTGCGTTAATACGGTTATCGGCAGATTGACGTAAAGATTATGACAGTGCGGGGTATTTTTTAGCGCGACAAGTTGCGCTTCAAGCAGCGTAAGTGACCACTCCGCAGACCGATCGTTGAAAAATGCTTCGCTTTGCTCTCTTGCTGACAGAACGCTCAACACTTCCACCCCAACCTGGCGCTGCGAGGAGAGGGCGATGATAGGCTCAAGTTTGATGCCCGCGATACCGTGAGAGAGGTGCTGTAAGCTGGGGGACGTATCGATCAGGTTTTGCGCTGTCACTCCATTGTCCTGTTGTCTGTCAGCCTCCAGGCGGCCGGGATACCTCACACTAGTGTGACGAGCTGACGCTCAGGAAAACAGCAGGCGTTACTTAAATGCAGCTAAGCCTTTTCGCAGCGCTAAATTCTACGAAAGAAAAGCCGGGAATGTTGAAAAAACAGCCATATTTACAATCAGCTAACCCTAATCGGGGGTGAAAACGGAAAAGGCATTGACTCACCTGCCATTGACCGTATAATTCTTCGCGTTTCACCACCGCGAAGTTCACTCTTCTCAGTGCGCCCTTAGCTCAGTTGGATAGAGCAACGGCCTTCTAAGCCGTAGGTCGTAGGTTCGAATCCTACAGGGCGTGCCATTTAAACCTCTCTCAACATCTTTCAAAGTCTACAAAATCCAGTGTTTACAGGCGGTTCAGCTGAATTTTATTATCCCAACGTCTAGTATCATCTATTGAAATCTACGCTCAGAAGGGGGTACATTCGGGGGTATCTATAGGTTCAATGAAGCGAGATACCCCCAAATGAAGTTAACGGCACGCCAGATCAGCACAGCTAAGCCTCAAGACAAACCCTATAAACTGGCGGATGGTGGTGGTCTGTACCTGCTAGTTAACCCGAATGGTTCCCGATACTGGCGTCTGAAATACCGCCTTGCAGGAAAAGAAAAGCTCCTTTCTATTGGCGTCTTTCCGGATATAACCCTCGCTGAGGCAAGAGAAAAGCGAAATGAAGCGAAGCGATTACTTGCTAATGGTGAAGATCCGTCTGAGGTTAAGCAGGCGGAGAAGCAAGCCAAAATACTCGCGGTAAATAACAGTTTTGAGTCTCTTGCACTTGAATGGCATGAACATAAGAAACCGAACTGGTCTTCTGGTTATTCTGACGACATTCTCGAATATCTGCGCAAGGATATATTTCCGTATATTGGCAAGAGAGCAATTACTGAAATCAAACCGATGGACATGCTGTCGGTATTGCGAAAGATGGAAGAGCGGGGTGTACTGGATAAGCTAAAGAAAACCCGCCAGGCATGCCGGCAGATATTTACCTACGCGATTATTACTGGCAGGGCAGAGGTTAACCCAGTGACTGATCTGGCTGGTGCACTTAAATCCCCGAAACAAAATCACTTCCCGCACCTCCTCCCCACTGAACTTGGTCCATTTATTCATGCAGTAAACGCCTATAGTGGCAGTAAAGTGACTCGCATGGCGACACTGCTGCTCATGTATACCAGTGTCAGAACAATCGAGTTACGGGCCGCAGAATGGGCTGAATTCGATTTTAAGGCCGATTTGTGGCTCATACCAAAAGAACGCATGAAGATGCGTCGCCCGCACCTTGTACCGCTTTCTATGCAGGTTAAATCGCTTCTTTTAGAGCTGAAATCGATCACCGGTTGGGGGAAATATGTCTTCCCTGGACGTAACGATGCACACAAGCCAATGAGTGAGGCCAGCATAAACCAGGTGATTAAGCGCATAGGTTATGGTGGGAAGGCTACAGGGCATGGTTTCAGGCACACAATGAGCACTGTGCTACACGAGAAAGGCTTCAATTCTGCATGGATTGAGACGCAGCTGGCGCATGCTGACCGGAATACCATTCGCGGGACTTACAACCATGCTCAGTACCTTGATGGGCGGCGCGAAATGCTCCAGTGGTATGCGGACTACCTGGATGAGTTGGCTGGAAAAGTGGTGTGTTAACCTGTTGCCTTCATGTGTGATGAAAAGTAGTTGTTCCAGTTGTTCCAGTTGTTCCATATGTATGTTTATAAAGATAACTTATTGTTTTTATTTATATGCATGCTTTTAATCTGGAACAACTCTGGAACAACTTTCTGCTATTTTGGAACAACTGCACGAACGTGATTTTGTATCATAGCTGTCAATTGACTGTTTATGCATACAGCTACCCTAGACATGTATACCTCAGTAGACGATAATTCCCCCAAAGAAAATGGCTATGTCTAGGCTTATCTGCGAAAACCCGTTCACCTCTGCGGGCTGGCACAGCCACCAACATCAGGGGACGCGAGGTGACGTTATGTTAGACATCGCTGAAGTGCTCAAAGCGCGCGAGAGTGAGTTTGTTAGTCTGAGAGAGTTAGTAACGCGTATTCATTTACATCAACCACATGTCAGCGAGACCCAAATTGCAGATTTTCTTTATATCCAAGAGTCCAATGGTGATCTTCCCGAATGGGTTAAACAAGGCATAGCTGGAACAATTGAGCCTACAGATACTGGCAACCATTATGATGGCGACCCTTCTTTAATATCTCTTCTCAAAGCTATACGTGAAGAAGGATATATGCCTGAAGTGAAACCTACGCTCCAGACGGCTCCGCCTGCTGTGAGCCAACCTCCGATGGATTTTGACGATGACATTCCATTTTGACGAAGAATTAAGGAGAGAATGATGGCCGGTTGGGGAAGCACGGATCATTGGTCAGCGCCACATTTTGATGTTTATGGTTTTAGGCGCTCAGATTTAGAGGCATTAGCAGAAAAGCTGAGCATGGATTTGTCTATTCCATTAGATAAAATAACGCCAAGCATTCCAGAAACTACGGATAGTAAACCCTTGAGCGATGCTGATGTTGAAATGTTACGCATGGAAATTGATTCGCTTAAAAGGCAAGTTCGTAAGCTTGAAAGCGAACGTCCAATTCTCATAAAAAAATACAGAGAGGACGATCCACTTTATCTGGCCATACAAATAAGAAATAAAGAGTGGTCAAAATATGACCATGAAAACGATAGAGCTACACGTGCAAATCAAGCTTCCATCAAGCAAGAGTTGGAGGGGATGGGATTCACCAGTCGTCAAGCCGAATCTATTGAGCTAGTCGCTTGCCCTATTAAACGAGGGTGAGAGTCCTACCCTCAGGGTTATTTTAGCTTAGTCGCTCTACCCCTGAGGGTACTTTCGTTGGAACCCTCAGGGTAACTGAGCTTCAAACTGAAAAAACACTCCAAACCTTCAGGGTAATTTATTCTTTAATACCCATCATGCTTGAGGGTATGAAAAAAAACATGTTTTTCATGCCATCATTTATCTCGTAAACCGCAATAGACGTTACGAGGTAAATATGTCGCAATCATTTATTCGTCTTTCCGAAGTCCAGCGCCGCACTGGTTACAGCAAAGCCTGGCTCTATCGCCTTATGAGTCAGGGGAAATTCCCTTCGTCTGTCAAAATTGGTTCCCGTGCCATAGCCTTTGTTGAAAGTGAAGTTGATGACTGGATTAGCCAGCGCATCGAAGAATCGCGCAAGGAGGTTGCCTGATAAAGAACACCCTATGTGCATTTGTTGCGTGTCGTTGCATTCACATCTGATTAAGATCTGGTTGTCGCGACAGTCATCAAACTAATTAACGTCAGGTAAATAACCATGAATAAATTAAGTGCCCTCTCCGGGCAGGGACTCGCTCACTCTGAAATCGGCCAGAATATTAATTGCCGCGAGCTGAAGTTTCATGACCAGGTGGTAATTCCGTTTGACAATGGCGACGGAAAAATCTGGTTCACAGCAAAACAGGCCGCAGGACTTTTGGGCTATGCACAGGTCAAGGCCATTACTAACCTGTACAACAGGAATAAAGATGAGTTTACCGAAGGGATGTCAAAGGTCATCACATTGATGACCAATGGGATAAACAATAACTTACGTAGAAAAAAGGTGCGAGTCTTCTCTCCACGTGGACTCCATTTGTTGGGGTTCCTTGCTGACACTCAGGTTGCCAAAGAGGTCAGAAGGTGGGCTCTTGATCTCATTGAAAAAGACAATTCAGTTCCTCAGCTGGATGTTCATCACACGATTGAACAGATGCGAAATATTGTTGCAGCAGCCTGGAAGGCTTCAGATGAGGATTCTTCTGATGCCGGCCGCCGTCTTCGTAAGCGCCAGGATGATTTGCCGGAACTGGTTAAGGCACAAAAACTGGTGAATGAAATTGGTCAGATACCATTCGAGTTGATCGGTGGCGGGAAAGGCGAGGTATCAGTATGAGCGACTTTACTGGCAGTACACCCCGTGCGTACAAAGAAAAAGGCAACGCTGCGAACGTTGCCTTTGGAAACCAGATCGATCACTGGTCAGGATTTTCCTTCGATTTTTTGCGCTGCCGCAGCCTGAGTTGCTTCAGTACAGACTTTGGCAGGACTTGCTCTGGCTTTTTCTCTACCTCTGCCGGTGGAGAGCCATTGGGTTCTTTTACCATGTGTCAGTCCGCCGAATCAACGCTGGGTTTCTTTCGTTTTCGACGTTTGATCTCCCCTTCCAATGCAGTAACGATGAACTGGGCTGTACTTTCGCCTTCCTCTTTAGCTGATTCAACAGCTTGTGCAACTTCGTGTGGAACGCGGGCGCTCATCTTTTGTGACTTGTTATTGATGTTGTTTGGCGGCATTACTGATCTCCATCTCTATTGGTGGGTGCCAGTATACACAAAAAATAATTTTGAAAAAGAGTTGTTGTGGGTGCCACTTTGTGTTTATAGTGGGTGCCAGTTGAGTGTTGCAGCGCTCAATGATAGCGAAGCTCCAGCGGATTGCAGTCCATCTGGAGCCTCTAACCACAACGTTAATCGGAGTAACATTATGGCATGTTCACATGATACCCAAACTCGCCCTGCATTTGTATATCTGTTTCTGGGCACCCCGCTAGATAAACCTAACGCCACCCCCGTTGTGCTGCGAGCTGGAGCAGCTACCGAAGAACTGGCGCGTGCACTTTTCCCTGGCTGGAAGTTGGTATTTGCCGCGCAAATCCTCACCAAAGCACCTTGCCGCCTTGAGTTGTTTGATGGCGGTGACCATTTTTCGTTGTTTTTCGAGCAACGCTTCGACACCTGCACCTCCGGTGTTCAGGAGGTGGCGCATGGCTGAACTCACCAGAAATGACGCACTGATTGAAATTGAAGCACTGGCTCGTGCTGCTCAGTTTCTTACTGATACCCCAGATCGTACTGAGCTGGCGGAGATCCTGATGTCGCAGATTGAAGAGGTCGCTAAAAAAGCGCAGGAGGCCGGGAATGAGTGACATCCTGAAAATCATCGGTAAGCACGTTCAGCTTGAACGTCAGGGCAAAAACTACGTCGGTCTGTGCCCGCTCCATAACGAGAAAACGCCGTCTTTCACGGTTGATCCTTCGGCGCAGACGTTCTGCTGTCTGGGTTGTGGTACGCAGGGTGATGCCGAAGAGTTTACAAAACAGATGCTGATGAAAGGACTTACCGCAGTACTGAACGTAAATCTGCATGTAGCTCCTGACTTCACTGGTCGCGTTGTTGTTCAGCTTACAGAAGGTCGCCATGTGTGTGACTACCCGCTGGTGAATGGTGAGCATATTGCAACTCTGCCGTCATTTCTGGAAATGGCTCAACGGGCTGGCTGGTCTGTCACCTCTGAACAGGGGGTATGCAATGCGCAACGTTAAGGTTCTGGACGCGATAAATGCTATGGGGAAAATTCAGGCGCTGGCTGCTGCTGCCGGTTACCTCGTTTCCAGCGAAAGAGAAGAGCAAATTTGTTTTGAGCTTATCGACCTGATCGAGGAGATCGCTCGCGAAGTAGTGGAGGCCGACAATGGATAAACCACACATTTATCGTACAGAAGGCGATGTGTTGCTCAATCTTCAACGGTCGCTGGATCTGATGAATTGTGCAACCCGCATTCTCGGTTCCGGTGAAAAGAATTTGCAGATGTACGTGATATCACTTGTCGATATTGCAGCCCATCTGACGCAGGAATCAACAAACGCTTTGGATCTTGGCGATCAGACTGAAAATGAACACGAGGTGTGCAATGGCTGATAAAACTGAACTGATGGCGGGCGGTATCCTGGATAAGGGTGCTGATTATATCGACTCGCAGGAACTGCTAGTGATGGTTAATGAAGCGCGCAAAGAGTGCGGGCAGAAACCGATTCGTAATAATGATTTTGTTGCCCGCATTAAAGATGAGCTTGCCGGGGAGGCTTACGAAACTTTCGTAACCCCCATGGATAGCAAAAAAGGTGGCGCGGATCAGGAAGTCATCGGGATGCGATATAAGCAGGCTCTCCGCGTTGCTGCCCGTGAGTCAAAAGCGGTACGCCGTGGCCTGGTCGACAAGCTGGAAGCGCGTTACCAGCCTGCCCCCGTGCAGCGTGAACTGTCCACGATGGAAATCCTCCAGATTGCGATGGCGTCAGAGCAGGGGCGCCTGGCAGAGAAAGCCCGTGCTGATGAAGCTGAGCGAACAAAAGCACAAATCAGCCGGAAACGCGAAGCCTCTGCTCTTGGAAAACTCAGCGCCGCAACCCGTCGATGCCGGGATCTGGAAGAGCAGCTCGGCGAAAGCGAAAAACATGCAACCATCACCAGAATTGAGAAGGCAACCAGCCGGAAGGGAGCATTTAAATTCGCACCATTACGCCGCTGGTGTCGGGACAATGGTGTTGAGGCCAGGGATGTGCCGGATGAACGTTATGGCAGCGTTAAGTCCTGGCCTGCTGGCGCATGGCTGGAGGTTTACGGTATTGACCTTAAAAAGCTGGCAGGAGGGAAAGTATGAGTAATATCGAACAACTGCTTACCCGCTGCGATTTGGGTAAAGAGGATGATGAATCACTGACGGCGATCCGCATGCATTCCGAAGGTGCTTACGAGGGCATCATGTCCGGACTGGGGTCTGTCGGCAATATCGTGTTCTGGGCCTGCGATAACAAAAACTACACCGATGATATGGCGCGGGAGGATTTGCATAATCTGGGTGAAATGCTGATGTATTTACCGGGTATCGCACAGGCGCTGAAAATTAACGCTGATGAGGCAGACTTTAATATTAGTGAGCGCAGGCGAAAGTCCGGTAGATAGTTTCTATATTATCAGTTAACGCTTATCCATAAATTAACGGCCATCAGGTCGGGGGATTGCTCGCCCTGATGGCAGGGAAAACAATAATTATGAGCCAGTCAAATAATTCTCTTGAATTAAACCGAAAGCATATCGCTGATGCTTTTATCCATTATTGCCGCCTGCGTAACAGCGGTTCCGCAGTTCTTAATCTCATGGTGAAAAAACAGGTAGTGGCGCTGGATAACCTTACTGAGAGGGCTGTTGCCAGCTGCCTTATCAACAGCATGGAGCTCCAGTGTTTCCGTAAGTTCGGCCGGGAGAAAGGCGTGAAGATGCTGGCGGAGACCTATGCCGGGATGCTTAGCAAGGATAACACTCGCCTCACCTCCGATGGTGTGGAGTTTATGAATGAAGTGATGAAAGAAGCGGTGACCTCCGCACTGGAAAACCCGAAAGATAATAACTTTGGACTGGAGATTTATCATGCGTAAAACAGATGGTAATTATTTTTCGGGCTGCGACAACCAGACAGATAAATATATCCTGATGAATCGTCTGGAAGCAGAAAAAAACTTTGTTCTTTATTTCCACAGTCAGCAAAACGGAGCCGATGCGGTCGTTCCGGAAACTGATATTCAGAAACTCGATAGCGGAGAGTATGACAACGATTTAGTGGAGGGGTTGCGTCTTGTCGCCGCCATCTGGCATGGCATGCACACCGGGTGTCTGGTCGTGACGGATGAACAAAATCTTGTGCTCTGGCGCTGGGTTGTGGCTGCTGTTTATATTTGCGAAATGTTTGATACCCACGGTGCCGTCGAAGTGAAAAATGAGCAGGGAGAGCCGGAGGACGTCGCCATTTATAGCGGTGAACAGGGCGGCATTGTCATTTACCCGTGGTCGGAACGTTTCGCCCTGGCAAGCCATGTTGAGGGACTGGCATATGAAATGTTCCCTGCGAATAAAGCGACGGAAATGGCGATGGCAATTTACCGGAGCATGATCGACATCAGTTCTGTCACAGGCATCGATATGTCCGAAGAGGGGCTTAAAGGTATGGCGCTTCTTCACGACAGCTTTATTGAAACGCTCAAAACGGAAGGCATTCCGGCAGCACCAGTGGCTCACTGAGGGGTAGATGATGAAGAACGCACCGAACCTGAACAAACTGCCGCCAGATCCGTTTACCGAGGCAATTATCTTTGCCGGGGAAAAGGCATGGACCTTCGCTGAGGACTGGCAGCGCCACAATACAATCGGCGACACGATCCCTCCGGTTTATCTCGGTAAAAAGCAGCTCGATGAACTGCATAATCTGAACATCGTTGACGCCGATCGGCGCTATGTCCGGGTCTACCGGGCCGGGGCAATATCCGAAAAGCACCTCAGCCTTATCGCCACGAAGCTTGCGCTGGCCGGTGTGCAGGAGGCTCGCTTTTATTCCGAAAGCCAGGAGATGCTGGAGGACTGGACGGCGCGACTGCCTTCACTAAAGGCAGATGCTGAGGAGGGGAATAGCGTGGTGGTCTCTCTGCCTGTCAAAGGGAAAAAACACCAGTCTGTGACCGATGATGATCTGAAACCCCGGATTGAGAGCCGCGATGACGGGGTGTACTGGGTTACACCAAAAGTGGACAAGGAAAGCGGTGGAGTGACTCTCAATGAGAGCTGGCTATGCTCCCCCCTGGACGTGATGAGCATCGGCTCAGACGGCAAGGACCGTTATCTGATCCTGCGCTGGCAGCCAGAAGGGGAAGAAATGCCGGTCATCCGCGCCATTCCGCAGGCAGATATTGGCGAGCGGGAGGGCTGGCGCACCCTTAAGGGCGGCGGGGTCAACGTCACCACAAAAAGTAACCTGCGGGCTACCCTGGCCGACTGGATGCAGAGGAGCGGCAGCGGGCAGCTGTGGCGCATCGCTCATGCCACTGGCTGGCAGTGCGGTGCCTACATTATGCCGGATGGTGAAATTATCGGAAAACCTGAACACCCTGTGCTCTTCAATGGACGCAGTTCTGCCGCAGCGGGCTACACCATGAAAGGGGACACTGAGAGCTGGCGTAACAGCGTGGCGCGCCTTGCCAGCGGCAACTATTCCATGATGACAGCCATGGCGGCATCGCTGGCAGCACCGCTTATTGGTCTTACTGGTGCCGACGGTTTCGGTATTCACTTTTACGAGCAGTCAAGCGCCGGGAAAACCACAACAGCAAACGTGGCTTCCAGCCTGTATGGCAACCCCGATATGTTGCGCCTGACCTGGTACGGAACAGCGCTGGGGCTGGCGAACGAGGCGGCGGCACACAATGATGCGCTAATGCCGCTGGACGAAATCGGGCAGGGCGCTGATCCCGTTGAGGTGTGGAAGTCCGCCTATGCACTGTTCAACGGCACCGGGAAGCTGCAGGGGGCCAAAGAGGGTGGGAACCGTGAGCTGAAGCGCTGGCGTACCGTTGCCATCAGTACCGGCGAAGTTGATATGGAAACGTTTGTCGCCGGCGCCGGGCGAAAGGCCAAGGCCGGACAGCTGGTACGCTTGCTGAACATCCCGATGAGCAGGGCCGTACGGTTCCACGATTATGAAAACGGAAAGCAGCATGCCGATGCCCTGAAGGACGCGTATCAGAATAATCATGGTGTCGCCGGGCGGGAATGGATCCGCTGGCTTGCTGAGCATCGCGATGAAGCCGTTGCCGCGGTACGTTCGGCAGAAGAGCGCTGGCGGAATCTGATCCCGGCTGATTATGGTGAGCAGGTTCACCGTGTTGGCTCGCGGTTTGCCATTCTGGAAGCTGCCCTGTTGCTGGGCAGGGTGATCACCGGCTGGGATGAGCAGACCTGTCGTGATGCGCTGCAGCACAGCTATAACGCCTGGATTGGCGTGTTCGGCACTGGCAATAAAGAAATTGAGCAGATCATAGAGCAGGCGGTGCAGTTCCTCAGCACCTTCGGTATGCGACGGTTTGCCCCATTACCCTATGACGAGCAAAGCCTGCCAATAAGTGAGCTGGCGGGTTACCGGAATAAGGGTAGTCACGAGGATGATCCGCTGCTGTTCTATGTGTTGCCCGGCGTATTCAAGTCTGAGGTGGCGAAGGGATTCGACAGCGGCCAGTTTGCCCGCGCGTTATGC